>JAUNUS010000019.1 GCA_030538055.1 Neisseria sp.
ATGTCCCTTAGAGAGGCTCACCCTGAAAACAGCACCTTTTTTGTCCCTTACGCCGCAAATCCTTATACAGCAAGGATTTGCCGTTTGACTATTGTAGCACTGCGAAATGAGAGAGGGAGCTACAACGGAGGAGACGTTGAATCGCTTTGACGAGCGATTGTAGCACTGCGAAATGAGAGAGGGAGCTACAACGAGGCGACTTTGCTTATACACGCAACCCATATTGTAGCACTGCGAAATGAGAGAGGGAGCTACAACTCAAAATATAGTCTTGAATATATACAGGCAATTGTAGCACTGCGAAATGAGAGAGGGAGCTACAACCTTCGATCCAGTCTTGCAATGTTTCGACAAATTGTAGCACTGCGAAATGAGAGAGGGAGCTACAACAGCGCACCGGCTTGAGTACCGGCTTCTGCCATTGTAGCACTGCGAAATGAGAGAGGGAGCTACAACTTCTCGGGTCGGTGGCTGGCTGATGGTGTCATTGTAGCACTGCGAAATGAGAGAGGGAGCTACAACACACACCTGCCGTTTCTGTCGGTTTGCCCGATTGTAGCACTGCGAAATGAGAGAGGGAGCTACAACCGTCGGCGGCTGAGGGTTGAGAAGTGATTTATTGTAGCACTGCGAAATGAGAGAGGGAGCTACAACTGTCCGCGTCATGGAGCGTTGCAAGTCGGGATTGTAGCACTGCGAAATGAGAGAGGGAGCTACAACACAAAACGCCGCATACAACACCTATCGCATATTGTAGCACTGCGAAATGAGAGAGGGAGCTACAACTAACCACGCTTACAGTGTGATATGAGCTTAATTGTAGCACTGCGAAATGAGAGAGGGAGCTACAACTCCGAGTTCGTCAGCATCTTTTGCCACCGCATTGTAGCACTGCGAAATGAGAGAGGGAGCTACAACTAACCACACCCATCATTGCGCCTTTAGGTAATTGTAGCACTGCGAAATGAGAGAGGGAGCTACAACGCAATGTGAGATTTTACTGACTAACAGCAGATTGTAGCACTGCGAAATGAGAGAGGGAGCTACAACCTGCACGCTCCGGCAAAGCCAACATCAAGACGATTGATGATGCAAAAAAACTCAATTTGGATTATGCCGCCGTTTTGACGGTGAACATTCACGGCATTACCGACGGCGGCAAGCCTGTTGAGTTCACCGAAAAAACCATCTATGACCTTCTGAAAAACCATGATTGGCTGGTGACGCAAATCACGAATGAGGCGCAAAACGAAGCCAATTTTTTGCCAGCCTGACCGCAGAGGCAGCGGAAGAAGCACGGCGTTATTTTGTACTGCATCGGCACAATGATGAGTACAAGAAATCGCGCTTTGAATTGTTGCAAGAGATTCACGAGCAAACAGGCATTTTATCGCCTGAACTTGAAAATCTGCCGACAATTCCCCTGCCTTTCGCGCACGTGTGGGCTTGGTTTCACGACCTAAGCCGCACCCGACAATCAGGAATGGGCATAACCGCCATCAGTTACGCTGAAATGCTGGCATATTTTCAACTGTCATGTATTCGGGTGCAGCGATGGGAAATTGAACTGCTGATGATGTTTGATGTGGTTTTTATTGACGTTATGAGCAGCGAACCCACCGAAACCTTGAATCGGCTTTGATTTTTTCAGGGTTTTGGTGTAACTTCCTCTTTCGTTTAATCGTGAAATGAAAGGGATAGCATGAGAAAATTATTGGCAACGGCTGCCGCTTTATTGGCGGTAGGGTGCAGTGCTACAGGGGAAAACTTTAGCGCAATAAAAAAACCATCCGAAAATAATGCAATGCTGTATGTCTATCGACCCTCTCAACTTTACGGGGGCGGATTGTATTATGACGTACACATCGACAAAGAATTGATGGGAACGTTAAAAAACGGAGCTTTCTTGGAAAAAGAATTACCTGCGGGAACATACGAAATCTGGGCAGAAACAGAAGCCAAAAGAAATATCGATGTTACATTGGAGCCTGCTACAGTAACCTGCATACGCGGCGGGGTTACTTTGGGTTTTATGGTAGGAAGACCGACCTTTTCTCCCGTGCCTCTTAATCAATGCACGGAAGAACTCGCCGGTACAGCACGACCTGAATAATTATTTAATCTAGCTTATCCTAAAGCAGCCTTCGGGCTGCTTTTTTGTTGGAGCAAATCTATGGAAATGGCAACCTTAGCACTTTATTTTGAATTGTAGCACTGCGAAATGAGAGAGGGAGCTACAACTACTTTATCGGTCAAATGGTATTCGGCATGAATTGTAGTACTGCGAAATGAGAGAGGGAGCTACAACAAAAACAAGCACCGTATCACACCCTTATCCTTGCAACCCCTCCCACTCCTTCATCAACCTTTTCACCGACACCGGAAACGGGGTTTTCAATTCTTGCGCAAACAGTGATACGCGCAGTTCTTCGATTTTCCAGCGGAATGCTTGCAGGCTGCCTGAAACGGTTTGTTTGTTTTTGTAGAGCGTGTCCGTTTTTTCCTGCCACAGGGTCAGCAGTTCTTGAATCTCGCTTTCTCGTGCGGCGTCGCGTGCCATGTTGGCGGAATATTTTTCCATGCGTTTTTGCATGGCTTGCAGGTAAATGGGTAGGCGCGGCCATTGTTGCCACGGGGTTTTTTGGACGAAGTCGGGGTAAATCAGTTGGTTTAACTGTTCGTTCAGGCAGCGGTTTAAGGGGTGTTTGTTCAGGCGCGGCATCAGCTCGCCGTACACGCTTGCCAGTTCGCTTAAATGTTGGTTCAGGGCTTGTTTGACCGCGGGCAGGCGGCTTTTGCCGCGTTTGAGCTGTTCTTTGAAGCTTTTTTCGTCACGCGGCAGTGCGTCTTCGCCGATCAGGGCTCGGTCCAGTACGGCGGCGGTGATGTCTTCGCGCAGATTGTCCGCGCCCAGTTGTTTGAAGATTAAGGCGATTTTGGTGAAGTCGGGCAAGCCTTTGTTCAGGTCTTTGACCTGTTCTTTCAATTGCAAACGCATCAACGCAATCACGCCGCGGCGGTGTGCGTCTTCGGCGGCGGACGCGGTATCGAATAATCGCAAGGCGATCTGTCCGTCTTTTTCCTGTTGCAAACCCAAAAAGCCGGTCAATTGTTGTTTGCCGCGTGCGAATTTTAAGCTTTCAGGCAGCGTGCCGATGTCCCATGTGCTGAGGTTTTCGCGCTCAAAATCGCTGCCGCTGTCGCGGAAAGTCACGGCGGCGGCTTGTCCCAGTTCGTTTTGCAAGGCGATTAAGTCGCGACCGGAGGCGAGTTCTTGTCCGCCGTCGTCGGTCACGCGCAGATTGACATAACAGTGTTCAGGCAGCCTGAACGCCGCCCATGCGTTCATATCGATCTCGTCCAAAATTTTGATGTCGCCGGCTTGACGGGCAATGGCCTGTGCCAATTGAGGCAAAATGGGCGCGGCGGTGTCGGGCGCGCGGCTGAGAAAAGCGGTGATGAATTCGGGTACGGGCACGCACAAGCGGCGGATTTGCTTGGGCAAGGCTTTGATATGCAATTGTAATTTTTCACGAATCATGCCCGGCACCAGCCACTCGAGCGCGGCGGGATTGAGCCGATTCAGCACCGGCAACGGCACGGTCAGGGTCACGCCGTCCAAGGGGTGATGCGGCTCGAAACGGTAGCTGAGTTTGAATTTGCCGTCGGCGGTTTGCAGTGCGGCGGGAAATTGCGTTTCGGTGACCGCAGCGGCGGCGTGTTGCATCAAGTCGTCACGGTTCAAAAACAAAAGCTGCGGCTCGTCTTTTTCCGCCTCCTGCCGCCACGCTTCAAAACTGCGCAAATCCGCCAGCGGCACGGCTTTGCCCGTTTTCGGCTGATGGCTTTCAGGCAGCCTTTCGTTGTAAAACGCAAACAAGGTTTCATCATCGACCAGCACGTCTTGCCTGCGCGATTTGTGTTCCAGCTCGGCAACTTCACGAATCAAGCGGCGGTTATGCTGAAAAAAGCTTGCCTGCAGGGAAGCTTCCTGCGCCACCAACGCGCCGCGGATAAACAATTCACGCGCGGCTTGCGGATCAATCCGCCCGTACGCCACCGGGCGGCGCGGCAACACGGTCAGGCCGTACAGCGTCACCCGTTCGCTCGCCACCACTTCGCCGCGCTTTTGTTCCCAATGCGGCTCGAAATAATGATACCGCACCAAATGCGGTGCTTCCGCCTCAATCCATTCCGGCTCGATCGCCGCCACATCGCGCGCGTACAGCTTGCCCGTGTCGGTCAATTGCGCCGCCATCACCCATTTGGGCTTGGCTTTGAAGAGCGCGGACGCGGGGAAAAGGTGAAAATGCGTGCCGCGCGCGCCGACATAATCATGCGCATCGGGCGATTTCAAACCGACGTTCGCGATCAAACCCGTGAGCAAGGCGCGGTGAATCGCCTCGAAATCGGCGGCTTTTTCGGCGCGATTATCCCTGCGCCGTTGTTTTTTCGCCAAGGCTTTTTGTTTCAATTGCGCGCCTAAGTCGGCATCGTTACCGGCGGTTAAGAGCTTGCCTGCAACCTTTTCAGGCAGCCTTTTGGCGTGACGCGGTGCGCTTAAATTCATGTCCTCGACAATCTGCGCCAACTGATGATGCAGCTCGCGCCATTCGCGCATACGCAAATGCGACAGGAAATATTGGCGGCACCATTGCACCAATTGTTTGTTGGATTTTTTGTCCGCTTTTTCCTTCTCGAAAGAATCCCAAATATTCACATACGCCAGAAAATCCGAAGATTTATCGGCAAAACGTTCGTGCGCCTTATCCGCCGCCTCCCGTGCTTCAAACGGACGTTCGCGCGGGTCTTGAATCGACAACGCAGCCACAATAATCAGCATTTGCGCCATGCAATCGTGCGCCGCCGCCGCAATCAACATCCGTGCGATTTTCGGGTCAATCGGCAGCCGTGCCATTTGCGTGCCCAGTCGGGTGAGGCGGTTATTGTCATCGACCGCGCCCAACTCCAGCAGCACTTGAAAGCCGTCATTGATGAAACGCGCATCGGGCGCGTCCAAAAACGGAAAATCCGCCACCGCGCCCAAACGCAATGCCGCCATGCGCAAAATCACCGCCGCCAGATTGCTGCGTAAAATTTCAGGGTCGGTAAAGGCGGCGCGTTGCGCAAAATCATCCTCGGCATACAGCCGAATGCACACCCCTGCCGCTACCCGTCCGCAACGGCCGGCACGTTGTTGTGCGGCGGCTTGCGAGATGTTTTCGACGTGCAACTGCTCCACTTTTGCCCGCGCCGAATAGCGTTTCACCCGCGCCAAACCGCTGTCGATCACGTAACGAATCCCCGGCACGGTGAGCGACGTTTCCGCCACGTTGGTCGCCAGCACAATCCGCCGCGCCTTGCCTGACGGGTGAAAAATTTTCTGCTGATCACCATGCGACAGCCGCGCAAACAAGGGCAAAATCTCATCGTTGCGACGCAAAGTCGATTGACGCAACGCTGCGGCGGCTTCGCGGATTTCCCGTTCGCCGGGCAAAAACACCAAAATATCGCCCTGACCCAAACGCGCCAACTCGTCCGCCGCATCGACAATCGCATCGGTCAGCTCGATTTCGGCATCGTCTTCATCACGGCTCGATAACGGGCGGTAACGAATCTCCACCGGATAAGTGCGCCCCGACACCTCAATCACCGGCGCGTCATTAAAATGCCGACTGAAACGCGCCGCATCAATCGTCGCCGAAGTAATGATGACCTTCAGATCGGGACGGCGCGGCAAAAGCTGCTTCAGGTAGCCCAGTAAAAAATCAATGTTCAGGCTGCGTTCATGCGCTTCGTCAATGATTAACGTGTCGTAGGCGGTCAAAAAACGGTCGGTCTGCGTCTCCGCCAGCAAAATGCCGTCGGTCATCAATTTAATGCACGCCTCGGGCGAGGTTTGATCGGTAAAACGCACCTTAAACCCGACTTTTTGCCCGATGTCGCCGCCCAACTCCTCCGCAATCCTTGCCGCCACCGCACGCGCCGCCAAACGGCGCGGCTGCGTGTGCCCGATCAACCCTGCCGCGCCACGCCTCAATTCCAAACAGATTTTCGGCAATTGCGTGGTTTTGCCCGAGCCGGTTTCGCCGCACACAATCACCACCTGATGCGCCGCCATCGCCGCCTTAATCTCCTCACGTTTTTCATGCACCGGCAGGCTTCCGTCGTACTGCGGCGAAGGCAGCACCGCTAATCTTTTTTGGTAAAGCTGCTGCGATTGCGCGTACTTTTGCCACACCTTATCCATGCCGCCGAAACGTTCAGGCTGCCTGAACGCTTGGCGCAAAAAATGGCGGTCGCGGCATAGGGTTTGGGCAAAATCGGGAGCGGACATAAGACGGAAACAGCAAGAAAGTCGGAACATCAGATTGTATGCGATTTGCCGCACAATTGGCGAAAGCCGTACGGCAAACGTGCAAACCCATTGACAGGGCAGATGTTCTTACATAAAATGCAAAACTTTCTTAATCTTATTTGGACTTTCCATGAAAACCTTTTCTGCCAAGCCGCATGAGGTCAAGCGCGAGTGGTATGTGGTTGATGCCCAAGACAAAGTTCTGGGTCGTCTCGCTGCCGAAATTGCTCGTCGCCTGCGCGGCAAACATAAGCCGGAATACACTCCGCACGTCGACACCGGCGATTACATCGTTGTGATCAATGCCGATAAAATCCGCGTCACCGGCAATAAAGCCGAAGGCAAAATTTACTACCGCCACACCGGTTTCCCGGGCGGATTGCTCGAACGCACTTTTAGCCAATTCCAAGACAAACACCCCGAGCGCGTGTTGGAAACTGCCGTCAAAGGCATGTTGCCGAAAGGTCCTTTGGGCTACGCCATGATCAAAAAACTGAAAGTGTACGCCGGCGCAGAACACAACCACGCCGCACAACAACCCAAAGTTTTGGATATTTAAGGATTGCCACTCATGAACGGAAAATATTATTACGGTACCGGCCGACGCAAAAGCTCCGTCGCCCGCGTATTTCTGCAAAAAGGCAGCGGCAACATCACCATCAACAACCGCCCGCTGGACGAATACATCGCCCGCGAAACAGGCCGCATGATCGTGCGCCAACCTTTGGTTTTGACCGAAAACCTCGAAGCCTTCGACATTAAAGTCAATGTGGTCGGCGGCGGCGAAGCCGGTCAATCCGGCGCGATTCGCCACGGCATCACCCGTGCTTTGATCGACTACGACAGCGCATTGAAAACGGTTCTGTCGCAAGCCGGTTTGGTTACCCGTGACGCCCGTGAAGTCGAGCGTAAAAAACCGGGTCTGCGCAAAGCACGTCGCGCCAAACAGTTCTCGAAACGTTAAACCGTTTCATACCGCCACAAGCGGTCGAACAACAAAAAACGCAAGCCTATCCGGCTTGCGTTTTTTGTTGGCGCGCTCCGCTGCGGACGATGCCTGTTTTCTTCCGCGCCAAACCGCTATAATACGACTCTATTTTTTCCTCCGTCCGCAGCTTCTTCAGGCTGCCTGAAAATACGACGGCAAAGATATTGAAGGGTTTTTACGGGATCATTATGTCGGAACAATTTTTGAACGATATCATTATTCAGGGCATTACCAATAAAGGTAAGATTTTCCGCCCCAGCGACTGGTCGGAACGGCTGTCGGGTATTTTGTCCTCGTTTGACCAAGACCATCGTTTGGCTTACCACAGTTATGTGCGCCCGCTGCTGATTAACCAAGTGCGCTGCGTGGTGGTGGACAAAAACCTCGAACAACTCAACCCCGCGATGTTCCGCTTCCTGACCGACTTCGCCGGCGATAACGATTTGCGCGTGTGCGACGGCAGCGAAGCCGCCGGCATCAGCACCCAAGTGCCGCAGCCCGCGCCTGCCCCCGAAGCGGAAGCACCGCAGCCGTACCGCATTGTCGAAATCCCGCCGCACGAAACCGCACACGCCTTCCCTGCGATGCTGGTGCTGCGCCCGCATTTGACTTCGGCGGCACAATTTGTCGGCGAAGTGAATAATGTGTTGCGCGATGAAGGCTATCGGCTGGTCGGCATTTTTGAAGAAGGCCGCACCCAAGCATTGGCGGTGTGCGGTTTTCGCGTCAGCCATAATCTGGCGTGGGGTAAACATTTAAGCATTGATGATCTGTCCACGCTGCCTGAACATCGCGGTCATGGTTTTGCCAAGCAATTATTGGACTTTATCCACGAAGAAGCCGAGCGGTTAGGGCGTTTGCCGGTACACGTCGATTCCGCAGTTGGGATTGAGCGCCAAGAAGCGCACCGCCTGTATTTTAATTCCGGTTACCGCATCAGCAGTTATCATTTTATGCGCGGAAAATAATTCAGGCATCCTAGATAGCGTTTACGTTCGTTTTGTTTTGAGTCTTCTCGTTTATGACTTAAACCCAAAATGTGAATCCTGAAGAAACCTTTATTTCATCCGCCGCCAACCCCCTTGAAGCAGCCGTTCAAAAAGGCGTTTTTACGGAGAAAGGGGCTTGCTTGTTTGAGCATTTGCGAAGCGAATGCGAGTTCAAGCCCGCCGCACAAACGCCTTTTTGAACGGGAAGTTTTGGCATAGCCAAAACCTGCGCCGTGGGGTCGTCTTTCTTTGCTTACTTTCTTTGACGAAGCAAAGAAAGTAAGTCGCCATCGCGCGGCGATAGAGCGCGAAGTGTACCGTTTCTGTCAAGTCATACAGGCTGCCTGAACCCTACGGACATCATTCAGGCAGCCTGTCTAAAGCTTTCCTACAGAAGATAAGCTCTTGTCAAACGCTCAACTTGATTGGTGTAAACGCTACCCAGAAAGACTCTGAACATGAGCAATGCAGAAAACGAAAAAGCCGCATTATTGGCGCGATTGAACCAGCGTCGCGCCAATACTTTGCTGGAAACCCTCGACATCACCATCACCGACATCGGCGCGGATTATTTGGTTGCCACCATGCCGGTAACGGCGCGGGTGCATCAGCCGCACGGCATTTTGCACGGCGGCGCAAACGTCGCGCTGGGAGAAAGTGCCGCGTCCACTTTATCCAATTGTGTGATTGATACCGAACGTTATTACGCCGTCGGTACCAATATTCAGGCAACCCATCTGCGTCCGATGCAGCACGGCATGGTCACCTGCACCGCACGTTTGCGCCGCCAAGGACGCACCATGCATTATTGCGAAATGGAAGTGCGCGACGAGCAAAACCGCTTGATATGCGCCATGAGCATGAGCAATATGGTGCTGGCGCGTACTTGACGCGCCCTAAAAAAGCGGGAACAATCAGCGCGTTTGCATGGCAACACATCGTCGTTACCATGCTTCACCATTCACCATAAGGATAAGAAATCATGCTTACTCTGCGTCATACTGCATTGACTGCCGCCGTTTGCTTAGCATTGGCGGCCTGCGGCCAACAAACCGCAAGCACTGCCGACACCGCAACCGCCGGCGGCGAAATCACCGTCACCATCGCCACCGCGAACCCCTTGACCGGTCCTTTCGCCCATTGGGGCAAAGACGCTGCCGACGGGGTTAAATTGGCGGTTGATGAAGCCAATGCCAAAGGCACACAATGGAACGGTCAAAAAGTCGTGTTCAAGTATCTCTCCGAAGACGATCAGGGCGACCCCAAAACCGCCGCCACGGTGGCTACCGGTTTTGTCGATAAAAAAGTCAATGTCGTGGTCGGTCACCTCACCACCGGCCCGTCCATGGTGGCGAGCAAGGTGTATAACGAAAACGGCATTCCCGAAATCGTCTACTCCGTCACCGGCCCGCAATTCACCCAACAAGGCTATAAAGGCGCGTTTCGCGTGATTGCCAACGACTCGCAACAAGGCGTGGCGTTGGCCGATTATGCCGTCAATAAACTGGGCGTGAAAAATTTCGCCGTGGTGCAAGACAAAACCGCTTACGGCGAAGGCTTGGCCAATGACTTTGCCAAATCCGCCCAAGCTGCCGGCGCGAAACTGATTGACACCCAATACACCACCAACAGCGCCACCGAATTCGGCGCGATCGTCACCGCGCTCAAAGCCAATAACCCCGACCTCGTGTTCTACGGCGGCATGGACGCACAGGCTGCACCGCTGCTGCGCGAAATGCGCCGCCAAGGTCTGGAAGCCAAATTCATGGGTGCGGACGGTGTACAAACGCCCGAATTTTTGAGCTTGGCGAAAGAAGCCGCCGAAGGCGCGTATGCTTCCACCACCGGCATGCCCAAAGAGCAAATGCCGGGCTACGCAACGTTTAGCGAAGCGTACAAAAAAGCCTATCAGCAAGAAATCGTGGCGTATTCACCCTACGCCTATGATGCGACCAATGTCGTGATTGCGGCGATGAACAAAGCGCAAAGCGGCGAGCCTGCCAAATACCTGCCTGAACTGGCCGCCACCGACCACCAAGGTGTGACCGGACAAATTCAGTTCCAAGAGAACGGCGATATTCAAAACGGCGTCGTCACGCTGTATGTCGGCAAAAACGGTCAATGGGAAGTGCTGCAATAAAACCTTGCTCTGATTCATAACCAAGCCGCACAAGTTTTCTTGTGCGGTTTTTTAACGGCTTTAAGGAAGATGCGGGCTGAAAACATACTGCGACACCGCGCCATTTCAGGCAGCCTGCAAGACATCATCCATACCATATGAATTGCCTTATCCCAACCGAACGGGTAACTCAAATCAAAAAAGGCTGCCTGAACGTTTCAGGCAGCCTTTGAATGTATTGATGAAATTTACTGTGCGGCTTCCGATGCGGCGGCATCTGCTGTATCAGCCTCTGCAGGTACAGCTTCTTCACCTTCAATCGGCGGCGCAACAAAGTTTGCACCCGACTGATTGGCCATGTACGCAATGGCGCGTGCCAGTTCTTCATCGGTCAAATCGGTACCGCCGCCACGCGCCGGCATGGTATTGATACCGTCGATCGAACTTTGGATCAAGGCATCGAAACCTTTGGCAATCCGCGGTGCCCATTCGGCAGCGTTGCCCAGTTTAGGCGAGTTTGCCATGATGGCATCGGCGGCGTGGCATTGGAAACAAACTTTGGTGAAAACCTGCTCGCCGTCACGCATACCGGGCTCCACACCGTCGGATACTTTCACCATGCCCACAGGGTGAATGCGGTTTCCGATCGAAACATCGGAAGCATCTTCGGCTTTCAGGCTGGTGCCGGAAGTCGCCAGCAAATACAGCAGATAAATAAACAAAACGGCAATAATCAAGCCGCTGATCAGCGTGAAACTTGCCGCACCGCGTTGGAATTTGCGAAATGTGTTCATTGTGGAAGAACCTTATGGTAGTGGTTATCGGGTATGCAAAATGCCTTGAGAACGGCATGGCGGCGGTCTTTCCTGCCCTTTATCACGCCTTGCTTCGTCATCGGAGCGGCGAAAATACGCCCGTTCTCAGGTTCTCAAAGCTTCCTAAACTCGTGAATTATACTGAATTCACCCGTTCTTTCCAATGGTGTCGCGTGCAAAAAAGCCCTTACAAAGCCGAATAATTTTGTTAGAATCCCCAAAATCCTCTCAAAAACTCATGACGGCGGCTTTCGCCTCTCTTTGTTTTTGCCATACGGCAGCGTGAACGCACGGCAAAAGGGCTCTCGTCAGAGTCTTTGGCGTCGCTGAACTTCGTTGCAGAGGTTTCCTTGTTTTCCTTATTCCGCACCCGTAGCTCAGTTGGATAGAGTGTCGGTTTCCGAAGCCGAAGGTCACAGGTTCGATCCCTGTCGGGTGCGCCATCTTTCGCGGTGATGACATGACTTGGCACAATGGTTTTTATGCCGCCGCCCAACCCATCCCCTCGCCCAATCACGCGCCGCGTCCTGATGTGGCGGTGTCCTTAATCGTCCTGCACAATATTTCCCTGCCGCCGTTTGAGTATGGCACGGGGGCGATTGACGACTTGTTTCTGAACCGCCTAGCCGCTGCCACGCATCCGTTTTTGCGTTCGATTGCCGATTTACGCGTATCTTCTCATTTTCTGATCGAACGTTCAGGCTGCCTGAAACAATATGTCTCCTGCGAACGCAGCGCGTACCACGCCGGCATGTCTGCTTTTCGCGGACGCGAACGCTGCAATGACTTTTCCGTCGGCATCGAACTGGAAGGCTGCGATTTCGAGCCGTTTACCGACGCACAATACGCCGCTCTATTACCCTTGCTGCACGCATTGTGCCGCCACTATCCGATTGACGCCATCTGCGGTCACAGCGACATTGCACCGCAACGCAAAACCGACCCCGGCCATTTTTTTGAATGGAAACGGCTGCGGGAAGTTGGCTTGCCTGTGGCGAGCGATTAAACCATATCAACCCCGCCACACACCAACACCGCCGTGCGCTTCACACGGCGGTTTTTTGTGTTCAGGCAACCTGATCTGCTTATAACCAATCCCTATAAGCTAAGCTGATAACAGTATTTCACAGGCTTTCCCCGCGCCGCTATGATGCATTCCATTATTCAACCTTGAGACCTTTGCAAAAATCCGTCCTGCGGCGCATTTCTTTGGAATGCGCTCCTCGAAAGCACAGCCTATCTTAAAGATATGTCTGCGCTTTCTGCGGTGCTATTCCTGCGAACTGCATCCACATGACAGACTTTTGCAAAGGTCTCATTTAAAAAAGGGAACATCATGAGCCGCATCACTTTGCAAACTTTGGACACCGTATCGGCGGAAGCGAAACCGCGTGTCGAGGCTGCGTTGAAAAACAATGGTTTTTTGCCGAATTTGATCGCCGTGCTGGCGAATGCGCCCGCTGCTTTGGCGACTTATCAAGAGGTTGGCGCGATTAACGGGCAAACTTCTTTAAGCGCGGGCGAGCGTGAAGTTGTGCAATTGACCGCTGCGTCTTTGAACGGTTGCGGTTTTTGCCAAGCCGGTCATACCGCTTTGTCTTTGAAGAAAAAATTACTGGACGAGGCGACCGTGGCGGCGGCGCGCAACATCGAAGCGATTGCCGATGCAAAGCTCAACACTTTAGCCCTGTTCACGCGCGAAGTGATCGCGAAAAAAGGCAATGTCGATGATGCGACTTTGGCGGCGTTTTTTGCCGCCGGTTACAACGAGCAACAGGCTTTGGAAGTGATTTTGGGCGTGTCTTTGGCGACTTTGTGTAATTTTGCCAATAACTTGGCACGCAGCGAAATCAATCCCGAGCTTCAAGCTTACGCTTAAGGAACTTCTGAGAAGCTCTGGCGAGTGGTCTTTTGCTTTTATTTTTTTGTCAGACAAGAAGTCAATCCATAGCCATAGTGGTGCTATGGCTATGGATTGGCGACGCAGTATGGCGAAAAAAGAGATGAAAAAGCCGCCGTCACGAGTTTTTCAGATGTTCCTGAACCTTTCAGGCAGCCTGAACCCTTTGATAAATAAGGAAAACAACACCATGAGCACTACTCAATCAGCTTTATTGCACGCAGTGCAAGCGCACGTGCAGAGCACTTTGCGTCCTTTGGTCGATGCGATTGACCGCGAAAAATTGTATCCCGAAAGCTATTTGCGCGAATTGGGCGCGTTGGGCGGTTTTGCTGCGTCGGGCGCGAAAGAATACGGCGGTTTAGGTCTGGGTTTGGCGACGCAAATCGCGGTGATCCGCGAAGTCGGACGCGAATGCGGCTCGACCGCGTTCATGGTGTGGTGTCAGGCTGCCTGCGCGTGGTATTTGCTTCAGAGCCATAACCCGAAAGTGCGCGCGCGTTATTTGGCGGACGTTTTGCAGGGCAAGGTATTGGCAGGCACGGGAATGTCCAATACGGTCAAACACTTGGCAGGCATTGAAAAGCATTTTCTGCGCGCCAAGCGCACGGAAAACGGTTACGCCGTCAGCGGCGGTTTGCCGTGGGTGTCGAATTTGGGCGACAACCATGTGTTCGCCGCCACCGCGCTGACCGAAGACGGGCAATACGTGATGTTTATGCTGCGCTGCGATGCGGAAGGTTTGTCGCTGAAACCCTGCGCCGAATTTTGCGCTTTGGAAGGCACGCGCACTTTGAGCGTCGCCTGCCGCGAGGTGCAGGTGCATGATGATGATGTTTTGGCGCAACCGAATGAATTTCAAGCGTTTATTCACCGCATCAAAGCCGGTTTCATTCTGCTGCAAATCGGCATCGGCGCAGGGATTATTGATGATTGCATTCGTCTGGCCGAGGACAGCAACAAAACCAACGGCGCGGTCAATGCCTTTCTCGATGACGCACCGCAAGAGCTGCAACAACAATTGAACGACGCATGGCACGCCACCGAACGGCTGGCGAACGCCGCCGATGCAGGGGTGCATGAACTATTGCCCGTGCTGGAGCTGCGCGCGGCGGCGGCGGAGCTGACTTTGGCGGCGGCGCAATCTGCCGCTTTGCACACCGGCGCGCGCGGTTATCTGATGCACCATGCGGCGCAACGGCGTACGCGCGAGGCTTTGTTTGTCGCGATTGTCACGCCCGCTTTGAAGCATTTGCGCAAGGAAATCGCCGCGCTGCAAGCAGAGCGTGTGGCGGCTTAAACACGATGAATCATTCCCAAGCCATTCTTTCCGCACAGAAAATATCCCTTGGCTATGCCAATGCCAAGGGCGTGAGGCAAACGGTTTTGCAGGATTTTTCGCTCGACGTGGCGGCAGGGGAAACCGTGGTTTTGCTCGGGCCTTCGGGCGCGGGCAAATCGTCCTTACTGCGCGTGTTGGCAGGTTTGCATCAGGCGCAATCGGGCAGAGTGGAACTTTTCGGACAGCCTGTGAAAAAACCGCATCCGCGTGCGGTTTTTGTGTTCCAAACGCCGCCGCTTTTGCCGTGGCTGACGGTGCGGGACAATGTTGCTTTCGGTTTGACATTCAAGCAGTTTCTGCAGGCAAGCTCCGCGTTGAGCCGGCAAGAATGGACGCAGAAAATCGACGCGGCGATTGAAGAAGTCGGCTTGAGCGCGGCGGCGGAGCGTTTGCCCGGCGAAATTTCCGGCGGCATGGCGCAGCGCGTGGCCTTGGCCAGAGCCTTGGCGCGTGAGCCGCAGCTTTTGTTATTGGACGAACCTTTCGGCGCGTTGGACGCGATGACGCGCAGCGATATGCAGCAGCTTTTGCGCCGTTTGATTGAGCATCATCACACCGCTGCGGTGCTGGTGACGCACGATATTGACGAAGCTTTGCTGCTGGCGGATCGTATCGTGCTGATCGGGCGCACGCCGGCGCGTGTCATCGGGCAATGGCATTTGCCGCAGCCTTTTCCGCGCCATCACGTGCTGCACACCATGGGCGTGTTACGCGCCGACATTCTCGCCGCGCTGGACAATGCACGGCAGCATGATGAGCAAAGCGAAACGGTGGAATTTGTGATTTAGGCTTTCAGGCAGCCTGAAAAGGGTTTATCAAAATAAAAAACATATCTTTCAGCAGGTTAAATGTTTATAAGTTTTATTTTGAGTATTTCAATATGACTCAAACCCAAAGCGTGAAATCTGAAGAAACTTTTATTTCATCTGCCCAACCCCTTGAAGCAGCCGTTCAAAAAGGCGTTTTTGCGGAAAAAAGGGCTTGCATGTTTGAGTGGCGGCGAAAGCCGACGCGAGTTCAAGCCCGCCGCAAAAATGGCTTTTTGAACGGGAAGTTTGGCGCAGCCAAACCTGCGCCGCGGGGTCGCCTTTCTTTGCCTACTTTCTTTGGCGAAGCAAAGAAAGTAGGTCGCCGCGCGGCGATAGAGCGCGAAGTGATCAGCTTCTGCAAAGTAATACAGGCTGCCTGAAACAAGATTTCTGCATCACTCAAAAAATCTTGACCCACATCATGATTTGAAACCATTTTGAATGACAGCAATAAAACACTTTTCAGGCTGCCTTTGAGATTCAGGCTGCCTGAAAAAAAACCACACAACACATTAAGGAAAATCCCATGCTTTCACGCCGTGAATTTATCAAACTCGCCACACTGTTTAGCGCAGGCGGTGCGCTGCCTTTGCTGCAAGCCTGCTCCGAACGCTCCGCCTTACAGCCGAACGCGCCTTTGCGCATCGGCTATCTGCCGATCACCGATGCCACGCCGCTTTTGGTGGCGCACGGGCAAGGTTTTTTTGCCGAAGCGGGCATCGAGGTGCAACAACCCGTTCTGTTTCGCAGTTGGGCGCAGCTGATCGAGGCGTTCCTCAGCGGTCAGGTCAATCTGATTCACCTGCTGTCGCCGATGACGGTGTGGGCGCGTTACGGCAGCCGCGCGCCCGTGAAAACCGTGATGTTCAACCATTTGGCAGGCTCGGCATTGACCGTGCTGCCTGAAATCGACAGCGTGCGCGCCTTGGGCGGCAAGACCGTCGCCATTCCTTTTTGGTATTCCATTCATAATATTGTTTTGCAATATCTTTTGCGTGCCAACGGTTTAAGCGTCACCGAAGCCGCACCGCAGGCAAACGAAGTGCAACTCTTGGTCATGCCGCCGTCCGATATGGTCGCGGCTCTGGCGGCGAAAACCATTGCCGGCTTCATCGTCGCTGAGCCGTTCAATGCCGCCGCCGAAAACGCAGGCGTGGGCAAAGTGTTGCGCTTCAGCGCGGACGTGTGGCGCGACCACGCCTGCTGCGTGAGCCTGATGCACGAACACGATATTCAACAACGCCCCGAATGGGTGCAAAGCATCGTCACCGCGCTCGTCAAAGCGCAATTGTGGAGCAATCAAAACCGCCTCGAAACCGCCGAACTACTCTCGAAAAACGGCGCGAACCGCTACACGCCGCACGAGACCGCCGTCTTGACCCGCGTGCTCGCGCCCGAAAAAACCGCATGGCAGCAATACATCGCAACCGGCGCGATCCGCCACCCCGAATGGCAGCAAGAACGGATTGACTTTCAGCCCTATCCCTTTGCTTCTTATGCCGAAAAAATGATTGAGCTCCTCAAAACTACCCATATCGCAGGGGATAACGCATTCTTGCACGGGCTTCATCCGCAACAGGCCGCCGCCGAACTCGTCGATGACCGCTTTGTCCGCACCGCTTTGCAACAATTGAACGCACGGGAAGCCTTCAGGCTGCCTGAAAGCTTATCCCGCATTGAAACATTGGCTGCCTGAAATGAAATATTGTTTACCCCTTGTAGGATTATTGATTTTATTGTTGTTGTGGCACATCGGCGTAGGGGTTTTGGCGCAATCCCTACCCATCGCCGCCGCGCTGGCGCCGTCTGCGGCCTTGTCGGCTTTGGGGCGGTTATTGTCGGGGTCGGAAATTTACGTCCATATGTTTGCCAGTTTGCAGCGGGTGGCGGTCGGTTTATTGGCGGCTTTGACCGTCGGCGTGCCGTTGGGTTTGCTGGTGGGCTTTTCGCCGCGTTTTGAGCAGATGAGCAGCGGTGCGTTTCAATGGCTGCGCATGATTTCGCCTTTGTCATGGATGCCGGTGGCGGTGATGCTGTTTGGCGTGGGCGATGCGCCGATTTACTTTTTGCTGTTTTTCGCCGCCGTGTGGCCGATCATGCTCAATACCGCCGCCGGCGTGCGCGCCATCAATCCGGCGTGGTTGCAGCTGGGGCAGTCTTTATCCGCCACGCGCGGGGAAACCTTGCGCCATATCGTGCTGCCTGCGATTTTCGGGCAAATCTTGACCGGCGTGCGTTTGGCGGTGGGGGTGTTGTGGATTGTGCTGGTGCCCTGCGAAATGTTGGGCGTGAACAGCGGTTTGGGCTATTTTATTCTCGATACGCGCGATCGGCTGGCGTACCACGAGCTGACCGCCGCGATTGTGCTGATCGGCTTGCTCGGCTGGACTTTGGATGCGACAGCGCGTATGCTGCATCGCGTTTATGCTCGATAAAGAAAGGACACCCCATGCGTTTACTGCACACCATGCTGCGCGTCGGCAATTTGGACAAATCTCTGGCTTTTTACACCGAAGTCATGGGCATGAAACTGCTGCGTAAAGAAGACTATCCCGGCGGCCGTTTTACCTTGGCTTTTGTCGGCTATGGCGAAGAAGCCGCGCACACCGTGCTGGAACTCACCCATAACTGGGACACGGCAGCCTACGACATCGGCACGGCTTACGGGCATATTGCGATTGAAGTGGATGATGCCGCCGCCGCTTGCGATGCGGTGCGCGCCAAAGGCGGCAAAGTCACGCGCGAAGCCGGCCCGATGATGCACGGCACGACTGTGATTGCCTTTATTGAAGACCCCGACGGTTATAAGGTGGAGCTGATTCAAAAGAAATCGGCTTAAATCATTCATTCCTGATCATCTAATCGCCGAGAAGATTATCCGGTATTCTCGGCGATTTTTATTCAGGCAGCCGTATCGGATTCATCCAATAAAAAAGCTGCGGTGTGTTCCGCAGCTTGACGTATCTTTAGGGGTAAAACTTAAGTTTACAGCCCTTTTAACAAGGTAGCGGCAACCAGCAGACCCCAGCCCGCAACCGCCAGCCACAGCGCATAGGCGGATACCACAGGGATGCTGACAAAGGTGCCGATGATGCCAAGCGCGCCCAGAATAACGGCAATCAGCCAAGAAACGGACGTCGGTGCATTTAAATTCATGGTGAATCCCTTCAATGATTAAAAAAGTGTCGTGTTGCGACACGGACATTATAATTACACCGTTGCCAAATGCAAATATATCGCCAAGGCGACATCATGATGAAATTCTATCCAATCAATCCCATATCATTAAAACCTCAAGCAATCACCCTTTCATCCTTAACTATCCTGCTCGTACATAGGGTCGGGGCAGCACCGCGTGGAACCACGGCCGATATCGCCGCACAACATGCTTGCCTCAACATCGGATAAAGATTAACCTTAATCTCTTGTTTTCACCGCCGAACTGACCCAAAAATCATGGACGACGCTACCTGTAAACAGCTCAATATCTCCGCCGCGACCGCTGCCAAACTGGAAAAGTTGCAGCTGCATACGCTGTGGGATTTGGTGTTGCATTTGCCTTTGCGCTATGAGGACGAAACGCGCATCACGCCCTTGGCGGACGTGCAAGTCGGGGCAAGCTGCCTGATCGAAGGCACGGTCACGGCGCAGGAAGTACAGTTTCGCCCGCGCCGCCAGCTGGTGGTGCAGGTACAAGATGCTGCCGAACGGGTGATTTTTTTGCGTTTTCTGCATTTTTATCCGAGCCAGCAGCAGCAAATGGCACGCGGCAAAAGCATTCGTGCTTTGGGCGAAGTGCGGCAAGGTTTTTTCGGGTACGAAATGGTGCATCCGAAGGTCAAAGCCGCCGACGGTGCGGGTTTGGCAGAAACGTTGACCCCGATTTACCCGACGGTGGCGGGTTTGACCCAGCCGACTTTGCGCCGCCTGATTCAGGCAGCCTTAAAACAGGTGCAGTTGGACGATACGCTGCCTGAAAGCTTGTTATCCGCTTTATCTTTACCTTCATTTGCCGATGCGGTGCAGTTGTTGCACGCGCCGCCGCCCGAATATTCGCAGGCGGATTTGCACAACGGCGCATTGCCCGCGTGGCGGCGGTTAAAGTTTGACGAGCTTTTGGCGCAGCAATTGTCCATGCGTTTGGCGCGTGAACGGCGCATGGCGGCGACAGCCGTGCCGCTGCGCGGCGACGGTCATTTAAGCGCGCAACTGACGCAGCAATTGCCGTTCGCCCTGACCGCGGCGCAACAACGCTGCCTGCAAGAAATCCGTGACGATTTGAACGCGACGCACCCGATGCACCGTTTATTGCAAGGTGATGTCGGTTCGGGCAAAACCATTGTCGCGGCTTTGGCGGCATTGACCGCGCTGGAAGCGGGCTTTCAGGCAGCCTTGATGGCACCGACCGAAATCCTTGCCGAGCAGCATTTTTTGAAATTCCAACAATGGTTTGCGCCGTTAAATATACCCTTGGCGCATCTTTCAGGCAGCCTGAAAAAAAAGCAAAAAGATGCGGTCAAAGCCGCCTTGGCTTCCGGCGAAATCCGTTTTGCGGTCGGCACGCACGCGCTGTTTCAGCAGGACGTGGCGTTTGACCGTTTGGGTTTGGTGATGGTGGACGAGCAGCACCGTTTCGGCGTGACCCAGCGCTTGGCCTTAAAAAACAAAGGTCAAGACGTGCATCAGCTGATGATGTCCGCCACGCCGATTCCGCGCACCTTGGCGATGAGTTTTTTTGCCGATTTGGACGTGTCGGTGATTGACGAACTGCCGCCCGGACGCACCCCGATTCAGACCAAGCTCATCAACAGCGCACGCCGCGCCGAAGTCGAACGCTTCGTGCGCCGCACGGTGGCAGCAGGGCAACAAGTGTACTGGGTGTGCCCCTTGATTGAAGAATCCGAAGTGCTGCAACTGAAAACCGCTACCGAAACATTTGAAAATCTAAGCCGCACTTTCCCCGATTTGCGTGTCGGGCTGGTGCACGGGCGCATGAAAGCGGCGGAAAAGGCGGCGGTGATGGCGGATTTTGTGGCAGGCAGCCTGAATATTCTGGTGGCGACCACGGTGATCGAAGTCGGGGTGGACGTGCCGAACGCCGCGCTGATGGTGATCGAACACGCCGAGCGCATGGGCTTGTCGCAACTGCACCAGCTGCGCGGGCGCGTCGGGCGCGGCACGAGCAAAAGCGTGTGCGTGCTGATGTTTGCCGAACCCTTGAGCGAGCTGGCCAAAGCGCGGCTGAAGGTGATTTTCGAGCACACCGACGGCTTTGAAATCGCCCGTCAGGATTTGAATTTACGCGGGCCGGGCGAATTTCTCGGCGCACGGCAAAGCGGCGTGCCGCTGCTGCGTTTTGCCAATCTGGACGAAGATTTGCCGCTGCTCGAACACGCCCGTGCTTACGCGCCGCAGTTGATTGTCGAGCAGCCGGCAATCGTCCGTCGCCACTTGCAACGCTGGCTGCCGCATCGTGAAAATTATCTGGGAGTATGACCTTCATCCGTCCTGCCCCAACAATATTTCCTCAATATGGCTTTCCCTATCATTAAAAGTCGCTATAATGACTGCCTTGTTTAATCCTTAATAATGAATATGCCGCGATTTTTCATTGCACAAGAGCTCAACTGTGGCGACGTTTTCAGGCTGCCTGAAAACATCACGCGCCACATTAAAGTTTTGCGCTTGAAAGACGGCGAAAACATCACTTTATTTAACGGTAACGGTCAAGAGTTTCGCGCCGCGCTGAACCTTATCGACAAGCGCCACGCCACGGCACAACTGATCTCCGTTGCTGCGCCGTCTCGCGAATCGCCGCTGGAAATCACCTTGATGCAGGCCATCTCCACCGGCGAGCGCATGGATTTTACCGTGCAAAAATGCGTCGAATTGGGCGTGCATGCGATTCAGCCCGTGGTTTGCGCCCACAATAATGTGCGTTTGAACGATGAACGCGCCGCACGACGCATGGCGCGTTGGCAGGAAATCGCGATCGCCGCGTGCGAACAATGCGGCCGCAATCATGTCCCCCGTATTTTGCCCCTGCAAAAGCTGGAATCCTTGCTCAACGACTTACCGGCCGCCGATGCGCGGTATGTCTTATCACCTGCCGGCACACTGCGTCTGCGTGATGTTGTTGCAGTGCCGCAACGCATCAGCCTGCTGATCGGCGCGGAGGGCGGACTGGCGCCAAACGAAGAGCAGGCGGCGATCACGGCAGGATTTGCCCCACTGAAACTAGGGGCGCGTATTTTGCGTACCGAAACCGCCGGTATTGCCGCCATGGCGGCATTACAAACCTTATGGGGTGATTTTTAGTGCGTCGCACACAAACATCCGCTTTAACTTGACAAAAATTTCAGATCAACCTAAATTAGAAAGGTAACAAAAATGAATTTGCAGAATTTTTCTTTCGAAGAAAACGCAGATCGCGCTGCCGACTTTCTACGCGCCTTGGGTAATCAACACCGCCTGCAAGTGCTGTGTTTATTGCTCAAGCACGGCGAAATGAACGTCGGACAAATCAACGAACACACCACCTTAAGCCAATCCGCCTTATCACAGCACTTGGCGAAAATGCGCGAAGAAGGCATGGTCACGTACCGCCGTGATGCGCAAACCTTGTATTACCGCATTTGTGACGAAAAAGTGGTGCGCGTGATTGCCGTTTTGAAAGAATCGTTCTGTCCTTAAAATCTTTCTTAAAACATACCATCATTTCATGAGCATTCAATCCATTACCCCGCAAGAAGCCGCCGAGCTGGTTAAAAACGGCGCAGTCGTGGTCGATATCCGCTGTCAGCGCGAGTTCGACCGCAAACACATCACCGATTCGGTTTGTATTCCGCGTGATAACATGAGTTCGCTCGATCTGCCCGCAGGCAAACCCGTGATTTTTTCCTGCCTCTCCGGCATGAGAACCCGTCACAATGCCGCCTTTCTCGAAAAATGCGCCTGCGATTGCGCACAAGTGTATCTGCTGCAAGGCGGCATGAACGCGTGGGAACGCGCCGGTCTGCCGGTCGAAAAGAAAGCGGGTGAGCCGCTGGACATCATGCGCCAAGTGCAAATTGCCGCAGGCTTGCTGGTGCTGCTGGGGGTAATCCTCGGCGCATTTGTCTCGCCTTGGTTTTATTTTCTCTCCGCCTTTGTCGGCGCAGGGTTAATGTTCGCCGGCATCACCGGCTTTTGCGGAATGGCGCGGCTCTTGATGTGTATGCCGTGGAACCGTTCCTGATGTTTCATTCATTGATAAGGAAATCGTTATGAAAAATATCGGCAATATCGACCGTCTGCTGCGTGTCGTTGTGGGTGTCGCTTTGATCGCTTTAACCTTGATGGGTCAAATCGGCGTATGGGGCTGGATTGGCGTTGTGCCTTTGGCAACCGCTCTGATCGGCTTCTGTCCCCTGTACCGTTTGCTCGGCATGTCTACCTGCAAAACCAAGTAAATTCATCAAACGGAATGCGCCCTGCGTGTTCCGTTATTTTTTCATATAAATATCAGTTTTATCTGAACTAAGGAGCCCTCATGAGTCACGATTACCCCGAATTAACCAACGAACTGAACGCCAAACTCGCCGATTTCCGCCGCGAAATCCCCGAAACCATGAAAGGCTTCGGGCAATTAGCCCAAGGCGCATTGGCTGACGGCGCACTTTCGCCCAAACAAAAAGAACTGATCGCTTTGGCGATCGGCATTGCCGCCCGTTGCCAAGGCTGCCTGGCCTTTCACGCCAAAGCATTGGTGAAACTCGGCTGCACCCGCGCCGAATTCATGGAAATGGTGCAAGTTTCGGTGTACATGGGCGGCGGCCCGTCTTTGATGACTGCAGCCGAAGCATTGATGGCATACGAATCGTTCGGCGGCGAAAAGGCTGCCTGAAACCGATAGACTGCCCTTTCAGGCAGCCTTCAAACATCAAGAACCGAGGATGATTCCTCGGTTTTCTCACATTTTCAGGCTGCCTGAAACATCATTTCCGGCTGCACACTTTGCAAAACATCGTTAGAATACGAACCTTCAATTCATTCAAAACAGTAACGCGAAAACGAGAACACACCATGACGATCATCAAACAAGACGATTTTATTCAAAGCATTGCCGATGCGTTTCAATTCATCAGCTACTATCATCCGAAAGACTTTATCGACGCGATGAAAGAAGCTTTGGACAAAGAAGAAAACCCCGCCGCACGCGATGCCATCACCCAAATTCTTGCCAACAGCCGCATGTGCGCCGAAGGTCACCGCCCGATTTGTCAGGACACCGGCATCGCCGTGGTGTTTTTGAAAGTGGGCATGGACGTGCGTTGGGACGCGGACATGAGCGTGCAAGACATGATCAATGAAGGCGTGCGCCGCGCCTACACTTGGCCGGACAATAAACTGCGCGCCTCGGTGCTGCTCGACCCCGCCGGCAAACGCCAAAACAGCAAAGACAACACCCCTGCGGTGGTGCATTATGAAATCGTGGCGGGCGACAAAGTCGAAGTCACCTGCGCCGCCAAAGGCGGCGGTTCGGAAAACAAATCCAAATTCGCCATGCTGAATCCTTCCGATTCGATTGTCGATTGGGTGCTGAAAACCGTACCCGAAATGGGTGCGGGCTGGTGTCCGCCGGGCATTTTGGGCATCGGCATCGGCGGCACGCCTGAAAAAGCCGCCCTGCTGGCGAAAGAATCCTTAATGGGTCACGTCGATATTCACAAGCTGCAAGCCAAAGCCAAAAGCGGCGCGGAGCTTTCCACGGTTGAGGCCTTACGCCTTGAATTATTTGAAAAAGTCAATGCCTTGGGCATCGGCGCGCAAGGCTTGGGCGGTTTGACCACGGTGTTGGACGTGAAAATTCTGGATTACCCGACCCATGCCGCTTCCAAACCCGTGGCAATGATTCCGAACTGCGCCGCCACCCGTCACGTGCATTTCACCTTGGACGGCAGCGGTGCGGCAAAACTCACCCCGCCCAGCTTGGACGATTGGCCCGACATTCATTATGAAAACAAAAACGGTAAACGGGTCAATCTCGACACCCTCAGCCGCGAAGAAGTCGCCACGTGGAAAATCGGTGACGTGCTGCTCTTGAACGGTAAAATCCTCACCGGCCGCGACGCCGCCCACAAACGCATGACCGATATGCTCAACAGCGGCGAAAAACTGCCCGTGGATTTCACCAACCGCGTGATTTATTACGTCGGCCCTGTCGATCCGGTACGTGACGAAGCCGTCGGCCCCGCCGGCCCGACCACCGCCACGCGCATGGACAAATTCACCCGTCAAATGCTGGAACAAACCGGACTGATCGGCATGATCGGCAAATCCGAACGCGGACAAACCGCGATTGACGCGATTCGCGATAACCAAGCGGTTTACCTGATGGCGGTGGGCGGTTCGGCTTACCTTGTGTCCAAAGCGATTAAATCTGCACGTGTGGTGGCCTTCCCCGAGCTGGGCATGGAAGCGATTTACGAATTCGAGGTCAAAGACATGCCCGTCACCGTTGCCGTGGACAGCAGCGGCACTTCGGTTCACGCCATCGCCCCCAAAGAATGGCAGAAAAAAATCGGGATTATCCCGATTACCGCCGAGTAAGCATCGGCTTTGGATAAACATTCAGGCAGCGTCAAGGCTGCCTGAAAAATAAGGACATCCCGATGAAACGGCATGAACAACTCATCACCTTTTCACGCGAACACCATAGCGCGCTGGTGCTGGCCAAACGCATTATCCAAGCTCCGCAGGACGACCATGCTGCCGCCATGCACAAAGAAGCCGCCGCCCTACTCGAACACTTCGCGGCGGAAGAAACCCAATTCGCACCTTATTGGCCAAGGCTGCCTGAAGTTTTACGCATCACCTTTGAGGAGCAACACCAAAACTTACGCGCCTTGATCGCCGCTGCCGAGCGGCATGAACAACAACTGATTTTCGCCCAAGCGTTGCGCGAGCATGTGCGCTTTGAAGAGCGCGAACTTTTCCCTGCGCTGGAAGCATTGTTTTAAGAACCTTTCAGGTAGCCTCAAACGCAGGCGAAAACAACATAACCCCGACATCAACAAGGAGAACACCATGACCGACTTTGCCACCGCCGACCTGATTGACATCGCCCCCGACACTCCGTCGTGCGAAATCCAATTCAAAACCTTCGGGCAGCGCAAACGCTTTTGCGGGCGCGTCCGCACCATTCGCTGCCTGCAAGACAACGCACTCGTCAAACAAACCCTGAACACCCCGTCCGACGGTGAAGTGCTGGTGGTGGACGGCGCAGGCTCGCTGTACAGCGCGCTGATTGGCGACCAAATCGCCGAGGCAGGGCGCAAAAACGGCTGGGCGGGTGCGATTGTGTACGGCGTGATTCGCGACAGCGCGGCCATCGGCGAGATGGATTTCGGCATCAAAGCATTGGGTACGAACCCGAAAAAATCCGGCAAAGCCGGCACGGGCGAATGCGATGTGGCGGTGAGCTTCGGTAACGTCACCTTTCACGCCGGCGATTTTGTGTATTGCGACGAAGACGGTATTTTGGTCAGCCCGAATGCAATTGCCGAATAAGCGGCAAAAAAACATTCAGGCAGCCTCCAACCATCAATCGGGCTGATGCACTCGGTAAGGATAATCTTTGTTACAATCTAAACCTTTACGGGTTGCAGAGCAGATAGAGGGTAAGCACAATATGATTTACGGTATCGGTACGGACATGGTGGAGACGGCGCGCATCGAACGCCTTTATGAGCGTTATGGCGAGGCGTTTGCCCAGAAAATTCTGTCGCAGCCCGAATGGCTGGAGTGGACGCAATCGCCGCCGACGCAGCCCGTGGCGTATCTGGCGAAACGTTTCGCCGCCAAAGAAGCTTTTTCCAAAGCCGTGCATACCGGGTTGCGTTCGCCCGTGACGTTGTCCAACATCGCCGTGCTGCATGACCAAAACGGCAAGCCTGAATTTTTATGCCTGCCGCCGCTGAAAAAATGGCTGCGCGCACGGCGCATCGGTGCGGTGCATTTAAGCATCAGCGACGAAGGCGAAAAAGTGTTGGCGTTTGCGATTGCCGAATATGCCTGACACGCTGCCTGAAACCGCCAAGCCTGCGTATGTTGTGGTCGCAGGCGTTTTGTTTGATAAAGCGGGGCAAATGCTGCTGGCGAGCCGTCCTGCGGACAAAAGCTTTGCCGGTTATTGGGAGTTTCCCGGCGGTAAAGTCGAAGAGGGCGAAAGCTTTCAGGCAGCCTTGGCGCGTGAGTTTGATGAAGAAATCGGCGTCACCGTTCATCACGCCCGTCCGTGGCTGACCTTGGAACGGGAGCGTGCCGACGCGCGCATTACCCTGCATATTTTGCGCGTACCTGCCGACGCATGGTCGGGCGAACCCGTGCCGCGCGAAGGGCAAACGCTCTCATGGCAAAATCCGTACGCACCGACGGTCGCCCCCATGCTGCCCGGCAATGAAACCATCATGCACGCGCTGAACATACCGACTGCGCTTTCAGGCAGCCTGCAATACGGCTTGCACGATGATCACGGTCACTGGCACGCCCTGCCTGCCGCACGGCAATCGCTCGCACCGCAGGCGGCGCAACTGTTTGACACCGCCCGTCCGCCGTCCGACCTCACCGCACCGTATTGGCTGACGGCACGCAACCGCCGCGAATGGCTGACGGTACAAGATGCCGCCGCAGTGTTATGGTTGGGCGATCAGCAGGAATTGTTGCAGCTTTTGCATGAAGGCGTGAGCCTGCCTGTACTGGCGGTGAATGCCGATGCCGCGCAACGCGCCGCCTTGTTTGCCGCCGGCGTACACGGCTTTGTCGCCCTCGACCACCCCACGGAAACCGTATGAACGACCATCGCGCCCGCAAACGTTTCGGGCAAAACTTCCTGCAAGACAGCCGCATCATCGCCGACATCGTGCGCGCGGTGCGACCACAGCCTGACGATATCGTGATCGAAATCGGCCCCGGTTTGGCAGCGATCACCGCGCCGCTGGCGGCGCAACTGAACCGCCTGCACGTGATTGAAATCGACCGCGACATTGTGGCGCGGCTTCATCGTTTACCGTTTGCCGACAAACTGAGCATTCACCAAGGCGACGTGTTGCAGTTTGATTTCGGCACCATTGGCGGACGTAAAAAAATCGTGGGTAATCTGCCCTACAATATTTCCACGCCTTTATTGTTCAAACTCACGGCTTACGTTGATGAAATCGCAGAAATGCACTTTATGCTGCAAAAAGAAGTGGTTGAACGCATGTGCGCTGCGCCGGGCGGCAAAGATTACGGCCGCTTAAGCGTGGTGTTGCAGTATTTTTTCGATATGGAAAAACTGCTGGACGTACCGCCTGCCGCGTTTGACCCCGCGCCGAAGGTGGATTCCGCCGTGGTACGCATGATTCCGCAAGCAGGCCGCATCGGCATCGCGCATGATTTTGACGCGTTGGCGCAGTTACTCGCCCGCGCCTTTGCCATGCGCCGCAAAACCTTACGCAATAACCTCAAAGACCTCGTCACCGATGAAGATTTCGCCGCATTGGACATCGACCCGACGCAGCGCGCCGAAGACATTGCACCGCAAGTTTATGTTGCCTTAAGCAATTTTCTCTGTGAAAAAAATCAAAATCGGGGATAATAACCGCCCTTATAAAGACGAACTTTGCCCGACACGGAACACACCATGATTCAATTCAAAAATGTCCATAAAAATTTCAAAGACCTGCATGTTTTGGACGGCATCACGCTGAACGTCGCCGCCGGCGAAGTCGTCGTGGTGTGCGGGCCTTCAGGCAGCGGTAAATCCACCCTGATCCGCACCGTCAATCAACTGGAAAAAATCCAATCAGGCGAAATTTTCGTCAACGGCGTTTGCGTCACCGACCCGAAAACCGATCTGAACGCGGTGCGTGCCGAAGTCGGCTTTGTGTTCCAACACTTTAATTTGTATCCGCATTTATCCGTGCTGGACAATATTATTCTCTCGCCGATGAAGGTCAAAAAACAAAGCCGCGCCCAAGCACAGGAAACCGCACTCGCGCTGTTAGAAAAAGTTGGGCTGTCCCATAAACGCGACGCTTTTCCGGCGCAACTGTCCGGCGGACAGCAGCAACGGGTCGCGATTGCCCGTGGTTTGGCGATGAGCCCGCGCATTATGCTGTTTGACGAACCCACCTCCGCGCTCGACCCCGAAATGGTGGGCGAAGTGCTCAAAGTGATGAAAGACCTTGCCCATTCCGGCATGACCATGATGATCGTCACCCATGAAATGGGGTTTGCGCGCGAAGTGGCCGACCGCATTATTTTCCTCGACCACGGGCAGATTTTGGAAGAAGCGCCGCCTAATGATTTTTTCCAAAACCCGCAACACGAACGCGCACGCCAGTTTTTGAACCAATTGCTGCAACATTGATTCAGGCAGCCTGAATTGTTTGATACAAAGGATAAACCATGACCTGTGCATTTTTCTTTCCCGGACAAGGCTCGCAGAGCTTGAACATGATGTCGGGCTTTGCCGAACAAGCCGTCGTCAAACAGACTTTTGACGAAGCCTCCGCCATCCTCGGGCGCGACCTGTGGGCGATGATGACCGGCGACGACGCCACGCTGCTGAACGAAACCGTCAATACCCAGCCCTTAATGCTCACCGCCGGCGTGGCGACGTACCGTGCTTATCGGGAAGTCGGCGGCGCAGCACCCTCCGTCACCGCAGGGCACAGCTTGGGCGAATACACCGCCTTGGTTGTTGCAGGCAGCCTCGACTTTGCCGACGCGGTGCGTTTGGTGCAATTGCGCGCCCAACTGATGCAAGACGCCGTACCGCAAGGCACGGGCGCAATGGCGGCGATCCTCGGGCTGGACGACGACACCGTGCGCGCCGTGTGCGCACAAGCGGCAGGCGACGAAATCGTGGAAGCGGTGAATTTCAACTCACCCGCACAAGTGGTGATTGCCGGACACGCCGCCGCGGTGAACCGCGCCATGGCACTGGCACAAGAGCAAGGCGCAAAACACGCACTGCCCTTACCCGTATCCGTGCCGTCGCACTGCGCGCTGATGAAACCCGCCGCCGCAAAGCTCGCACTCGCCTTAAACGACATTACCTTCAGGCAGCCTGAAATCCGTGTGCTGCACAATGCCGATGTCGCCTCTTATCAAGACGTGGCACAGATTAAAGACGCACTGGTACGCCAACTGTATTCCCCCGTGCGCTGGACGGAAAGCGTGCAGAAACTGGCGGCGGAAGGCATCACCCGCAGCGCGGAATGCGGTCCGGGCAAAGTGCTGGCAGGGCTGGTCAAACGCATCGATAAAAACATCAGCTGCACCGCTTTGGTCAATACCGCTGCGGTAACGGCTTTTGCCACGCCGCAAGATTAAAATACCTATTGAAATCAATCGAAAACACCGCCGAATCATCGGCGGTGTTTTTTGTCAACGTCAGCTTAAGCTGCGGTATCGGCGGCGGTTTCAGGCTGCCATTGCGCTTGAATTTCCCGTGCGCGTAAGAGTGCCGCGTCAATATCGGGGCAAATGTTTTTCTGCCCGAGCAGCAGGTACAGGCCTGATTTTTCCAGTGCGGCACTGACCACTGCGTTCACTTCGGACAGCACGATGTCCGTGCCTTCTTCGCGGCTGCGGCGGCATAGGCTTGCCAGATTATGAATGCCGGTGGAGTCGATAAACGGTACTTTCCGCATGCGGATAATGCGCACGTGCGGACGGTCGCCGAGCATCGCCGCCACTTCTTCAAACTTGGTCGCGATCCCGAAAAAATACGGGCCGTTGATTTCGTAAATTTTGACGCCGATCGGCAGTTCAGGCAGGGTTTTGGGGAAGAAGCCGTCGGCATTTTCTTCTTCCAGCATGGCGTCGCTGATCACGGAAATTTCGGTGGTTTCCATCACGCGTTTCATAAACAGCACGCAGGCGATCAGCAGTCCGGTTTGGATCGCCACAGTCAGGTCAAACAGCACCGTCAGTAAAAACGTCACCAGCAGCACCACCACATCCGAGCGCGGTGCGGACAGCAGCACTTTGAAGCTGCGCCATTCGCTCATGTTGTACGCGACAATCACCAGCACGCCCGCCAGCGTCGCCATCGGTATGTATTGCGCCAAGGGCATTAAAAACAGAAAAATCAACAACAATACCAGCGCGTGGACGATGCCTGCTATCGGTGTTTTGCCGCCGTTATTGATGTTGGTCATGGTGCGCGCAATCGCGCCCGTAGCAGGCATGCCGCCGAAAAACGGGGTAATGATGTTGGCCGCGCCTTGCGCCAAGAGTTCGGTGTTGGAGTCGTGGCGGTCGCCGATCGCGCCGTCCGCCACCGATGCCGAGAGCAGCGACTCGATCGCGCCCAAAATCGCAATCGTCACCGCCACCGGAAACAGGTTACGGATCACGTCCCAGCTCAAAGGCGGCACTTGCGCCGCCGGTACATTGGCATGAATCGCAAAGCGATCGCCGATGGTGTCAATGCCCTCCACGCCCAGCCAGCGCAACAAAAGCACCAGCGGCGTCATCATCACAATCACGATTAATGAACCCGGGATTTTTTTGATGTATTGCCCCGATTTGGCAATCAGCACGATGCTGGCCAAGGCAATCACGGTGTTCCACCCGTTAATGGTATGGGCGTACTGCCAGTACAGCTGCCATTTGCCGATAAAGTCCCCCGGGACTTTCGCACCGCCAAAACGCAAGCCGAACACGTCGGCAATCTGCGTGGTAAAAATCGTCAGCGCAATACCGGCGGTAAAGCCGACAATAATCGGGTACGGAATAAACTTAATCACCGTGCCGAGGCGTAACAAGCCCATCAAAAGCAACATCACGCCCGCCATTAAAGTCGCCACAATCAAACCCTGCTCGCCGTACTGCTGCACCACGCCGAACACGATCACGATGAACGCGCCGGTAGGCCCGCCGATCTGCACCCGACTGCCGCCCAAAAACGAAATCACAAATCCGGCAATGATCGCGGTGATGATGCCTTTTTCGGGGCTTAAACCCGAGGCGATCGCAAACGCAATCGCCAGCGGCAAAGCCACAATGCCCACAATCACACCCGCCATCACATCGGACAACAATGTCGCCGTGGAATAGCTTTGCAGGGTGGTGAACAGTTTGGGCTTAAACGGGAAGGGTTTCATGGGTTAATGTTTTGGGGTCAATCATAATCAAAGGCTGCCTGAAAGCGGGCTGGCACGATACAGGCTTTGTTTGGATAAAAATAAAGGCATGCAGTATAACAAATTGCCCGATACTTTCAGGCTGCCTGAATAATGTAAAGGTTTCAGGCAGCCTGTATTGTTTTACAGAAGCTGTTTACTTTGTGCTTCATTGCCGCACGGGCATGGGGAGGTTCTGAGCAACTTGTGACGGCGGCTTTCACTGCTCTTTTTACGTCATACTGCGTCACACCTATAAGGCAATAGAACCACTATTGCCTTATAGCCGTTCCTTGTCTGCCACAAAAATAGCAATAAAATCCACTCGCCAAAATTACTCAAAACCTCCCACTTTCTTTGCTTCGTCAAAGAAAGTAAGCAAAGAAAGACGACCCCACGGCGCAGGTTTGGCTGCGCCAAACTTCCATTCAAAAAGCCATTTTTGCGGCGGGCTTGAACTCGCATTTGCTTTGCAAATGCTCAAACAGGCAAGCCCTTTTCTCCGCAAAAACGCCTTGTTGAACGGCTGCTTCAAGGGGATAGGCGGATGAAATAAAGGTTTACTTGGTTTTTTACGTTTTGGGTTTGGGCAATATTGAAAATACTCAAAACAAAAATCGCGTCAATATCGCCTAAACATTCAATAAAAAAGGTTCGCCATAGTGCAAACCTTTACCTCATTCAAGTATAGCAAACTCTTTGACGTTTTCAGGCTGCCTGAAAACGTGCCGTACACAATCAACAAAGCGGAAACGTTTTGACCGCTTCCGCTTTGTTGATTCAATACCACTTAACGCCGCATCAAATCAAAAAAATCAGAATTGTTTTTCGACTGTTTTAATTTATCGCGTAAAAATTCCATCGCTTCGACATCGTCCATCGGGTGCAGGAATTTACGCAGCAGCCACATTTTTTGCAGTTGCTCGTTCGGAATCAGCAGCTCTTCGCGGCGTGTGCCGGAGCGGTTGATGCTGATCGCGGGGAAGGTGCGTTTTTCCGCCAGACGGCGTTCCAAATGCAGCTCCATATTGCCCGTGCCTTTGAATTCCTCATAAATCACGTCGTCCATGCGGCTGCCGGTTTCCACCAAGGCCGTGGCGATGATCGTGAGCGAGCCGCCTTCTTCCACATTGCGCGCCGCGCCGAAAAAGCGTTTCGGGCGATGCAGCGCGTTCGCGTCCACCCCGCCGGTGAGGATTTTGCCCGATGCCGGCACGACGGTATTGTAAGCGCGTGCCAAACGGGTGATCGAATCCAGCAAAATCACCACGTCGCGTTTGTGCTCCACCAGCCGTTTGGCTTTTTCGATCACCATTTCGGCGACTTGCACATGACGTTGCGCCGGTTCGTCAAAGGTCGAAGACACCACTTCGCCGCGTACCGAACGCGTCATTTCCGTGACTTCTTCGGGGCGTTCGTCAATCAGCAAAACGATCAGCTCCACTTCGGGATAATTCGCGGTCAGCGCGTGGGCAATGTTTTGCAGCATCACGGTTTTACCCGTTTTCGGCGGTGCAACCAGCAAGGCGCGTTGCCCCTTGCCGATCGGCGCAATCAAATCGATCGCGCGTGCGGTGATGTTTTCTTCGGAACGGATATCGCGCTCCAAACGGAAATGTTCGTCCGGAAAAAGCGGGGTCAGGTTTTCAAACAGGATTTTGTGCTTGCACACTTCGGGGTCGTCGCCGTTGATGGAGTCGAGCTTGACCAGCGCGAAATACCGTTCATTGTCTTTCGGCGTGCGCACGCTGCCTTCGATCGTGTCGCCGGTGTGCAGGTTAAAACGGCGAATCTGACTGGGGCTGACGTAAATATCGTCAGGGCTTGCCAGATAAGACGTGTCGGCGGTGCGCAAAAAACCAAAGCCGTCGGGCAAGATTTCCAGCGTGCCGTTACCGGTGAAGCTTTCGCCGTTTTTCACCATTTGACGGACAATCGCAAAGACTAAGTCTTGTTTGCGAAAACGGTTGGCATTTTCAATGCCGTGTTCTTCTGCCATTTCCAGCAATTTGGAAATGTGCAAAGTTTGTAATTCGGAGACGTGCATAGATTAAAAGATTTGGAATGAAAAGGGAAAGCACACACTTGACCACAGGTGCAATCATCACGGCAATTGAATCGGAACGGATGAAAACGGGCGACTGCCCCAAAATAAAGAACGACTGCTTAAAGTCGTGTGCGAAGAATGGACAACACAGAGGATTATAGGTTGCAGGCTGCCTGAACGTCAAGGCAGCCTGCCCACAAAAAAATCGAAATACGGTACAATGTCGTTTTTCCCGCCAATCAAGAGCCTCTTATGAGCGAAAAAACCCATTTCGGTTACCAAACCGTCGATGAAGCCAAAAAATCGGAAAAAGTCGCCGATGTTTTTCATTCCGTTGCCAAAAAATACGACATCATGAACGATGTGATGTCGGTGGGGCTGCATCGTTTATGGAAATCGTTCACGCTCAATACCGCCCGCGTCAAAAGCGGCGCGAAAGTGCTGGACATTGCCGGCGGCACGGGCGATTTGGCGCGCGGTTGGGCAAAGCGCGCCGGCAGCGAAGGCGAAGTGTGGCTCACCGACATCAACTCTTCCATGCTCACCGTCGGTCGTGACCGTCTGCTGAACGAAGGCACGATTTTGCCCGTGGCGCAATGCGACGCGGAACAGCTGCCGTTTCCGGACAATTATTTCGATGTGGTGTCGGTCGCTTTCGGCCTACGCAACATGACCCACAAAGACATCGCGCTCAAAGAAATGTGCCGCGTGCTCAAATCGGGCGGGCAGCTTTTGGTGCTGGAATTTTCCAAAGTGTACGAGCCGTTGAGCGGCTTGTACGATTTCTATTCGTTCAAATTTCTGCCGACTTTCGGCAAGCTGATTGCCAAAGACGCCGACAGTTATCAATACTTGGCGGAATCCATCCGTATGCACCCCGACCAAGAAACGCTCAAGCAAATGATGCATGACGCAGGTTTCGCGCAGGTGGATTACCACAATATGAGTGCGGGCGTGGTGGCACTGCATAAAGGCACGAAGATTTAAGCAACCTCTGAAACGAAGTTTCAGAAGCTTCTTAGGCTGCCTGAACGTCCGTTCAAGATTATCCCTAACTGACCATAAAGTTAAATCAATCGTTAAATAACTGATTTAACTTGGTGAAGCGTTGCTCATGTTTTATGATGAGCGACGCTTTTTGTCGTGCGGCAAAAGCATAGGGAGCGCTCCGAAAAAGGAGTAGGGGCACTCTTGATTGACTTCCAACATCAAGGAGAAATTCATGGGAATGTTTGATTACAAAGAGTACAGCGGCACGCAGGCGGCAGATTTGCTTTCACTGTCCAAGCAGCTGGCGGTACACGGCACGATTTCGGGCGTGATGGGTTTGCCGATGGAAACTCTGGTGCAGTCTTTTGCCGATGCGGCATTATCCGGTGGTTTTTATCCGAACCCGGTCGACGTCAGGCTGCCTGAAAGCTGGCGCGAAATCACGCCGACACAATTGAATCTGCCCGCGGACACTTTGGACAGCTATGGTTACTACCCGATCGCAAGCCCGATTACGGGCATGATGGACGCAGGACCGCAAGCGAAAATTTTGGGCAATTATGACGAGGGCGGCAAACTCACCCAGATAAGCGTGGTGTTTGCGGGCACGAATTCGCTGATCGATGTTTTGGATTACCTCCAGATGAATGAAAACACGATCGCACCCAATATGGATCCGCTGCTCACTGTGGTCAAAGACTTTGCGCTGGCGAATGGTTTAAGCGGACAAGACGTGCTGGTCACGGGTTACAGCTTGGGCGGCGGCATGACCAACATCATGGCGAAAAACCGCGAAAGCCTTGCCGACGGCTTTTTTAACGATGCGCTCTACATCGGTCACGCCGCACCGTATATTTATGAAAACGGCGAAGTCATTCTCAATATGGGCTATGAAAACGACGCGGTTTACCGCATCGTCGGCAACGAATCCAATCTTTGGGACGCGCTCAAAGCCGCTAAGCCCGGTTTGGTAAATCCCGATGCGAATTTTGACTCAAGCATAGACAATATTGTGTTGTTCAACGATATTTATGCTTCGCCGATATGGAACATCAGCCCGTTTTCCATCGCCAATTTCCCCGTCAGCTGGCAAGGACATGTCGGCGGTATCTTGACCGATGCGATTGACCGCATCGCCGATTCGGCATTTTACGAGTACACCGCACGCGACAGCACCGTGATTGTCAGCAACCTCAGCGCGCTCTCGCGTAACATTACGTGGGTGGAAGACAAGCAAGCACAAACTTCCAATCACTTCGGCACGCCGGCTTTCATGATCGGCACGCAGTATAACGATTTAATCAAAGGCGGCAGCAACGGCGACTACATCGACGGCGGCGCGGGCGACGACACCATTAAAACCGGCAGCGGCGCAGACCGCATCGAAGGCGGCACCGGCACGGATACGTTAATCTTGGACGGTAACCGTCACGATTGGGATGTCTACCGCAGCGCTGACGGTACGCTGTTTTTCAACCCGCACGACGGCAGCGGCCTGAAGCAGGCAAGCGGCATCGAACAAGTGGCGTTCACGCATGATTTGCTCAGCCTGACCCGCCAATACACGGTGGGCGAAAATGGTTTGGGGGATGAACGCCACACCTTATTCACTTGGTTGAATCAAGACATCGCTTACCGGCCGGCGACGTTCGGCAGCGCGGGCGACGACAACTTAAGCGGCGCGGTGGTGTTTGCCGATGACGGCAATGATGTTTTGCATGCCTTATCTTCAGGCAGCCTGTTGCACGGCGGAGAAGGCCATGACATTTTGCGCGGCGGCACAGGCAATGACAGCTTGTACGGCGCGGAAGGCAATGATCTGCTGATCGCCGGCGGCGGCCATGACACCTTATACGGCGGTGTCGGGCACGACCGCTTCCTGTTTGACGGCACGGCAGGGCAAGCGGTCATCAAAGATTTCAACGCTTACGCCGGCGATAAAGACTTGTTGATGTTCACCGATGTGTTTGCCGATGCCGACGCACTGGCTGCAGCCACCCATCAAAACGGCAAAAATGTCGTGATCGATTACGGACAAACGTCCATTGTGGTGGAAAATACCGCGATGGACGATTTGCTGGCGCATACGGTTTTGCTGGTGGCCTAAGCCCGCCTTGCTCTGTGTCGATGGGCGCATGCAGGCATCATCAGGCTGCCTGTAATGATAGGCGCCCTTCAAAAAACCGCACCCCAACCGGTGCGGTTTATGTTTACGCTTTAAAATCTTGCAGGCAGCCTTATATTCGGCATACCGCACACTTTGCGTACGATAAACGTGTGGTTCATAACATTATATGCTAAAATTTTTTGTTTATTTTTGCCCGCAACGGGTGTGGAATCTTCTATGTTAAGCAATCTTGCCAAAAAAATCTTCGGCAGCCGCAACAGCAGGCTCTTAAAACAATACGGCAAAGTCGTTGCCAAAATTAACGCCAAAGAGCCGCAATTGCAAGCATTGAGCGATGACGAACTCAAAGCCTTGTCGCTTGAATTAAAAGAAAAAGTACAGGCAGGCGCAGGGCTGAACGAGGTTTTGATCGACGCGTTTGCCTTGTGCCGCGAAGCAAGCCGCCGCGTATTGAATATGCGCCATTTCGATGTGCAGCTGATCGGCGGTTTGGCCTTGCACGAAGGCAAAATCGCAGAAATGCGTACCGGTGAAGGCAAGACCTTGGTCGCCACTTTGCCGGTTTATCTGAATGCGCTCACCGGCCGCGGGGTGCACGTGGTCACGGTGAATGATTATTTGGCGGCGCGTGACGCGGAAAACATGGGCAAGCTGTACCGCTTTCTCGGCATGAGCGTGGGCGTGAACCTCACCCAGATGAACCATGATGAAAAGCAAGCCGCTTATGGCTGCGACATCACCTACGGCACCAACAACGAGTACGGTTTTGACTACCTGCGCGACAATATGGTGCAGGCAGCCGAACACCGCGTGCAGCGCCCGTTATATTTTGCGGTGGTGGACGAGGTGGACTCGATTTTGATTGACGAGGCGCGTACGCCGCTGATTATTTCCGGTCAAGCGGAAGACAATGTCGATTTGTACCGCGCCATGGATCGCGTTCCCGCGCAATTGACCCGTCAGGAGCAAGAAGACGGCGCGGGCGATTACTGGGTGGACGAAAAACAGCATCAGGTGATTTTGAGCGAAGACGGGCACGAACACGCCGAGCAGATTTTGAGCAAAATGGGACTGCTGCCTGAAGGCGAGTCGCTGTATTCCGCCACCAACATCGGGCTGATGCACCATTTGCTGGCCGCTTTGCGCGCGCATAATCTTTACCATAAAGACCAACAGTATGTGGTAACGCCCGATGGCGAAGTGGTGATTGTGGACGAATTTACCGGACGCTTGATGGACGGTCGCCGCTGGTCGGACGGCTTGCATCAGGCGGTTGAGGCCAAGGAAAACGTCGAGATCAAGCAGGAAAACCAAACACTGGCGTCGATCACTTTCCAAAATTATTTCCGCCTCTACGAAAAACTGGCGGGTATGACCGGCACGGCGGACACCGAAGCTTATGAATTCCAAAACATCTACGGTTTGGAAACAGTGATCATCCCGACCAATTTGCCGATGATTCGCAAAGACTTCAACGATCAAGTATTCCGCACCGCCGAAGAAAAATACGAAGCGGTGGTGGCCGACATCAAAGCTTGTCACGCGGCAGGACAACCCGTGCTCGTGGGCACGACCAGCATCGAAAACTCCGAGCTCGTGTCCGAATTGCTCAAAAAAGAAAAACTGCCGCATAACGTGCTCAACGCCAAAGAACACGAACGCGAAGCCTACATCGTCACCCAAGCGGGCAAACCGGGCATGATCACGGTGGCGACCAATATGGCGGGGCGCGGCACGGACATCGTGCTGGGCGGTAACATCGAAGGCGACATCGCCCAAGTCGAAGCCGACGAAACGCTGCCTGAAAGCGAAAAACAACGCAAAATCCAAACCATGCGCGACGAGTGGCAAGAAGTGCATAATCAAGTGATTGCCGCCGGCGGTTTGCACATCATCGGCACCGAACGCCACGAAAGCCGCCGCATCGACAACCAATTGCGCGGCCGTTCCGGTCGTCAGGGCGACCCGGGTTCGAGCCGTTTTTACCTGTCGTTTGAAGACCCCTTGCTGCGTCTGTTTGCACTGGATCGCGCCGCCGCGATTTTGAACCGCCTTGCTCCCGAACGCGGCATCGCGATCGAACACGGCCTTTTGACCCGCCAAATCGAAGGCGCGCAACGCAAAGTCGAAGGACGTAACTTTGACATTCGCAAACAACTGCTCGACTACGACAACGTCGCCAACGACCAGCGCAAAGTGGTGTACCACCTGCGTAATGAAATTTTGGACGGAGAAACTTCGCCCGAAGACGTCGCCCAAATCCGCCGCGACGTGATGGACAATATCTGCGACGACTTTATCCGCCCCGACAGCATGGAAGAGGAATGGGACATCGACGGCCTGACCCGCACCTTGGTCGGCGAATTCAATGTCGGCGACATCGACATCAAACAATGGCTGCAAGCGGACAATCAGCTGGACGCGGAAGACATTAAAGAGCGCATCATCGAGAAAATCGAAGCCGATTACGCCGCGAAAACCAAGCTCGTGGGCGCGGAAGGCATGGCGCAGTTCGAACGCAATGTAATGCTCGGCGTGGCCGACCAAAAATGGCGTGAACATCTGGCGCAAATGGACTATCTGCGCCAAGGCATTCACCTGCGCGGCTACGCTCAGAAAGATCCGAAGCAGGAATACAAACGCGAGGCGTTCGCTCTGTTCCAAAGCCTGTTAAGCGATGTATACCGTACTTTGACCCAACATCTGGTCGCGGTACGGGTACAGCTGCCTGAAGAAGCCGAAGCGGTGCATACGGCGGCGGCAAGTGACGGCGACGATTTCACGCCGCCTGCGGTCACGGATGAAGATGGCAATCCCGTGGATTTAAGCCCCGACGGTTTGCGCGCGCGCGGTCTGCACATCACCCGCAACGACCCCTGCCCGTGCGGCAGCGGACGCAAATACAAACATTGCCACGGCAAATTAAGCTGATTTTGCTTAAAAAACTCCGGTGAGTGGATTTGACTGCTGTTTTTTGGCAGACAAGGAACAGATTGACGAAGAAAGAGCGGTTAAAGCCGCCGTCAAAACACAACAGGCAGATGTACATCATCTGCCTGTTTTTTATTGTTTCAGGCAGCCTGAAAGATTGGGATCGCATCAAGCCGCAGCCGCTCCCGTGCTATCATTATTTTTTACAACCGATTGAACCGAATAATCATGCCCGCTGCCGATACCGCTTCCAAAACCCGTTTTCAAATCGACCACACCGCCGCCGCACAAGAGCGTGTGTTGTTGGTCGGCATGGACATGCCTTCGGGTTTACCTGCCGCCGCGCACGCCGCCGACTTTCAGGCAGCCTTGGCCGAAGCGGAAGAGCTGGTGCAAGCGGCAGGCGGCGTATTGCAAGCCACGGTTTCCTGTAGACGCGCCCAGCCGCACGCGGCATTGTTTGTCGGCACGGGCAAGGCGGAAGAGTTGGCGGCGATGGTGCGTGCGGAACAGATTGATTTGGTGGTGTTTAACCATGAACTATCGCCAACCCAAGAGCGCAACTTGGAAAAAACATTGCAATGCCGCGTGCTGGATCGCATCGGGCTGATTCTGGCGATTTTCGCGCAACGCGCCCAAACCCAAGAAGGACGTTTACAGGTAGAGCTGGCGCAATTGACCCATTTATCCAGCCGCTTGGTACGCGGCTACGGGCATTTGCAAAGCCAAAGGGGCGGCATCGGCTTAAAAGGCCCGGGCGAAACCCAGCTGGAAACCGACCGCCGCCTGATCGGGCAGAAAATCGCCCGTCTGAAAAAACGGCTGGCGGAAGTCAAACGCCAACGCGCCACTCAACGCAAAAACCGTGCCCGCAACCGCATTCCCGTGTTCGCGCTGGTCGGCTACACCAACGTCGGCAAGTCCACCCTGTTTAACCGCCTGACCAAAGCCGACGTGCTGGCAAAAGACCAACTTTTCGCCACCCTCGACACCACCGCTCGCCGCTTGTGGCTGGCGGAAGACGTCACCGTACTGCTCACCGACACCGTGGGTTTTGTCCGCGATTTGCCGCACCGCTTGATTGCCGCTTTTTCCGCCACGCTCGAAGAAACCGCCCAAGCGGATATTTTGCTGCACGTCGCAGACGCCGCCCATGCCGATGTGCAAAACCAAATCGAACACGTCAATGCCGTATTGCGCGAAATCGGCGCAGGCGATGTGCCGCAAATCATTGTTTACAATAAAATCGACAGGCTGCCTGAACAAACGGACGCGGAAATTTTGCGCAATCACCTCGGCGACATCGAAGCCGTCCGCCTGTCCGCCACCGACGGCTCCACCCTAAACGTATTGCGCACGGCGATTGCAGAAACGGTACGCGCTTTTTCTGCAACAAATTGACGTATAATTTCATTTCACCCAACCTTGAACCCTCACTATTCAGGCTGCCTGAACCGAATACGCCCATGAGTACTCCCGAATCTGACCAAAACTGTTGTGTTGAAGACGCCAATAAACGCGGCCCGTTTTCCAGTGGTATTTATCTGCTGCCCAATGCGGTCACGCTCTCCGCGCTGTTTTCCGCTTTTTTTGCGATCACCGAAGCCATGGCCGGACATTACAAAACGGCAGCGGTGGCGGTGTTTATCGCCATGATTCTCGACGGCATGGACGGGCGCGTGGCGCGGCTGACCAACAGTCAGAGCCGCTTCGGCGAACAACTGGACAGCCTGTCCGATATGGTCAGCTTCGGCGTTGCGCCCGCGCTGATCGTCTATATGTGGCAGCTCAAACACTTCGGACGCATCGGTTATTCGGTGGCGTTTATTTACTGCGCCTGCGCGGCTTTGCGGCTGGCGTTGTTCAATACCTTAATCGGCAAAGTGGACAAAAAATGGTTCATCGGCATTCCCAGCCCGACCGCCGCGGCCTTGGTCGCGGGGTTGGTGTGGGTGCATCACGGCTATGAAAAAATCCCTTATATCGAATGGTTTGCGCTGGGCATCACGCTCTTTGCCGGACTGTCGATGGTGGTGCAGATTAAATTTTGGAGCTTCAAAGAAATCAACATCAACCGCACCGTGCCCTTTTTTGTGATGCTGCTGATCGTGTTGATTCTGCTGGCATTGTCATGGCAGCCGTCATTGATTTTGTTTGCGTTCTTTCTGGCTTACAGTTTATCCGGCTATGTGATGTGGCTGTGGAGCAAACCGTGGCAACGTAAAAAATCGACATTCCCGCGTTAGATAATGTCTTCACCAATCAAGTTGAGTGTTTGATAAGAGTTTATCTGTAGGAAAACTTTAGACAGGCTGCCTGAATGATGTTCAGGCAGCCTGTAATTGTTTTGCAGAAGCTGTTTGCTTCGCGCTCTATCGCCGCGCGGCGACTTACTTTCTTTGCTTCGTCAAAGAAAGTAAGCAAAGAAAGACGACCCCACGGCGCAGGTGTAGTGGTTCTGTAGTGGTTCACTAAAACATCAGTCGTCGTTAGGTTGTTTTTACAGCTAACGG
>JAUNUS010000020.1 GCA_030538055.1 Neisseria sp.
ATGTCCCTTAGAGAGGCTCACCCTGAAAACAGCACCTTTTTTGTCCCTTACGCCAGAAAAGACAATAAGATTAGGTTTATTAAGGATTATTTCTCTAAAAAACAGTAAAACAGCACCTAAAATGTCCCTTAGAGAGGCTCACCCTGAAAACAGCACCTTTTTTGTCCCTTACGCCGTAATTCATCATACAAAAAACAACCCGCTGCTTTAAATACAGCGGGTTGCCGGTTTTTAAATCCTGTCAAATACATATTAGGGTATTGAATCACTCACCTTGCTTTGATTCAGCCCCTTCACTGCAAGCCTTACTAAAGATCGCTCTATTTATTGAACCAACTGCTTTCTTTGTATTGCTTACGGCGCAATTCCATACCACTTCTCATGAATCTTTTGGTATGTCCCGTCAGCTTTAATTGCTGCCAATCCTTGATTGATTTCCTGCAGCAACCCATCTTGACGCCCTTTTCTCAATGCAAAACCAAAATGGCTGATCGGGGCATTTTCGTCCGTCAGACCATATAAATTCTGATCCTCAGATGTATGAACATAATATTGCAGCACTCCGGATATATCGTAGGCAGCATCAGCTTGGCCAGATAAAACCGCTTTAATTTCCAAGTATTGCGTATCGACTTCTTGGATGATATTGGATCGTCCGTCTAAAAGGCGTTTTAACGCAGGCACTCCCGCCGAACCAGACTGTGTCACAAAAACCATAGAAGCGTCTGTGAACAACTGATTAAAATTTTCCAGTCGATTTTTATCGGGTTGAGCCTTCAATACCGCCATCCATTTGGTTGCCAAATAAGGCTCAGAAAAGTCATAGCGTTTTTTTCGCTCCGTAGTGATCACCACTGCACCGGTAACAATATCACGCTCGCCGTTATCCAAAGATGTAAATACCGTTTGCCAAGGCTGTTGCAAAAATTGCAGTTTGAAGCCTTGTTTCTCACCGATTGCATTCAAGACGTCGGCATCAAATCCGATAGTCTGTCCGTTGGCATCGCGCATGACGAAGGGCGGAAAAGAGGTAATGGTCACCACCGTATAAGTCGGCACACTGACCGCCGCAGTTGAAGCGGCCTGTTCATCGATACCGGACACTACGGAAGGAACAGAATGAGAAGCATCAGGTGCAGCCTCTTGTGTTTCACCACATGCACTTAACATGAACAGTGTCACACCGAGCAGCATGATGCACCCAAAGCTTCTCATCATTTTCTTGACTCTATAGATAATCTGCACCAACTATGATTTACGCAAGCAAATCACGATATTGGCCGTATGATCTTTCCAGTCTACCGGAATCACAAAAGAGCGGGAATTACGCGGTAAGTGGATTTCATCAGGAATACCCTTCATCACAAACGGTACGGAAATATTGAATTCCGGCCCATATTCGCTGCGCGCGTTACCTGAAATCGTATTAGCGACTTCTCCGACCAAGTCCATCATATTATCCACGGATAAATCAGGCTCTTCGATGGAAATCAATAAATGCTTCAACAAATCGATCGGCGCAGTAAAATACACGCAACCTGTAATCGGACCGGTAATGCCGATCACTCCGGTAATATCACAGGCAGGTGGGTTTTTATTTTCCGTTAAATACGGTGTACCAACTTCGATTTCGTATTTATTAATTTGCGTAAAGTAGTTATGTACTCCGTCAATAAATACCTGTAATCTTTTTTCTTTCATGAGTTTTTAGTCCTGTACAAGTTCATTTAATGCTTCCACCAATTGCTCATCGGTGAATGGTTTACAAATAAAGCCTTGGGCGCCGAGCTCCAATGCACGAATACCGGTTGCCTTATCCGACAGCGCGGAAACCACCAAAATATGAACGTTGGGATCCAGCTCCATAATGCTTTTGATGCATTCCAATCCGTCCATTTCCGGCATGGTCAAGTCCATGGTGACGACTTGCGGGCGATGTGTTTTAAAAAACTCTAACGCCTCAACCCCATTGGTTGCCGTAGCGACCAGCTCAAATTGCATTGAATTATAACCTCGTTTGATGCGGTTGCGGATAATGTTTGAGTCATCAACTACCATAAGTTTATACATTTTTTATTCCTTTTCTATTTTAGAGGCATACTGATGGTAAATCGGGTATATTGCCCGGGCACGGATGCCACTTTCAGGTTGCCGTTAAGACTTTGAACACGGTCTTTGATCACATCCATACCCACACCGCGACCTGCATCTTCGCTGGAGCTGGATGCCGTAGAAAAACCGGAAGAGAACATCAGCTTCAGCAAATCTTTCTTATCAAGATTTTGCGCTTCTGCTGCCGAATAACGTCCCATCTCCACTGCTTTTTTGCGAATGCCGTCAAAATTAATACCGCCCCCATCGTCCTCCACAACCAATTCAGCAGAGCCATCATGCTGTCGACTCAATAGCAGTTGAATTTGTCCTGCCTCGGGCTTTCCATTGTGTACACGAATGGCCGGTGCTTCGATGCCGTGTACAACCGCATTGCGCAGCAGTTGGATCGATATCTCTTTTAGTGTTGCTGCTGCTTGTGGCGAAATTCCGGCATCATCCATACCACGGCATACGAGATGAATTTGTTTATTGTTACGTTTTGCCATATCGGCAGCAAAACTTTCAAAGTAGTGCTGCATCACACGCCCATCCTGCGTAGCGACGGGCTGTTGTGGAGAAAGTGCCGCCGTAGGAGTGCCATCACCCAAAATCCCGATACGCTTGGCCAGACGCTCAACGGTATTGAAAACATTCACCAACTCATCCAACATCACCGTCAACGGCAAGAAATCGTTACCCGTGATGTTGGGTGTGTTTTGTAACTGCTTCAACTTCTCTTCAAAGCTGTCGGCGATCGTGACAAAACCGTGCAGTTTCAGCGCAGAAGCTTCACCTTTCATACTGTGAATTTCACGATAAATATCTCGCAGTTTGGCATGAAGTTCGGTTGTACTTCTGCCCGGCTCTTTCAAAGTGGCATTGACGCGATTCACACAGTTGCGCACCGTGACGGTAAAGCCTTGCAGCAAAGCTGCATCGGTATTCAGAATGGTTGCCAACATTTCGATTTGCTGGTCACTTTGTTCGCGCTCTTGTGCCAAACGTTCTTCCAAATTGACCGCACTGGTGATATCGGAGACGCTCACCAACACCCGCTCGATTTCTTTGCCGTAATAAACACGTGAGAACTTAAAGTCCAGATAACGTGATACATGAAAGCCGCCAAAGTCGTCCACCTCAACCTTAATTTTAGCCAAGGGGTTCAAGTCGGAGATCAAATTGGCCTTCGTACGTTTATTAAAAAGTTGGTTAACAAAACCTCGCGTCACTTCCAAATCATCTTTAGAAACCATTGCCTCCAATATTTCAAGCAAAGTTTTGCCACCGATATGACGTTGCCCGATAATATTTTCTAATTCACTTGAGTATTGAGAGCCGATGGTCAAATCCTTATCCACCAAGAAAAGACCCTCTTTCACCGTCGCCATGATCTCGGCCGTTTCACGACGAGCTTCTTCTGCCGCCTCGTCAGCCTCGCGCAATTTACGCACAAAATAGAAAATAAACAGAACAAAATAAAGGATCGCAAACAAAATCCCGCCGATTTGCAGCATTTTCAAAAAACCTGCTTGTCGCGCAGCGCCTTGCTCAATGTTTTTCGCCATCTGCTCCATTGCATTGTAAATAACGTTACTGGAGCTTTGTGCTTGGTCTACTGCCAAGTCCAAAGTGGTGGAATCTGCGGTGACATCACGCGCAACTTTCAAGTAATCCTTAATCAACTGACCAAAAAGAACCCACTCGGTTTGAGTTTCCGTAAGGTGTTTTTGGTTCTCGACACCACTCACGGCTGAGATATTAATATTATTTCCGTCAGCACCAACAATCGTGCCACCCTTAGCAAAGGCATTCAGGCTGCTTTCAAACCTGTTGGTATTATCGCCCAAACGTTTCAATGTGGTTTGAATATGCGGGCTGTTAGGGTCTTCACCCCATGATAGTTTCAAGTTAAACAAATCACGTGTCATGGTTTGTACCATGTCGCGCATTTGCGCCGCCGCGTTCATCTCAACCGTATCGCGCGCAATTCTGTTGGAGGCGTAGGAGTTCAATGCCAGAATCGCAGAAATCAGGAAAACAAATACGGCAATTGAAATCATCATGCCCTGATAGCGGGCAAGCGCAGATTTTTTACGTGGGAGCGCGTCACTCATGACAGATCCTTTATAGAAAGGTTAGTATTAATTAATAATATCACTTAATTATACAACATGTTATGTAGCCGGACTGGAAATATGTTTGGGTGCACTGAACAAAAGTGTCATGATCAATAAACGCACATCTTCTTCTTTACGGATATCCACCTGAAAAACCTCAATATCATGCCCCAACTCGCGCACCGCCGCCTGATAATCTTCCAACTGCAATGTGTGCGGCGCAGGTGAGTCGTATTTATTCACGCCAATCACCACCGGAATGGTGTTCACCAATGCCGCAAATCTGTCCAGATAAAACCTCATGCGCTCTAACGGGTCAGGATCAAGATGATCCAACAACAACACTACTCCATGGCTGCCTTTACCGAGAATTTCCCACATAAAATCAAATCGTGCCTGCCCCGGCGTACCGTACAGATGAACTTTGGTTTCCTCATCCAAAGTCACAGAACCATAATCCAAAGCAACGGTGGTATTTTCTTTCAAATCTTTGGTTTCGTCGGTTGCTTTAACTTCGGTCATCACCGGTTCGATCTCACTGTATGCGTGAATGGCAGTGGTTTTCCCACAGCCGGTCGGCCCGGTAAAGATGATTTTATGATCAAACATTTTTTGCCCTTTCTCTTGCCGGCGATCTGACTTTATTGATGTGACGTTATATTATAAATCATATTTTCAAAATATAATGTTCGATTTCATATTCATTGAATAAATCTTTTCATATCATATCATATGACTTCAAAGTTTATATTATTGGGTCAATCGCCCATATTTTCTAATAAATTTTAACTCTGGCCCGATAGTTAAATAGGCTGTTTACCCGCCTAATCAGCGTCAAGCTGAACATGGTATGATGATTTAAGATGGCTTAATAGGTGATGTATCATCACCGTATTTTTACTTCAACTGTAGAAAACAACAGCGTTGTTTACACTTTTGCTTAGTGCTTGTCGACCACAAAAAGTGGGTTTAGTGGGTTGTCAAGAATGCCGTAAGGCACGGCGAAGCCGCGTAGTTCTTGATAATCTACTAAATCCACTTAAACTCCCACAAGCAGGAAGCAAAAGCGAGCTAGTACAAAAAAGTGTAAACAACCCGACCATTTTCTACACTTTTAAAGAAAGATTCTACCCAAAAGATGCGCACACAACTATTGCAATGGCTGACTGCACACGATTATCCGCACGGCACTTTGGCGGTTAATCTGATCATGGTGTTATTGATCGTCATGACGACTTTACTGCTGCATGCAGTGATTCATTACGGCTTGTTTCGGGTTTTGGAAAAAAAATTCCGCGCTTCCAAGCATTTATTCCTGAACGTTTTAGCCGAACAAAAACTACTGAGTAATTTGACACTCGCCATTCAAGGCGTATTGCTGGCAATCCAGTTGCAGATTTGGCTGCCGGCAAGCGCGTGGCGCGATGGTTTGCTGACGGTAGCATATTTGTGGTGTTTGTTGTTTGTATTGCTGGCGATTTTCGAGTTACTCAATACGACACAGGCTTATCTGGTACGGCGCAATCTGGCACAACACTTCCCTGTCAGCGGCATCGTCCAAAGCATCAAACTGCTGGCCTCGCTTGCTGTCGGGGTCATGGCGATTTCATTGGTACTGGGGCAGTCACCGTTATTGCTGCTCAGCGGTTTAGGCGCGATGACCGCAGTGCTGATGTTGGTGTTTAAAGATCCGATTCTCGGTCTGGTGGCGGGCATTCAGCTTTCCGCCAACCGTATGCTCAATGTCGGCGACTGGCTGGAAATGCCGAAATACGGCGCGGACGGCAGCGTGATCGACATCGGGTTGACCACGGTTAAAGTACGCAACTGGGACAATACCGTCACCACTTTACCGACTTATGCTTTGATTTCCGATTCGTTCAAAAACTGGCGCGCGATGAGCGAATCGGGCGGGCGGCGCATCAAACGTTCGGTGTACATCGATAATAACAGCGTCCATTTTCTGACCGAATCGGAAATCGAACATCTGCAACAAAGCCGCCTCTTGCAAAGTTATTTAAGCGAACGCCGGCAGTCGATCCGCGAGTTCTACGAGCGCAACCGCATCACTGAGGACAGCTACCTGAACGGTCGCCATTTGACCAATATCGGCACGTTTCGCGCCTATTTATTGCGTTATTTGCAAGATAATCGCCATATCCGCCAAGACATGACCTTAATGGTGCGCCAGCTTGAGCCGGGCGACAAAGGCATACCTTTGGAAATTTACGCCTTCACCAACACCGTGGTTTGGGCCGAATACGAAGCGATTCAAGCGGATATTTTCGACCATGTTTTTGCGATCGTCGGTCAGTTTAATCTGCGCCTTTATCAGGCACCCAGCGGCTACGACATGCAGTCGCTGGTGCCGTCGCACAAGCTGCCTGAAAACACTGCGGAAACAAAAACATCGCTTGAGTAAAGCGATGTTTCAGGCTGCCTGAAAGGGTTTATCCGCGCTTTGCTTGGGAGTCTCTCAGAGACTCCCTTTTCAATATCAAACGAATATCTTCGCCCAGCATACTCAAGTCTGTGATCTGCCAACGGCTCGCCTGTGACAATGCGGTCAGTTCAGGCAGCCTGAACGCGTCGCGTGCGGCATCGCCCAAAATCAGCGGTGCTTGATAAACCACCAGCTCGTCCACCAAACCTTGCATCAATAAAGCACCGTTCAAAGTCGCACCGGCTTCGCCCCAGATTTCATTGATGCCGCGCTCTGCCAAAGTCTGCATCAACAGCTGCAAATCCATTTTGCCGTCGGAGGCTGCCTGAATATGCAATATTTCCAGATGCGCCAGATACGGCGGCACAGGAGTGTCGGGCAGCGTCACCAGCCATGTCGGCGCGGCGCGGTCGGTAACAACCCAAGCATCACGCGGCGTTTGCAAACGGCTGTCGAGAATCACTCTTACAGGCTGCCTGAACGTGTCGATTTCGCGCACGGTCAAGCGCGGATTATCCGCCAGCACGGTATTGACACCGGTCAGAATGGCGCAGCTTTGCGCGCGCCCTTCCTGCACATCGCGCCGCGCCTCCTCACCGCTGATCCATTGGCTCACGCCGTTATGCAATGCGGTTTTGCCATCCAAACTTTGAGCGTATTTCAGACGTAAAAAAGGGCGGCCGCGCTCAAAACGCGATAAAAAACCGCGATTGAGCGCGCGCGCCTCATCGTTCAATAAACCGCACGCGGTGGCAATGCCCGCCGCCTCCAACATCGCCAAGCCGCGCCCTGCGACTTGCGGATTCGGGTCTTGCATCGCCGCCACCACGCGCTGCACGCCTGCGCGAATCAACGCTTCGGCACAAGGCGGCGTTGCGCCGTGATGCGCGCAGGGTTCTAAAGTGACGTAAGCGGTGGCACCTCGGGCGTTTTCACCGGCAGCATTCAAGGCAAAAACTTCGGCGTGTGCGCCGCCTTTTTGCCGATGAAAACCTTCACCGACAATCTGCCCGTCCCGCACCACCACGCAACCGACCCGCGGATTCGGACTGACACCGTAACGTCCTTGCCATGCCAAATCCAAGGCACGCCGCATCAGGCGATGGTCATCCGCGGAAAACGGCGAATTATTTGACGATGCGGACATCTTTCAGGTATTTGGCAAGCGTTTCAAACGGTTGGGTGTTGCTGTAAGCGCAAACGGAGTACAGATTATTCTCGTCAATGACAGCCATGCAGCTTTCATGGGTATTTTCACCGTCCTCGCCATAGGCAAACTGATAGTTCATGCGGTTTTCGGTGGCCGCGCCGACTTTAATTTCACGGTAAGCCGCCTGCTGCTTCACCACTTCACCCAAGCGGGTAAAGTATTGTGCCGGCGTGGTTTTTAACGCTCCGGCACGGGTCACGTATAAGGTCACATCATCTGCTGCGTTTTGTGCCAGCAAGGTGATGTTGTCGCCGCCCGACTCGTTTGCCGGCAGCGCAATAAATCCATCCGGCACGGTCACGGCGATGCGTTGCGTGTCGTCGGTCAAAGTTTGCAGCTTGGTTTGCTGTGCCTGCGAAGCGGCGGATTCGATGTTTTCCGCCGATACGGAAGAAGAAGGTTTATTGCAGGCAGCCAGCAACATGCCGACAAGAACCATTCCCAAAAGATTGCGTGTGTTCATATTTATTCCTCAAGATGTTGATTACCGGGTAAGTCGGCAATGACGCGTTTGAATTCCGCCACATCGGTAAAACTTTTATACACCGATGCAAAGCGCACATAGGCTACCTGATCCATTTGCAGCAACTGCGCCATGACTTTCTCGCCGATCAAGCGTGACGGTATTTCGCGCTCGGACGATTGCAACAATGTTTGCCGAATCGCATTGACCGCCCTATCGACTTCACTGACCGACACCGGTCGTTTGTGCAAGGCGCGCTCCAGACCGCGCCGCAGCTTGGCCTCGTCAAACGCCACGCGCTCGCCCGTGCTTTTGACGATGGTCGGCATGCGCAGTTCCGCCGTTTCAAAAGTATTGAAGCGCTTATCACAGCCCACACACCGCCGACGACGGCGGATGGCATCAGCCTCCTCGGTCACGCGCGTATCGATAACTTGCGTTTCATCGCTGCCGCAAAACGGACATTTCATGATTTGGAAACAGGTTAAATACAGACAGCGCATTGTAACGGATTTTTTCTTCTGCAGGAAATTAAGCTGCCTGCATCTGATTGCGCCGCGCGCCTCTTTTCAGGCTGCCTGAAACACATCTGACAAGGAATTGATTAAAAAATGCTTCTTGTTTATTATTGCAGTGCAGCATATGTTGCATAAAACCTTATCCAACGGGAAACTGCCGGCAAAATTCCCCCAAGCCTCCTTACAACCAGACCGTTCTTTTTATGGCATAATAAAGACTTCATTTTGCTACGCGTATTTTTAAGGGTGATCTCATGAGCAAGCAGGGCAATATTTTTGTGATTTCTGCCGCATCCGGCACCGGCAAAACTTCGCTGACCGCCGAACTGCTGAAAATCAACCCCAATGTGCGCGTCGCCGTGTCCCACACCACCCGTGCGCCACGCGCAGGTGAAATCAATCGTCAGCATTATTATTTTGTCGACGATGCCACTTTTGAGAAAATGATCGGCGAAGGCGCGTTTCTCGAACACGCCAAGGTGCATAATCATTACTACGGCACCTCCATCATGGCCGTGGACAGCTTGCGTAAAGCCGGACATGACGTGATTTTGGAAATCGACGTACAAGGCGCAACCCAAATTCGCTATCTGCTGCCTGAAGCCGTCAGCATTTTTATTCTGCCGCCGTCGCTGGAAGTATTGCGCGAGCGCTTAAGTGCACGCGGCACGGAAAGCGCGGAGACATTGGCTTTACGTCTGAGCAACGCCCGCGCCGAATTCGAGCAGGCGTCGCTGTTCGATTATCTGGTGGTGAACGATGTGCTGACCGAAGCTGTGCTGAACTTAAACCACATCATTGCCGCCGCACACTTTTTGCAAACAAACAATAGTGAAGCCCTCACCCGTTTGTTACAATAACTTTTCATGAATTTAGGAGTAAAAACATGGCACGCATTACCGTAGAAGACTGCATTCCGCGCATTCCCAACCACTTCGAGCTGACCTTGGCCGCCGCTTATCGCGCGCGCCAGCTGACCAACGGCGCCACCCCGCTCGTGGACGAATCACGCAATAAACCGACCGTACTGGCCTTACGCGAAATCGCCGCCGGACAAATCGGCACGGAAATCCTCAAACGCCGCCGCTAAATTTGCACCATGACCGCCGTCTGTTACGATCCGCTTTCGCAAGCAGCCAAAGACAAACTCTTTGCCACCGCTTCTTACCTTAAAGCCGATGATTTGGCTTTGCTGGAGCGCGCTTGTGATTACGCCTTTCGCGCTCATGACGGCCAAGTCCGTAAAAGCGGCGAGCCTTACATCACCCACCCGATTGCGGTGGCGACCGAAGTCGCTTTATGGCGATTAGATGCCAAAGCCTTGGCGGCGGCATTAATGCACGATGTCTTGGAAGACACCGGTGTGACCAAGGCGGAACTGGCTGCCGAATTTGACGATTCGATTGCCAATGTTGTGGATGGCTTGTCCAAATTGGAAAAACTGGAATACGCCAGCCAAGCCGAACATCAGGCGGAAAGCTTCCGCAAAATGGTACTGGCCATGGTCAAAGACCTGCGCGTGCTGGTGATCAAGCTCGCCGACCGCCTGCACAATATGCGCACGCTTGACTCGATGCGCCCTGAGAAGCGCCGCCGCATTGCCAAAGAGACACTGGAAATCTACGCTCAGCTGGCCAACCGCATCGGCATGAATCCGGTGTATCGGGAATTGCAGGATCTGGCGTTCTACCATCTTTATCCCAACCGCTATCAAGTACTGGAGCGCGCGCTCAACAAATGGCGCAAATCGCGCCGCGACGTCGTCACCACCGTACTGCGCGCCTTCACCACGCAATTGGTTGCCTTCAATATCGAAGGACAGGTCAAAGGTCGCGAAAAAAATCTGTATAGCATTTTCAGCAAAATGCGCGAAAAACAGCTGCATTTTTCCGAAGTGATGGATATTTACGGCTTCCGCGTCATTGTGCAATCGGTCTCCGACTGTTACCGCACTTTGGGCGCATTGCATACCTTGTATAAACCGCGTCCGGGCAAAATCAAAGACTACATCGCCATCCCCAAAAGCAACGGCTACCAAAGCCTGCACACCACCTTAATCGGCCCGTCCGGCCTGCCGCTGGAAGTGCAAATCCGCACCCGCGAAATGGACGAAATCGCCGAGACCGGCATGGCGGGGCATTGGATGTACAAATCGCAAGAAAACGTGCGCGATCCTGCCAGCATCCGTACCCATCAATGGCTGCAGAACATTCTTGACCTGCAAGAGGACAGCGACAATGCGATGGAGTTCTTGGAACATATCAAAGTCGATTTATTCCCCTCTGAAGTGTATATTTTCACACCTAACGGAAAAATCATGGTGCTGCCACGCGGCGCCACCCCGATCGACTTTGCCTACGCGGTGCACACCGACATCGGGCATCATTGCGTCGGCGCAAAAGTCAATAATGCTTTAGCTCCGTTGCGCTACCAACTGCACACCGGCGACACCGTGGAAATCATCACCCAAGAAAACGGCAACCCCAACCCTGCCTGGCTCAGTTTTGTGGTGAGTGCACGGGCGCGCAGCGCGATTCGCAGCCGCGTGAAAAACATGAACCGCCACGATGCCGTCGCTTTGGGCGAAAAACTGCTGCAAAAAGCCTTGCAAAGCCTGCTGCCGCAAAAACTGATGGTATCGGACGACATCAAAGAAAAATACCTGATTGATTTGCAAAAGAAAAACATCAGCTTCGAAGACGTCTTGTTTGACGTAGGCATGGGGCGCACCCTGCCGATTTCGATTGCGATGCGGATTGCCGAACTGGCAGGTGAGCATTTTGACGATCAGGTGCGGTTAAACCCGATCAAGATTACGGGTAATGAATCCGGCAGCGTGCATCTTGCACCGTGTTGCCACCCGATTCCGGGCGATGAAATCCGCGCCGTGCTGATACAAGACCAAGGCTTGGTGATTCACCGCGATACCTGTCCCAATATCGTCAAGATTGCAGAAGACGCCACTTTGGACGCAGATTGGGAAAGCATCAGCCGCCAACGCCAATTCCATGTGCGCCTGCTCGTCAGCGCGCATGACGGGCAGGGTCTGCTCGCCACCATGGCCAGCAGCATTTCGGCCAATCAGGCCAACATCGAATCCGTCGAAACCCCGAGCCAAAAACAAGAAGGCACAGACGGTTTTATCGAATTCATCTTCGGCCTGCAAATCACCGATCGTGAGCAACTGGAGCACATTACTCGTGATTTGATGTCGATTCCGCAAGTACGCAAAGCGACACGGCTGTAACAAATAAAGAAGGCTGCCTGAAAGGTTTTCAGGCAGCCTTATGTGTTATTTGAATCCAAAAATCACTCTTTTAAGGTGGGAGTTTTAAATTGTCCGACAATACGCTCTCACCGCCGCCTCGTCCAAATGCCAATGGCAAATCTGCTTGTCGTCCGCAGCCAACAACACAGGCACCAGCTCGTCATATTGCGCCACGAGCTCGGGGAAATCGTCCACGTCCACCACGTCCACGGTAAAACCGTATTCGCTTTGCAGCGGAGCCAAGGCATCCAGCATCCGGGTGCACAAAGAGCAATAACTGCGTGACAGCAATGTCAGCTTCATCGCTTGCCCAACCATTGCGCCCATGACCATGCCAAGGCCAGTAAACAGATGAACGTCAGCAAATAAACCGTTTGTGAAACACCGTGCCATGCGGCAAAGCTGTCGCCAAAACGTTCAGGCAGCCAATGATGGGTATTGGTTTTCAAAGCGACGATCACCGGCGTGATCAGAAATTCATTGATTAAAGTCAATGCCCCCGCGAACAATAGCCACCTTCCGCGCGCACTTTTGATAAAACCGCAACGCTCGTTCAGGCAGCCTGAAAGCAATAAACCGACCGTCGCCGCCAAACCGATGTAAGACACATAATGGAACAATTTTCCTGCCAAATCACCCGCTGTCATTTTCGGCAAATGGGCAAACAACACCGGAGCAACCAGATAGCCCGCACAGCCCAAACAACCCAGCCATGCAATCAGCAACACCAGTTCAAATTTGATCCGCATGATCAGACGTACATTACTTCGATGATTTCATACTCGCGCACACCGCCGGGCGCAGTGACTTCGGCGATGTCGCCTTCTTCTTTGCCGATCATGCCGCGTGCCAGCGGCGAGCCAATGGAGATTTTACCCAGTTTGATGTCGGCTTCGTCTTCGCCCACGATTTGATAAGTGAAGCGTTCCTCGCTGTCGCAATCCTCCAGCACCACGGTCGCGCCGAACACCACTTTGCCTTCGGCGTGGATTTCGGCGGGGTTGATCACGTGCGCGCGCGACAGTTTGTTTTCGCACTCGGCAATGCGCCCTTCGATAAACGCCTGACGCTCTTTGGCCGCCTCATACTCGGCATTTTCCGACAAATCGCCGTGCGAACGCGCCTCGGCAATCGCAGCAATCACTTCCGGACGCACCACGCTTTTCAAGTGTGCCAATTCCTCTTTCAATAATTGTGCACCGCGGGCGGTCAAAGGAATTTTCTGCATAATATTTTCTCCTGCGCCGACCTTTTTCCATGGCGGCAAGCAATAAAAAAGGCAAGCCGCCTCTGGAAGCGGCTTGCAGTGAATGAATTTCGCTTATTGTAGCAAACGATAAAAAAAAGGCAAGCACATCAAAAGCGATTAAGGCTGCCTGAATACATCCCTAGGGCACTTGGCGCAAGACGGTTTTTTGCACGTTAATCTTACGCTTAGACAGTCATGCACACAGCTTTGTGCTGTATGAGATCAACGCTTACTTCTGCTGCGGCACCAAGGTCATCACCGGCGCGTCGTCGCGGTACAAAATCAAACTTTGCCCGGAGTGCGCATAAGCATTAACCTGCTCCAGCGCAGCCAGAAAAGCATTTTCCAGACCACCGTCATGACACATCATGCGTGTGCTGTAAACATCATGAAAGCGTACTTTACCTTGCTCACCAAAGGCTGCCTGAAAGCCAATTTGGTTACAGCCGACATAAGCATGACCGTTCAGTACGTTTTTTTGTTGCGCACCGTCAGCGCTCAACGCAAATTCGCTGCCGGTCAATGCCGTGGCAGGAAAGTCGTGTTCGTTTAATTGTTCGATGCGGGCTGACTGCCAAGTATTTTCATCCATAGCGCTCACTGAAGATGGCGCGCTCGCACAGGCGGTCAATAAGGTCAACAACACGACACCTGCCGTTTGCCGCCAACGAGATTCCATACCGCGTCTTGACGCATCGTCTGCTCTTGCTGCCGAATAAGGTTTCATGATGTGTGCTTTTTCCGTTCGTGGTCTTGCAAGATTTTCTCGTACACCGCATCCGGCACGTAACGCCGAATCACCTCTTGCCAATTTTTCGGCCCGACCAAACCTTTCACCATGGTTGAAGAAACCTCGGCGAATTCACGCGGCGGCATCAGGAAAAAAGTCGAAATTTCAGGGTGTAAATCGGAATTGATGTAACGCATCGAACGCTCGTATTCGTAGTCCGAAGCGGTGCGGATGCCGCGAATAATGTAATCGGCATCAATCGACTGCGCATACTCCACCAAGAAACGATTGCGCATGGTTGAAATGGTGACGTGCGGAAATTCGGCGGTCAATGCCTCCAACATTTCCTCACGCTCTTCAATCGAATAAGTGCTGCGCTTATCGGGGTTTTCGCCGATCGCCACCACCAGCTCGTCGAATAAAGCCTGCGCGGTGCGAATCATCCACAGATGACCGTTGGTCGGCGGGTCGAAGCTGCCGGCATACACCGCACGTTTGATTTGGCGTGTTGTCATCAGCGTTTTTCCAATACCACCGAACCGATGGAATAGCCCGCGCCAAAACTCGACACCACGCCCAAATCGCCCGACTGCAAATCATCACTGTACAAATGCAAGGCAATGATCGAACCGGCGGAGCTGGTGTTGGCATAGCGATCCAAAATCACCGGCGCTTCTTCTTTGTTCGCATCACGTCCGAGAATCCGCCGTGCAATCAAGTCGTTCATGGTTTGGTTGGCCTGATGCAGCCAGAAGCGTTTGATGTCATCGGCACGAATATTCAGGGCTGCCAAATGCTGTACGATGTGCTCGCCCACCGCCGGACAGACTTCTTTGAACACTTTGCGTCCGTGCTGCACGAATAATTTATCCATGCCGAATTGATGTTCGGGATCGCAACGGTTCAGAAAGCCGAAATTATTGCGGATATTATTGGAAAACTGCGTGAACAAAGACGTGCCGCGAATCTTAAAACCACGCTGCGCATCATCAACCAAGTCGGCACGTTCCAGAATCATCGCCGTGGCGGCATCACCGAAAATAAAATGGCTGTCGCGATCGCGGAAATTCAAATGCGCCGAGCAGATTTCTGCATTCACCACCAGCACCCGCGTCGCGCTACCGACGGCGATCGCGTTATAAGCGGTTTGCAAGGCAAAAGTCGCGCTGGAGCAGGCGACATTCATGTCAAACGCAAAGCCGCGCGCGCCCAAGGCTGCCTGAATCTCCACCGACACCGCCGGATAAGCCCGTTGCATATTCGAGCACGCCAGCAGCACCATATCAATGTCGCTACCTTGCAAACCGCGCCGTGCCAAGGCGTCTTGCGCCGCCGCCACGCCCATTTGCGCTTGCAGCGAGATTTCCTCATCATCGCGCGCCGGCAAATACGGGCGCATCACTTCAGGGTCGATAATCCCTGCTTTATCCATCACAAAACGGCTTTTGATGCCCGATGCTTTTTCGATGAACGCGCCACTGGACTCTTGTAATGCCTCGCGTGTGCCGTTGGCGATTTCCGCTGCATGCTGTTGATTATGATTGTTAACGTATTGATTAAAAGCCACAACCAGCTCATCGTTACTGATGGAGTGCGGCGGTGTAAACAAACCGCTCGCACTGAGAACCACAGAATGTAAGGACATAAAAAATGCTCCGCTCCGAGAAGCGACAAGTATAACGCAAAACCTGATACAAAAAACACCAACGGCTTGCCAAAACAGCAGCGATGATGCTTTCAGGCAGCCTGAATGCTTACACTGACACACCAAAAAACAGCATCAACTGCCACACTGCCCACGCACTCACCAGTAGTCCCGCGATCAGGCGCACCGATTTCTTTTGAAAAAACGCTTTGAAGCTTGCTGCGAAAAAACCCATTGCCAGCAAATTCGGCAAGGTTCCCAAACCGAACAACAGCATAATGCCCGCGCCCTGCAAAGCGTTTCCGCTGCCCAAAGCGTACAACGATGCGCTGTACACCAAGCCGCACGGCAACCAGCCCCATAATGCGCCCACCGCCAGCGACGCACTCGCGCTTTTAATCGGCAAAAGCTTGTTCAATAAGGGATTGAGCCGCTTCCAGATCGGCACGCCGATTTGCTCCACCCGTGCAATCAACGCCGACAAACCCGCCAAATACAATCCCAACAACAATAAAACCACCTGCGCCAGCACAAACAAAACCTGACGCAAGACATCACTGCCGTCCAAACCGATGCCGACTTGCCCGAGCACGCCAAGCAGTAATCCGATCACACCGTAACTGGCAATGCGCCCGATGTTCAACAACACAATCAGCTTTAAGCGCGACACATGCGGCGGCAGTTGCAAAGCGAACGCGCTGCTTAAACCGCCGCACATGCCGACACAGTGCACGCCGCCCAAAAAGCCGATCATAAAAATCATCAGTAAAGAAAAATCAAGCATAGATAATGACCACGATCTTTTATCGTATTTTGATGAAATACGCGCATTATAGCGCGTAACATATTGCTGCAGCACAGCAGCACAATGATCTGACCCTGCACAAAAACAAACACGTGCCGATGTTTGATCGACACGTGTTATGCAGGCTGCCTGAATAAGATTTAATCCAACAGCGTATCCATCAAATCAATCATGAATTCGGTATCTTCCTGCGTCAAAATCTCAAAGCCTTGCCCCATATGCAATTCGTCCAATATACGCTGACCGCCTTCGGTGTTTTTCATTTCCACAAAAACCTGCTGAAACAACGGTACGCGATCGGCTTTGCGCGGGTGCATCAAAATCACGTGAATCACGTCGGCAAGATGGCTTTCAATCAGCAAATGCAGACGCTCCAAAGTCAGACGAGACAAAGAATGATACGCGCTGGAGACAAAAAACGCCGCATCGACTTCACCGCGAATCGCCATACGGGCGGCTGCCTGAAACGACTGTACTTCAACCCACTCCAAATCGCCTTCGGTCAAATCCACCGCTTCGAGCAGACGCAGACCAATCAGGCGCACATCATAGTTATTGGTCAGCGCGATTTTCATGCCGGGTTTTAGATCCGACAGCTTTTTAATCGCGCTGTCTGCGCCACTGGCAATCACCATTTCGTCGGATTTGCCCACCGGCTTGACCACCGGCAAATAGCCTTTTTCACGCACCAATTTGGCAGCGTCAAACGGATTGGCATAAATCACGTCCACGATGTCTTGCGCAATCATTTCGTTTTGTTCGGCCGCCGAAGACGGGGTCAGCAAATGCAAACCGCTGCGCGAATGGCGTTGGATCGAAGTATTGAGCAAGTGCCAGCCGGCAAAATGCTCAGGCGGGAAATCGGGTGCAATCAAGAAATTCGCCATCATGCCAATCCCTTCTCTTCCGCCAGCCATTGCTTATACACGGCGGACAATTCATTGATTTTGGTGCGTGACGGTTGACGGCGTACCGAAGTGTAGCCGACGATTTTGCCGTCACGGATATTCGGAATCACGGTGGCATACACCCAGTAAAAACCACCGTCTTTACGCAGATTTTTGACGTAACCGTGCCATTTTTTGCCGACTTGCACATCGTCCCACAAGCTTTTGAAAGCAACTTTAGGCAAATCGGGGTGGCGTAAGATACTGTGCAGCGAACCGATCAGTTCTTCACGCGACCAGCCGCTCATCACCACAAAGGCTTCATTCGCATGAGTGATGCGGCCTTCCAAATCGGTGCGCGAAGTAATCAAATAACCTTCGGGGAAGAAGGTTTCTTTCTCAGTGGTATAAATCGTGCGCGTAAAACCTTCGTAATACGTCAGGGTATGCTCCTGACAAGGCTCCATCGGCCGTGGCATGTCCGGCATAGTATACATAATCATCCCCTGCTAAATATGTCATTAAAAACAATAAGGTGGCTTTATTCTGATTTTTTATGCTCTTGATACAAATAAGCGGCTATTCTACCTGTTGCGGCGTGATAATGCCAAGCCCCTTTTATTCGGGGCGCAAGACGCTGCGGTTAGTGTTCTCGGCAACAGGCTCTGCTTCGTCCGTTTGTGCCGCTGCTTTGGTTTCCTGCAAATAACGATGAATCGCATACACCAAATCTTGCGTACCGTCATGGGTGAGTGCACTGATGCCGAACACGCGCGGCGTTTGGGTGTCAAACGCAAATTCATCGTTCGGTTCGGCGTGCTGCCAGCCGATGTCGTGCAAAAAACGGGCGATTTTTTCATCGCGGATTTCTTCAGGCAGCATATCGATTTTATTCAACACCAACCACCGCGATTTTTCATACAAACCATCACCATAACGGCGTAACTCGTCGATAATCGCCAAAGCTTCCGTCGCCGGATTGACCGTTTCGTCAAACGGTGCCAAATCCACCACGTGCAGCAAAAGTCCGGTGCGGGCAAGATGCTTCAAAAAGCGATGCCCCAAACCTGCGCCTTCCGCCGCGCCTTCGATCAAACCCGGAATGTCCGCCATCACAAAACTATGATTTTCATCCAAACGCACCACCCCCAAATTCGGGTGCAAAGTGGTAAACGGGTAATCCGCCACCTTCGGGCGCGCTGCCGATACGGCACGGATCAGCGTGGATTTACCTGCATTCGGCATGCCGAGCAAACCAACGTCCGCCAACACTTTGAGCTCCAACAACAAGCTGCGCGCTTCGCCCTCTTCGCCCGGCGTGGCTTGGCGCGGTGCGCGATTGACCGATGATTTGAAATGAATATTGCCCATGCCACCGCGCCCGCCCTGCGCCAGACAAACCCGCTGCCCATGCCGGGTCAAATCCGCCACGGTTTCGTCGGTATCGGCATCGCGAATATGCGTGCCGATCGGCATTCTCAGCTCAATATCGTCCGCCCCTTTGCCGTAGCGATCCGAACCGTGACCTTTTTCGCCGTTTTTGGCTTGGTAACGTTTGACAAAGCGATATTCGACCAAGGTGTTGATGTTTTCGTCCGCCAGCGCAAACACGCTGCCGCCGCGCCCGCCGTCACCGCCGTCCGGCCCGCCCATCGGCACGTATTTTTCGCGGCGAAAACTGACCGCACCGTTACCGCCGTTACCGGCGACAACTTCGATTTTTGCTTCATCAATGAATTTCATAAAAGACCACCACCAAAAGCAGAGTACGCGGTTACGTCTCTGCGGTTATACTTTTGTTTGATTGGAGCGTTTGAATCAGACAGCAGCCATGCTTTCAGGCTGCCTGCAACCGTTTTATTTTTTCTCTTTCGGCACCACGCCCATGTTTTGCCAAAAGTTTAATGCCTGCTGCTGCAAGGATTTTTGCCACTCCATAAACGGCAGATTATTGCCCGAGAAACTTTGACGCAAGGGATCAGTGAACCATTTATTGGCCTTGCCCATTGCTTTTGCCTGCTCTTGCACGCCGCTTTGCCATTCGGAGAAAATCTTCATATTTTGCTCCAAGAACGGCCCGAACACGCTTTGCGAAGTCTGTCCGTACATACGAATCATCTGGCACAACATTTCATTGCTCAAAATCGGCGTGCCGCCCGCTTCTTCTTCCAGCAAAATCTGCAAAAATACCTGACGGGTCAAATCCTCGCCGCTTTTGGCGTCCACCACCAAAATATCGGCGTATTCGATGATCATCTGCTTCACATCGGCAACCGTGATGTAACCGCTGATGGCAGTGTCGTACAGGCGACGGTTCGGGTATTTTTTGATGATGCGTTTTTCTTCCATGTTTTTCGATTCCACTTAATACAGCCATCTGTCTTCGTTGATTGAATGGCGCGTATTCTAACCTGTTTTCCCGAAAATCGAAAATAAAGATGGATAACAATTGTTTAACCTAAATCAACAAAAGTCGGAAAAATTGATAAAACACTTGCACTAAAAAAATTTTCGGTTTATGATAAGGGTTGGATTGTTGCAGTGCAGTAAATTTTCAACACGCTGTCACCAAACAATCTTTTCAGAAAAGTGTCATGCACACTTCTTCGCAAACACAGAATCTCACTGGTATTTATTTTTCTCTATCAAAACCCAACTGGAGTTACCCATGCAAAAATTAAACGAATCTTTCAGCAAAGTCGGTTTGGACACTTTGGCACAATTGAACAAAGCCGCCGAATTGGCCCTGAAAAGCACCGAAGAACTGTTCAAACTGAACTTGGATTTCACCAAAAAATCGTTTGACCACAACGCCAAAACCGCAGCCAATCTGCTCAAAAGCAGCAATCCGCAAGACGCAAGCAAAGAAGCCGGCGAATGGACCAATCAAAAAGGCGAACAGCTGACTCAGCACCTGCAAGCTCTGTACGCTTGGGCCGAATCGGTACAACAAAACACGCAAAAATTGGCTGAAAGCCAATTGGCTGCTGCTCAAGCCGGCATCAAAACACAAATCGAAGAGCTGAGAAAATCTGCTCCGGAACAAACTCATGTTCTGTTCGACCAAATGCAACAAGCATTTGAAACCACCAAAAACACCATGGCTTCGCTGCAAAGCACCGCTAAAGAAGTGCAAAAAAATGTTGCCGAAACCGTGAAACAATCGCAAAAAGCTGCGGGCGATGCCGTTAAAACCGCCGCCAAAACCGCAAGCAAAGCAGGCAACTGATCGTTAAACGATCCCGCAAACAAACCCCTTCACGCTCACGGCATGACGGGGTTTTATTTTGTTTGGTTTTTTGGCGGATTGCTGTTATAGTTCGCCCTTGCGGGTCTCCCCGCATGGAGATTGGCGATAACGGGTCAGGTGCGGAAGCAAGCAGCCCACCGTTAGTTTTCCAGTGCCGGGGGTCGGGCCCGCACCCGAATTCATAAAAAACGCATCGTGAGAACATCACGATGCGTTTTTCTTTGTGCATCAATAATCATCTTTCAGGCAGCCTGAAACCTTTATTCCACACCATAACGAATCGTCACCACCAAGCGCACCCGTTTTTCCACCGTGCTTTTATCGTATTGTCCGCCGTAATTATCATCGCCTTCGTTGGAAATATTGTTGGACAAAATATTGAACGCGCCTTGCGATGCCGAGCGCATGGCAGTCACTTTGGCATCGCCGCTTTTTGCGAATTCCTGAGCGCGGCGGTGCGCATCGGCGGTCGCTTTGGCGATCAACTCATGCTTGATTTGCTCGAGATTGCTCAATAAATATTGCGGCGCTTCAAAGCGCACATATTCGCTGCGCGCACGCAGTTCGAGGATGGCATTGTTGGCTTTTTGCAACTTGTCCAAATCACGGGTGGTGACCATCACGTATTGCTGCGCGTCAAAACCGTTGGCGACTTGACGATAGCGTTCGTTTTCATACACCTCATCGTAATGCGTACCGATGTTCGGACTGCCTACTGCAATTTCCTGCTCGTCGAACCCCTGCTGCCGCAAAAAATCCAACACGCTCGGCAATTCGCGTTGCAAACCGGCCACCGCATCGGCATAGCTCGGGTACTGCAATGCCACGCCGACTTGCCATTCTGCAGTATCGGCACGATGATTTTCTTCTGCTAAACCTTTCACCGTGATTTCACCGGGCTGGCGCAGATTTTTCAGTTGCGTTCCCAAAAATCCTGCCGCCAGCACCAAACCTGCCGCCAAAATGACTGCAGGCAGCCATAAAGAATGTTGTTTTTGTTCCATGATGATGCTCCTGACAAAAAGTCCGCAATCGCTTCAGTTTACCGCAAAATATCACGCCCCACCTGACGAATATCGGTATGCCCGCACAGTGCCATGCTGATGTCGGCTTCGTTGCGGATCATTTCCAGCACGCGGCGCACCCCTGCCTCGCCATACGCGCCCAGCCCGTAAACATACGCCCGCCCGATCAAAACCGCGTGCGCGCCCAGTGCCACCGCCTTGAGCAAATCTTGCCCGCTGCGAATCCCGCCGTCGAGCCACACTTCGATTTGCCCGCCCACTGCGGCGACGATTTCAGGCAGCACTTCCAGCGAAGCCGGTGCGCCGTCCAGCTGCCGTCCGCCATGATTGGATACAATCAGCGCATCCGCACCGGCGGCTACCGCACGCCGCGCATCGTCGGCATCCATAATACCTTTGATCACGAGCTTGCCGCCCCACTCGTTTTTCACCCACGCCACATCGTCCCAGCTTAACTGCAAATCAAACTGCTCCGCCGTCCATGCCGACAGCGACGTCGGATCGCTCACGTTTTGCGCATGGCCGACAATATTGCCGAAAGTGCGCCGTTGCGTATTGAGCATGGCCAAACCCCACGAGGCTTTGGTCGAAAGATTGAGCAGGTTTTTCAAGGTCGGCTTGGGCGGGGTGGACAAGCCGTTTTTGATGTCGCGGTTGCGCTGCCCCAAAACCTGCAAATCCGCCGTCAGCACCAAAGCGGAACAACCCGCCGCCTTGGCTCGCGCGATCAAATCGCGCATAAAATCGCGGTCGCGCATCATGTAAAGCTGAAACCAAAACGGGCGCGTGGTGTGCGCCGCCACCTCTTCAATCGAACAAATGCTGACCGTGGACAAAATATACGGCACGCCGAAACGCTCGGCAGCGCGCGCCGCCAAAATTTCCCCGTCGGCGTGCTGCATACCGCTCATGCCCACCGGCGCAAGAGCCAGCGGCAGATTCACTTCTTCGCCGAGCATGGTGGTTTTCAGGCTGCGTCGGGATAAATCGACCAGCACTTTCTGCCGAAATTTCAAAGCGGCAAAAGCGGCGCGGTTCGCGTGCAAAGTGGATTCCGTCCACGAGCCGGACTCGCAATAATCGACAAACATTTTCGGCACGCGTCGATGATAAACGCGCCGTAAATCTTCAACGCAGGTGATTTTGCTGAGATCAAACGACATATTCAAACCTTCTTTTCCATAGCTGTTTTAATCATAAGGCTGCCTGAAAACAAAGCGCACACAAGTAATAAGGAAGCCTCTGAAACGCAGTTCAGAAGTTCCCAAGTACAGATGCTATTGTGAACCTGTGCGGACGTGATGACAATATTGAATGCTTTAGTTGTAGAAAACAACAGCGTTGTTTACACTTTTGCTTAGTGCTTGTTGACCACAAAAAGTGGGTTTAGTGGGTTGTCAAGAATGCCGTAAGGCACGGCGAAGCCGCGTAGTTCTTGATAATCTACTAAATCCACTTAAACTCCCACAAGCAGAAAGCAAAAGCGGGTCAGTACAAAAAAGTGTAAACAACCCGACCATTTTCTACACTTAGTGTCATTGAACTTTAGTTTCAGGCAGCCTGAATACTCTGTCGTATTCAATCCTCAACCCAAATGCAGTGCCAATAACTGCGCCAGCGCTTCGACATTTTCCGCCTCATCATTCAGGCAGCCGATATAGTGATAAGCCTCACCGCCGGCAGCGGTGAAAATTTCCTTGCCCGAGAGGGCGATTTCTTCCAAAGTTTCCAAGCAGTCGCACACAAAACCCGGACAGGTCACGTCAATCTTGCGTATGCCTTGCGCGGGCAATTCATGCAGCACGGCTTGGGTAGCAGGTTTAACCCACGGATCGCGCCCGAAATGGCTTTGAAACGTCACGCGATAATCCTGCTCGCCCATCTCCAAGGCTTGCGCCAAAGCGCGCGCCGTGGCGTAGCATTGCGCGACATACGGATCGCCCGCGGTATGCTGCGCCAACGGAATGCCGTGAAACGACAGCACCAACACTTCACCGCGCCCATGCGCTTGCCAAGAACGGCGGATTTTGGCAGCTAAGGCAGCAATATACGGCGGGAATGCGTGAAAATCGCTGACGGTGGTGACGGAAGGTTGATAACGGCTGCGCAATAAAGTGCGCCACAACGCATCCAACGCCGCGCCGCCGGCCGAGCCTGCATATTGCGGAAAAAGCGGCAGACACACCATGCGCGTGATGCCGTCCTGTTTCATGCGTTGCACCACCTCAAGCACCGAGGGGTTGCCATACGTCATCGCGCTGTAAACCGGCACGCTCAAACGCGCCGCCAGTGCCGCAGCCAGATGGTGCGTGTGCACAATTAAAGGCGAACCGTTTTCCTGCCAGATATGACGGTACAACGCGGCACTTTTGGCAGGGCGCAAACGCAAAATCACGCCGTGCAAAATCGGCAGCCATTGCCAAGCTTTTTTTTCCACCACTCGTTGATCGGATAAAAATTGCGCCAGATAAGGGCGCACCGCCGCCGCCGTCGGCGCAGCGGGCGAACCGAGATTCAGCAACAATACGCCGCTTTTGCTCGGCAAAGGCGTTTCCACCGTACCGTTTTCGGGTAAAAATAAAGCCATATTCCTTCCCTATGCCATAGTGCGGCATGATAGACGTTTGATAGGATGAAAAATCTTTGCAGGCAGCCTGCTTATCTCAAGTCCGCAAAGAAATGTGCGGAGTTCTTTCAGGCAGCCTTAACCGTAATATTCCTCATCGTCACGCCGCCGCCCCGCCCATACAAACCACACCAGCCCGACCACGACCATCGGCAGGCTTAACCACTGCCCCATCGACAGACCCAAAGACAATAATCCGAGATGACTGTCCGGCTGGCGCGTGAATTCGACGATAAAGCGGAACACGCCGTAACCGATTAAAAACAATGCCGCCACTTGCCCGATCGGGCGTTCTTTGCGGGCAAAAAACCACAGCAGCACAAACAGCACTAAACCTTCCAGCAAAAATTCATACAACTGCGACGGATGACGCGGCAGCATACCGTATTGACCGAAGGCTGCCTGAAGCGATGCCGGCAATGACGGCAGCAAAGCCACGTCTTCGGCGCGCGCGGCGGGGAAACCCACTGCCCACCACGCATTCGGATCGGTCACGCGCCCCCATAATTCGCCGTTGATAAAATTGCCGATGCGCCCCGATGCCAAGCCCAAAGGCACAAGCGGCGCGACCGTATCGCCGATCTGGGTGGCCAAAAAACCATACTTGCGCGCAAACATCCACACCGCGACGGCTGCGCCGAGAAAACCGCCGTGAAACGACATACCGCCTTGCCATACCTTAACAATATCCAGCGGGTTCGCCAAAAAATAAGTCGGCTGATAAAACAACACATAACCCAACCTGCCGCCAATGATCACGCCGAGAATGCCGTAAGTGAGCAAATCGTCCAGCTGATCACGGCTCAAAATACTCTGCCCCTGCCGAATCCGCCAGCGTCCGAGCATCACAAACAAAGCAAACGCCAGCAGATAACTGAGCGCGTACCAGTGAATCGACAACGGCCCGATTTGCACCGCCACCGGATCAAAATTCGGATGAATCAACATAATCGCCAAGCTTTCGCAAAACAAAACCTGCGGATTATACCGCAGGCATTCGCGGGCATGTTGCCCGAACGCACCGCCGCCCCCAGCGCGCGGTATTTTTCGTATTGACAAAATTTCACCGCATCAGTATGATGCCCCTCTTTACCCGTCGGGGCGTAGCGCAGTCTGGTTAGCGCATCTGCTTTGGGAGCAGAGGGTCGTGAGTTCGAATCCCACCGCCCCGACCACTTACCCCGATGCCCATGCTTGCGCCCGTAGCTCAACCGGATAGAGCACCGGCCTTCTAAGCCGGGGGTTACAGGTTCGAGTCCTGTCGGGCGCGCCAAAATTTCTTCCAATGGTGACTGTAGCTCAGTTGGTAGAGCCCCGGATTGTGATTCCGGTGGTCGTGGGTTCGATCCCCATCAGTCACCCCACTTCCCCCTTAAGCGGGGATTTTTTTCGTCCGTAGCAAAAGGCTGCCTGAAAGCAAAACCGCCGCATTGCTTGTGACAACGCGGCGGCAGATTATCTATATCTTTTTAAGTTAAGATCACCGTCAAACCATACGCCGCCGCAAACAACCACAGCATCAACACCGCCGCCAAGATAAACGGACGTTTACCCGCATTCTCCAGCACATCTTTCCGAATACCCAAGCCCAAGGCAATCATCGCCACGGTCAGTAAAAAAGTATCCAAGCCGACAATATAAGGCAACGCCACCGCCTGTACACCTTGCGGCATCAAAGAACCCGCCACCACCACCGCCAAAAACCATAACGCAAAATAAGGCACGGCGGCTTTAATGCTTTTCTCACCGGATTTTTCGGTGAAAAACACGCCCAACATCACCAAAAACGGCACCAACATCAACACGCGCAACATTTTGATGATCACCGTGGTTTGCTCCGCATCGCCGCCCACCCCTGCACCGGCCGCCACCGCGTGCGCTACTTCATGCAAAGACGCACCCATCAGAAAGCCCATCTGCTTCGCCTCCAGCCCCAACACGCCTAGCTGATACAAAAGCGGATACAAAAACATACCGATCGTACCAAACACCACCACCGTACACACCGCCACCGCCACATTTTCCGCTTTGGCATGAATACTGCTTTGCGTCGCCAGCACTGCCGCCGCACCTCAAATCGCGCTGCCCGAGCTGATCAAAATCGCACTTTCACGTGATAAGCCCAACCGTCTCCCCATCGCCAGACCGATAAAAAACGTCGAAAAAACCATCAGAAACGCCAACGCCACACCACCCAATCCGACAAAAGCAATATCCGCCAAGGTAATCTTAAACCCGTACAGAATGATCCCCAGCCGTAAAATCTGCTTGGCACTGACCGCCGTCACATGATGCTCCGCCATGGCAAAGGCCGCGTTTTTAAAGCCGTTTCCCACCACCATACCCAACACCACACCGATGATTAACGGACTGATTTTTAAGGTAGAAAATGGTGCAGTAAACGACAAACCACACGCCACTCCTGCCAAAACCACCATTAACAACCATGCGGTTATTTTGCTTAAACCATGCAGCGAACTCACCATTACTCCTTAAATTATTCAATTATTTAATAAAAAAACTTTTTGCAGGTATTCACCCAAAGTGCGCCTCGCCCATTGGCGAAACTGCATACCACGAGAAGTCTGTGTCTTTATTCAGCGTTTTTCAGCAGGATTTTGCCCGATGATGGTTTGGGTGGTGGCGATTTTTTGATCCGCGTATTGCACTACATCTTTGATGACCAGTTTTTGTACAGCAGAAATCAAGGTCTGCATATAGGTGTAATCGGGTTGGTTGTTTTTATTAGGAATATAGATTTTTTGATTTTCAATAATTTCAACACTAAAACTGGAGCCACCCCAAGAAAAAGAATTAAAAGCTCTCCCCATAGTTGATATAAAAAACAAAGCACTTAGTTTATTAAACTTATTGCTCTTTGATTTTAAAATTTTTATTTTATCGCCAGTAAAATATGGCTTTTCTTGATAAAACATTGTAGCCGTATCTTGCCCAAAAGAAATTGTATTTCCTTCATTTAAAAACTGTTCATCTTCATTTATATAACCCCGAATTCCATTATTCAAACTAGTTCTTACAACATAAGGATTACCAAATTCTAAAATTTGTATTTTATTTGCATCAAACCGTTTTTTGTATGAATTTATCTCAAACAACTCCCCAATTCTAAACTCTCTCCACTCCAATTTATGGAATACTGAGGATTTAGCCTTCCCATCAGTTTCGCTTTCAGAAGTACTACTGTCTCTGAATACTTGCAGCACGGCTTTTTCTTCTTCTGTGAGAATATAATCGCTAAGGCCTGTTGCCAACAAATAGGCTTCCAGCTCGGCGTTCCGCCGAGCTTCCAGCTCGGCAACGAAATTTTCCATAAAGTCAAGGGCTAGTTGGTTGTTTTTTATCGGAAGAGGAATAACCGTATTCTTTAACGCGATCTTTGTTGCCTTATTTTGGTAACTGAATTTTTGACTGATGTTTTTACTTATTGTCGCTATCAGATATAACGCACTTCTTCTATTTAACCATTCCGATTGCAAAACACTGGTTGCTCCGTGACCATCTTTCAAATAAAACGGTGTTTCCAAATAAACAATATTTTGATTGTTTGAGTGGATTAACAAAGTCGGCTTTGAATACGGATTATTCAATACTTTCGGCGTTAGTTGGTTAAAGCTGATAATTCCGTTGTCTTTGGTTGCCTGTCCATAAAAAGGATGAAGATCAGAATGTTTATCGTACAAATCACTAAGATGCAAAGGGTTGATTTCTGAAATACCAGTCTGCCATTCAAAAATATCTTCCAATCGAAACTCCCCCCACTCAACCGAATCCAGCATTTCGGTCAAGCGGGAATCTACTTTTTTAAAGTATCGTCCCCGCTTGCAGGCTGCCTGAGCAGTTGCGCCACTTCCCAAGCCAAATAATCCGCTACGGTTTTTTTGAAATCCGCTAAAGTCGGACGCGTGTCGATGGGTGCGGATTGATTCCAGTCCGCGCCGTTTGTCGGGTCAATATGCCCTTCATAGTATTCATTCTTGGTAAAAATCTTTAATTTTTGACAGCCAAAACGCACCAAAGCTGCCAATTCTTCATAGCGTCCTTGAGCGTTATCGGTGTCTTTGAGGTTGTTGCTGGCTTTTTTACGATTGGTTCGGGTGTAGCCGTCGTTAGAGAAGTCGATGAATTTCACCACCTCCTCGGGCTGATGAACTTCATTGACGCGGAACACATAAATATTGGTTTGTACGCTGGATTTACCGATAAAAAGATCAATCGGCATTTTAATGCTGGCGATTAAGGTGTGCTTGGTCAAAATACGGCGGTTAATGTCTCGCGCTCTGCCCGAACCTGCGGAGTTTTGAATGATGATGGCAGCATAGCCTTTTTGCATCATGTTCAGGGCTTTTTCTACAAATACCATGCCGTTACCCGTTGCAGAATAAGGCGGATTCAGAATAAAGGCATCCGCAGGAAAGTATTCATGAGTTTTGCCGAAGCCGTATTTGCCGTCAAAATCAGCCAAAGAATCTTTATTTAATATATTGGCACTGCCATCACCCATCAAAATCATGTTCAAAATCGCCAGCATATAAACGCTGGATAGCAACTCCAAACCAAGCAGTTGTTCGGCTTTGATGCGGGCTTCTTTTTGGCGCAGCTCTTGCGGTGAGGTGATGGTGTTTTTGGCATCAATCAGCATTTCATTCATGGCTGCCACCAATAAACCGGCCGAGCCTGTTGCAAAATCCCATACATAGCTGTCTTTATTCACCCGTGCCAATTTTGCCAACAGGGTGGCGATATAAGACGGGGTTAATACCACATCATTCAGTTTATCTTGGGTAAAGCCCAGCCAAGAATACATTTCATTAAACAGCTTGCCGGTAAAGTCGGTGGTGAGACCGATTTTGTAGTAAATGCCCAAATCATCAACAATTTTGGTAAAGACACGCTTGAGCTGGCTTTCGCCGTTTTGCACTTTATTGATGTTGTCGGTTAATAGAGTGTTGGATAAAGTGCGGATAATCAGCTCTTTTTTCTGCGGCGGCAGGTTTTTTTCCTGCAAAAAAGCGTTGATGTGGCGGATCAGAATATCGCCGTCGCGGTTTCCTGCCATCGTGCTTGATTTTAAATCGTCTTTTTCTAAGGGCGGCACCTTACCGGCAATGCCTAATGTGGCAATAATCGAAGCCGCCACCAGATAAACGCGGTCGTTTTCTCCCAAGCCTTTTTCGTTTTGGTAAATATCGTTGTTCAGTTTTTTCAAACTGATGTCGATTTCACTTTCACGCTTCGCCTTAATTTTATCCAGCTCTTCAGGACTTAATGTGAGCGCACGAACCTGTTCGATAAAACCATCAAAATGAGGCTCGGCCAGAAAGGATAAATCGGTGAATTCGCCGACTTTCTGTCCTACGCCTAAATTACTTTTGGCAACATGATAGACACCGATTTGGTGACGGATTTGATCCGTATCGGGATCTTTATATCCGGTGATACCAATGGCGATAATGTCGGTGTAGGCGGTATGGTGCAATACCGCATTGGCATAATGCACCGCACCATTAACCGCATAATCTTTGATGTTTTGAAAATAGGCTGATTTTTGGTATTGCGGTTTTCAACATTGCCATCTCGGTCAAGTTTAACCAGTTTGTCTTGATAGCCTTTGTATTCGATCAAAATCGGAAAACCCTGACCGCTTTTGACACTGCGAAGCAATAATTTGGCATCGGGGCGATTCGCGCCTGCGCCACCGCTTTTGGAATGGTATTCGGCAAGAGCTTTGTCTATTTCATTGTTGAGCGGCTCTTGTTCCAGTTTGTAATCAAGCTTGTATTGTTTCAACCAGCCATTCGCCAAGTCGGCAATATTGGGTTCGATGGATTTTGTCATTTTTTATATCTCTATGATTCACTGATTTAAAATTTTCCGTGGCATCGTGAGGCTGCCTGAAAAGTTTTCAGGCAGCCCTTACCTTTAACGTTTCAGTTTCGCAAAGGCATCGGCCATGGCGGAATTGTTCGGGGCTTTTTCTTGGGCTTTGTGGTGCGGCTTGCCTGCAGCTTTTGCGCCTTGTGTGCGCTGCGTTGCGCTACTTGAACTGTCATTTAGCCGCATGGTCAGGGCGATGCGTTTGCGGGCGGCGTCCACTTCCAGCACTTTGACTTTGACCACATCGCCGGCTTTCACCACTTCGCGCGGGTCGGCGACGTAGCGGTCGGCGAGCGCGGAAATATGCACCAGCCCGTCTTGGTGCACGCCGATATCGACAAACGCACCGAAGTTGGCGACATTGCTCACCACGCCTTCCAGCACCATGCCGACTTGCAAATCTTTAATGTCTTCAATGCCTTCGGCAAAGTCGGCGGTTTTGAATGCACCGCGCGGGTCGCGGCCGGGTTTTTCCAGCTCCGCCAAAATATCCATAATCGTGGGCAGACCGAAACGGGCGTCGATGTAATCGTTGGGTTTGATCTGTGCAATCAAGCTTTTATTGCCGATAAGGTCTTGCGCTTTCAGGCTGCCTGCAGGGTGGTTCGCCAGCATTTTGGCGACGATCGCGTAGGCTTCGGGGTGCACGGCGGAAGCGTCCAGCGGTTCTTTGCCGTGCATAATGCGTAAAAATCCTGCCGCCTGCTCGAAGGTTTTTTCGCCCAGCCGCGGCACTTTTAATAATTGGCGGCGGCCGGTAAACGCGCCGTTTTCATCGCGATAGGCGACGATGTTTTGCGCCAAGGTTTTGTTTAAGCCCGAAATGCGCGACAAAAGCGGTGCGGAGGCGGTGTTCACGTCCACGCCGACGGCGTTCACGCAATCTTCCACCACCGCATCTAGGCTTTTGGCCAATTGGCTTTGATGGACATCGTGCTGATATTGGCCGACGCCGATGGATTTCGGATCGATTTTCACGAGCTCCGCCAAGGGGTCTTGCAGGCGGCGCGCAATCGACACCGCGCCGCGCAGGGAAACGTCCAAATCGGGGAATTCTTGCGCGCCCGCTTCGGAGGCGGAATACACCGACGCGCCCGCTTCGGATACCACGATTTTATGCAGGCTGCCTGCAGATAAACCTTTGATCAATTCCGCCGCCAAGCGGTCGGTTTCGCGGCTGGCGGTGCCGTTGCCGATCGCGATCAGTTTCACGCCGTGCTGTTTCACCAAACGCGCCAACACGTTCAGGCTGCCTGAAACATCATTACGCGGTTGAAACGGGTAAATGGTCGCGGTTTCCAACAGTTTGCCGGTGTCATCGACCACCGCCACTTTCACGCCGGTGCGAATACCGGGATCCAAGCCCATGGTGCACAGCCGCCCTGCCGGAGCCGCCAGCAGCAAGTCTTTGAGATTGCGCGCAAACACGGTGATGGCATCGGCATCGGCGGCTTCTTTCAGGCGGTTCAGCGCGTCCAGTTCCAAAGACAGGAAAATTTTGGCGCGCCACGCCAGCCGCACGCATTCATGCAGCCATGCGTCGGCAGGACGGTTTAAATCTTTGATCTGAAAACGTTCGGCGATCAAGGTCTCATAAACGCTTGCCTCATTACTCGGCACATCGTCGGCGCGGTATTTCAAGGCAATGCTTAATATGCCTTCATTGCGTCCGCGCAGCACCGCCAAAGCGCGATGGCTCGGCATGGTGCGAATCGCCTCGCGATGGTCGAAATAGTCTTTAAACTTCTCGCCTTGGCTTTCTTGCCCTGCCAATACTTGCGCGTGCAATTGCCCTTCGTTCCATAATTTTTCGCGCAAACGCCCGATGAGCTCGACATCTTCGGCGAATTGCTCCATCAAAATCGCACGCGCACCGTCCAAAGCGGCTTTAATGTCCGGCACTTGCTCGTTCAGGTAGTGCTCCGCTTCGCTTTCAGGCAGCCTGTTCGGCTCTGCCAACAAGCCATCCGCCAAAGGCTGCAAACCGTTTTCACGCGCCATTTGCGCCTTGGTGCGGCGTTTCGGTTTGTACGGCAAATACAGATCTTCCAAAGCGGTTTTGTTGTCGCACGCTTCAATCGCGGCGCGCAGATCGTCGCTGAGTTTGCCCTGCTCGTCAATGCTGTTCACAATCACCGCTTTGCGCTCTTGCAACTCGCGCAAATACTGCAAACGCTCCGCCAAATGACGCAGCTGGGTATCGTCCAAACCGCCCGTGGCTTCTTTGCGATAACGCGCGATAAACGGCACGGTCGCGCCTTCGTCCAATAAAGTAATCGCCGCGTCAACGCGCGCGTGCGCCACGTTCAATTCGGCGGCAATGTGTCGGGTGATGTTCATAGGTATGTGCACTTCAAAGAAAAGCCTCAAGCATAGCCGAAAACAGGCTGCCTGAAAAACATTTACAGTCGGCATCAATTGTTTTATGCTGCGCTTCAGAACAATACTTTCCCCTTATCTGCCCCGCGCCCGATGCGGCACGGCAGACGCCAAACCCGCAGCAATGCGTCGCTTTTTTTGGAGAAAAACCATGAACCCGTGGCAAGCGTATGCCGATATTTTTCGTGAGGAAAACAAACCGTTTGCGTTTGTCGATCTGGACGCGTTTGAACGCAATTTTGCCGATTTGCGTGCGCGCTGCGGCGGCAAAAAAATTCGGGTCGCCACCAAGTCATTGCGCTGCGTGGAATTGATGCGCCGCTTGGCGGCGAACGACCAAGTCTGCGGTTGGATGTGTTTCAGCGCCGACGAGGCGGTTCATCTTGCCGCGCAAGGTTTTGATCATCTGCTGGTGGCTTATCCCACTTTGCAAGCCGCCGCCGTCCGTGCGGTGTGCGCCGCAGTGCGCGACGGGAAAAACATCACCTTAATGTGCGACAGCATCGCCCATCTCCAAGCCTTAAACGCCATCGCCGCCGCCGAACACACCGTGCTGCCGATTGCGCTGGACGTGGACGTTTCCATGCGTTTGCCCGGGATTTATTTCGGCGTGTACCGCTCGTCGCTGCACGATATGGCTGCGCTGGAAAACATCATCACCGCCCTGCCTGATTATCCGCAGCTGAAACTCGACGGCATCATGACGTATGAAGCGCAAATCGCAGGCGTCATCGATCGCAACCCCTATCGCAACCCGCTGTATAACGCCGCGATCGCCTTGCTGAAAAAGCGTTCGATCGCGCGGATTTCCGCCCGACGGCAGGAGATTGCCGCGCTGTTGCAGCGTCACCGTATCGAATTGGCCTTTTTCAACGGCGGCGGTACAGGCAGCCTCGAAACCACGGTGCAAGACGCAGCGGTCAGCGAAGTGACTTTCGGCTCGGGTCTGTATGCATCGGGCTTATTTGACCATTACCACAACTTCCGCCACCGTCCTGCGGCGGGCTTTGTGCTGGAAGTGGTGCGGCAGCCGCAAGCGCAGGTGTACACCGCCTTGGGCGGCGGATACATCGCCTCGGGCGCACCCGGGCAGGAGAAACTGCCGCAGATGGTTTACCCCGCCGATGCACGCCTCATCAAAGACGAAGGCGCAGGCGAGGTGCAAACGCCGTTTCGCTGCAACAGTGCGCTGGACTGGCCGCAGGATAATTTCGTGGTGATGCGCCACGCCAAAGCGGGGGAACTGTGCGAACGTTTCAATGAATTGCTGCTGCTGCAAAACGGCGCCATCACCGCGCGCGTACCGACCTATCGCGGCATGGGTTGGTGTTTTTTATAGAACCTGCGCAAGCGCGCAAAAACGCTTTCAGGCAGCCTTTTAAGGCTGCCTGAAAGCTTTGATTCCAAGTATTTAATCCTGAATACCGCCGATCACGGTGTATTTGATTTCCAGATAATCTTCAATGCCGTATTTGCTGCCTTCGCGCCCCAAGCCGGACTGCTTGATGCCGCCAAACGGCGCGGCTTCATTGGAAATCATACCGGTATTCACGCCCACCATGCCGTATTCCAAACCTTCGGACACGCGCATGATGCGCCCGATGTCGCGGCTATAAAAGTACGCTGCCAGACCGTATTCGGTCGCATTGGCTGCCTGTAACGCTTCCTCTTCCGTCTCAAAACGAAACACCGGCGCCAACGGCCCGAACGTTTCCTCACGGGCGACTCTCATCTGCGCGGTGGCGTTTTTGACAATCGTCGGCTCAAAAAACAGCCCGCCCAAGGCGTGTTCTTGCCCGCCGCACACCACTTCGCCGCCGCAGGCGAGCGCGTCGGCAATGTGTTCTTTCACTTTACGCAGCGCGTTTTCATCAATCAGCGGGCCAAAGTTCACGCCTTCGTCCATGCCGTTACCTGCCTGCAATGTTCCCGCCGCACGGCTGAATTTTTCGACAAACTCATCGTAGACGCCGCTTTGCACGTAAATCCGATTGGCGCACACGCAGGTTTGCCCTGCATTGCGGAATTTGCAGGTCAGCGCGCCGAGTACGGCAGCGTCCACATCGGCATCGTCAAACACGATAAACGGCGCATTGCCGCCCAGCTCCATCGACACTTTTTTCACGGTGGGCGCACATTGCGCCAACAGCTTACGCCCGACCGCGGTCGAGCCGGTAAAGCTGAATTTGCGAACGCGCTCATCGCCGGTCAGCACTTTGCCGATGCTCTCCGCATCTCCGCAAATCACATTAAACACGCCCGGTGGCACACCGGCGCGATGCGCCAGCTCGGCAATCGCCAGTGCGGACAAGGGCGTTTGCGAAGCGGGGCGAATCACAAACGTACAGCCCGCCGCCAATGCCGGCGCGGCTTTGCGCGCAATCATCGCACTGGGGAAATTCCACGGCGTGATCGCCGCGCACACGCCGACGGCTTCTTTGCTCACCCAAATGCGCTGCGCACTGTCGGGCGGCGGCATGATGTCGCCGTACACGCGCTTGCCCTCTTCGGCGTACCATTCAAAATAATTCGCGCCGTAGATGATTTCGCCGATCGCTTCAGGCAGCGGTTTACCCTGCTCTGCGGTCAAAATCATGCCCAAATCACGCTTGTGCGCCAGCATCAGTTCAAACCAGCGCCGCAAAATCCTGCTGCGCGCCTTGGCCGTCATTTTCTTCCATGCGGGCAAAGCGTTATGCGCGGCTGCGACGGCTTGCAATGCCTCGTTTTCGCCCATCCGCGCCACGGCGGCGATCTGCTCGCCGGTGGCGGGATTCGTCACCGCCAATGTCGCACCGCAAGCGGCACTTTGCCATTGCCCGTTGAGGTAACATTCGTGGCGTAATAAAGCCGGATCGTTCAGTTGCATGATGATTTCTCCTGTTCAAACGCTTTTTACCATAAAAAAACCGTTTCAGGCTGCCTGAAACGGTTTTAGCGGTGTCAAAAATATTACGACTGAATAAATTTCACGCCATTGATTTGAGATGCCATGATCGCCTCGCGGATGGTTTCCAATGCTTGCGGACGCACAAAGTGGCGGCGCGACACCAGCACCACGCGGCGTGTCGGAATCGGCGGCTTGAACGGAATAATCGAAAACAGCAAGTGATCGTTTTCGGTGAGCGAAGTCGCCGGCAACACGCTGATGCCCAAACCGCTGGCCACCATATGACGAATGGTGTTGATCGAGCTGCCTTGCAGGGTATTGGTCAGGCCGCGAACCTTCTGACGGCTGGCCAGCTCACGGCAATTGTCCAGAATATTGTCGCGCATGCAATTGCCTTCGGTCAGCAGCAAGACTTCTTCTTTCGCCAGTTGCTTGGTGGTGATCGCGTCGCGACCTTCCAAGTGGTGGCCTTTCGGCACAATCACAAAAAACGGCTCTTCGTACAACGGGAAAGTTTCCAAGCCCGCTTCGTTAAACGGCTCGGCAGCGACAATCGCGTCCAGTTCGCCCTTTTTCAAGGCATCGGTCAGCACTGAAGTGTAGTTTTCTTCCAAACGCAACGGCATTTTCGGTGCAATCGCGCTGAGCGATAAAATCAGCTTCGGCAACAAATAAGGCGCAACCGTGAAAATCAAGCCCAGCTTGAACGGGCCGTCCAGCTCGTCTTGCTCTTGGTTGGCGAGGTAGCGCACCTGCTCGGCTTCGTCCAACACGCGCTGCGCCTGCTCGGTGATGCGTTTACCGGCATCGGTAATCATCACTTCGCTGGAACTGCGGTCAAATAAAATCACGCCCAGTTCTTCTTCCAGCTTTTTGACCGCAATCGACAAAGTAGGCTGACTGACGTGGCAACGTGCTGCAGCGCGTCCAAAGTGCCGCTCTTGCGAGACGGCGACAATGTAGCGCAGTTCGGTTAATGTCATGAGTTTTTCCTTCCTTTTATATATATTTAACAATCCGGCAAGGTAATGTTTAACTCCAACACATCCATGCCATCTTGCTTATCGTGGTTGATGCGAATGTCTTCAGGCGATATCTTGACATATTTGGACAAAACGTCCAAGAGCTCCCGCTGCAATGTTGGTAAATAATCGGGAACCTGCGCCTGCACGCGCTCCTGTGCGATGATGATTTGCAAACGATCGCGCGCAGTACTGGCCGATGTCTGTTTTTTCTTGAAAAATAACTCGAAAATCGACATGGCTTAACCTTTTTTGAAAATACGTTGCAAGATGCCTTTTTTCTCTACTTCCAAAAAGCGCATCGGGCGGTTTTCGCCCAAGAGGCGCGCCACGACATCTTGATACGCTTCGGCCACCGGGCTGGCTTCTTGTAAAATCACCGGCATACCGTTATTGGACGCTTGCAACACATCGCCCGATTCGGGAATCACACCCACGAGCGGAATGCGCAAAATATCGCAAATATCGCTCACCGACAGCATATCGCCCTTCTCCACCCGCTCCGGCGAGTAGCGGGTAATCAGCAAATGCTCTTTCACCGGCTCTGCGCTGACTTCTGCGCGGCGGCTTTTGCTTTGCAAAATACCGAGGATGCGATCGGAGTCGCGCACGCTGGAGATTTCGGGATTGGTGGTGACAATCGCCTCGTCCGCAAAATACAACGCCATCAGCGCGCCGGTTTCGATGCCGGCGGGCGAATCGCACACCACGTATTCAAAATCCATTTCATCGGTCAAAGTCTTCAGGACTTTTTCCACACCTTCGCGGGTTAAAGCTTCTTTATCGCGGGTTTGCGATGCCGGCAGCACAAACAGGTTTTCGCAATGTTTGTCTTTGATCAATGCCTGATTCAAAGTGGCTTCTTCTTGAATCACGTTCACAAAGTCATACACCACGCGCCGCTCGCAGCCCATGATCAAATCCAGATTACGCAGGCCGACGTCAAAGTCGATCACTGCCGTTTTGTGTCCGCGCAATGCCAGTCCGGCAGCAATGCTCGCACTGGTGGTGGTTTTGCCGACTCCGCCTTTACCCGAAGTCACTACGATGATTTTTCCCACTTTTTTACTCGTCTTTCATGTCAAGCAAGAATTGCTTAAGGTTGGTCTTGTGTATTGCTTCATCATAAGGCTGCCTGAAAGATTTCGGGAGCCTCTGAAACGAAATTCAGCGCAGCGAGAAACTCATGACGGCTTGTTATCGATGAAGGTGAATCGGTTGAAGTTAAGCGCGCTATAACGCGCTGATGTTCAATTTATCTTCCTGCAAAGTCACGCATACGGCTTTATTGTTTAACGCATCAGGCAGCTGCCGCTCGAAAGTACGGTAAATGCCGGCAATCGACACCAGCTGCGCCTGCATGTTTTGTACAAAAATCCGCGCGGCGGCATTGCCCGCGGCACCGGCCAAAGCACGTCCGCGCAGCGGCGCGTAAACATGAATATTGCCGTCGGCGATCACTTCCGCACCTTGGCTGACAAGTGCGGTGCAAATCAAATCCGCACCTTCGGCATAGATTTGCTGTCCGGAACGCACCGGTTTATCGATCACCACGGTCGGTTTAGGTGCGGGTGTTTCCGCTGCAGAAGCCATTTCCGGTTGAGGAACATTCACGTTGCCTTCAGGCAGCGGACTGAACGCCAAGCCGTGCTTGGCAGCCAAAGCGGCATAGCTTTTATCCACATGACGCACGCCGATCACGTTTAACTGCAACGCTTTGAACATTGCGAGCACTTCGTCCAAGCGCAATGCCCACGGATCATGCAGCCGATGCACATCCAGTAAAAACGGCATGCTGCGTATATCGTCAAATCGGGAGAAATATTCTTCCAGTGCGGGTTTCAGTACTGCGGGGTCGTCACTTTCCGGCAATATTGACAATACATCCACGCGGGCAGATTTGACGGTAAAGACAGCACTCATTTAATAATAAATCTAAATAAAAATAAAAAAATGAAACTTGCCGAGAAGTGTAACTTTATAACGCTTTAGATTCAAGCAGATGATTGAAATTTTTTTACAGTACTTTCAATACTTTATAAAATAGTTGCAAAGAGGTGCTAATATAACAAGCGATTTCTATCCCAAAACTGACAAATTTTGTCTGTTTTACACAAATTTTCACCCTTTTCGGCGGCGATTTGTGCCGCGAAACGTCACCTTTATTGCGCTGCAAAAGATGTTTTGACGTAAAAATCCATTGTTATTTTCTATTAAATTCAATAAAAAAGAGGGTTGCGATTAACTGTTCAGGCAGCCTGAATGAAGAATCAATTGACTACTCTGCGATACCGCTTGGCAGGTTTTTATTCGATTGAAAAACTGTTGGGTTTACATTGTTGTTTTAAACGAGTTTGAGAGGTGGATAACAGTGTCTGCAAGCGCACCTCTGAAACGAAGTTCAGAGGCTCCCAAGATACATACCTTATATTGTTTTACTCACAATCAACACGTGCAAACGACGATGATCGGCGCGTGCCACGGTGAATTGCCAATCGCCCAGCGTGATTTTCTCGCCGCGTTCAGGCAGCCTGCCCAGCTCGCTGATCACCAGCCCGCCCACGGTGTCTACGTCTTCGTCTGAAAAGTCCGTATTGAAAAATTTATTGAATTCAGAGACTTCGGTGACCGCATTCACGCGATAACGTTCATTATCGATCGGCACGATGGAATGTTCTTCTTCCTCGTCAAACTCGTCTTCAATATCGCCGATGATGGCTTCAAGAATATCTTCAAACGTCACCAAACCCGAAATGCCGCCGTACTCATCCACCACCATCGCCAGATGAATCCGCTTAGCCCTAAACTCTTTAATCAAAGTATTCAAAGACTTACTTTCGGGAACAAATACCGCTTCGCGCATCACTTTTTTGATGTCCAGATTTTCAGGCTGCCTGAAATAACGCAGCAAATCTTTGGCGTGCAACACGCCCAACACTTCATCACGGTCATTGCCGATCACCGGCAGGCGCGAATGGGCGGTGTCCAGCACGTAATCGACGATTTTATTGGTCGGGTCGTCGATTTTGATCACGTCCATTTGCGAACGGGTGATCATCACGTCGCGCACTTCCAGTTCGGCAAACGCCAGCACTTTTTCCAGCAAGGCCGCCGTATCGGCATCCACCACGTCATTGTCGTGTGCCAGTTGCAGCAGGCGCACAATTTCTTCAGCCGATTCAGGGGCATCGGATGCCATGCGATTAAACAGGCGTTCAAAAAAACCGGGCTTGCCCGTGTCATCGTCCATTATTCGTCCTTGTTAAAGATAGGGATTCTTATATCCTAACTGATTTAACACATGAATTTCAAGCTTTTCCATTTCCTCTGCATCCGCGTCTTCGATATGGTCAAAGCCCGCCAGATGCAGCACGCCATGCACCGTCAGGTGTGCGTAATGCGCCGCCAAATCTTTACCCTGCTCTTGCGCTTCACGCGCCACCACTTGCGGGCACATCAGCAAATCGCCGCACAGGCGTTCAGGCAGCCTGTCATCACCCGTTTCCAATTCAAAACTCAACACATTGGTCGCATAGTCTTTGCCGCGAAAGTCACGGTTATACGCGCGCGCTTGCGCTTCGTCACACAGCATCAACGCGATTTCGGCATCGCCGCCGATGCGGTTCAAAACCGCAAAAATCCAACGCAAAAAATCACGCTCGCGCGGCACGGACACGCTGCTGCGGTTATGTAAAGAAAACGCCAGCCGTTTGGCACGGCGGGCGGTGAAAGGGTATTTTTTAGCGTGTTTCATGGTTGAGAAATCGCGATAGCAGAATGACTGGATGTTTAGAAACTTCTGAAACGAAGTTCAGAGATTCCTTTACAGAAGTTTTATTTTTAGGTTCTTCAGCATTACTCAAGTCCAAAACGTAAAAACCAAAGAAACCTTTATTTCACCCGCCCCAAACCCCTTGAAGCAGCCGTTCAAAAAGCCGTTTTTGCGGAGAAAAGGGCTTGCATGTTTGAGTGGCGGCGCAGCCGACACGAG
>JAUNUS010000021.1 GCA_030538055.1 Neisseria sp.
CTGCAGGCTTATTTTTCTCAACCCGTTGTGTAAACAACGCTGCTGTTTTCTACACATCATCCCCATCCAAACAAAAAGACCTTGCATTGAAAGTGCAAGGTCTTTTTTCAGGCTGCCTGAAAAGATTAAGCCGCATTCATCGCCATCACCGATTTTCTCTTTCTTTACGCCATTCAGGCAGCCTGTAATCAGTCAGCAGTGCCGCACCGCGCAAAGCAATCGTCACCCCTGCGGCGGTTACCAAGGTAACGGTTGAATTTAATCCTACCGCTTCGCCGAGCACCACCACCCAACCACCGAGAAATGCACACACCGCATACGGACGGTAATCGGAAAACGCGCGCGGAATTTCATTGACCACAATATCGCGCAACACGCCGCCCGTGACCGCACTCATCATGCCCATCAACACCGCCACCAAGGCGGGCATCTCCGCGACCAAGGCCAACTGCGTGCCGCTGGCAGCGAAAAGTCCCAAGCCCAAAGCGTCCGGCCATTGCATGGCTTTTTCGGTTAATTCCAAAGTATGGGAACGCATAAACGCCATGGCCGCCAAACCCACCAACAGCAACACCCACAACCAATAGTAATGCTCCACCCAAAAAAACGGACGGCGGTCGATCAACAAATCACGCAATGTCCCACCGCCAAAAGCGGTCAATCCGGCGGCGACAAACACGCCGACCGCATCGAGTTTATGCCGCGCCGCTTCAATCAAACCCGACAGCGCAAACGCCATGATCGCCAGCACTTCAATCACGATTTGCGCCTTACTCAAAGTCCAGTTAAAAATCTCTACCGATTCGTTCATGTTTTTCTCGCTGCGGCAACACGTTCAGGCTGCCTGAATAAAACAGCGCAGCCACTCGTCAAAATAAGCGGCTACGCCGTGAATGTTTCAAAAATTAAGCGGCGTATTATCGCATTAAATTCAATGATTTTGCAAACGCACACACCATCACCGCCGCCACGGAAACCGTCAGCCGAAAACCATTCCGTGTTATAGTCCGTTCACTTCAAAACCGCCTGATTTCACCTCGATATGGACGATAAACGTCTCTTACGCACTGCTTTACGCCGCGCACGCAAAGACCTTTCCCCGCTCGAGCGTCGCACCGCCACGCAACGCATCAACCGCTGCCTGAAAAAAAACATTCGCCGCGGCAAAAACATTGCTGTGTATCGCGCCGTCGGCAGCGAATTGAATCTAAACGATTTTATTCACAGTGCACGCCGGCGCGGCGCGCAGGTATTTGAACCGCTGATTGACCGCCGTTCGCGCCGTTTGTGGTTTATCCCGTGGGGGCAAACCGCGCACCGCCGCACGCGCAAGCTGCGCATGGAACGCATGAGTACGGTGCTTTTGCCCTTGCTGGGCATTGATCGCGCAGGTTTTCGTCTGGGTCAGGGCGGCGGTTATTACGATACTTCTTTGGCTGCCTGCCGCGTCCATCATCCGCGCCGCATCGGCGTGGGTTTTGCCTGCCAATGCGTCGCCGCCGTGCCGCGTGAGGCGCATGATCAGGCGCTTGATGCTTTTGTGTGCGAACGTCATGAATGGCGGTTTTAAGCAGGCTGCCTGAAACGAATTTTCTGCGAGCGCAGGCGAAGCTAAAACAATATTTATCAATATATTCTTTAATATCAAATAGATAAACCCTATTTTCTGGCTTTATCCCTGACAAAACGGTATAATTCCCTCCTTTCGTTAAATTTGACTCAGGAGTTTGATTATGATGGTTTTGTATTCAGGCATCACCTGCCCTTTCAGTCATCGTTGCCGCATCGTATTGTTTGAAAAAGGCATGGATTTTGAAATCAAAGACGTGGACGTGTTCAACAAACCCGAAGATTTGGCAGTGATGAACCCCTACAATCAAGTGCCGGTATTGAGCGAACGCGATTTGACTTTGCATGAGTCCAACATCATCAACGAATACATCGACGAGCGTTTTCCGCACCCGCAATTGATGCCGGGCGATCCCGTGATGCGCGCGCGCGGCCGCTTGTTTTTATTCCGTCTGGAAAAAGAACTGTTCACCCATGTGCAAACCCTTGAAAATCCTGCCGCCACGCCAGCGGAACAAGACGCGGCACGTGCGACTTTGGCCGAAGGCCTGACCCTGATGTCATCGCTGTTTAACCGCAATAAATACGCGCTGGGCGACACTTTTTCCATGGTTGATGTGGCGATTGCGCCTTTGTTGTGGCGTTTGGATCATTACGGCATCACTTTGGGCAAATCCGCCGCGCCGATTCTCAAATACGGCGAACGCCTGTTCCAGCGCGAAGCCTTTATCGAGGCACTCACGCCCTCCGAAAAAGCCATGCGCCGTTAATATGTCCGAGCTGAAACCTTACTTTATCCGTGCGGTATTCGACTGGTGCTGCGATAACGGCTTCACGCCGCATCTCGTGGCACTGGTCAATGAATACACGCGCGTGCCGCCGCAGTTTGTGCGCGATAACGAAATCGTGCTCAACATCGGCGTCAATGCCTGCCAAAACTTGCTGTTGGGCGATGAATTCATCACCTTTACCGCCCGTTTCGGCGGCAAACCTTATGACGTTTCGCTGCCCGTCTCCAACATCATCAGCGTTTTTGCGCGCGAAAACGGCGAAGGCATGGGTTTCGAAGCCAAAGCTTACGTTCCCGCAGACACTGCGCCCGCCGTCAGCGTGTCGCACCCTGACGACAATGCACCGCCTGCCCCTTCAGGCAACCTGAAAATCGTTAAAAAACAGGAATCGACATGAACCCGACCCCGCCCGCCCTGCCGCCGCAACAACCTGACAGCTGGGAACGCAGCATGCTGGAAAAACTGCTGATGCAGGTTTATCAGGAACAACGCCGTGAACGCATGTGGCGTTGGATTCGCCGCTTGGTATGGGTGCTGTTGTTGTTGCTGATTTTCGCCATGATGTTAGGCGGTAACCGCGATTTATCGCGCTTAAAAAGCGAACACACCGCCGTGATCAACTTAGCCGGCGTCATCGACAGTTACAACGACAACGCCGCCAAATTGATCGAAGGGCTGGAAAACGCTTATGCCAATCCCAAAGTCAAAGGCATCATCATTCGCGCCGACAGCCCGGGCGGATCACCCGTGATTTCCGACACTGCCTTCGTCGAAATCCAACGCCTGAAAAAAGAACACGCCGACATTCCGCTGTACGTGGTCACCGAAGACGTATGCGCTTCAGGCTGTTATTACATCGCTGCGGTGGCGGATAAGATTTACGCCAACCGCGCCAGCATGGTCGGCAGCATCGGCGTGATCGGCGGCGGTTTCGGCATGACCGAAATCATGGATAAACTCGGCATCGAACGCCGCCTGAAAACCGCCGGCAAATACAAAGCCATGGGCGATCCTTTCCGACCGGAAACCGCAGAAGAAAACGCCATCTGGCAGGAAATGCTGGACGATATTCACGGACAGTTCATCGAGGCGGTGAAGCAAGGCCGCGGCGAACGTCTGCTGTGGCAACAAAACCCCGACGTATTCAGCGGCCGCGTTTACACCGGCACGGAAGCGAAAAAACTCGGTCTGATTGACGACTTCGGCAGCATTTACAGCGTATCGCGTGACGTGATCGGCGCAAAAGACATGGTCGATTACACCCCGCAAGACGACTTCTCCAAAACACTCGGCCGCCGCTTCGGCGCGCAAATCAAACAAGGCCTCAACACCCTGACCGCGCCTTCGTGGTAAATCGCTTTTCAGGCTGCCTGTGAGCTTGAAGCTGAGACCTTTGCAAAAGTCTGTCATGTGGATGCAGTTCGCAGGAATAGCACCGCAGAAAGCGCAGACATATCTTATCGATAGGCTGCGCTTTCGAGGAGCGCATTCCAAAAAAATGCGCCGCAGGACGGATTTTTGCACAGGTCTCAGGCTGCCTGAAATACTCACCACCCATTCAGGCAGCCTCAAACGCCTCCTCGACTTGAAAAACCACCCCCGCGCCCTGATGTGCGTGGCGTTTTTCACCCCTTATGTGTAAGGAAAAATCATGACCGCAGCCGCCATCACCGCCTTATTGATCGTACTGGCCTTGGCAATGTTTGTCGTCGGCATCATCGGGCTGATTAATCCCGCCCTGCCCGGCTTGCCGCTGATGTTCGGCGCGGTATGGGTATTGGCGTACAGCGGCGATTATCAAGTCATCGGCAGCGGTACTTTGATTGTGCTGGGTGTCATCACCGCCATCGGCATGGCGATGGATTTTGTCGCGGGACTGCTGGGAGCGAAATTCACCGGCGCGAGCAAAACCGCCTTGTGGGGCGCATTTCTCGGCGGCATCATCGGTATTTTCTTTTTTATCCCGGGCATGATTTTGGGTCCGCTGATCGGCGCAGCTTTGGGCGAGCTGAGCGAGCGCAAAGACTTATGGAAAGCGGGAAAAGTCGGTGTCGGCACGTTTATCGGCTTTATCGTCGGCGTGGCGGCCAAAGTCGGCTGCGCCTTATCGCTCATCATCGTGGTGGTCGTAATGTACGCCAAACACGGCTTGGGTTTATTGTTTTAAATCACCGCCCAAAACACGCCATGACAGGCAAATTCGCCCGCTTCAGGGTAGAATCTCGGCTTTATCCCTAAAACCTGCCCCACCGCCATCATGCGAACCATAGTATTGCTGCTGATTTCCAACTGCTTCATGACTTATGCTTGGTACGGACACCTGCGCAACGCGCCGCCTGCCACCTATAAATCCATGATTCTGCTGATTTTACTGTCATGGGGCATTGCCTTTTTTGAATATATTTTCATGGTGCCGGCGAATAATTACTACGCCCGTCTCGAAGGCTTCACCCCGTTTCAGCTCAAAATGATTCAGGAAGTCATCACCTTGGTGGTGTTTTTCTGTTTCGCCCTGTTTTTCCTCAAGGAAAATTTCCGCTGGAATTATGTGGTGTCGTTCGTGCTGATCATGGCCGCCACTTATTTTATGTTTTTACCGAATCAAGGAAACCCGTAAACCGTGTCTACTCAAACCCTTACCCCATACCAAGCCCCGAAACCGCATCCACAAACCCAATACTGGCGCGTGTGCCAGTTGGAAGAACTCTTCGCCCTGCCGTTTTTGGACTTGGTGTTTCGCGCCGCACAAGTGCATCGCGAGCACTTTAATCCGCGTGAAATCCAACTCTCCAGCCTGCTTTCGATCAAAACCGGCGGTTGCCCCGAAGACTGTTCCTACTGTCCGCAATCGGCGCATTACGACACCGGCGTGGCGAAAGAACAGTTATTGAGCGTGGAAGACATCGTCGAAAAAGCGCAAATCGCCAAAGATCGCGGCGCATCGCGCTTTTGCATGGGTGCGGCATGGCGCGGCCCGAAACCGCGCGATATTGAAAAAGTCGCGCAGATTATCCGCGCGGTCAAAGATTTGGGGCTGGAAACCTGCGGTACATTCGGCCTCTTGGACGAAGGCATGGCGGAAGACTTAAAAGCGGCAGGTTTGGATTACTACAACCACAACCTTGACACCGCTCCCGAAAAATACGGCGACATCATCAGCACCCGCGAGCACGAAGACCGCCTCGACACCTTGGGCAAAGTGCGTCAGGCAGGCTTAAAAGTATGCTGCGGCGGCATCATCGGCATGAACGAAAGCCGCAAAGAACGCGCCGCCCTGATCGCCTCACTGGCGAACCTCGACCCGCAGCCCGAAAGCGTGCCGATCAACCAACTGGTCAAAGTCCCCGGCACACCCTTGGAACACGCGGAAGATTTGGACTGGACCGAATTTGTCCGCACCATCGCCGTAGCCCGCATCGCCCTGCCGCAAAGCTATGTCCGCCTGTCCGCCGGACGCAGCTCACTGACCGAAGCCGCGCAAGCGATGTGCTTTCTCGCCGGTGCGAATTCGATTTTCTACGGCGATAAACTGCTGGTTACGCCGAATCCGGAAGAAGACGGCGATAAACTGTTGATGGATAAATTGGACTTGGTAGCGGAAACGTTTTAGCTTCGCAGAAACTTCGTTTTAGGCTGCCTGAAGAAATAAGCTTGACCGTCGCAAGGCGGCTGTTTTCTACACCTAAAGAAGTATTGTGACTATGAAACTGACAACAGTAAACCCCAAAGTGAATATCCCGACGGGTTCTATTCGGACTTTCGGCGATTACGGCGTCATCTACATTGTCGGAACGCCCGTAGAGCAGCTTCCCGACGGCGATTGGCTCGTAAACATCGAGTTGCCCGAAAGTGGCGAACCGGCACAATACAAACTATCCCATATCGTCCAAGACCCTGAAGCCGAATGAGATCTTGACCGCCGCAAGACGGTTTAGAAATCGGCATTCAGGCTGCCTGAAGCACTGAGAAAAATGCCCTTCTTCTGTTTCTTAAGAAGAAGGGCCGATTCTTTTTCAGGCAGCCTGAAACTCAAAATACAGGGCAATCTTCACCCTGCCATTACTCATCGTCAAACTGCACCGCTGCATTTTCAAAGCGTGTGTATTGACCCAGAAAGGTCAGGAAAACTTTACCCGTCGGGCCGTTACGGTGCTTGCCGATGATGGCCTCGGCGATGTCTTTGTATTGCGTTTCCGCATTGTAGTAAACATCACGGTACATAAAGATAATCAAGTCCGCATCTTGCTCGATCGCGCCGGATTCGCGCAAGTCCGACATCATCGGACGTTTGTCGGTACGGCTTTCGACGGCACGGGATAACTGCGACAGGGCAATCACCGGCACTTGCAGCTCTTTGGCTAAAGCTTTGAGCGAACGGGAAATTTCGCCCAATTCGGCGGTGCGGTTATCCGAACGCCCCGAGCCGCTCATCAGCTGCAAATAGTCGATCACGATCAAACCCAAACCTTCTTTGAACTGCCGTGCCAGCCGCCGTGCTTTGGCCCGCACTTCCAGCGCGGTCAGACCTGCGGTTTCGTCGATAAAAATCGGCGCGTCGGACAAGGTTTCCATCGCCCGACCGAGGCGATCCCAGTGTTCCGCCTGCAAGCGTCCGGTACGCAACACATGCTGATCCAGCCGCCCGACCGAGCCGAGCATCCGCATCACCAGTTGCGAACCGCCCATTTCCATGGAAAACACCGCCACCGGTTTTTTGGCATGAATGCCCGCGTGCTCGGCAATATTCATCGCAAACGCGGTTTTCCCCATGGACGGGCGACCGGCGACGATAATCAAATCGCCTGCCTGCAAACCGGCGGTTTTTCTGTCCAAATCAATAAATCCGGTGGGCAGGCCGGTGACTTCATCACTGTTATCGCGCTGGTACAAAGTCTGGATACGCGCCGTCACTTCCGCCAGCAAAGTCGGCATATCGGCAAAACCTTGCTGGGCGCGCTGCGAACTTTCGGCAATCTGAAACACGCTGTTCTCGGCGGTGTCCAGCAGTTCGTTGGCATTTTTGCCTTCGGGGTGATACGCCATGCGGGCGATTTCCGTGCCGACTTCCGCCAGCCGCCGCATAATCGAACGCTCGCGCACAATCTCGGCATAACGGCGGATATTCGCCGCCGACGGCGTGTTTTGCGCCAAAGAGATCAAATACGGCAAGCCGCCGACTTCGTCGATTTTTTCCAGCCGTTGCAGCTCTTCCTGCACCGTGATCACGTCCGCGGGACGCGAGCCGTCAATCAACTTCGCCGCCGCCTGATAAATCAACTGATGTTCGCGCCGATAAAAATCGTCGCTATGCACCAAATCCGCAATGCGTTCCCACGCACTGTTGTCCAGCAGCAGTCCGCCCAAAACCGATTGCTCGGCTTCTATCGAATGCGGCGGCAAAGCAATCGCCGCCACAGCGGCGTCTTCGGCGGGAAACGGGTAATCGTCGTTCATGTATCGTCCTTTACGGCAAGTTGTCCATTGTAACAATCCTTACCCGATTGAAACAGATTGACAAAAGATATACGCAGACAATGCTTTGATAATACAGATAATCTTTCAGGCAGCCTAAAAAAATACCGCACCGATGAACTCGGTGCGGCAGCTGATGTTTGATGCAATCCTACGCTTAAACGTGGTTTTTAATGCCGTTTTCCAGCTCTTCACGGGCAGCTTCAATCCCTTCCCAACCTTGGATTTTCACCCATTTGCCTTTTTCCAAATCTTTGTAATGCTCAAAGAAATGCTGGATTTGCTGACGCAAAAGCTCCGGCACGTCCTCGAGTTTTTGCATGTGCTTGTACATCGGACACAGTTTTTCCACCGGTACCGCAATGATTTTGGCATCGACGCCGCCGTCGTCTTCCATTTTCAACACGCCCAAAGCACGGCAACGCACCAAAGTCGCGGGCGGCAAGGCAAACGGGGTAATCACCAGCACATCGCACGGATCGCCGTCACCCGACAGCGTGTTGGGCACAAAGCCGTAGTTGGCCGGATACATCATGGACGTGCCCATAAAACGATCCACGCACAGCAAACCGCTGTCTTTGTCCAGTTCGTATTTGATCGGCGCGGCGTTGGCGGAGATTTCGATCACAACGTTAAAATCGTCGGGAATGCTTTTAGCGGGGTTAATCGCTGATAAATTCATGTTTTTTCCTTGAATATAAAAAGTTTAACAGGGGGTGTTTATTGCCGTCTTGCGCGGACAAAGTCGGGAAGTTGGTCCGAATACTTACGCATGATGTGTTCAGGCTGCTGCGCGGAGTACAGTGTTTTTTTCTCGAGATCAACCACCAAGGGTTCAGGCAAAGGATGGCATTGATCGTTTTCGCAAAGCTCCATAAAAAGCTGTCGCTTTGCCGCATCGTAACGCGTGCGCACCATCATGCCGATGGGCGGCGCCGCCGCCACCGACATGCCGCTGCCGTCGGCACGCAAATAAAGCACCGCGCCTTGTTGCACCGACAGCCCTTCATCCAACTGCGCACCCGATCCCACCCATGTGCCGACCAGTTCGTTTGGCAAAACATCTGCGGCTTGCGTTTCGGACAAAGTCGGATGAGCGCAAGCGACCAAAACCGCGCAAGCCAGAGCAAACACGCTGCATTTGATCAGATGATGATTCCGTTTCATAGAATTGCTCCTTATTGACGTTCAGGCTGCCTGTTATGCCTCATGCAAAAACGAGCGGCAAACACACCGCTCGCTTCGCAGGACGTTTAACCGTACACCGGCAGACGATCGCACAAGGCTTTGACCTTGGCGGCGACTTCTGCGATCACGGCATCGTTTTCGGGGTTATCCAATACATCGGCAATCAAATTGCCCAAGAGGCGGGTGTCTTCTTCCGTAAAACCACGGGTGGTGATCGCCGCCGTGCCCAAGCGAATGCCCGAAGTCACAAACGGTTTTTCGGGGTCATTGGGGATGGCGTTTTTGTTCACGGTGATATGGGCGCGTCCGAGCAGGGCTTCGGCATCTTTACCGGTGATTTTTTTCGGTTGCAAATCAACCAAGAACAAATGGCTTTCGGTGCGGCCGGTGACGATACGCAAGCCGCGTTCGATCAGGGTTTGCGCCAGCACTTTGGCGTTGGCTTTGACTTGCTTGGCGTATTGTTTGAATTCGGGTTCCAAGGCCTCTTTGAACGCGACCGCTTTCGCCGCGATCACGTGCATCAAAGGTCCACCTTGCAGGCTGGGGAAAATCGCGGAATTCAAGGCTTTTTCATGGGTGTTGTCACGGCACATGATCACGCCGCCGCGCGGGCCGCGCAAGGTTTTATGCGTCGTCGTGGTGACAAAGTCGGCAAACGGCACCGGACTGGGGTATTCGCCAGCGGCAATCAAACCTGCATAGTGCGCCATATCGACAAACAAATACGCACCGACTTTATCCGCGATTTCACGGAAGCGCGCCCAGTCGATTTCCAGCGCGTAAGCCGATGCGCCGGCAACAATCATTTTCGGTTTATGTTCCAGTGCCAAGCGTTCGACTTGGGCATAGTCCAAGATTTCGTTTTCGTCCAAGCCGTAGCTGATGGCGTTGTACAGTTTGCCGGAAATATTCACCGATGCGCCGTGGGTCAAGTGTCCGCCGTGCGCGAGGCTCATGCCCAAAATGGTGTCGCCCGGTTTCAACACGCTGGTGTACACCGCTTGGTTCGCTTGCGAGCCGGAATGCGGCTGCACATTGACGTATGCTGCGCCAAAGAGTTTTTTCAGGCGGTCAATCGCCAATTGCTCCGCCACATCGACGTGTTCGCAACCGCCGTAATAGCGTTTGCTCGGATAGCCCTCGGCGTATTTATTGGTCAATTGCGAGCCTTGCGCTTCCATCACCGCGCAGCTGACGTAGTTTTCGGAGGCAATCAGCTCCACATGGTCTTGTTGGCGTTGTTCTTCGGCGGCAATCGCGGCGGCCAATTCGGGGTCATATTGGGCAATGGTGAGTTGTTTGGAAAACATAAAATATCCTCTGGATTAAAAAAATAATCATGCAAAGACACTGCCTGCAAAGTTATACACTGCGCAGCGGCAGGCTGCCTGAAAGTCAAATTGCGTTATTTTAACCGAGAAAACGGTTTGATGCGTCAGTTTCCGCTTGGAGAATCCGAAAACGAGTTTTTGCGAAGCTAAAACGAGTTTCTGCGAACGCAAGTGAGGCTAAAACAAAGTTTAAACCTTCTCTTGCACGGCAAAAACCACCCGACGGATAAATCGGCTACAATAAACACCGTTTTTTTCATCCTGCCATCGTTAACTTAAATTTCATGAACCGCATTGCATCTGTTTTCCAATCATCCGCCGACAGCAAGGCTTTGATTACCTACATCACCACCGGCGATCCGACGCTTGAGCTCACTTTGGACATCATGCACACCCTCGCCGCTAACGGTGCCGACATCATCGAGCTGGGCGTGCCCTTTTCCGACCCGATGGCGGACGGCCCGACCATTCAACGCGCCGCGCAACGCGCCGTGGATAATGGCGTGAGCTTGGACGATGTCTTGACGCTCGTCGCCCGTTTTCGCACGCAAAACACCACCACGCCCGTGGTGTTGATGGGCTACCTGAATCCGATTCACCGCATGGGTTATGCGCGGTTTGCCGCCGCTGCCGCCCAAGCAGGCGTGGACGGCGTTTTGACCGTGGATTGTCCGGCGGAATCCATCGACGACTTGCAAGGCTGCCTGAAAGCGCAAGGCATCGCCACCATTTTTCTGGTTGCCCCGACCACCTCGCCCGAGCGCATTGCCACCATTGCCGCCAAGGCGGAAGGATTTATTTATTATGTCTCGCTCAAAGGCGTAACCGGTTCGGCACTCTTGGACACGGACGCGGTTGCGCGTAAGATAGCGGTTTTACGCCAACACACCGCGCTGCCGATTGCGGTCGGCTTCGGCATCAAAAACGGTGAGGACGCACGGCGCATTGCGGCGTTTGCCGATGCGGCAGTAATCGGCAGCCGTTTGGTGGAAACCATCGAACAGCATCCGCAACAACCCTGCGCCGCCGTCGCAACGGTCACCGCCGAACTGAAAAACGCATTGCGCCTTCAATCATAAAATGGAGAACACCATGAGCTGGCTTGATAAGCTGTTACCGCCCAAAATTCGTCGCGACGAAGACGATTCCGGCAATTCCAAAATCCCCGAAGGCTTATGGGTGAAATGCCCCGCCTGTTCCGACACCCTGTACGCCACCGACCTTGAGCAAAACCTGCAAGTCTGCCCCAAATGCGACCACCACATGCCGCTGAACGCACGGGCACGGCTGGATTTACTGCTGGACGAAAAACACCGCGAAGAAATCGGCGCAGAGGTCAAACCCACCGATATTCTGAAATTCAAAGACTCCAGAAAATACACCGAACGCTTAAGCATGGCGAAAAAAACCACCGGCGAAGACGACGCGCTGGTGGTGATGCGCGGCACGATCGAAGGCCATCCGGTGGTGATTGCCGCGTTTGAATTTCAATTCATCGGCGGCTCGATGGGCTCGGTGGTGGGAGAACGTTTCGTGCGCGGCGTACAAGCGGCCGCAGCGGCACAGTGCCCGTTTATCTGCGTGGCGGCCTCAGGCGGCGCACGCATGCAGGAAGGCTTGAACTCCTTGATGCAAATGACCAAAACCGCCGCAGTGCTGCACTTGCTCAACGACAAAAACCTGCCCTTTATCTCGGTACTGACCGACCCGACCATGGGCGGTGTCTCTGCCAGCTTTGCCTTTTTGGGCGACATCGTGATCGCCGAACCCAACGCATTAGTCGGTTTCGCCGGCCCGCGCGTGATCGAACAAACCGTGCGCGAAACGCTGCCTGAAGGCTTTCAGCGTGCCGAATTTCTGCTGGAAAAAGGCGCGATCGACCAAATCATCGACCGCCGCCACATGAAATCCGCCCTCGCCCGCTTAATCCGCATTTTACTGAAAAAAGACGCGCCCCCGAAAAAAGAACCGCAAGAAGAAAAGGCTGCCTGAAACACTTTAAGATATTTTCAGGCAGCCTCAAACGCCGTTTCTGCACCACTCAAACACATTTTCAGCATAGCGAAAAATGTTGGCGCAATAAAAAACAGACACCTTAAAATCAGGTGTCTGTTTTTTATTGCATCTACTGTTTACGCGGCGAAACGTTCGGCGACTTTATTCCAGTCCACGATTTCCCAGAAGCCTTTGAGGTAGTTCGGGCGGCTGTTGCGGTAGTCGATGTAGTAAGCGTGTTCCCACACGTCGCAGGTCAGCAGCGGGGTGACGGTGCTGTCGGTCAGCGGTGTGGCGGCGTTACTTGTGGAAACCAAGTCCAACGAGCCGTCGGCTTTTTTCACGAGCCATGCCCAGCCTGAACCGAATGTACCGGCGGCGCAAGCATTGAACGCTTCCTGAAACGCTGCGAACGAGCCGAATTTGGCATCAATCGCCGCCGCCAGTTCGCCCGCGGGTTTGCCCTGTCCGTTCGGGGTAAAACCTAACCAGTAAAAAGTGTGGTTCCATGTTTGCGCGGCGTTATTGAAAATGCCGCCCGAGGATTTTTTGACAATCTCTTCCAAGGGCAGGTTTTCAAATTCCGTGCCTTTGATTTGGTTGTTCAGGTTGGTGATGTAGGTTTGATGGTGCTTGCCGTAGTGGTATTCCAGCGTTTCTTTAGAGAGATGCGGAGCCAAAGCGTCTTGCGCATACGGCAGTACAGGCAGTTGATGTTCCATGGTTTTTTCCTTTTTGTGTGGTGAAAAATAATAGTTGAGCAAAGCACTGTGGTATTGTACCGCATTCCGCTAAAATGGCAAATTCAATCGTACTCCACAATGTTTAAGTTTTTAGCAATCGTTTCAGGCTGCCTGAACATACAGCATTTCCAGCGCAATCGTTGCCGCCGCCAGCGCGGTGATGTCGGCGTGATCATACGCCGGTGCAACTTCCACCACGTCCATGCCGACGATGTTTAAGCCTTGCAGGCTGCGGATGATTTTCAGGGCAAAGTCGCTGCTCAAGCCGCCGCACACCGGCGTGCCCGTGCCGGGCGCAAAGGCGGGGTCAAGGCAGTCGATGTCAAAGGTCAGGTACACGGGCAAATCGCCCACGGTACGCCGAATCGCCGCGCTCACTTCGTCCACGCTCATTTCATTCACCCGCGCTGCGTCCAGCACTTTAAAACCGCGATCGCCGTGTTCGGTGCGAATGCCGATTTGCACCGAATGCGCGGGGTCAATCAAACCCTCGCGCGGTGCATGGTAAAACATCGTGCCGTGGTCAAAACGGCTGCCGTTATCATAAGTGTCGGTATGCGCGTCAAAATGCAGCAAAGCCATTTTGCCATGCACGCGATGATGCGCGCGCAGTAGCGGTAAGGTGATGAAATGGTCGCCGCCAAAAGTCAGCATTTTTTTGCCGTGCGCCAATAAATTGTCCGCGTGCCCTTGCAGCTGATCGCATAAATCCTGTGCATCGCCAAACTGAAACACCACATCACCGCAGTCAATCACCCGTAAACGTTCAGGCAGCCTGAAATTCCACGGATAACGTTTGCTTTCCCATGCCAAATTGACCGAAGCGCGGCGGATGGCCTCCGGCCCGAAACGTGCACCGGAACGCCCCGAAGTCGCCATATCAAACGGCACGCCCGTCACCACCCAATCTGCCGCCGACACATGCGGTTGAAAATCCAGCGGCAGACGCAAAAAGCCGAAATTGTTCGACACTAAAGAGCTATCCGCGTGATGGTAAAGCGTACTCATGGGGTGGTTTCCTTGTTCAAATGCGTTGCTTATTGTACTGCAAACTTATGTCATGTGTACGACCGGCAAACGGCACGTTGCATAACCGGAAAAACGATGCTGCAAACCTTGCAGGCAGCCTGAAACCCTACGCTGCCACCCGCCAAAGATTAAGCCTTATCCGCCGCTATGCAAAGGGTTTTTATTGTACAATCATCTGTGTTTTTATCTTTCCGTGCTGCGGCGCGACCACGCATGGACGGTTTGCTGCTGACGCATTTCCGATTATTGCTTACCTTAAATCATAAGGAGTCTGATTGATGTATCGTCTCTTATGGGCTGTTTTGTTGCTGCCGGCCGCAGCGCTGGGTGCAAGCTTCGACTGTACCGTTGCCACGCATAAAGTCGAACGCATGATCTGTCAAGACAAAGCCTTATCGGCGATGGACGAAGAACTGGGCGAGTTGTTCGGCTCGCTCGCGGAGGCGTCGGACTCGCCAAACAAACTCCAAGCCACGCAAAAAGCATGGCTCAAGACACGTAATGCCTGCGATGATGCGGCCTGCGTGCAGATACAATATGAAAACCGCATTGCCGAGCTCGCCTGCGACAGCAGTTTCACGGGCTCTTCGTTAGGCGCGGGATATTGTGCCGGTGCCCAGCAGCAGGTACTGGATCGCGAACTCAGCGCGCTTGAAAAAAAATATGCGCAAAGCACTGCCGCCGCATCCAATAATCCCGACTACACCGCAGAAGTGATTGCCGAAGAACAACGATCTTGGCGCAACTACCGCTCTGCGTACTGCATCATGCAGGGTGCGATCGAAGGTGGTTCGGACGGCTGGAAAAACGCTTTTGCCGGACTGTGCGAAATCGAAAAAACCCAACAACGCATCGACACCTTGCGCAAAGATAACGATATTACGTTTTAAGCCGACCTTCCCAAGGAGACCCTGAATTTTAAGCAGTCTCTTAAGGGATCTCCTTAACCTTTCTGTTTTTCATCTGCCTGCCTAAAATCACCATGACCGATACTTTAATTTTTGCCCCGTATATGATTCCGATGGACAACGAGCCGACCGTGTTGCGCGATCATGCGCTGCATATTAAGGGTCGGGGAATCGCCGCGATTGTGCCGCAAGCGCAAGCGCGCGCCATTCAGGCAGCCTCTGTTTTGCATTTGGACAATCATGTATTGATGCCCGGCTTGGTCAATCTGCACGGGCATAGCGCGATGACCTTGCTGCGCGGTTTTGCCGACGATTTGGCTCTGATGGACTGGTTGAACAACCATATCTGGCCGGCGGAAGGCAAACACGTCGATTTGCCCTTTGTCTATGACGGTACTTTGCTGGCGATGGCGGAGATGATTCGCGGCGGCACCACCACGATTAACGATATGTATTTTTTCCACGGTGCAGTGGGTAAAGCCGCGTTGCGCATGGGTATGCGCACCTTTATCGGCGCGTCGATTCTGGAATTTCCCAACCGCTACGCCGCCGATGCCAAAGGCTACATCAACCGCGCGTTGGCGGAGCAAACCGCTTTTTACGGTGAAGATTTGGTGCGGTTTGTGCTCGCGCCGCACGCGCCTTATACCGTGTCCGACGACACTTTCCGCGAAGTGGTGCGGATTGCCGAACGTGACGATATGTTGATTCATTGTCACATTCACGAAACCGCCGATGAAGTTGCAGGCAGCCTGAAAGACCACGGTATGCGCCCTTTGGCACGTCTGGATAAACTGGGCGTGCTAAGCGAACGCCTGATTGCCGCGCACATGGTGCACTTGACCGAAGAAGAAATCGCCCTGACCGCAAAACGCGGCGTATCGGTGGCGCATAACCCTTCGTCGAACATGAAACTGGCTTCCGGTTGCGCCCCGATTCAAGCACTCTTGGACGCAGGCGCGAACGTCGGCATCGGCACCGACGGCGCGGCTTCCAACAATAAACTCGATATGTTCGCCGAAACCCGTCTGGCAGCGTTAATCGCCAAAGGTTTTTCAGGCAGCCCGACCGCCTTCAAAGCCTACGACGCACTGAAAGCCGCCACCTTGGGCGGCGCGCGCGCCTTACACATCAGCGACAAAATCGGCTCGCTGCACAGCGGCAAACGCGCCGACATGATCGCGGTGGATTTATCCGCCATCGAAACCCAACCGCTGTTTGATCCGATTTCCCACCTCGTCTATGCCGCCGACCGCAACCAAGTGTCGCACGTATGGGTCAATGGTGAAATGCTCTTGGATAACAGAGCATTAACCCGTATCGATCTAGCAGAAATACACGGCAAAGCGGCGCATTGGCGCGATGCCATTCAGGCAGCCTGAAGTTTTTTATCGAAAAGTTTGTCAAAACAGCTTACACATGGTTTAATTAGCTAAGTTTGATTTTTTGATAAGGACAAATCCTATGCAAGCCAATATTCATGAAGCAAAGACCCAATTAAGCTACTTGGCTAAGTGCGCGGCAGAAGGAAAAAAAGTCATCATTGCCAAGGCCGGCGTGCCCTATGTTCAACTGACCGCTCTGGATAAACCGCCACGCAAACCCGGTGCGCTGGCCGCATGGGCATATGCCGATACCGAGGATTTTATGGGTGGGGATGCAGAGGTTGCGGCTTTATTTGAAAGCAGCCGATGAAACGTTTGTTGCTGGATACGCACGTTTTGATTTGGTGGTTGCTTGAAGATAAAAATTTGAGTCAATATGCGACCGATTTAATTGCCGATGCGGCGAATGATGTTTATGTCAGCGCGGCTTCTATCTGGGAAATCTCCATCAAAATGGAAAAAGGCTTACTCAATCTGCCTGAACAGGTTTTTACCGTGATTGAACGTGAGGATTTTATTGCATTGCCTATGACGGCGTTTCATGCCGAGCAAGCAGGAAAATTACCCAAACATCATCATGATCCGTTTGATCGTATGTTGATTGCGCAAGCACAAGCAGAAGGTCTGATATTGATCACAGCAGATGCCAATATTCCGCTTTACGGCATTCGAACCTTAAATCCGAGCACGAGTGATTTACGTTAAGGAATCTTTATGAACCCCAAAACCGACAACGTCGATGCCGCCGAAATCGAAAAATTCAGCCAATTGGCCGATCAATGGTGGGATGCGGACGGCGAGCTGAAAACCTTGCACGACATCAACCCTTTACGCCTTGATTTTATTCGCCGCCATACCGTGTTACGCGGTGAAAAAGTGGCGGACATCGGCTGCGGCGGCGGCATTTTAAGCGAAGCTTTGGCACACGCCGGCGCGCAGGTCACCGCCATTGATATGGCGGAAAAATCCTTGGCGGTGGCGCGGCAACATGCGCAAGAGCATGGCGTAGACATCGACTACCGCCATATGGCGGCAGAAGAACTGGCGCAAACCATGCCGGAAGCGTTCGATGCGGTGGTGTGCATGGAACTGCTGGAACACGTCCCCGACCCTGCCGCCGTGATTCATGCCTGCGCCGCTTTGGTCAAACCCGGCGGCACGGTGTATTTTTCCACCTTGAACCGTAATGTGAAGTCTTATTTGCAGGCGATTATCGCAGCGGAATACGTGCTGCGCATGGTGGCACGCGGCACGCACGAGCACGGTAAATTCATTACGCCGGCGGAATTGGCACGGATGTGTCGCCATGCCGGTCTGGATGTGGCCGCTTTGAGCGGTTTCACTTATCGCCCGCTGGCGCGTGATTATGTGCTGTGCCGGAGCACCGATGTCAATTATCTGATGTGCTGCCGCAAACCTGCGCCATAAAAGGCTGCCTGAAACATGTTCAACGGCAAAAGCGTTTACCTCGCATCGGGCAGCCCGCGGCGGCGTGAGATTCTGGAAAATCTGGGTTTTCATGTCATCAACGCCGCCGTCAATATTGACGAACGAGTGATGGTCGGCGAATCACCCGAAACCTATGTGCGCCGCATGGCAGAAGAAAAAAACCGCGCAGCATGGCACATCCTGCCGCCCGCGCCAACTTACCCCGTGATCAGCGCCGACACCATCGTGGTGCTGAATGATGAAATTTTGGGCAAACCGCGCGATGCCGCCGATGCACGGTGTATGCTGCAAGCATTATCCGATAAAAAACATCGTGTACTCAGTGCTGTATGCGTCAGCTTGCAACAAAAATACAACACCGCACTGAACATCAGCACCGTCACTTTTGCCGCATTATCACCCTCGGAAATCAACGCCTACATCGCTAGCAAAGAGCCTTTTGACAAGGCGGGCGGTTACGGCATTCAAGGTCTAGGCGGAGTATTTGTTCGTCATCTGGACGGGAGTTTCAGCGGTATCATGGGCTTACCTATTCATGAAACGGTCACATTATTGAAACAATATCTTTGACAAGTGTCGCATAAAGGTGCAAAATCGCGCCCGTGCTGATCGATTTAATGACGTAAACAGCAAACCTGTTTGACAACAATCTGTTTTCAGCATCGGTAAATTTACCGCAACACGTGTTTCGTTTTATTTTTAGGATGATTGAACAATGAAAAAATTAGTAATTGCTTCCCTGTTGGCAATGGCTCTGGCCGCTTGCTCGCAAAGCGCTCAAGACAACGCCGCTTCTGCAGCTAACGCTGCTGCTTCTGAAGTACAAGCCGCTGCTTCCGAAGCTACCGCTGCTGCCTCTGAAGCTGTTGGCGCTGCTCAAGACGCAGCTGCCAGCGCAGTAGGTGCTGCAACCGACGCTGCTGCCAGCGCCGTTGACGCAACCAAAGCCGTAGCAACCGAAGCTGCCGAAGCTACTAAAGAAGCTGCCGACAAAGCTGCTGACGCAGTGAAAGACGCAGCCAACGCTGCTCAAGAAGCTGCCAAATAATCAAACCCTTTGATTATGCGAAACGCCCCGTTTAACGGGGCGTTTTGTTTGATGCGATAAGGATTCGGTTTACGCTATAATTCACCACTGTTTGCGAGGAGTGCTGCAAGACATCGGTCTGAGGCTCGCAGTAAAACGGCACTCGATTGTTTTTCAAGGATAAAACATGAACGACTACATCGTTGCCGACATCGCGCTCGCCGACTGGGGGCGCAAAGAAATCGCGATTGCCGAAACCGAAATGCCGGGCTTAATGGCATTACGTACCCAATACGGCACGGAAAAACCGCTGGCAGGCGCACGCATTGCAGGCAGCCTGCACATGACCATTCAAACCGCCGTACTGATGGAAACGCTGGTTGCGCTGGGCGCGGAACTGCGCTGGGCCTCTTGCAATATTTTCTCCACCCAAGACCAAGCTGCCGCCGCCATGGCCGCCGCCGGCATTCCGGTTTTCGCTTACAAAGGCGAAAGCATGGATGATTATTGGGAATACGCTCACCGTATTTTCGAATGGGACGGCGAGCCGGCCAATATGATTTTGGACGACGGCGGCGATGCCACCTTGCTCTTGATTTTGGGCAGCAAAGCCGAACAAGACCCTGCGGTGATCGCCTCGCCTGCCAACGAAGAAGAAACCCATCTGTTCGCGGCGATTCGCCGTCACCTCGAACTCGATCCGCACTGGTATTCGCAACGCTTAAAACACATTCGCGGCGTGACCGAAGAAACCACCACCGGCGTGCACCGTCTGTACCAAATGCAAACCAAAGGCGAGCTGCCCTTCCCTGCGTTTAACGTCAATGACAGCGTCACCAAATCCAAATTCGACAACCTCTACGGCTGCCGCGAAAGCTTGGTGGACGGCATCAAACGCGCCACCGACGTGATGATTGCAGGCAAAATCGCCGTCGTGGCAGGTTATGGCGATGTGGGCAAAGGTTGCGCGCAAAGCCTGCGCGGTTTGGGCGCGACCGTGTGGGTCACGGAGATCGACCCGATTTGTGCCCTTCAGGCAGCCATGGAAGGCTACCGCGTGGTACACATGGACGATGTGGCAGGGCAAGCGGATATTTTTGTTACCACCACCGGCAACGTCAATGTCATCACCCATGACCATATGCGCGCCATGCGCGATCAGGCGATCGTGTGCAACATCGGGCATTTCGACAGCGAAATCGAAGTTGCCGCCCTGCGCCAATACCGCTGGGAAAACATCAAACCGCAAGTCGATCACATTATTTTCCCCGACGGCAAACGGATTATCCTGCTGGCAGAAGGCCGCTTGGTCAATCTTGGTTGCGCCACCGGCCACCCCAGCTTTGTGATGAGCAACAGCTTCACCAATCAGGTCTTGGCGCAAATCGAGCTTTTCGCCCACGGTGAAAACTACCGCAACCAAGTGTACATTCTGCCCAAACACCTCGATGAAATGGTGGCACGCCTGCATTTGGGACGCATCGGTGCCAAACTCACCGAACTGACCGACGAGCAGGCCGCGTACATCAATGTGTCGAAAGACGGCCCGTACAAACCGGAACATTACCGCTATTAAAACGGCACGGCAAAACGGCAAGGTATGAAAAATGTACCTTGCCGTTCTTTCATTCATAAAAATCTTAATTTATTGATATAATAGGGATTATATTTTTCAGGCAGCCTAAAACACAGTTTCTGCACAACTAAAACATTTCCCTGCCCAAGACAATCACCATGAACAGACTGAGACCTTTGCAAAAATCCGTCCTGCGGCGCATTTCTTTGGAATGCGCTCCTCGAAAGCGCAGCCTATCGATAAGATATGTCTGTGCTTTCTGCGGTGCTATTCCTGCGAACTGCACTCACATTACAGACTTTTGCAAAGGTCTCAGACTTTTCACCTTCTTGCGCCTGCTCGGTTTGATTGCGTCCACGCTCTACCTGACTGCCTGCGGTTCGGTACTTTTTCAACCGATCCGCACCATTGACGCCGTTGATCCGCAGCACGGCTACCGTTTGGAAAACGCCGTACAAAAAAGGCAGCAAGAGTCCGACGAAATGCTGATGGTCATGGCATTCTCCGGCGGCGGCACGCGTGCGGCGGCCTTGGGTTACGGTGTGCTGGAAACCATGTCGCAACAAACGGTGTACGTCAATCAACGCCAAACGCCCTTGACCGAGGAAGTCGATTTGGCATTCGGCATTTCCGGCGGCTCGGTGTTGGCGGCGTATTATGCCTTGCACGGCAGCGACACCGTGCCGGCATTTGAAAAAGCATTTTTAAGCAAAAATCTGCAAAAACAATTGATTGACCAAGTATTTTCCATGTCGAACTGGCCGCGCCTGACTTCACCCGAATTCGGACGCGGCGACTTGTTGCAAGAAGAATTTAACCGCAGCCTGTTTCATCATGCCACTTTTGCCGATGTGCTGGAACGGCGCAAAGGCCCGTTCGCAGTGATCGGCGCAACCGACATGAACACCGGTGAACGGATTGATTTTACACAAGAATATTTCGATATGCTGTGTCTGGACGTGACCGATGTCGAAGTGGCGCGTGCCGTCGCGTCTTCCAGTGCAGTGCCGCTGGTGTTTGCGCCGGTGACGTTCAATAACCATGGCGGCACCTGCGCGCACCAAGCACCGCAAGGGCAAGCCGCAGTCGATACGCAGGCAGCCGGACGCTTCAGCCGCAAAACCCGTCAGGAATTGGCCAGACAAGTCGCCTCCTATGCCGACCGTACCGCCCGTCCCTATATTCACCTGCTGGACGGCGGGCTGACCGATAATCTGGGCTTGCGCGCCATTTTGGACGCGGCGGATCTTTACAGTCGGGAACGGTTTTACGACCGCTTCACCAACGATACCACCGACAAAATCGTGCTGGTCAATATCAATGCGCAAAACCGCCCGACTTCGGTGATTGATTTAAGCGCCAACATTCCCAAGATCAGCGATGTGGTGCGCGCCTTAATCAATATTCCGATTGACCGCAATTCGCAAGAAACCCTGCGCCAATTCCGTAAATTCGTGGACGACTGGCAACAAAATCCGCCCACCAACCGCGACGGTAAACCGATCAAGCTTTACTTCATCAGTTTGAATTTAAGCGATGTGCGTGACGATGCCTTGCGCGAACAAGTATTGAATATTCCCACCAGTTTTTACCTGCCGCCGTGGGAAATAGGCTCCCTGAAACGGGCGGCACGCGATTTACTGTACCACTCCGCAGAATACCGCCGCCTGCTGCGCGATTTATCATCGCCGCCCGTCGCAGAGACGACGGAATCAGCCCCGTGACGCAGGCGAATATGCTACATTCTCCCATTCAGCTTCCAAACGACTTCGCATGAACACACTCACCGACATTATCCGCCCCGACATTCAAGCCATGCAGGCTTACCCCGTGGCCGCACTGCCTCAAGGCTGCCTGAAACTGGACGCCATGGAAAGTCCGTATGATTTCCCGCCCGCCATGCAGCAAGAACTGGGCGCACGGCTGGTACAAGCACCGATTCGGCTGTATCCAAACATCGCCACCGACGATTTTATTCCGCAACTCAAAACGACTTTCGCCATTCCCGACGCTGCGCACGTGGTGCTGGGCAACGGCTCGGACGAACTGATCCAACTTTTGACCATGCTGGTGGCACAACCGAACGCCACCATAATGGGCATTGAACCGACTTTCGTCATGTACCGCCACAACGCCGCACTCTACGGCATGCCATACGTCAGCGTCGATGCCAACGCTGATCTCAGCCTCAACCTCGAACGCACCCTGCAAGCGATTGCCGAACATCAACCCGCCCTGCTGTTTCTCGCCTACCCCAATAATCCCACCGGCACACGTTATCCGCGTGAAGCCGTCGAACAAATCATTGCCGCCGCACCCGGACTGGTGGTGATCGACGAAGCCTACGGCGCGTTTTCCGCCGACAGTTTTTTGCCGCAGGCAGGTTCACAAGACAAACTTTTGGTATTGCGCACTTTCAGCAAAATCGGCTTTGCCGGACTGCGCCTCGGTTACCTTTCAGGCAGCCTGAACGTGATCGAGCACCTACGAAAAATCGTACCGCCGTACAATATGAACCAACTCACCCTCACCGCCGCCAAATACGCCTTGCAGCATAACGACTGGGTGCAGGAAAACGTCACCCGTCTGAAAATGGAACGCGAAATCCTGTTTGCTGCATTGGAAGACATTGAAGCGATTAAAGTTTTCCCATCCGAAGCCAACTTCCTCACCGTGCGCGTACCCGATGCGGCGGCGTGTTTCGAAGCGTTTTTACAGCACAAAATGCTGATCAAAAAACTGCACGGCATGCATCCGCTCTTGGCACAATGCGTACGCATCACCATCGGCCGCCCCGAAGACAATGTCCGCATTGCCGGCGTGTTGCGACAACTCTATGCTTAAACCATAAACAACATTATCGTTCAAACATTGGGGCTGTTCTGAATCATCAAGACAGCCCCATAAACATTGGTGTAGAAAATCCTAGCGTTGTTTACTGTCATGAAGATACACAAACACACAAAACCATTATCTTTCCAAATGGGAGGTATTTGGAATTCCTATCATAAAGCCGAGAGAGTATCTGTTTGTTGCCGCTGATGATTACTCTTTCGAACTATATGTCGCGATTATGCCCGGCAAAACAGCATTCAGCGCTACCAAGTCTCTAAGTAGACACGCTATAGATCCTTGCCCATATCTGATTTGTAATTTATACTGGAAAACATCTGAGAAACCCCACCTAATCCTGTCAAATACCTCCTTGACCGACAAACATCCTCAAAAGCATCCACCATGACCCAACAGACCTTTGCCGAACTTGAGTACGCCCACAAAAAGCGCAAAACCCGACGTAAGAAGTTTCTCGAACGTATGGACAAATTGATACCGCGGAAGACGCTCGAACACTGCACCAGCAAACACTACAGTCAAAGTAAAAACGAGAGACCGCCTTACCTCTTATCCGTCATGCTGCGTATTCACTGTATACAGTTTTTCTATAGCCTGTCCGATCCGCTGATGGAAGACAGCCTGTACGAAATCGAATCGATGCGTCGCTTTGCCGGATTAAGACTTTTCGATACCCTTCCGACGAAACCACCATTCTCAATTTTCGCCATCTTTTAGAGAAACTTCAACTAGGATCGGTTCTACTCAAGAAAAGGGACTGTCCTAGATAACCAGGTTTATTTAGAATACAGCCATGAGGAAAAGTCGCTTAAGTACGTATAAACAAAACAACTTGTAGAAAATGGTCGGGTTGTTTACACTTTTTTGTACTAGCTCGCTTTTGCTTCCTGCTTGTGGGAGTTTAAGTGGATTTAGTAGATTATCAAGAACTACGCGGCTTCGCCGTGCCTTACGGCATTCTTGACAACCCACTAAACCCACTTTTTGTGGTCGACAAGCACTAAGCAAAAGTGTAAACAACGCTGTTGTTTTCTACAACACTGATTGAACTGTTTATAGCCGGAGCAACAACCAGAGCAGCTGTTGCTTTGGTCGGCGTAAACAAAAATACAGCTACCTATTACTTCTACCGGTTACGGGTGTTAATCTACCTGCATAGCTCGCATCTGGAAATGTTTGATGGTGAAGTTGAGGCAGAGAAATCCTATTTTGGTGGCAAACGCAAAGGCAAGCGTGGGCGTGGTACGGCGGGTAAAGTCCCTGTATTTGGAGTGCCCAAACGTGATGGAAAGGTTTATACCGTTATGGTTACCAACACCCAAACGGCTACGTTATTGCCCATTATCCGTGAGCAAGTTACATCTGACAGTGTGGTTTATACGGATACCTATCGCAGCTATGATGTACTTGACGTCAGTGAGTTTACTCACTGTCGTATTAACCATAGTCAGTTGTTTGCTGACAAGTTTAATCACATTAACGGGATTGAGAATTTTTGGAATCAAGCTAAGCGTCATTTACGTAAGTTTAACGGCATTCCCAAAGAGCATTTCCATCTGTTTTTGAAGGAGTGCGAATGGCGTTTCAACCACAGCGATCCAAAATTACAATTATCCATTTTAAAACAACTAGTAAGAAAGGAAATACCCTAGTTATCTAGGACAGCCCCAAAATATATTGTATGCTTATCCACAAAATGCCCTTAAGGACTGAACGCTCGAATTAATTCAGCCTAACGCAGCACATCGGGTGAAAGATGAAGCATCAATTGGCGTGCTGTAAGCCCAGCTTAAATTGCTAAACTACCTTTCCAGGGTGAGATCGCGGACTATAACTACACTACCAACCCAACGCTTCGCTCTGCATTGGGCTGAAACAAACTGCCACTTCGTGGCGTTAGGAAGCATTGCGGATGGTCATTATATTAATAATAGGAAAAATGGGACGCATAGGCTCTCATAAAGTACGTTTGTTTGCAAACAAGTGCATTGAGCGCCGAAATCTTTACGGCAGATAGTTATTTTAATGGAAGATTCATTAGGTAATAAAGCGCTAAAAGGGGTTAGCTGGAGCGCCATAGACAACATTGCCGGTTCGGGAGTTGTATTTCTTGTCGGTCTTGTTTTGGCACGACTGCTAAGCCCACAAGAGTTTGGTCTTATTGGGATGGTTACCATCTTTATAGCGGTGTCAAATTCAATAATAAATAGTGGATTTTCTAGCGCTTTAATACGTAAAACTGATGCGTCTGATAAAGATTACGACACGGTTTTTATCTATAATTTAATTGTAAGCCTATTATTATATTTGACTCTCTATGTATGCGCCCCACTTATAAGTCAATTTTATAATACGCCTAAATTAACTGTAATAACCCGAGTTATTGGTATTGTGCTTATTTTCAATGCACTTGGAATTATTCAATACACGTTATTAGTAAAAGCTGTAGATTTTAAAACTCAAGCGAAAATTTCCATTATATCATCGGTAGGAAGCGGAATCATAGGTATTAGCATGGCTTTTTACGGGTTGGGAATTTGGAGTTTAGTGGCACAACAAATAAGCAGACAATTTCTTAATTCATTATTTTTGTGGATATTCAACTCTTGGCGTCCTTCCTTCCAGTTTTCTAAAAGGAGTTTTAAAGAGCTTTTCGGTTTCGGGTCAAAGTTAATGCTTTCCGGTATTATAGCAACGGTTTTTCAAAACGCTTATTACTTGGTTATTGGAAAGTTTTACACCCCCGCGATTCTGGGTCAGTATACACGAGCAGAGCAGTTTAAGAACATATTCTCCCAAAACCTTACATCTATTGTTCACCGGGTAAGTTATCCGGTATTAAGCACTATACAGAACGAAGAAGAACGTTTATTGGCGGCATATCGCAAAGTAATAAAGACTACCATGATGATAACATTCGCTTTAATGCTCGGAATGGTAGCAGTTGCCAAACCAATGGTATTGGTGCTTATCGGAGAAAAATGGATGCCAGCAGTATTATACCTGCAAATTATGTGCTTCGCGGGAATGCTCTACCCACTTCATGCCATCAACTTAGCTATGTTGCAGATAAAAGGGCGATCTGATTTGTTTTTGAAACTTGAGATTTATAAGCAAATCATTATGATATTACCTATAGCTTTAGGTATTTTTTTAGGCATAGAATATTTATTATTAGGAAGTGTAATTACCTCTTTTATAGCCTTCTTTCTCAATAGTTACTATTCTGCCGCCTTAATAAAGTATTCTACACTCCAACAGATAAAAGATATTTTTCCTACATTTATTATTGCCCTTATTATGGCAATTATCATTTGGCCATTATCATTATTATCTTGGAATAATTGGATTATTTTGCTTCTGCAAATTACAATGGGAGGAATAATAATTATATTGCTTTATGAAAAGTATGATTTTGACGAATATAAAGGTCTAAAACAGCTTATAATCAGGTTTATACAAAACAAAAGGGACTGTCCTAGATAACCAGGTTTATTTAGAATACAGCCATGAGGAAAAGTCGCTTAAGCACGTATAAACAAAACAAATTGATTGAACTGTTTATAGCTGGAGCAATGGCCAGAACAGCTGCTGCTTTGGTCGGCGTAAACAAAAATACAGCTACCTATTACTTCCACCGGTTACAGGTGTTAATCTACCTGCACAGCTCGCATCTGGAAATGTTTGATGATGAAGTTGAAGCAGATGAATCCTATTTTGGTGGCAAACGCAAAAGCAAGCGTGGGCGTGGTGCGGCGGGTAAAGTCCCTGTATTTGGACTGCTCAAACGTGATGGAAAGGTTTATACCGTTACGGTTACCAACACCCAAATGGCTACGTTACTGCCCATTATTCGTGAGCAAGTTACACCTGACAGTGTGGTTTATACGGATACCTATCGCAGCTACGATGTACTTGACGTCAGTGAGTTTACTCACTGTCGTATTAATCATAGTCAGTTGTTTGCCGACAAGCTTAATCACATTAACGGGATTAGAATTTTTGGAATCAAGCTAGGCGTCATTTACGTAAGTTTAACGGTATTCCCAAAGAGCATTTCCATCTGTTTTTGAAGGAGTGCGAATGGCGTTTCAACCACAGCGATCCAAAATTACAACTATCCATTTTAAAACAACTAGTAAGAAAGGAAATATCCTAGTTATCTAGGACAGCCCTAAACAAAAAATGAAAAATAAACAAATAACAGTAACCGCCCCCCTTCTTCCCCCTTTAGAAGAGTTCATTCCGCTATTGGAAGATATTTGGAAGCGGAAATGGCTGACCAATAACGGGCACTACCACCAAAAATTGGAAAAGGCGTTGGCGGATTACTTGAAAGTACCTTACATCAGCCTGTTTACCAACGGCACACTACCCATTATGGTGGCATTGCAAGCGTTGCGAATTACGGGTGAAGTCATTACTACTCCTTATAGCTTTGTCGCAACAACACACTCTCTATGGTGGAACGGTATTAAGCCGGTTTTTGTGGATATTGACCCAACAACGGGCAATCTCGACCCCGACAAAATTGAAGCAGCTATCACGTCGAAAACCACGGCTATCCTTCCTGTACACGTATATGGAAACCCGTGTGATACAGAGAAAATACAAGCCATTGCTGATACATACGGACTGAAAGTGATTTATGATGCCGCACACGCTTTTGGGGTTGAGGTTGATGGGAAATCCATTATGGAAGCTGGCGATATGTGTACATTGAGCTTTCACGCCACAAAAACTTATAATACAATTGAAGGCGGCGCATTAGTCTGTCGCGACGAAGCAACCAAAAAGCAAATAGACTGCCTGAAAAATTTCGGTTTTTCAGGAGAAACTACCGTAATTGCACCGGGCATAAACGGCAAAATGGACGAAGTGCGCTCGGCCTACGGATTATTGGAGCTTAAGCACGTGGACAATGCCATTGCCAAAAGAAGAGAAGTAGCTGAAACATACCGAAAAGAATTAAATGGCGTGGAAGGTATTAGTTTTTATATTGACATGCCCAATGTACGTCATAATTACTCTTATTTTCCTATATTTGTAGATGAAATGAAATATGGACAATCGCGAGACGAGCTTTATTTCAAAATGAGAGAAAATTATGTTTTAGGACGACGTTATTTCTATCCGCTGATTAGTGAATTTGCCACATACAAGAATTTACCTTCATCGACAAAGAGTAATTTGCCAACTGCACACAAAGTAGCCGACAGCGTGATTTGTTTGCCAATGCATCACGAGATGGCTAATATTGATGTATTGCAAATTTGCAATCTGATAAAAAACAATTATCAACCACATAGGAATTGGAATTGAAATGGAAAATTTTTTAGAAAACTTCGCAGCTCAATTTGATGAAACAGATGCATCAGAAATCAAACAAGAAACAGTATTTAAAGAATTGGAGGAATGGAGCTCAATGTTAGCTCTGTCAATAATTGCTATGGCTGACGAATTCTATGGTGTAAAACTCAAGGGGGACGATGTTCGTAATGCGAACACCGTAGAGGATTTGTATAATTTGATAATGTCCAGAAAGTAAACATGGCTTTTCAAACAGTAAAAAACGTTAAGATCGCGGGCGTTTCTGGTTGTGTTCCTAAAAAAGTTGAAGAAAATAAAGGGCACAAAGTCTTTGATTCGGTAATAGATAGCGAAAAGTTTATTGCTACAACCGGAGTGGAAAGAAGACATATCGCTAATGATGACACCACAACTTCTGATATGTGTTTCCATGCTGCCGAAAAATTATTGGCTGAGTTAAATTGGAGTAAAGACAGTGTAGATTGTTTGGTATTTGTAACACAAACACCGGATTATATCCTGCCTGCTACTTCCTGCATTCTGCAAGATCGATTAAAACTCTCGGAAGAGTGTTATACTTTAGATATATCATTGGGTTGTAGTGGTTGGGTATACGGACTGAGCACGATTTCGACATTACTATCAAGCGGAGATATGAAAAGAGGCTTGCTTTTATGTGGGGAAACGACACTTAAACCGGTGTCTAAAACCGACAAGAGCGCATATCCTCTCTTTGGGGATGCCGGTACTGCTACTGCGATTGAATTTAGTGAAAACAATACGATTAATTTCCACTTGGCTACTGACGGCAGTGGATTCGAAGCGATAATCATACCCGACGGAGGTTATAGAAACCCATTCACAGCGGATTCTTTATCTCATGAGGAAATAGAACCAGGTATATCGAGGAATAAGTTACAAACTATTTTAAACGGAATGGACGTGTTCTCATTTGGAATCTCAAAAGCCCCTCAAACGGTAAATAAATTATTAGGATATATAGGTCGGGAAATTCAAGATATTGATTACGCTGTTTTTCATCAGGCAAATTTGTTTATGAATGAAAAAATTAGAAAAAAGCTAAAACTTGATCAACAACAAGTTCCATACTCATTGAAAAATTATGGGAATACTTCTTCAGCTTCTATTCCAATAACAATGATAACAGAACTTAGAGAGCAGTTACAAACTCAGAGGTTGAATAACATCACCTGTGGTTTTGGTGTAGGCCTGTCGTGGGGAAGCGCTTATTTTGAAACAGACAGAATTGTTGTACCAGAACTCGTAATAATTTAATTTATGACAAATTACAACCCATTTTCGCTATACAATAAGACCATTTTAGTGACGGGAGCATCCTCCGGAATAGGGCGAGCCATTGCTGTTGAATGTTCTAAAATGGGAGCTAATGTTATTATTACCGCCCGTAATGAGATTCGCCTTAATGAAACTTTAGATTTAATGAGTAACAATGAGAATCATAAAATGCTTATTGCCGATCTTAATTCAGAGGATGAAACTGTAAAACTCTCAGAAGCATTGCCAAAACTCGATGGCATTGTCCATTGTGCCGGATTAACCATTCCCAAACCATTTCATTTTTATTCAAAAGAAAATATTGATGATGTGATGGATGTTAATTTCAACGCTCCGGTTTTACTTACAAATTTATTAATAAAGCAAAAGAAAGTGCTGAAATCCGGTTCTATTGTGTTTATATCTTCCATATCCGGCGTATTTGTTTCCGCTGTAGCCGGTAGTATTTATTCCGCCTCAAAAGGAGCCATCAATGGCTTGGCAAAAGGTTTAGCCATCGAACTTGCGGCAAAAGGAATCAGAGTGAATTCTGTTAATCCGGGTGTGGTAGAAACAAATATATTCTCCTCTGGTGTTGTTAGTGACGAACAGCTAAATGAAGACAGAAAAAAATATCCGTTAAAGCGACATGGAAGACCAGAAGAAGTGGCATACGCCGTAGTATATTTATTGTCAGACGCAAGTTCCTGGGTTACCGGATCAAACCTTTTAATAGACGGTGGTTACACACTGCTTTAAGAAATAAAATAAGATGAAAGCCTACATTAAAGCAATTAGTTATATTTTACCGGAAAACATCTTAACTAATGATGAATTAGTTAAAGAATTTCCAGAGTGGAGCGTAAATAAAATAGCCGATAAAATTGGCGTAAACCAACGTCATATTTGTGCTGAAAATGAAACAGCCGTTGATTTGGCAATAAAAGCAGGCGAAAAATTATTTTTAGAATATCCGGATATTCATAAAGAGGAGATTGATTTTGTGATATTATGTACACAAAGCTTGGATTGCCGACTGCCAAAAGAAGAGAAGTAGCTGAAACATACCGAAAAGAATTAAATGGCGTGGAAGGTATTAGTTTTTATATTGACATGCCCAATGTACGTCATAATTACTCTTATTTTCCTATATTTGTAGATGAAATGAAATATGGACAATCGCGAGACGAGCTTTATTTCAAAATGAGAGAAAATTATGTTTTAGGACGACGTTATTTCTATCCGCTGATTAGTGAATTTGCCACATACAAGAATTTACCTTCATCGACAAAGAGTAATTTGCCAACTGCACACAAAGTAGCCGACAGCGTGATTTGTTTGCCAATGCATCACGAGATGGCTAATATTGATGTATTGCAAATTTGCAATCTGATAAAAAACAATTATCAACCACATAGGAATTGGAATTGAAATGGAAAATTTTTTAGAAAACTTCGCAGCTCAATTTGATGAAACAGATGCATCAGAAATCAAACAAGAAACAGTATTTAAAGAATTGGAGGAATGGAGCTCAATGTTAGCTCTGTCAATAATTGCTATGGCTGACGAATTCTATGGTGTAAAACTCAAGGGGGACGATGTTCGTAATGCGAACACCGTAGAGGATTTGTATAATTTGATAATGTCCAGAAAGTAAACATGGCTTTTCAAACAGTAAAAAACGTTAAGATCGCGGGCGTTTCTGGTTGTGTTCCTAAAAAAGTTGAAGAAAATAAAGGGCACAAAGTCTTTGATTCGGTAATAGATAGCGAAAAGTTTATTGCTACAACCGGAGTGGAAAGAAGACATATCGCTAATGATGACACCACAACTTCTGATATGTGTTTCCATGCTGCCGAAAAATTATTGGCTGAGTTAAATTGGAGTAAAGACAGTGTAGATTGTTTGGTATTTGTAACACAAACACCGGATTATATCCTGCCTGCTACTTCCTGCATTCTGCAAGATCGATTAAAACTCTCGGAAGAGTGTTATACTTTAGATATATCATTGGGTTGTAGTGGTTGGGTATACGGACTGAGCACGATTTCGACATTACTATCAAGCGGAGATATGAAAAGAGGCTTGCTTTTATGTGGGGAAACGACACTTAAACCGGTGTCTAAAACCGACAAGAGCGCATATCCTCTCTTTGGGGATGCCGGTACTGCTACTGCGATTGAATTTAGTGAAAACAATACGATTAATTTCCACTTGGCTACTGACGGCAGTGGATTCGAAGCGATAATCATACCCGACGGAGGTTATAGAAACCCATTCACAGCGGATTCTTTATCTCATGAGGAAATAGAACCAGGTATATCGAGGAATAAGTTACAAACTATTTTAAACGGAATGGACGTGTTCTCATTTGGAATCTCAAAAGCCCCTCAAACGGTAAATAAATTATTAGGATATATAGGTCGGGAAATTCAAGATATTGATTACGCTGTTTTTCATCAGGCAAATTTGTTTATGAATGAAAAAATTAGAAAAAAGCTAAAACTTGATCAACAACAAGTTCCATACTCATTGAAAAATTATGGGAATACTTCTTCAGCTTCTATTCCAATAACAATGATAACAGAACTTAGAGAGCAGTTACAAACTCAGAGGTTGAATAACATCACCTGTGGTTTTGGTGTAGGCCTGTCGTGGGGAAGCGCTTATTTTGAAACAGACAGAATTGTTGTACCAGAACTCGTAATAATTTAATTTATGACAAATTACAACCCATTTTCGCTATACAATAAGACCATTTTAGTGACGGGAGCATCCTCCGGAATAGGGCGAGCCATTGCTGTTGAATGTTCTAAAATGGGAGCTAATGTTATTATTACCGCCCGTAATGAGATTCGCCTTAATGAAACTTTAGATTTAATGAGTAACAATGAGAATCATAAAATGCTTATTGCCGATCTTAATTCAGAGGATGAAACTGTAAAACTCTCAGAAGCATTGCCAAAACTCGATGGCATTGTCCATTGTGCCGGATTAACCATTCCCAAACCATTTCATTTTTATTCAAAAGAAAATATTGATGATGTGATGGATGTTAATTTCAACGCTCCGGTTTTACTTACAAATTTATTAATAAAGCAAAAGAAAGTGCTGAAATCCGGTTCTATTGTGTTTATATCTTCCATATCCGGCGTATTTGTTTCCGCTGTAGCCGGTAGTATTTATTCCGCCTCAAAAGGAGCCATCAATGGCTTGGCAAAAGGTTTAGCCATCGAACTTGCGGCAAAAGGAATCAGAGTGAATTCTGTTAATCCGGGTGTGGTAGAAACAAATATATTCTCCTCTGGTGTTGTTAGTGACGAACAGCTAAATGAAGACAGAAAAAAATATCCGTTAAAGCGACATGGAAGACCAGAAGAAGTGGCATACGCCGTAGTATATTTATTGTCAGACGCAAGTTCCTGGGTTACCGGATCAAACCTTTTAATAGACGGTGGTTACACACTGCTTTAAGAAATAAAATAAGATGAAAGCCTACATTAAAGCAATTAGTTATATTTTACCGGAAAACATCTTAACTAATGATGAATTAGTTAAAGAATTTCCAGAGTGGAGCGTAAATAAAATAGCCGATAAAATTGGCGTAAACCAACGTCATATTTGTGCTGAAAATGAAACAGCCGTTGATTTGGCAATAAAAGCAGGCGAAAAATTATTTTTAGAATATCCGGATATTCATAAAGAGGAGATTGATTTTGTGATATTATGTACACAAAGCCCGGATTATTTTCTGCCTACCTCGGCTTGTATCATTCAAGATAAATTACATCTTCGCACAAACATAGGGGCATTTGATTTTAATTTGGGTTGTTCGGGGTATGTTTATGGCTTATCTATCGCGAAAGGGCTAATCTGTGGGGGAATAGCCGAGAATGTAATGTTGATAACATCAGAAACGTACAGTAAACATCTACACACAAGAGATAAAGGAAATAGAACAATTTTTGGCGACGCGGCGAGCGCCACAGTGATATCGAAATCGGGTTTTGCCGATATAGGAAATTTTTCTCTTGGTACGGATGGGCGAGGTGCTGAAAATTTGATTGTAAAAACAGGGGGGTTCAAATATCGGAATACTAAAAACGATATATCATTTGATGAAAACAACAATCCTAAATCCTCTGATTTTCTGTTTATGAGCGGTACCGAAATCTTTAACTTCACAATGGAAGCAGTTCCACTATTGGTAAAAGATACGCTACTGAAAAATAGCACTACTCAAGAAGATATTGACCTATTCGTATTCCACCAAGCCAATAAATATATGATGAACTTTATTCGTAAAAAAATAAAAATAGAGGAACCTAAATTCTATTATCACATGGAAAATGTAGGAAATACGGTATCCTCTACTATACCAATAGCACTTTATGAAGCCCAAAAAGAGGGCTTGTTAATGGGGAATATTCTGTTAGCCGGATTTGGGGTGGGCTATTCTTGGGGAGGAACAATTTTAAATTGCGAGCAATGAAAAATTTAATCATCATTGGAGCTAGGGGCTTTGGACGTGAGATTTTCAATCTTGCCAATGCCTGTAATGTAGATAATAGTTATAAAATCAAAGGTTTTCTTGATGACAACACCCGGGCCTTGGTCGGTCTTGAAAATTATCCTCCGATTTTATCGAATGTAGAAGATTACAAACCTCAACAGAATGATATATTCGTATGCGCCTTGGGAGATGTATTCGACAGAAAAAAATACACGGACATTATTCTTGAAAAAAACGGATGTTTTGTATCATTGATACATCCCAATGCCACAATATACACTAACGCGAAAATTGGAGAGAGAGCGATTATTTCGGATCGAGTTTTAATTTCGTGTGATACTGTTTTGGGAGATGACATTATTGTTCATACGGGAGCGACAATCGGACACGACGTAACAATAGGAAACAATTGTAGCTTAGGAGCAAACGTGTTTTTAGGCGGTTTTTCCAAACTCGAGAATTATGTAACATTACACCTCAACTGTAGTGTTCTGCCTCATAAAACCGTACGTGAGAAATGTGTTGTAGGTGTAAATTCGGTAATAATGAAAAACACCAAAGCAAACACAACTTTACACGGCAACCCCGCGACTATATTATTTTAAAAAATTTTTAAAGCATGACACAGGAATATCCATATATGGTTAGTGTAGATATGATTACTTATAATCACGAGCCATACATCGCCCAAGCTATCGAAGGGGTGCTAATGCAGAAAACAAACTTCAAGTTTGAATTGGTAATAGGAGAAGATTGTAGTACCGACAGGACAAGAGAGATTTGTATAGAATATCAAAAAAAATATCCTGAGATTATTAAGCTGTTACTTCCTGAGAAAAATTTGGGAGTAGTAAAAAATGGGGACCGTACGATAAAAGCCTGCACTGGAAAATACATCGCCCTCTGCGAAGGCGATGATTACTGGACTGATCCTTTGAAATTGCAAAAGCAGGTGGATTTTATGGAGGCAAACAATGATTACTCTATGTGTTTTCACAATGCCTATGTTATAAATAAGAGAACAAACGAAAAAAAACTATTCAACGAAAAAAAAATAAAGTCAACCATTACACCTCGGGATGTGATACTAAAACCCTGGTTTACACCAACTGCAAGCTTTCTTTTCAGAAAAGAAGGCTATCCGTTGGATGCGCTTTGGTCCGACGTCAATGGAGACATGCAATTACTGTTTATTAATTCCACTTTAGGGAAAATACACTATATGGATGAAGTAATGAGCGTTTACAATCTTTTTTCAAGCAACACTTCTCTATCAAATCGCCTCTACTTAAATTACAAGACTATGTACCAAAAAAAAATTAACTTATTAAACGAGTTCGACAAATTTACGCGTAATCGATATAAAATATATACAACAGTAAAACGCGCGGGCATTTATATTAGAATTTTACAAAAACGCTTATTCACCGTCATGTAATGCAATCTTCTTCGGCCCCCCAAATACAAGAGGTCTTTCGCCACTTTTGGAGTGTAGTCTTGGTGTATATCTATATCTTTCAGCCACCGATAATACCCAAAATTATATATCCATTAGCGGAGCTATGCATTCTGTTGGTGTATATAGCATTGTATGATCGTAAATTTCTCAATGAGTTTCTGGGCACATTTAGGTACGAAAGCATTCTTTTATTGCTAATTATTTCCTACTCCCTATTAAGAGATCTGGCGGGTGGAGAAATTGTGTATTTTGACCGATTCTTATTGTGGGTTTTTCAGGCTTTTATTTTTGGTTTTTTTATTACAAAGATACATCATCAGAAAAATCACCGAAATTATTTGCAACGCAAACCTCAAACCAACTTGTTTAATGTTACCTATTGGGCCGGTTTTATAGCCTCCCTACTCACGCTTTTGTTAATATTATATCCTGCTTTTGACAGATTATACGAAAGCATACAGTTAGACGAATACTATGAGCGGTATGCAAGTTTTGAAGTCCGATACAGGGCATACGGTATTGCAGAAAACTTGACCTTTACCTATTCTTATGTATTGGGCTTGTTTGCTGGATATTCATTATTGATGATTAACAGACAAAAATATTTAATCATTCCATTCTTTACCTTTCTTATAGGGGTAATATTTAACGCAAGAATCGGTTTTGTGGCTATTTTGGTATTTTTATTCATTGTTTTTTTTCAGAAAAGATGGAGTAATATTGTCACGTTTTTATCGTTGCTCGGAGTAATACTGTTGAGCTATACATTGTTCGCTGAAGAAAACGTTTTGTTTACCCTCTTGAGTAATGATTGGGCATTGGATTTTTTTCGCCAAATAAGCGACACCTTGTTTGGTACCAGCTTATCTCAATATGGTAACACTTTCGATACCCTTACCGGAAGTTTTGTGGCATTGCCACAAGACACCTTAGAGTGGGTATTTGGAAGTGGTAAATCACTGTTCAATGCCTTTGATAATAACACCGATATAGGATATCTGCTTCAACTTAATTATGGGGGAATTCTGCTTTTATCCCTGATTATTCTGTTTATCTTAGTCACAAGTGCCCGGTTAATAAAATCACTGAAGTATTCTCATTGGTTTACAACCTTTTTAATATTATCAATTTTAATATTAAATTATAAAGGATTTATTTTTGCAGGAACTCCCGGGGGGAGACTGCTCTTTTTCTATTATGTTTATTTTATTTACAACAAAAGAAATACTAAGGCCCACACAATAATTGGAAAAAATTATAATTATAATGAAAACAATAAGAAGGATGTAACACCAGCTCTTTTCGATATTCAATCGTAAGGCATATAAAAACTATCGGAGTAAATACAACCGAGCGTGTTTATATTTATGGTAATCTCCTTCATATATTTGGAAGCGAACCTTGGTGTATAACACTAGGAGACAATGTGCATATTACCAGAGATGTTCTGTTTATTACTCATGATGGAGGGTCGCTTTTGTTTAGAGACAAAGTGCCTGATTTGGAAATTACAGCTCCCATTGAAATAAAGAATAATGTTTACATTGGGGTGAGAAGCATAATTATGCCTGGTGTTACTATTGGAAATAACTGCATAATTGCTGCCCGATCTGTGATAACTAAAAATGTTCCTGATAATTCAGTATATGGTGGTATGCCTGCAAAGTTCATAAAAACGATTGAGATTTATTTTGAGAAAATAAAAAAAGAATCATTACACTTAGGGCACCCAAGTGGTAAAGAAAAAGATATGGCTTTAAAAAGACTATTTAATTATGACAAAAAATAATAATCTGCTAACCGACAAAGTTCTTCTCATCACCGGAGGAACTGGTTCATTTGGAAACGCTGTATTAAAACGCCTCCTTGACTCAGATATCAAAGAAATCCGCATTTTCAGTCGCGACGAAAAGAAACAAGACGATATGCGTCATCAGCTGCAAAATACGAAAGTGAAATTTTACATTGGCGATGTACGTGATAGACGTAGTGTGGACGGCGCAATGACAGGCGTAGATTACGTATTCCATGCTGCAGCATTAAAGCAGGTGCCCTCTTGCGAGTTTTTTCCAATGCAGGCAGTGCGTACCAACGTTATAGGTACAGAAAATGTATTGGACGCGGCCGTACAGCATGGGGTGAAAAACGTGGTGGTACTTTCAACCGACAAAGCCGCCTACCCTATCAATGCTATGGGCATAAGCAAAGCGATGATGGAAAAAGTTGCTATTGCCAAAGGGCGACAACTAGGTAATGATGCCACAACAACTATTTGTTGTACACGCTATGGAAATGTAATGGCAAGTCGTGGCTCGGTCATTCCATTATGGGTAGAACAAATAAATGCAGGTCATCCCATTACCATTACCGACCCAAATATGACACGTTACATGATGACCCTAGATGATGCTGTGGATTTAGTATTGTATGCTTTTGAACACGGCAAAAATGGTGATTTATTTGTACAAAAAGCTCCGGCAGCCACACTAACCGTATTAGCACAAGCTTTAAAAGACCTCTATAATGCTGATAATGAAATAAGGGTAATAGGCACCCGTCACGGTGAAAAATTATATGAAACACTAGTTACCCGCGAAGAGATGTTCAAATCGGAAGATATGGGCAATTATTTCAGGATATCGGCTGATAGTCGCGATTTGAACTACGATAAATTCTTTATTGAAGGCGAAGAAGATATTTCGAAAGTAGAGGACTACCATTCTCATAATACAGAACGACTTGATATTGAAGAAATGAAAAAGTTGTTGTTGAAATTGGATGTGATTAGACAGGATTTAGACAAAATTTAGATAGAATTTTCAACAACTCTCATTACCCTAATTAAGTGAACCAGAAATAATCAAGCAAGTCAAATATAATGAAGATATTAGTTACAGGTGCGAAAGGTTTTGTCGGAAAAAATTTAGTTGCCCAGCTCCATAATATCAAAACAGGGAAAGCTAAATTCTACGGCGACTTATCTATTGATGAAGTATATGAATACGATATCAATAACACGCAGGCAGAGTTAGATGCCTTTTGCAAAGATGCCGATTTTGTGTTTAACTTAGCTGGAGTAAATCGTCCGAAAGAGCAGTCCGAATTTATGCAAGGCAATTTTGGTTTCGCATCAAAATTGCTTGACACACTAAAAAAACACAATAATTCGTGTCCCATAATGCTTTCAAGTTCCATTCAGGCAACTTTGAAAGATCGTTTTGGAGAAAGCGAATACGGAAAAAGCAAAAAAGCGGGAGAAGACCTGTTTTTTGATTATTCGAAAGAAACAGGTGCCAAGGCATTGGTATATCGCCTTCCAAATCTTTTCGGAAAGTGGTGTAAACCCAATTACAATAGTGCTGTTTCTACATTTTGCAATAATATAGCCAATGATTTACCCATTCAGGTAAATGACCGCTCTACTGAGTTAGAGTTACTTTATATTGATGATTTAGTAGATGAAATGATAGCTGCTTTATCAGGAAAAGAACACCGTTGCGAATTTGTAGGAGTTGAAACTATTTTGAACACAAATGGACGTTTCTGCTATGTTCCCACAACGCACAAAGTAACTTTGGGAGAAATAGTGGATTTGCTGAACAGATTCAGCGAACAGCCCAAAACATTAATCATCCCTGAAATACCCAATAACTCCTTTGCAAAGAAATTATATTCCACCTTTTTGAGTTATCTCCCAAAAGAAAAAACGGCCTTTTCTTTGAAAATGAATATTGACCAACGTGGTAGTTTTACCGAATTGTTGAAAACTGAAAAATGCGGCCAGATAAGTATCAATATTTCCAAACCAGGCATAACCAAAGGGCAACATTGGCACAACAGTAAATGGGAGTTTTTTATGGTGGTTTCTGGCAAGGGTCTGATACAGGAACGAAAAATGGGCACCAATGAAATCATGGAGTTTGAAGTATCAGGAGAAAATATTCAGGCAGTACACATGTTGCCCGGATATACACATAGCATTATCAATCTGAGCGATACGCAGGATTTGGTGACGGTAATGTGGGCAAACGAATCTTTTAACCCCAATAGACCGGATACCTATTTTGAAGAAGTATGGAAAGAAGAAAAAAAATAAAAGTATAAAGGGGGAAACAGAGTACTGTAGTGGTCTAACAAATCTTCAGTCGTTGTTAGGTGGTATATTTCATTATCACG
>JAUNUS010000022.1 GCA_030538055.1 Neisseria sp.
TTTCATGTCAGTATTGTCTTTCAAATACTGTAAACAACGCTAGGATTTTCTACAGATGATGCTTAACCGCCCAAGTACGCGCTTAATACCCGTTCGTCGTGCAGTAAGGTTTGGGCGTCGCCGTGCATGGTGATTTTGCCGCTTTCCAAAACATAGCCGCGGTCGGCGTGTTCCAGTGCGATTTTAGCGTTTTGTTCGACGAGCAAAATGGTCACGCCTTCTTGCGAAATGGTGCGGATGATCTCGAAAATCTGCGCGACGATGATCGGTGCTAATCCCATAGACGGTTCGTCCAGCAGTAAGAGTTTGGGGCGGGAAATCATGGCGCGGCCGATGGCGAGCATTTGCTGTTCGCCGCCGGACAAAGTACCGGCGAGCTGGCGCGCGCGTTCTTTCAGGCGCGGGAAAAGTTGGTAAACGCGTTCGATGTCGCCGCTGACTGCGCTTGTGTCTTTGCGGTAAAACGCGCCCATTTCGAGGTTTTCCAGCACGGTTAAGCGCGGGAAAATGCCGCGGCCTTCCGGTACCAAGACCAAACCTTGTTCGACAAAGCGGTGGGTTTCGGTTTTGCCGATGTTTTTGCCGTCGTATTCGATGCTGCCGCTTTGCGCTTTGACCCAGCCGACGATGCTTTTGAGCGTGGTGGTTTTGCCTGCGCCGTTGGCACCGATCAGGGTCACGAGTTCGCCTTGTTCGATGTGCAGGTTAATGCCGTCCACGGCGCGAATGCCGCCGTAAGATACGGATAAGTCTTTGATGTCCAATAAACTCATGCGTGTGCTCCTCCCAAGTAGGCTTCAATCACTTTGGGATCACGGCGCACGTTTTCAGGCAGCCCTTCGGCGATTTTTTTGCCGTAGTCCAAGACCGCGATGCGGTCGCACAAATTCATCATCAGTTTGACGTCGTGTTCAATCAAGAGCAAGGTCACGCCGTCGGCGCGGATTTTGCTCATCAGGTTTTTCAGCTCTTCGGTCTCCGACGGGTTCATGCCTGCGGCCGGCTCGTCCAGTGCCAATAATTTCGGTTCGGAAGCCAAGGCGCGGGCGATTTCCAAGCGGCGTTGATCGCCGTAGGAGAGGTTACGCGCCGTTTCGTTCAAGACGTGCTCGATGCCGACGTATTGCAGCAGGCGATAGGCTTTGGCGGTGATTTCTTGTTCTTCGTGTCTTTGATGCGGCGTGCGGAAAATCGCGCCGATGGCACCGCTGCGTGAACGGATATGGCAGCCGACCATGACGTTTTCCAGTGCGGTCATGTCGTCGAACAGGCGGATGTTTTGGAAAGTGCGGGCAATGCCGGCTTTGACCACGCGGTGCGGTTTGACCCGAAACAGGTTTTTACCGTCAAAACGAAAGCTGCCTTCTTCCGGCATGTACAGTCCGGTCAAGACATTGAATAAAGTGGTTTTGCCTGCGCCGTTCGGGCCGATCAGGCCGTAAATCTCGCCTTGGTTGATGGACAGCGAAACCTGATCCAGCGCGGTCAGGCCGCCGAAGCGTTTGACGATGTTGTCGATTTGCAGCAAGGGCGTACTCATGCGTCTTCTCCTTGTGCAGCGGTGTGGGCGTGGAGCTCGGCGGCACGGCGGCGGCTGGGTAAAATACCCTGCGGACGGAGAATCATCATGATGACCATGGCTGCACCGAACAGCAGCATACGGGCGTTTTCTTTAGGCAGCAGTACGGTGTTGAATAAAGTCTGCTGCACGGGCTCGACCCAAGTACGCAATAACTCGGGGATAAACGCCAGAATCACCGCACCCAGAATCACGCCGCGAATATTGCCCATGCCGCCCAACACCACCATGGTGAGGATGATGATGGATTCATTGAGGATAAAAGATTCGGGGCTGACATAACCGATCATGGCGGCGAAAAAACCGCCTGCCACGCCGCCGGACAGTGCGCCCAGCGAAAACGCCAGCAGTTTCATGTTTTTGAGGTTAATCCCCATCGCCTGTGCGGCAACATCGTCTTCGCGCATCGCCACCCAAGCGCGTCCGATGCGCGAGTATTGCAAACGAGAGGCAAAGATGATGAACAATGCCACCATGATCAGCAGAAAATAGTAATACAAATAAGTGCTTTGGAAAGTAAGGCCGAAAAGTTCCAAGCGTTTATCCAGCGAAAAGCCGCCGAAATGAATCGGGTCAATCCCCATGATGCCTTGTGAACCATTGGTTAAGCCGTTCATATTGTTCAGGGCGATACGGATGATTTCGCCGAAACCCAAGGTCACGATCGCCAGATAGTCGCCGCGCAAACGCAATACCGGCGTCCCGAGCAAAATGCCGAACACACCGGCCAAAGCCGCGCCGATGGGAATCGAGACATAAAACGGCAAATGAATGCCGAACTGCGGCGAACTGAGCAGGGCATAGGTGTAAGCGCCGACGGCATAAAAAGCAATAAAGCCCAAGTCCAGCAGTCCGGCAAAGCCGACCACCATGTTCAGACCGATGGCCAGCAAAACATACAATAAGGCAAAGTCCAGCGTCCGCATCCAAGCGTTACCGGCGAAGTTACCGACCACGAACGGCAGCACCAGCATCACCGCGAGCAGCAGCAGGTTTTTGCTGAGGGAAAAGGCAAGTTGTTGATATTTCATGTCGCGGTTCTCCTTATGCCCGATCCGCTTCTTTTTCGCCCAAGAGACCGCTGGGGCGAATGAGCAGCACAAAAATCAGCACGAAAAACGAAAACATATCCTGCCATTGCGAGCCGACGATGCCGGTGAATAAAGACTCCGCCACCCCCATCAACACGCCGCCCAACACCGCGCCGCCCAGATTGCCGATGCCGCCCAGAACCGCAGCGCAAAATGCTTTCAGGCCGATCAAAAAGCCCGAGGTGTAGCTGATCTGACCGTAATTGGCCGCCATCATCACGCCCGCGACCGCGCCCAAGCCGGAACCGACCATAAAAGTCATGGAAATAATGCGGTTGATATTGACCCCCATCAGACGCGCCACGTCCGGTTTTTGGCTGGTGGCGCGCATGGCACGGCCGATACGGGTTTTGTTGATCATCAGCAGCAGTGCCGCCATTAAGGAAAAACACACCACAATCACCATCAGCTGGATACTGTTGGTGGTGGCGCCCAAAAAGCGGATCGGGGTTTGATCGAGCAGGGCAGGGAAAGGGATGATGCGCGTGCCCCAAATAATGGCGGCGACTTGTTGCAGCACAATCGACATACCGATGGCGGTGATTAACGGCGCAAGACGCGGCGCGTTACGCAAGGGGCGGTAAGCAACGTATTCGATCGAAAAACCCAAGGCCATGCAAATCGGCACTGCGCATAAGAGTGCGAGCAGCACCATGAGAACGCCCGGTATGTCCAAGCCCGCCGCCATGAAAGCGTGCAGAATCGAAATCGTCACCATGGCGCCGATCATTACCACTTCGCCGTGGGCAAAGTTAATTAGTCCCATGATGCCGTACACCATGGTATAGCCCAGTGCGATCAGCCCGTAGATACAGCCGACCACGAGCCCGTTCATTAAGAGTTGCATGACATCAATCGACAAGGTGTTGCCCCTTTTTGAGTATTTTTTAGAGTGGATAACTCAATCAAATCATTCAAATAAAATCGAGAAACCGCCATTATCCCGACAAACGAAATTAAGTGTCAATTCGAGAAACATTCATTGGCAGACTCACAGCATGGACTGCAAAAATGCCTTGGTGCGTTCTTGTTCGGGTGTGGTGAAGATTATTTCGGGTGCGCCTTCTTCAACCACGACGCCGTCGCTCATGAACATCACGCGGTCGGAGACTTCGCGCGCAAACGCCATTTCATGGGTGACGATCATCATGGTCATGTGTTCGTCCGCGAGCTGGCGAATGGTACGCAGCACTTCGCCCGTCAGTTCGGGGTCAAGGGCGGAGGTCGGTTCGTCAAACAGCATGATCGACGGGTTCATCGCCAAAGCGCGGGCGATGGCGACGCGCTGTTGTTGTCCGCCGGAAAGCCGTGACGGATACATATCGCGCTTATCGCTCAAGCCGACTTTTTCCAATAAGGCTTCGGCGGTGGCTCTTGCCTGCGCTTCAGGCAGCCTTTGCACAATGCGCGGCGCGTAAGTCAAATTATCCAGCACGGTCAGATGCGGGAAAAGATTAAATTGCTGAAACACCATGCCCATTTTCAGCCCGATGCGGCGCAGTTTTTCCTGCGGCGCATAGACCGCTTTGCCGTGCTCATCGGTGTGCGCCATGATTTCGCCGTCCACGGAAATCTGCCCGCGATCAATCGTTTCCAAGCGTGACAGGCAGCGTAAAAAAGTGGATTTGCCCGAGCCCGAAGGCCCGATGATGGAGACGATTTCCCCTTTGTCCACGGTCAGGGACACGTCGCGCAGCACGGTGTGTGCGCCGAAACTTTTTTCAATCTGTTGCATGACAATGAATGACATATTGATTCCTTTGATTATTCGTCATAGACCGCGTAGTGTTTTTCCAAACGGGTAAACACCTGCGTCAGCAGCCATGTCATGGCAAGGTAAAAAAGTGCCGCCACCAAAAAGGCGGAAGTATCAAAGTCGCGCTGCACGATCGAACGCGCCATGCGCAAAATATCGTTCATTGCCAACACATACACCAGTGAAGTGTCTTTCAGCAAAGTGATGGTTTCGTTCGCCACCGGCGGCAACACACGCTTCATCACTTGCGGAAACACGATGTGCCACATGGTACGCGGATAGGAAAAGCCCAAAACCTGCGCCGCTTCGTATTGTCCGCGCGGAATCGACTGGATGCCGCCACGGAAAATCTCGGCAAAATACGCGGCGTAATTCAGCACAAACGCCACAATCGCCGCCGGAAAGGCGGGTAATTCCACCCCGATATACGGAATAAACGGTAAACCGTAATAAATAAACAGGATTTGCAGCATCAAAGGCGTGCCGCGCATCAAATAAATATAGCCGCCGACAAAAGAAGTCGCGGCTTTGAAACGAGACAGTCGCAACAGCGACAGCATAATGCCCAGCGGCAATGCCATGACCAAGGTCAGCAGGAAAACCGACAGGGTGATTTTCAGACCGGCGGCAATCGCAGGGGTGACGGACAGTAAATATTCCATGAGTGTTTCGGTGCGGATGCGGTTTTCAGGCAGCCTTAAAAGGCAGGAGGCTGCCTGAAAGCCGATGATTCAAGACAATCGACATACGGCAAAACCGTCCGCACATCAAAAAACGACGGCGGACGGCAGTGCGATGATTTATTGTGCGGCGGCAGTCGGAACGTTAATCGGCAGCGAAATGTCTTTACCGAACCATTTTTCAAAAATGGCTTTGGTGGTGCCGTCGTCGTACATTTCTTTGAGCACGCGGTTGAGGTCTTGCTGCAATTCGGTATTGCCCAAGGCAACGCCGATGGCATCATACTCCACGCTCAAGGCTTCAGGCAGCGCGCGGAAGTTTTCCGGATCTTTGCTGATGTAATAGCGCGACAGCGGCTCGTCCAAAATCGCGCCGTCCAAGCGGCCCAATTTCAAGTCCATGTAAATCGTCGCCATGTCGGCATAGCGTTTGACTTCTTTGAACAGTGCGGCCAGTTCGGGGTCTTTGCGTAAAGTGTCTTCAGCGGTGCTGCCGTCCTGAATGGCGATGACTTTGCCTTTCAAATCTTCCAGTTTTTGCACCGGCGAATCTTTTTTCAGGGCAATCACCTGACCGGCTTGCTGGTAAGGTTCGGTGAACAGAATGTTTTTCTTGCGCTCTTCGGTGATGGTCAGGCCGTTCCAGATTACGTCGATTTTACCGCTGCCCAGTTCGGCTTCTTTACTTGCCCAGTCGATGGGTTTAAACGTGACCGGACGGTTTAAGCGTTTGGCGGCCTCTTTGGCCAAGTCGATGTCCGAGCCGGTGAGTTCGCCTTTTTCGTCACGAAAACCGATGGGCGGATAGTTGTCGTCCAGCCCGATGACGATTGCGGCTTTACCGCCGTCGGTTTTTTCCGCGCTCGGTGCGGCAGCTTGGTCGGAACAGGCGACGACGAACAGCGATAACAGTAATGCGCTCAATGAGGAGACGATCCGAGAACTCATGATTTTCCCTTTTAAGATTGACGGAGAGTGTAAGGATAACGGCAGCAGTGCGCCGCTGCCGAACGAAAACGAAATATTATACTTGCTTTTGTTCCGTTACAGGAGGTTGGGTGAGGATTGTGTAGATTAAGGCTGCCTGAAAACGCACAACACAAAACAGGCTCTGATTCAGAGCCTGTTTTCTATGGAAGATCAAATACTGATGCTGCGTTACATGGTGTAGGTCGGGCGCGGATTATCAAGCAGGCCGGCGAGGTTGGTTTCGATGACGGTGCGGGCTTGTTTGCTCACGTCGTCGCCGGAAAAGGCCAGACCGATGCCGCCCGGGCGCATCGGGTTATTGCCTTTGGGGTTTTGCCACACCACATGGGTACGCAGCGGAAATTTGGCGTCGTGCTCCATGATTTCGAGCACCAGCAGCACTTCTTCGCCCATGGTAAATTCGTCCGAGGTGACCACAAACAAACCGCCGCTTTTGAGGTAGCTCATGTAGGAGCTGTAGAGCATGGTGCGGTCACGAATGTTCAGCGTGATCATCTTGACGTTTTTTTTGTCCGGTGCTTGTGCCATGACGGTTTTTCCTTACAGGGTCAATTTCAGGTAATCGATCAATAACGATTCAAGCGCAAGTTTAACATTAAGCGTGTGTTGTCCGAAAGGGACAAGCTCCGTCACGCGGTCGCGCAGCGCAATCAGTGGTAATAAAGGCAATTTATCCGCCAGTTCGGTCAAATCGTCCGCGTGGTCGGGGTAAAACACGGGCGTGCCGCCTTGGGCGGTGGCGATGATGTCGATCAACCATTTGTCAAACCAATCAAGAAACACGGCCAGCGGCTGTTTTTCTTTGTCAAACAATGCGGCGTAATCCAGAATCGCCAACAGTTTCGGCACCACCAGCACCGGCATCAATTCATGGCGCAAGTGTTGGTTTTTTTCGTCCACGGAGAATAAGGGCGAGCCGCCGTGAAACGCCAGCATCGCCTCGGCATTCGGTATTTTTTGTGCGTGTAAATACGCCAGTGCTTCGCCGTGCGTGGGCGTGGGCAGCAAAAACTGACGGCAACGGCTTTTGATGGTGGGCAAAAGGCGGTCGCGGTTGTGCGTCACCAGCAGAAAAATCACCGACGGGGAAGGTTCTTCCAGCACTTTGAGCAGGGCATTGGCTGCCTGAACGTTCATGCTTTCCGCAGGGTGAATCAACACCACGCGCCGCGGTGCGCGCAAGGGCGTGAGGTGAATGTTGTCAATCACTTCGCGCACGGCTTCGATTTTGATGTGTAATAGTTTTTTGGCGTTGTCTTCGTCTTCGATCAGCGGTGTGAGTTCGTAGCAATCGGGGTGCGTGCCTTGTGCCGATAAATGGCAAGACGCACATTCGCCGCAGGCGGCAAAGGCGTGCGGCGGCTGTTCGCATAAGAGCACTCGCGCCAGTTCGCGTGCGAACGCCAGCTTGCCGATGTCGCGCTGTCCGTAGAGCAGCCATGCGTTGGGCAGGCGGTCGCCGCAAGTGCTCAGTTGTTGCCACGCGCTTTGATGCCAAGGGTAAATCATGCGCCGCTCCGTGTGCGCCATGTGTTCAGGCAGCCTGAAAGAATCGCGGCGATGTCGTGCTTGACCGCTTCCAATTCGCGGTCGGAACGCACCACGGCATAACGTTGCGGATGCTCGGCGGCGCGTTGCAGGTAGGCCGCGCGCACCCGTGTGAAAAAGTCGGCGGGTTCCTGCTCGAAGCGGTCTTTATCGCGGCTTTTTTCGATGCGCGCCAAGGATACTTCCAGCGGCACGTCGAGGATAATCGTCATGTCGGGGCGTAAATCGTCCTGTACCCAATTTTCCAACAGTGCGATTTTTTCGGCGGCAATGCCGCGTCCGCCGCATTGGTAGGCAAAAGTGGCGTCGGTGAAGCGGTCGGACACCACCCAGCGATTATCTGCCAAAGCAGGGCGGATCACCTCGTGCAAATGCTGGGCGCGTGCGGCAAACATCAGCAGGGTTTCGGTGTCGGCGCAGGGTTGGTAGGCGGGGTCGAGCAGCAAGCCGCGCAGGTTTTCGCCGAGCGGCGTACCGCCGGGCTCGCGCGTAAACATCGCGTCCACGCCGTGCTCCTCCAGCCAAGTTTGCATAAACGCCAAATGCGTGCTTTTGCCCGCACCGTCAATGCCGTCCAAAGTGATGAAAAATCCGCTCATAAAATACTTTCCATGTTCAACAACATCAGGCAGAGAATATGACTGACTTTGCCGTTCATCAATGCTCCTGAAGAAAAGGCTGCCTGAAACGCATTGCAGCCGTGCAATAAAGATTATGCCATGATTTTTGCGGTGTTTAGGCAATGCCGATGTAACGCACCGCCAGCACTTCAATGAACTCTTTGCCTTCGGGTGTGTGCAGCAGCACTTCGTCGCCGGCACGCGCTTTAAGCAAAGTACGCGCCAGCGGCGAAATCCATGAAATCTTACCGGCGGCGGTGTCGATTTCGTCGATGCCGACAATCGACACTGTTTCTTCGCGTCCGTCTTCGCGCAGCACATCCACGGTTGCGCCGAAAAACACTTGCTCGCATTCGCCGCGCAGTTCGGGATCGACCACTTCGGCAATTTCCAGCCGTTTGGTCAAAAAGCGAATGCGGCGGTCGATTTCGCGCAGGCGGCGTTTGCCGTAGATATAGTCGCCGTTTTCGCTGCGGTCGCCGTTACCCGCCGCCCAATTGACCACTTCCACGATTTGCGGGCGTTCGTGGTGAACCAGTTGGTACAGTTCGTCTTTCAGCTTTTGCCAGCCGTGCGGCGTGATGTAATTTTTTGTGGTGCTCATTTTTTGATGAAAAAAGTTTTCAGGCAGCTTATCTAAAAGCGTGAAATGACGATTTTGCCTGAAGATAAATCATGCGGGTCAAAATGCGGTTCAGGCAGCCTGAAACGGCGTGCCTCCGCCGGATAAAAATCTTGGCGCAACGGATGCGCGGCGGCAACGACATTACGCAACAGGACATTGTCGGATTGCAAGGCGGCGGCTGTCAATGCTTGCACCGCGTCCGTGCGTGGGGTCAGATTCACCGGGTGCCGTCCGCCGCGCAACATTTTTCGCCCTGCCAATGAATGAATCGGGTGGCGGGCATCATCGTACAAACCGCCTAAACGCACAATGCGTATTTCAGGCAGCCTGCTTGAGCGTAACAGATTTTCCACCGCGAGGATTTTACAGGCAGCCTCGCTTTCGGGCGCGCACGGCGTGTCTTCGTGGCATAAACGCGCCGCCGAACCGTACACCGAAATGCTGCCGGCATACACCATGCGCCGCACGCCGCACTGCTCCGCATAATCCAGCAGCGCGTGCAAATGCTCCACATAATTTGCACCGGCCGAGGGCGGCAGCAAACACACCCACACGGCGTGATCGCGCCAGCTCTGCACCGCCGCTGCGCGCGGGTCAAAATCGTCCAAGGCAAAGGCTTGGGTCAAATCATCATCCGCCGTGCGCCGCGTGGCGGCCACGCAATGTCCGGCAGCACGTAAGTGCGCCGCCAGCGGTGCGCCGAGATAGCCTTTGCCGAGTATCAGAAGGGAAGTCTGCGTCATAAAATAAGGTTGCTTGGTTCAGGCAGCCTGCATGGTTTATCGGGTAAATAGGGTGTTTTTGATTTACAGTGATGCCTGCTTGTGTCATATTCACACATCATCAATTTTATCAATAGGAATCCGAATCATGAAACCGATGCAATATACCCGTTATCTGTTTGCGCTGGGTGCAGTTTTGTTCTTGGCGGCCTGCGGCGGACAAGCCGATAACAATGCCTCCGGAACCGCCGCCGATGCCGCTGCGGTGAAAACCTACAGCGTGGCGGTGGACGCCGCTTATGCGCCGTTTGAATACCAAGACGACCAAGGCAATATCATCGGCTTTTCCGTGGATTTGATGAAAGCGATTGCCGAGGATCAAAACATCCGCTTCACCTTTACCAACACGCCCTACGAAGGCATTTTTGCCCGCTTGGGCACGGGCGAGCGCGATGTGGTGCTGGCCAGCGCGACCATTACCGAAGAACGCCAAAAAACCATGGATTTTTCCGATCCGTATTTTCAAGCCACGCAAATGATTGTGATGGCGGAAAAAGGCAAAGATATTCAATCTTTTGCCGATTTGCAAGATAAACTGGTTTCGGTGCAGACCGGCACCACGGGCGACTTGGCCATGCAAAAACTGCAAGGCAAAACCAGCGATAAAATCAAACGCATGGAAAGCATGCCCTTGGCATTGAACGAGCTGATGGCGGGCGGCGTGGACGCTTCGGTGGGCGATAACGGCGTGATCCAATACTTTGTCGCCAATCATCCGCAGGCCAATTTCCGCACCTTGATCGACGAATCTTTCGAGCGTGAAGAATACGGCTTTGTGGTGAAAAAAGGGCGCAACGACGAACTGCTGCCCAAAATCAATGCCGGTCTGAAAAACATCCGCGCCAACGGCAGGTATGAGACCATTCGCACGACGTGGTTTGGCGCGGACAATACCGCAGGGCAATAAGGCTGCCTGAAAGCATTGTTACCTGTCTTTTTCTTTGATAACAAGCACATAATATGTGCTTGTTATTGTTTGTATGCGATTAAAGCGCAAAGTAATACCTTATCAATAGCAAAATATTTTCAGGCTGCCTGAAACCAACAGTAGCGTCAGAATCTTTCTGTTTTCCCTTACACGCAAGGCAAACCGCTTCTGATGGCATAAAATACCTTTGGCGAGCCTATTTATAGGCATTCATAATGCTTTGCGGTACAATCTTCGCCTATGATTATTTTGCAGTGCCGCAATTTTAGCGGCACAAACCGCATCGACAGGCTGCCTGAAAGCATAACACCATGAACCACGACGAATTTGCCGACAATCACTTTATCCGCACCATCATCGAAGACGATTTGAAAAGCGGAAAATACCCCTCGATCATCACCCGTTTCCCGCCCGAGCCGAACGGCTACCTGCACGTCGGTCATGCCAAAAGCATCTGCCTGAATTTCGGGCTGGCGTATCTGTACGGCGGCGTGTGTCATTTGCGCTTTGACGATACCAACCCCGAAAAAGAGTCCGACGAATACGTGCGTTCGATTAAAGAAGACGTGCAATGGCTTGGCTTTCAATGGGACGGCGAAGCGCGTTTTGCCTCGGATTATTTCGAGGCCTTATACGCTTATGCCGAGGAATTGATCCAAAAAGGCTTGGCTTATGTTGATGAACTCACCCCCGAAGAAATGCGCGAATACCGCGGCACACTCACCGAAGCAGGCAAAAACAGCCCCTACCGCGAACGCGGCATCGAAGAAAATCTGGATTTGTTCCGCCGTATGCGCGCGGGCGAATTTCCCGACGGCAGCAAAACCTTACGCCTGAAAATCGACATGGCGGCGGGGAATGTGAATTTGCGCGACCCCGTGATTTACCGCATTCGCCGCGTGCATCATCACCGCACGGGCGATGCGTGGTGCATTTACCCGATGTACGACTACACCCACGCGCTGTCCGATGCCATCGAACACATCACCCATTCGCTGTGCACGCTGGAATTTGAAGCGCACCGCCCCTTATACGACTGGGTGATTGAACACGTTTCTTCGCCGTCCGAGCCGCATCAGTTTGAATTTTCGCGCTTGGAATTGCTGTATTCGATTACCTCCAAACGCAAGCTGAACCAATTGGTGCAGCAAGGCCACGTCAAAGGTTGGGACGATCCGCGTATGCCGACCATTTCCGGCATGAGACGGCGCGGTTACACACCGGCAGGCTTGCGCCTGTTTGCCAAACGCGCCGGTATTTCCAAAAGCGAAAACATCATCGACATGGACGTGCTGGAAGGGGCGGTGCGTGAAGATTTGGAAAAAACCGCACCGCGCATGATGGCAGTGCTCAACCCGCTGAAAGTCGAAATCGTCAATTTTGACGCGGCAAAAGTGCAGGGCAAAAGCGTACCGTTTCACCCCGAACGCCCCGAATGCGGCGAGCGCGAACTGACCTTGAGCGATACCATTTACATCGAAGCGGACGACTTTGCCTTAGAGCCGCCCAAAGGCTGGAAACGCCTGATTGTCGGTGGCGAAGTGCGCTTGCGCTACGGTTATGTGATGAAATGCGAAGAAGCGGTGCAGGACGAAAGCGGGCGTATTCTCAGCCTGAAATGCTCGATCGACTACGATACGTTTGGCAAAAATCCCGAAGGGCGCAAAGTCAAAGGCGTGATTCATTGGCTGCCTGAAAACACCGCCGTACACGCCACGGTGCGCCTGTACGAACGGCTCTTTACCGAAGAACGCCCCGATGCGGTGCGCGGTGCAGACGGCGAATACCGCGATTTTGTCGAATTTCTGAACCCGCACTCGGAAACCGAAATCGACGCTTGGGTCGAGCCGGTGGCGAATACTTTGGCGGCGGAGGCGCGCTATCAGTTTGAGCGTTTGGGTTATTTCGTCACCGACCGCCACGACCACACCCCCGAAAAGCCGATTTTCAACCGCACGGTCGGACTGCGCGACACATGGCAGAAATAGACCGATTCAGGAACAGAAAAAAGACGCCGCGGCGTCTTTTTTTGATGGTGGTGGGTGCTTGGTTGCAGGCAGCCTGAAGGCTTTAGGTGCCGAATAGAGGTAGTTGTTACGCTGGGCCGAAGATTTTATCGGTCAGGCGTACATACCATGCGGCGGCTTGTACTTGGATGATGTAAGCCAGCGCGATGATGACCGCGATTTCCGCGCCATGCTCGGCAAAGGCGGTCATGGCAATCGCCAGTGCGATCGACAGGTTACGCATCACCGTGCCGTACACAATCGCAATCGCATCGCCGCGCGGGAAAAACCATTTGCCGATCAAAGTACTGATGGTGAAGTTCAGTACGTACAACAGCAGCAAAGGCAACAGATAGCGCAGCATCACGGCGGGGTTGGCAATGATGTCGTGTGCTTTGAGCGCGATGGCGACAAACACGATGCCCAGCACGCCCAAGGTCGATAGCGGCGGAAACTTAGGCGCGAGGTGTTGGCGGTAATGTTCCTTACCGTATTGGCCGACCAAGAAACGTTTGGTGAAGTAACCGGCCACCATCGGCAGAAAAACCACCACCGCAATCGACATAAAGATTTTCCCCATGGGAATGGCGATGCTTTTGCCCAGCAGCCATTGGGTGTAAAACGGCGTTGCCAATGAGCCGAGAATCAAGCCGATCACGGTCATTTTGATGGCGGCGTTGAGGTTGCCACGTGCAAAACCCGTCCAAGAAATGGTCATACCGCTGGTGGGCAACAACGCCGCCAGCAACAAGCCCAATACCGCCGCCGGCGATTCGGGGAAAAACCACTTGCCCAAGGCATAGGCAATCAACGGAATCAGCGCAAAATTGATCAATTGCGCCGTGATTTGGGCGGGTAAATCGTCTTTGGAGAAAATTTGCTCCATTTGCAGGTTCACCATCATCGGGTAGACCATAAGAAAGGTCAGCGGAATAATGGCTGCCTGCAAAAAAGACAGATCAAACGCATAGCCGCCCACCAAAGCCAAGAGCATGGTGATGGGAATCGCCCAGATCAGGTTTTTTTGCAGCAGGGACAAGATTTTCCACATGGTTTTATTCCCGCAATCAGGCAGCTTGGCGCAGGGCGTGGACGACTTTTTCCACTTTTTCCTGTGCCAGCGCGGCGACGGCTTGGACTTCTGCGCTGTGCGCCAATCCCAGAACGTTTTGCGGGTGCATAAAGCTCACCACGCATAAATCGTCACGCTCTTCACGCAGCACAAAGGTGCAGGGCAAAAGCGCGCCCGCGCTCGGCTCGGCGGTGATGATGCGATCGGCGAGCATAGCATTGCACGCGCCGTAAATATGGTAAGGGCGCATGTCTTTATTCAGTTTGGCTTTAAGTGTGGCTTGCACGTCCACGTCGCTGACCACGGTCAGGCTGTTTTCTTGCAGCAGGGCAAAGAGCGTGTCTTTGGCTTGGGCGAATGCGCCGGCAATATCGGCGCTCAGATGGTATTCGGTCATGTTGTTCTCCGTGTGAAGTGTGCCGGTGAGCAGGCGGTTGGAAAAAAGATTCAGGCTGCCTGAAAACATCGCGAGCAGCAAAAATATCTATTATATCGAATAAATCTAATATATCAAGTGTAAATTTGAACGGTATCAGAGATACGCTTTCAGGCAGCCTGAGATGGATGATATGAATTTTGTTTTGAATATTCTTAATATTATTCAAATTCAAAACGTAACAATCAAAAGAAACGGTTATTTCATCCGCCAACCCCTTGAAGCAGCCGTTCAAAAAGACGTTTTTGCGGAGAAAAGGCCGTGCATGTTTGAGTGGCGGCGCAGCCGACACGAGTTCACGGCCGCCGCACAAACGGCTTTTTGAACGGGAAGTTTGGCGCAGCCAAACCTGCGCCGTGGGGTCGTCTTTCTTTGCTTACTTTCTTTGACGAAGCAAAGAAAGTAAGTCGCCGCGCGGCGATAGAGCGCGAAGCAAACAGCTTCTGCAAAGCAATACAGGCTGCCTGAAGCATACTGGAATCATTCAGGCAGCCGTCTAGAATTTTCTACCTAATAAGTCTCTGACCTTCGTTTCACAAAGGTTTATTAAAATACAACGGACAAAAAAACAGACGGCGCGTATGCCGTCTGTTTAGGTCAAAGCGTGCGAATTAACGCAGACCTTGGATGTAGTTGGAGACTTCTTCGATTTGTTCGTCGGTCAGGCGGGTGGCGATCGGATCCATGTTCGGATGTGAGCGCGAACCGTCGCGGAAAGCTTTCATTTGCTCGACCACATAATCTTTATGCTGACCGCCGATGCGCGGGTAAGCGGTGATGCCGCCTTTAGCGGTCGAACCGCCCGGAATGCCCGCACCGTTCGGGCTGTGGCAAGACATACACGCCGGAACGTTTTGCGCAGGGATACCGCCGCGATAAATCGCTGCACCGACTTTCAAATCCATTTTCGGATCGGCTTCGCCTGCCAGCGGGAATTGCTGCGAATAGTATGCGCTGACGTTGCGAATGTCGTCATCGCTCATGCCGGTGACAAACGGAATCATGGTGACCGCAAGACCCCACATGCGGTTGCCGTCGCGCACGGCTTTGGCTTGCGCTTCCATGTATTCGGTGTGCTGTCCCGCCAAGCGCGGGTAAATGGTGATGGCGCTGTTGCCGTCGGCTGCGTGGCAGGCGGAACAGACAGTTTCTGCGATTTCTTTACCCCTTTCCAAGTCGGGTGTGGCAGCGAGTGCGCCGCCGGCAACAAGTGCAGTCAGCAATGCCGGGAAAAAGCGTTTCATGAGGTTTTGCTCCTAGGGTTTTGTTTTTAATCGGCGGATTTGTTTTCAGGCTGCCTGCAACAGCGCAACCGTAAAACACGCAATATTTTATAAACGTGCTATTCTATACCAAAAATCCCTTCTTAGCCTACTGAAATTCATCTAATGTCGATTTTTCGCCACGCCGCCTTTCATACCACGGTCAATCATTTGCGTGATTTACCGCCCACCACCGCCGAAGTGGCCTTTGTCGGGCGCAGTAACGCCGGCAAGTCCAGCGCCATCAATACTTTAGCCAATCATACCCGTTTGGCCTATGTGTCCAAAACACCGGGGCGTACGCAGCACATCAATTATTTCACCTTGAAAAACGGCGGTTTTCTGGCGGATTTGCCCGGTTACGGCTTTGCCGAAGTGCCGGAAGCGGTGCGCCGTCACTGGGTGGGTTTGCTGGGCGAATACTTGGCCACGCGCGAAAGCCTGATCGGACTGCTTCTGATCATGGACTGCCGGCACCCCTTGCGTGACTTGGATCGGCAAATGCTGGATTTTTTCGCGCCGCGCGGTCGTCCGGTGCATATTCTGTTGTCAAAAGCCGACAAACTGTCCAAAAACGAACAAAACCAAACCCTCGCCGCGGTACGGCGCGAACTGAAACCGTGGGCAGAGCATATGCCGCTGACGGTGCAGCTTTTTTCTTCTTTGAAAAAAAGCGGTATCGAAGAATGTGATGCGGTGGTGCAGACATGGTTTGACCAGGCCTTTGCCGAACAAGCGGATGATGCCACCGAGTGATGCGGAATCATATCGACGCAGTAGGTTTTTTTGTATAAAGTCTCGAAATGGGGTAACCCCGCGGCGTGGCAATGGAAAGGGTAGAGCTGTTTGCAATACATCGGCCGCGTATATGGGTTGTATCATCTTCAATCTTAATGAAAGCGAGTGGCTGTCATGACCGACCGAACACCGCCTGACGAACAGCACCTGAAATTATGGCAAAAAGTCCGCCAGCTGGAGTTGCAAATCGAGCGTTTGCAGCACGATATGGCTGTCTTAAAAAGCGGCGCCAGCCAAAATGCCGCGGGCGAACAGGCAGCGGAAATCCCGTTATTCAAACCCGAAGACTTTTTACGCAGCACCGATGTGCCGCCTGCGGTGCAGGCAGCCTCAACGGTTTCATCTGCGGCTGCGGCATCGGAGTACGGGGATGTTTTTGCGCGCGCTGCCGACGGTGATGCATTGCCTTTCCCTGATCTTTCCCCTTCATCTGTTCCTGCGGCAAAAACAGCCGCCGTGCCGCCGCCTTTGCCGCCTCAAGCGACACCACAAGCGGCACCGTATACCGCCGCTCCGATTCCGCGCCCCATTCCTGCCACGCCGCGCCCGCCGCGCCCGCCGAAAACGGCTGCGACCGATCCGCTGTGGCAATGGCTGCTGCGCGGTAACCCTTTGCTTAAAGTCGGCATGGTGGTGTTGTTTTTGGGTTTGGCGTTTTTGCTGCGTTTGGCGGCGGAGCATATCTATGTGCCGATCGGGCTGCGTTATGTGACCGTCGGTGCGGCGGGTGCGGGTTTGGCCGCGCTCGGCTGGGTGTTGCGGGATAAAAAGCCCGACTATGCTTTGTTGATGCAGGGCTTCGGGGTGGCGGTGATGTATCTGACCACGCTGGCCGCGCTCAAGCTGCATCCGCTTTTGCCCGCACCGTTTGCGCTGGTGCTGATGGTATTGTGCGTCGGCGTGATGATTTATCTGGCATTAAAACAAGACTCTTTGCCGATGGCGCAGGCAGCTTTAATCGGCGGTTTGGCCGCGCCGATTTTGGTTTCCGACGGCAGCGGGCAATACGTGGTTTTGTTTTCCTATTTGTTGTTGCTGAACTTGGGCGTAGGCGTGATTGCCCTCTTCAAACCGTGGCGCGCGCTGAATTTGACCGCCTTTATCGGCACGGTATTGATTGCCGCTGTTTGGGGTGCGTCGGCGTACACGCCGGCGCATTTATCCACGACCGAACCGTTTTTGCTCGCCCATTGGCTGCTGTACATTGCTTTGGCATGGTTGTTTGCTTACCGTACCGCAGAGGCAGGGCTGCCTGAAGAGGCAATGCCCGCTGATAATGCGCCGACTTGGGCGCAGTTGTGGGCAAATCTGGGCGAGCGTTTGCGCCGTATCGGCATTCTCGACAGTATGTTGGTGTTTGGTGCGGCTTTGTCCGGTTTCGCTCTGCAATACGGCATGGTGCGCCATGGGGACAAGCTGCCTGCGGTGGCGGCTGTGGTTGCGGCGGCGGTGTACGGTATCGCGGCGTATGCGGTTTCGCGCAGCAAAAAATACGATTTAAGCTTGCTGGCGCAAGCGTTTGCTTTGCTGTCGCTGGTGTTTGTGACCTTGAGCATTCCGCTGTATTTTGAAGGCGAGTGGACGGCGGCGGCGTGGGCGTTGGAGGCGGTGCTGGTGTATGCCTTTGCCGGTAAAACACGGCTGCCTTTATCGCGCTTGCTGGCCTTGATCGTGCTGCTGCTGGCGTGGCCGGCGCATTGGAGCAGTTTGCGCTTGGGCGGGGAGACGGTGCTGACGGGTTCTTTGTTCGGCACGGTGTTGTACGCCTTGAGCGGCATGGTGATTTTTGCACTGTGGTGGCGTAACGGCGGCGAAGCGGAACACGCACGTTGGGAAAACAAACTGGTCGGCATGGCGTTGGCACTCGGTTTGCTGCATGTATTGTTTATACCGTTATTGTTGCTGGCGCACGATGCGGCGATACCTGCGATGGCGGCACTGGCAGCCGGTTTTGCGGCGGTGCAGTACCGTCATCGTCAGGCGGTGGTGAGCGTGATGGTCGGGGTGGCGTTATTGCTGTCCTGTTTGTTGTTGCTGTTTAGCGGCGGTAAAGGGTACGAATGGCGTTTGATCGCAGGGATTTTGTGGTTGGCGGCGGCGTTCGGGCTGCATCGTGCGCTCTGGCAAACGAATGCGGATAAAAAAGATGATGCGACTTGGCTCAATAGCGTGATCGGTTGGTTGGCCTTAATCGCAGGGTTCGCTCTGGTGTTCAACGCGCTTTCGTGGTGGGCGGAAATGCGGCAACTGGCGTGGAAAAGTACCGAGCCTTTGTGGTTGTCGGCCATATTGTTCGCGCTGATGTGGTTAAGTGCGGCGGTATTGAACTGGCGGCAGGCGGCGGTGTGGTGTCGGGTGTTTTTACCGCTGACGGCTTTATTTGTGTTCAACCACATGGCCTTGGATTTTCCCTATCATGAAGCTTGGGAATGGACGGCAGTGTTGTCGCTGGCTTTGGCGGTGCATTTTTTGGTGTTGCGGCAAGACTTCAGGCAGCCTGACAGCGTGGAACCCCTATGGCACGGTGGTGGGTTTTATGTGTTCGCCGCAGCGTTTTCATGGTTGTTCGGACATCTTTTGGCGCAACACGCGGCCGCCGGTTCGGTGTGGCAGATTTTGGCATGGGTGCTGACGCCCTTGGTGTTGCTGACCTTGCTGACGGCATGGCGTGGCAGCGGTTATGGTGAAGACTGGCCGCCACGCGTGCTGTACACCGAGTATGGCGGCGGTATGCTGCTGATGTTGCTGTTGCTGTGGGTGGTGTGGCGCAACATCGCTACGCCCGGAACCTTGGGAGCGTGGCCTTATCTGCCGGTGTTGAATCCTTTGGAATTGACCATGCTGGCGGTGTTGGCATTGGCGGCGTGGTGGTGGCGAGGTAATGAGCTTTTCAATGCAGACGGCAGCGGGCATCGCACCGCGCTGATGGTGTGGCTGGGCGTGATTTTTCTGACGATCAGCGCAGGTGTGATGCGTGCATGGCATTACTACGACGGCATCGGTTGGCGTATTGACGAGCTGCTCGCCTCGTTTGGCTTGCAAGCCAGCCTGTCGGTGGTGTGGACGCTGACCGCGATTGTGCTGATGGTCGGTGCGCGCCGGCGCGGACGCGGTTTGTGGTATGTCGGCGCGGCACTGCTGGCTCTGGTGGTGGCGAAACTCTTTCTGGTGGAGCTGGGCAACAGCGGCGGCATTGCACGCATTGTCTCGTTCATCGCCGTGGGGGTGTTGTTGCTGCTGGTGGCGTATTTTGCGCCGTTGCCGCCGGCAGAGGATGACGAGTCTAACGAGTAGTCATTGAGGCTGAGACCTTTGCAAAAATCTGTCCTGCGGCGCATTTCTTTGGAATGCGCGCCTCGAAATCTTGCCTAGCTTAAGCTATGTCTGCGCTTTCTGCGGTGCTATTCCTGCGAACTGCATCCACATGACAGACTTTTGCAAAGGTCTCAGGCTGCCTGAAGCTTTGCGATACCGTCTTTGAATAAAATTTTCCCGCGCACAATGGATGATGCGCGGGATTTTGTTTGCGTGCAGCGTTAATCTGCTAAAATCCCTTTTCCTGCCGTTTCAGGCAGCCTGAGACTTTTGCAAAGGTCTCAGCCTTAATCGACTTTTCAACTCATTACTCCATCATGCAAACAACTTATCCCGACGTGGGTTCTCCTTTGTTTTATACCGTTTTTGCCGTGGCCGTGCTGGTGATGATCGGCATCGACATGCTGTCGCTCAAACGCCAAGGCGTGCATCAGGTGCGCTTCAAAGAAGCCGTGATCTGGAGCACGATTTGGGTGGCGGTGTCCTGTGCGTTTGCGTTGTGGCTGTATTTTGAACTGGCGGGTAATCCGCAATACGGCACGGCGGTGGCGAAAGAAAAAGTTATGGAATATTTCACCGCCTATGTGCTGGAAAAATCCTTGGCGGTGGACAATATCTTTGTGTTTCTGATGATTTTCGCCTATTTCAAAGTGCCCAACGAATACCAACACCGCGTATTGCTCTACGGTGTGCTCGGCGCGATTGTGATGCGCGTGCTGCTGATTTCGGTCGGGGTGATTTTGGTGCAGCGTTTTTCGTGGATTCTGTACATTTTCGGTGCGTTTTTGGTGTTCACCGGCATCAAAATGCTGCTGCCTGAAAAAGCGGATAAAGACGATTTGGGCGATCATTTCATCCTGCGCCAGCTGAAAAAAATCCTGCACGTTAGCCCCAATTTTGACCGCGAAAAATTCTTCACCATCGAAAACGGCAAGCGCGTCGCCACGCCGCTGTTTCTGGTGCTGCTGATGGTGGAAATGAGCGATATTATTTTTGCGGTGGACAGTATTCCGGCGGTGTTTGCGGTGACGACCGATCCGTTTATTTTGATCACCTCGAATATTTTTGCGATTCTTGGTTTGCGCGCGATGTATTTTTTGCTCGCCGGTGCGGCGGATCGCTTTGTGCTGTTGCAGTATGGTTTGGCGTTTGTGCTGACGTTTATCGGTGTGAAAATGCTGGTGGCAGGGTTTTGGCATATTCCGATTGCGATTTCGCTGTCGGTGGTGTTCGGCGCCATCGGGGCGTCCATGCTGATTTCCCTGCGCTACGACCGACGGGATAAAGAAGACGTTTAAGCTGTTTCATGCAGTCTATAATATTGATTTGATAAGGAGAAAAGCCGTGAGAGCGATATTCGGACTAACCCTTGGGGCGCTGTTTGCCATGCAGGCAGCCTGTGCGCAGGATGTGCGGACTCAAAGTTTTTCGCAGCAAGAGACCTATTGCCCGCTTAAAGCGCAACCTGAGGTGTGCAGCAGTATTGAAATCGGCCGTCTGGAAGTCGTCGGGCTGCCGTGGTTGACTGCGTTGCTTGATGAAGCTTTGCTCTGGGACGGCAGTGACGCTCGGCGTAACCGGCAGCTGCGGCAAGCGGAGCTGCGTGACGAAACCGTGGTCGACGGCGATGAGGCGTACACGGTGCTCATGACCCGTTCCGCGAAGATGGTCGGACAAAGCGATGATTTTGCCGCGTTTGAACTGCATCATTACTATTATGCGCAGGGCGCAGCGCATGGGGTGCCTACCACCTATCATGCGGTGTTCGATTTGAAGCAACGCCGCGCGGTCAGCCTGCAAGATATTTTGCTGTCACCGCAGGCAAAAGCCAAGCTGGATGCTTTGCAAAAGCAGGCGTTTCAGCGTTATTTGCAGGGTGAAGACGATGATTCTCGGCAAGATCAAAAGGTCTGGGAAAGCACTTTACCGTTTGCTGCGACGGATAACTGGACGTTAAGCAAAGGCGGTTTGCTGTTCACGTTTCAGCCGTATGAAGTAGGGCCTTATGCGATGGGATCGCCCGAACTGTATATTCCGACGGACAAGCTGCGCGGCATCATCCGTCCCGAATATTTGAAGGCGGCGGAAAGCTGGCGTGCAGTGGAAACAGATTAGACCGTATTGTCGGCGATCTCGATTATTGATTCCGCGCGTTAAGCGCGTTTTATCTGAATGTTATTCCTTTATTTAAGGAGGAAACCATGAAAGCCGTATTCGGAATCACCCTTGGCGCGTTGTTGGCGATGCAGGCAGCCTTTGCGCAGGATTTACAAACCAAAGCCACCGGAATTGAAGAGACTTATTGTCCGATCAAGGCCGATCCCAAAGCGTGCAGCAGTATTTATATCGGCCGCTTGGAAGTCGTCGGGCAGCCGTGGCTGACCGAACAACTTGATCTGGCTTTACACTGGGATAGTGATGATGAGCGCAATCGGAAGCAGCTGCAAGCGGAGCTGCGTGAAGAAACCGTGACCGATGAGGATGGGGTATTCACCGCGGAAATTGTCCGCACTGCGAGGATGTTGGGTCAAAACGATGATTTTGCCGCATTTGAACTGCAATATTACTATTACGCGCAAGGCGCGGCGCATGGCATGCCTGCGGCGCGTTATGCGGTGTTTGATTTGAAGCAACGCCGCGCGGTCGGTTTGCAAGATATTTTGGTTTCGCCGCAAGCAAAAACCAAACTGGACGCTTTACAACAACAGGCGTTCCAGCGTTATTTGCAGGATGAACAGGATTACAGCGCACAGGACAGAAAAGACCTGGAAGGCATTTTCCCGTTTGCCGCAACGGATAACTGGGCTTTGGATAAAGACGGCTTACTCTTCACCTTTCAACCGTATGAAGTCGGGCCTTATGCGATGGGTTTTCCCCAACTGTATATTCCGACGGACAAACTGCGCGGGATTGTCCGTCCCGAATACTTGAAAGCGGCGGCAAGCTGGCGTGCGGTTAAAGCGGATAAGCCATGAAAAAACTGTTGGCGTGGCTGGTGTTGCTGTCGGTTTTAGCTGCTGCGGCGTGGGCTTTTTTACTGTTTTATCCGAAAACGCTGCCTGAAAACTATCATCTGAAAATCGAAGCGGGACAGGGTTTGAGCAGTGTCAGCCGCCAATTGGCTTCGGACGGCGTGATTTACCGGCGTGAAGCCTTGCTGCTGGCCGTGCGCGCCACGGGCATGGATACGAGCCTGCATCAGGGCAGCTATCGCTTGTCGGGGCGCATGAGCGCGTGGCAGGTGTTGCAACGCCTGCTTGCAGGCAGCCCCGATACGGTGACGGTGCGCATCGTTGAAGGCTGGCCGTTCACGCAGATTCGCGGCGTGCTGGCGGATAATCCCAATCTGCAACACCGCACCGCCGCGCTTTCGCCGATGGAAATTTTGCGCAAAATCGACCCTGACGCACCGCAAACGCACCCCGAAGGTTTGCTTTTTCCCGACACTTATATGTTTGCCGATGCGTCGGACGATCTGACCGTGTACCGCCATGCTTACCGTACCATGCAGGGGCATTTGCAGCGGGTGTGGGATAATCGGGCGGACGGTTTGCCGTATCAAAACCCGTATGAGCTTTTGATCATGGCGAGCATTGTCGAGAAAGAAACGGGCTTGAGCGCGGAGCGCGATTTGGTGGCGGCGGTGTTTGTCAATCGCTTGAAAATCGGCATGCGCCTGCAAACCGATCCGAGCGTGATTTACGGCATGGGAGAAGCATATGACGGCAATATCCGCAAGGCCGATTTGCAGCGCGATACGCCGTACAACACTTACACCCGCGCCGGTTTGCCGCCGACGCCGATTGCCGCGCCGTCGTTGGCGTCTTTGCAGGCCGCCGCGCATCCTGCCGATGTGCCGTATCTGTATTTTGTTTCGAAAAGCGACGGCAGCGGCGAGAGCTATTTCAGCCGTGATTTAAGCGAACACAATGCCGCCGTGCGCCGTTATATTTTGAAAAAATAAACCCCATGAGCGAACCGTTACTTTATCAAAAACTGAATCTGGAAACCGCGCGCATTGCGTGGCACGAGTTGCAGCCGCACTTTGCACGCGGCGCAGTGGTGGCGGTGACGGCGGATGCCGATTTGCCGCAGGTGGCCGAATGGATGGCGCAAGACAATGCGGCGCAAATCGCCCGTTTGCTGGCGGACAAAACCTTATTTACACCCGATGCCGACACCGCGCGCCGCTGGTATGCGGAAAACTGCGAAATGTGGGCGGTGGTGGTCGCGCCGTGGGTGGTGGTGCAGGAACAGTGAAAGTGTTTCAGGCAGCCTGATGAGCAGAATCAACCGTGAACCGGCATTTGTCTTGAGCAGCGCACCGTGGCGCGAAAGCAGCCTGCGCGTGGAGGTGTTCAGTCGTCACCACGGACGGGTGTCCTTGCTGGCACGCAGCGCGCGCAAACGCCAGTCGGAATTGCGCGGCGTGCTGGTGCCGTTTGTGCCGCTGACGGTGTCGTGGTTCGGGCAAAACGAATTACGCACTTTGCATCGTGCCGAATGGGTGGGCGGCTGGGCGCAGCCGCAAGGCAAAAACCTGCTCAGCGCACTGTATGTCAATGAATTGATGTTAAAACTGACCGCGCGCGATGACCCGCACAGCGGACTGTACGATGCTTTGCAGCAGGTGATGCAGGCTTTGGCGCAAGCCACGCATGGGCACGGCGCATTGCGCGTGTTTGAATGGCAGCTTTTGCACGCTTGCGGTTTTGCGCCCGATTTGCAGTATGATGCGGCAGGTCAGACGATTACTGCCGACGGCTGGTACAAAATGCTGCCTGAAGAGCCGCCGCAAGCGGTGGAAGAAGCCGCGAGCGATGCGGTGTACGTGCATGGCAGCACCTTACATGCCTTGTTTTCAGGCAGCCTGCATACCGATGAAGCCTTAAACGAAGCTTTGCGACTGAACCGCATGATGCTGGATTTCAGGCTGGCGGGTAATATCCACAGCCGTCATCTGGTACAGCAGATTATTGATTTTCATAGGAGATAAGATGTTACTCGGTGTCAATATCGATCATGTTGCCACTTTGCGCAATGCACGCGGCACGCTTTATCCGTCCCCGCTGGAAGCGGCTTTAATCGCGGAAACCGCCGGTGCGGATTTGATTACCCTGCATTTGCGCGAAGACCGCCGTCACATCAAAGATGCGGACGTGTTCGCCATTCGCAGCGCGATTCGCACCCGCATGAATCTGGAAATGGCTCTGACCGAAGAAATGCTGGATAACGCGCTGGCGGTCAAGCCGCAGGACGTTTGTCTGGTTCCCGAAAAGCGCGAAGAAGTGACCACCGAAGGCGGTTTGGACGTGAGCGCGCAAATAGAAAAAGTGGCGCGTTTCACCCGTATTCTGACCGAAGCGGGCATTCGCGTTTCTTTGTTTATCGATGCGGACGAAAAACAGATTCAGGCAGCCCGTGATGTCGGCGCACCGGTGATCGAGCTGCACACCGGCGCGTATGCCGAAGCGAGCGAGCCGATACACGTCGCCCATGAATTGCGCCGCCTCGAAGACGGCGCACAGTTTGCGGCGGAGGCAGGATTGGTGGTCAATGCAGGGCACGGACTGACCATTCACAATGTCGCGCCGATTGCCCGTATTTTGGCGATTCGCGAATTGAACATCGGACACGCCCTGATCGCGCAAGCGGTGTTTTTGGGGCTGCCTGAAAGCATTCGCCAAATGAAAGAAACGATGTTTCGTGCGCGCAGCCTGCCTTATTAAATACCTCACTTAACTTTTCAGGCAGCCTGAGACCTTTGCAAAAGTCTGTCATGTGGATGCAGTTCGCAGGAATAGCACCGCAGAAAATGCAGACATATCTTATCGATAGGCTGCACTTTCGAGGCGCGCATTCCAAAGAAATGCGCCGCAGGACGGATTTTTGCAAAGGTCTCAGCCTGAAAAGCAATGAAACGGAAAAAACAATGTCTCAACCCAAAAACAAGCCGCCGCGCAAAGCTTCAGGCAGCCTGAACCATCAACCTGCCCGACAGGAAAAAAATACAGAACGCCGCGCGGACACAGCCGTTGCCGCGCCCAAGCCGCGTGCCGAACGCGCCAAAAAAATGGTGTTGCGCCGCCCGAATAAAGAGATTTTGCAAAAATCCGAACGGCTGCGCGATATCCGCAGCGACGTGTCGGCGCAGGAGCCCGTGCGCTTGCAAAAAGTTTTGGCAGCATCGGGCGCAGGCTCGCGGCGGCATGTGGAAGAGCTGATTGCGGCGGGGCAGGTGACGGTCAATGGCAAAGTCGCCGCCTTGGGCGATAAAGTCGTACCGAGTGATGAAGTCACGGTCAAAGGCAACGTGGTCAAGCTGATTTGGCAAGACCGCCTGCCGAGGATTATTTTGTATTACAAACAAGAAGGCGAAATCGTCAGCCGTGACGACCCGCAAGGACGCACCAGCGTGTTTGACCGCCTGCCGCAAACCGCCAGCAGCCGTTGGGTGGTGATCGGGCGTTTGGACATCAACACCGCCGGTTTGCTGATTTTTACCACCTCGGGCGAATTGGCCAACCGTTTTGCACACCCCAGTTTCGCGATTGACCGCGAATACAGCGTGCGCGTGGCAGGTGAATTGAGCGATGAGCAAATGGCGCAGCTGACGGGCGAGGGCATTATGCTGGAGGACGGCATCGCCCGTGCGGCGCGGATTATTGCGCATGAAAGCGAAGGCAAAAGCCGCCGTTACGATATTGTGGTGCAGGAAGGGCGTAACCGCGAAGTACGGCGTATTTTTGACTATTTCGGCCTGACCGTGAGCAAGCTGACCCGCATCCGTTTCGGCCCGGTCGGCATCCCGCCACGGCTCAAACGCGGTCAGTTTTATGAATTGAACGAAGTGGAAACCGCTTACGTGATGAAAGAAGTCGGCATGGACTTGCCGCAGATGAAGCGCACGCGGCGTAAGTAAACTCCGGTATCAAAAAACAAACGCTCCGAATCGTCGGAGCGTTTTTAATGGGTTGAATCTCTGGAAGCCTCTAGCCCCGATTTACTGCACTTGTATCAGTGCGGTGATGGCAGCTTCGTCGCCTTGTGCCGCTGCTTGATGCCACCAAGATTTGGCTGTTGCCACATCTCGCTTCACACCCTGCCCGAGGTAATACATCACCCCCAGATTGGTTTGCGCTTTGGCATCGCCTTGTTTGGCGGCACGTTCGAACCACAGAGCGGCTTGGCGATCGTCTTGCGTCACGCCATGACCTTCGGCATACATCACCCCGAGATTGTATTGCGCGAGGGCAAGTCCTTGTTTGGCGGCACGCTCGTACCAGGGCACGGCTTGGCGATCGTCTTGCACCACGCCACGACCTTCGTCATACATCCTCCCGAGATTGTTTTGCGCTTTGGCATGTCCTTGTTTGGCGGCATGTTCGTACCAGAGAGCGGCTTGGTGATCGTCTTGCGTCACGCCATAACCTTCGTCATACATCACTCCGAGATTATATTGTGCGCCGGCATTGCCTTGTTTGGCGGCACGCTCGTACCAGAGGGCGGCTTGGCGAAGGTCTTGTGTCACACCACGGCCTTCGCCATACATTGCCCCGAGATTGTATTGCGCTTCGGCATTGCCTTGTTTGGCGGCATGCTCGTACCAGGGCACGGCTTGGCGATCATCTTGTGCCACGCCATGACCGCGTTCATACATCACCCCGAGATTGTGTTGCGCCTCGGCAATGCCTTGTTTGGCAGCACGCTCATACCACAGAGCTGCTTGGCGAAAGTCTTGCGCCACACCACGACCTTTGGCATACATCAGCCCAAGATTGTTTTGCGCCATGGCATGACCTTGTTTGGCGGCACGCTCGTAGCAGAGAACGGCTTGGCGATCATCTTGCGCCACGCCCTGTCCGTGGTCATACATCACCCCGAGAATGTATTGCGCGCCGGGATAATCTTGTTCCGCCAGCGGGCGGGTCAGGCGCACAGCAGCAGCGTAGTCGCCACGTTGATAGGCGGCGACAGCTTGATCGAATTGCTGCTGCGGAGTTTGGGCAATGGCGCTGAGCGCGGGTAAGGCGGCGGTGGCGGGTGCGGCGGCAAAGAGCAGCAGCGCAGCATACAGCAGAGATTTCATCCATTTGCCGGTGGGCGAGATGCGACGGGACATAATGTTTTCCCTGAAGAAGTGGTTGAAGTGGTTCGATAAAGTCAATCTTTGGCAATTTCTGCCAAAGATTGACTTTATAAAAGACTATCCCGAAAACTTCAAGCCATTACGCGTTGAGTTTAAGGGGCAGCCACCGCACCGCCTAAAAAACAAACGCTCCGAATCGTCGGAGCGTTTTTGTGTGCAATCTTGCATCAGGCAATCGAAGCATCAATAAATGCAGCCAATTGACCTTTGGGCAGGCCGCCGACTTTATTGGCGACTTCCGCACCGTTTTTGAAGATTTTCAAGGTGGGGATGTTGCGAATGCCGAATTGGGCAGGGATGGCTTGGTTTTCTTCGACATTGACTTTGACCACTTTGACTTTGCCTGCGTATTCGGTGGCGATGTCGTCCAAAATCGGCGCAATCATGCGGCACGGGCCGCACCACGGTGCCCAGAAATCTACCAATACCGGCAGATCGGATTTCAAAACGTCAGCTTCAAAGCTGGCGTCGCTGGCGTGAACAATCAATTCGTTACTCATGAGGGTTTCCTTTACTGTGTGATGAGTGTTGTCAGAATAAGGGCAAGTGGTAAAAGTTTCAAGTCGATTGAGCATTGAAGAGGGCTATGGTGCCCATCATCATGGCTCCGCTTGCCTTGAGAAAGCGTAGGGTGAAAATGGTAAGATGCTTGTCAATATTGCCTTTGCGCCTTATTCGCCATCATCATCAAAGCGCCGTTAATCATAATGTATTTCAGTATCCGCTTAATAATTTTTGCGTATAGCCGTTCTGCGGACGATTGAAAATATTTTGTGCGGTGTCGTATTCCACCATTTGCCCTGCCTGCAATACCAACACATGATGCGCCACGGCACGGATCACGGTCAGATCGTGGCTGATGAAAATCATGCTCAGACGATGCCGCTGCTGAATGTCGCGTAAAAGCTGCAATAATTGTTTTTGCAGGCTGACATCCAAGGCTGAGGTCGGTTCGTCCAGCACCAAAATACGCGGACGCACGATCAAGGCGCGGGCGATGGCGATGCGTTGGCGTTGTCCGCCGGAAAATTCATGCGGATAACGCGTGCCGATGTCTTCAGGCAGCCTGACTTCACGCAAAGCCGCGATGATCCGCTCTTCACGTTCGCCCGCGTTTAAGGTCGGCTCGTGCACGGTTAAGGCTTCGCCCACGATTTCCGCCACGGTCATGCGCGGATTAAGCGCGGAGAACGGGTCTTGAAACACGATTTGCATATCGCGCCGATGTTGGGTCAGCTCTTTGCCGCGTAGATCGTGCCAGTGATTACCCAAGACGTTCAGGCTGCCTGAAAAGGGCATCAAATGCAGCAGAGCTTTGGCCAATGTGGTTTTGCCGCTGCCCGATTCGCCGACGATGCCCAAGGTTTCACCGGCGCGTAAGGTAAAGTGCAAAGGATGCAGGAGGGGAACGGACTGGCGGCGCAGCCAGTTTTTTTTACGGCTGATGCTCACCGCCAAAGCATCGGTGCTCAGCACGATGTCGCCGTTTGACGGTGCTTCGTCCAAAGGCGGCGGTGCGGCATCGATCAAGCTTTGGGTGTAAGGATGGGCGGCTGCCTGAAAAATTTCGGCGCAAGCACCGCTTTCAAGCACTTCGCCGTGGCGCATCACGCTCACGCTGTCGGCAAAACGCCGCACCACGCGCAAGTCGTGCGAAATATACAGCACCGCCATGCCGGTTTCGTGTTGCAGGCGGCTCAGTAAATCGAGAATCTGCGCCTGTACCGCCACGTCCAAAGCGGTGGTCGGTTCGTCCGCAATCAAAAGCTCGGGCTTGGCGGCAACCGCCATCGCAATCATGGCGCGTTGGCGTTGTCCGCCGGAGAGTTGAAACGGGTAGGCGTGCATTTTTTGCGCGGGCTGATGAATGCCGGTTTGCGCCAAAAGTTCGGTCGCCTCGCGCCAAGCCTCCGCGCGGCGCAAACCCATGTGCAAGGTCAGCACTTCGGCGATTTGGGTGCCGACGGTTTGTACCGGATTGAGCGCGCTCATCGGCTCTTGAAACACCATGCCGATGCGCCGTCCGCGAATCTTTTGCAAAGCACGTTCGGGCAATAACAAGATGTCCTGCCCGTCAAACTTAAGGCTGCCTGAAAGGCTGAGCGCAGGGTTTAAGCGGATGATGGACTGCGCCAGCACGGTTTTGCCGCTGCCCGATTCGCCGACGAGCGCGTGCTTTTCACCACGGCGCACGCACAAATCGACGTTCGACAACACTTGATGTGTGCCAAAAAAAGCGTTTAAGCCGTTAATGTGTAACAGGGAATCGTTCATGGAAAGGCTCAACGGCAATCGCGGTAAATTCTGCCGTCGATCACCACATTGCGGCAAAACACGGGACGATGCCACATCATCCATTCGTTCATGTCGCGCATCGCTTCGCGCCGTTCGAGCGCGTCGATGCGGCGTTGATGGTAATAATTTTCCCACGCCAAGCGATGACAGTTGCGAAACTGCGGATGGTCGATTTGTCGGCGGTAGTCGCTCATGATTTTTTCCAGCGCGGCGGTGTCGCCGACGGCTTGCGCGCTGTCCGCCTGCTGCATCAAGTCGGCGGCGCGGGTGTCGCATTGCGCGGTGAGGTGGATTTCCAATGCACGTTGCTGCCGCGCTTCGGCGGCGGCGCGTGCCGCCTGCTGTTCCGGTGTCAAGGCGCAGGCGCAAAGTGTCAGCAGCAACAGGATGAATCCTAAATTTTTCATAATGACGCTCCCTGAATCGGGCAAAACGTGATGGGAAGAGATAAGGAACCTCTGAGAAACTCATGACGGCGGCTTTAACTGCTCTTTCTTCGTCATACTGCGTCCCATATTAAGGGCAATAGAACCACTATTGCCCTTAATATGCTCCTTGCCTGCCAAACAAATAGCCGTCAAATCCACTCGCCAGAGTTTTTCAGAGGCTCCATGATTGTAAAAGATATTGTCGGGCGGCGACAGCGTAAACGTGCCAAGCATGGGAAAAAGCTTTAGAATATCGGCGGTATTTTGATCAAAAAGGCATTTCCATGTTGGATATTCAGGCATTACGCAATGATTTGGCAGGCGTGCAAAGCCGTTTGGCGACGCGCGCTTATGTGTTGGACGCGGAGCGTTTCACCGCTTTGGACGAGGAGCGCAAACAGAAGCAAACCTTGATGCAGGACATTCAGGCGCAGCGCAATGCGGCTTCCAAACAAATCGGCATTTTGAAAAGCAAGGGCGAAGATACCTCGGCGATCATGGCGCAAGTGGCGGATTACGGCGCACAGTTGGCGGCGGCGGAAAATGCCTATAACGCGGTGCAGCAAGAGTTGGACGAGTGGTTGTTCACCATTCCGAATCTGCCGCACGAGAGCGTGCCTGCGGGTGCGGACGAAACCGAAAACGTCGAAGTGCGGCGCGTCGGTACGCCGCGTGCGTTTGATTTTGCGCCGCGCGATCATATTGATGTCGGTACACCTTTGGGGCTGGATGCGGAAGCCGGTGCGGCGTTGGCCGGAGCACGTTTTACCGTGCTGCGCGGCGCGGTGGCGCGGCTGCATCGTGCGCTGGCGCAGTTTATGCTGGACATGCACACGCAACGCCACGGTTATGTCGAACATTACACGCCGTATATCGTGAACCCCGAAATTTTATTCGGCACGGGGCAATTGCCCAAATTCGCCGACGATATGTATCGCGTGCTGTGCGGCGGCGACGATAACGCCAAAGAGCAGTATTTGATTTCCACCTCCGAAATCACCCTGACCAACAGCGTGCGCGAGCGCGTGTTGCCGCTGGATGAATTGCCGCTGCGCATGACCGCGCATTCGCCGTGTTTCCGTTCGGAAGCAGGCAGCTACGGTAAAGACGTGCGCGGTCTGATTCGCCAGCATCAGTTTGATAAAGTGGAGATGGTGCAGATTGTGCGCCCCGAAGATTCTTATCAGGCTTTGGAAGAGATGGTCGGTCATGCCGAGGCAGTGTTGCAGGCTTTGGAACTGCCGTACCGCGTGATCACTTTATGCACCGGCGATATGGGTTTTTCCGCGGCCAAAACGTATGATTTGGAAGTGTGGCTGCCAGCGCAGAATACCTATCGCGAAATTTCCAGCTGCTCCAACTGCGAAGACTTCCAAGCACGGCGCATGAAAGCGCGCTTCAAAGACGAAAACGGCAAAAACCGTTTGGTGCATACCTTAAACGGCTCGGGGGTGGCGGTCGGACGCGCTTTGGTGGCGGTGCTGGAAAATCATCAAAACGCCGACGGCAGCATCACCGTTCCCACCGCACTGCGCCCGTATTTGGGCGGTCTTGAAGTGATCCGATGAGTGCGTGGCTGGGTTATGCGGCGGCGTGCTGCACCACGCTGGCGTTTGTGCCGCAGGTGGCGGCGGTGGTGCGTACGCACAATACCGCCGGCATATCCTTGAGTATGTATCTGATTTTCTGCGTGGGCGTGGCGTTGTGGCTGGTGTACGGCATCATGCTTGCCAGCCCGCCGCTGATCGCCGCCAACGGCATAACCTTGCTGCTGGCGGCCGTGGTGCTGGCGTATAAAATGCGTAATGTGTTGCGCGGCCAAGCGTAATCCATCCTTTCAGGTTGCCTGAAAACATTCTGTTTTTCTGTTTAATCCCTATGCTGACCGATCTCGAAAAAAACGCCATCAGCGAGCATTACCGCATTTTGGCGGCAAACTTGCCCGGCTTTCGTCCGCGCACCGCCCAACGGCAAATGCTCGCGGCGGTGGCGCAGGCGTTTGCGCGCAGTTTGCCGATGGGCGAAGACGGCACGGCACCGACACGCCAAGGCGAAAGCATTGTGGTGATTGAAGGTCCGACCGGTGTCGGCAAAAGTTTGGCGTATTTGCTTGCAGGCAGCGTGATGGCGCAGGCGCGCGGTAAAAAGCTGTTGGTGACGAGTGCCACGATTGCTTTGCAGGAGCAGTTGATTTTTCGTGATCTGCCTTTTTTGGCGGAAAACAGCGGTTTGGCAGTCAGCTATGCTTTGGCGAAAGGACGCGGACGTTATCTGTGCCCGTATCGTCTGTATCAAATCACGCAAGACACGGCGCAGGCGGAATTCACCGGTTTTGACAGCCGCGCTTTGCTGCCTGAAAAAATCGCGGCGGAAGACGCCGATTTACTGCACGACATGGCGGAAGCTTTTGCCGCGCGCACCTTTGACGGTGACCGCGACACTTGGCTCGGGCAGATTAACGACAAGCTGTGGTCGCGCGTCACCAATGACCGCCACGGCTGCCTGAAAAACGCTTGCCCCAATCGCGCCGAATGCCCGTTTTTCTTGGCACGCGATACGCTGGAAAATGTCGATGTGATTGTGGCGAATCATGATTTGCTGCTCTCCGACATCAGCATGGGCGGCGGCGTGATTTTGCCTGCGCCCGAGCAATGTTTTTACTGCATTGACGAGGCGCATCATTTGCCGAAAAAAGCAGTGTCGCGCTTTGCGGCGGAGCACGGGCTGAACGAAGCGCGCCAGTTTTTGGAACGCTTGCCAAGCGTGACCGACCGCATTGCCGCCTGCACCGATAAAGCCGAGGCGGCGAATCTGGCGGACGAAGCGGCGGCAGGATTAGCCGAAGCCTTGGCGGATTGGGAAACGGTGCTCAATCAAAGCGATGTTTTCCCCGAAACCCTAAGCGCGGAAAGCGTGTGGCTGTGGGAAGGCGGCACTGCGCCCGACGGCTTGCAAGAGAACGTCGCCCGCAGCGCGCAATTCGCCCGCGCCTTGCTCAAACAAGTGTACGTGCTGAACGATGCTTTGGCGCAAACGCGGCGCGACACCTTGCCGGATATGGCGATGCTGGATCGCTTGGCTTCGGAATTCGGCGTGGCATTGGCGCGTTGCGAGGAAATCGCGGCGGTGTGGGATTTGCTCGAACAAACGCACGAAGCACCGCAACCGCCGTTGGCGAAATGGCTGGTTTTGGATCGGCGCGATAAGCCCGACTACCGTTTCAACGCCTCGCCCGTGACTGCGGCAGGGCAGTTGGCGCATCAATTATGGCAACGGGCGGCGGGAGCATTGCTGACCTCGGCGACATTACGCGCCTTGGGTAATTTTGATTTATTGCTGAGCCAATGCGGACTGAACAGGCTGCCTGAAACGACAACCTTGGCTTTGGACAGCCCGTTTGATTTTGAACGGCAAGCGGAACTGTACATTCCGCCTTTGGCGGCGAATCCGAAAGACGCAGCCGCCCATACCGAAGAAATCGTCACATGGCTGCCGCGCCTGATTGACAGCACGCACGCGGTCGGCACCTTGGTGCTTTTTTCCTCGCGCAAGCAAATGGAAGAAGTCGCGTTCAGGCTGCCTGAAGCGTTTCTGCCTTTATTGCTGGTGCAGGGCGAGCGCTCGAAAAGCTTGCTGTTGCAAGCGCATCACCAAGCGTTAAGCGAAGGGCGCGCGAGCATTATTTTCGGTTTGGACAGTTTTGCCGAAGGGCTGGATTTGCCCGGCGAAGCGTGTGTGCAGGTGATTATTGCCAAACTGCCGTTTGCCATGCCGGATAATCCCGTGGACAAAACCCTGAGCGAATGGATACGCGAAAAAGGCGGTAATCCGTTTATGGAAATTTCCGTGCCCGAAGCCGCGATCAAATTGACCCAAGCGGTCGGCAGACTGATTCGCTCGGAAAGCGATTACGGGCGGGTGACGATACTCGACACGCGCATTCTCACCGCACGCTACGGCAAACGCATTCTGGCAGCCTTACCGCCGTTTCGCAGGATTTAAGCGGAGTATTCCTGATGCAATCTTATCGTTATGTGCTGTGTACATTGATCGGCTTCAATCTGCTCGGCTGTGCCCATGCACCGCCGGCAAACAATGCCACGCAAGTCTCGGTGGACGGACGCCGCATTATCTACAACGGCGCACTTGACCCGCAAGCCAACGCACAAGTCGCCTCTTTGCTGCAACAACACCCCGACATCGACACCTTGGTCATCACCAGTCGCGGCGGCGAAATCGGGCTGGGCATCGGCTTGGGACAGCTGGTGTTTGATCACGGACTGAACGTCGACATCCCCGATTATTGCTTCTCCTCATGCGCCAATTATGTTTTTCCCGCCGGCAAAATCAAATACCTGCACCGACACGCGACCTTAGGCTGGCACGGCGGCGCCATGCAGGAAATCCAACCCGAAACCCCGGAAATGGCACGGCTTTACCAAGCCTACATCGGCCCGATCCGCGCCAAAGAAAAAGCCTTTTTCCAACACATCCAAGTACAACCGTCCATGCTCACCGACGGGCAAAAACCCGCTTACGCTGCCTTTGAGCACTGCATCGGCTGGAGCTATTCCCGTGAAAAAATGGAAAGCTACGGCATCCGCAACATCCAATACCGCGACGGAGCATGGCAGCCGCACAGCAGTTTTGAAGGAAAATGTATTTTTAAGATAGAGGATTAGATGGTGTTTACGTGAGTTTTATGTCGAGTATTCTCAATATTGCTTAAATCCAAAACGTAAAACCAGAAGAAACCTGTATTTCATCCGCCCACCCCCTTGAAGCAGCCGTTCAAAAATCCGTTTTTGCGGAGAAAAGGGCTTGCATGTTTGAGTGGCGGCGAAAGCCGACACGAGTTCAAGCCCGCTGCAAAAATGGCTTGTTTAACGGGAAGTTTTGGCGCAGCCAAAACCTGCGCCGTGGGGTCGTCTTTCTTTGCTTACTTTCTTTGACGAAGCAAAGAAAGTAAGTTGCCCGTGCGGCAATGAAGCACAAAGTAAACGGTTTCTGCAAAGCAATATTGGCTGCCTGAATCTTACTGACATTATTCAGGCTGCCGTCTAAAGTTTTTCCGGAGGCAAGCTCTTATCAAACGCTCAATTTGATTTGTGCAGACACCTCTCCTAAAATAAAGGCTGCTTGAAATACAGTTTCTGCAAAGCTAAAACGCAGCCTCTTCGAGCGTAGGCGCAGCTCAAACGAATTTTGGCAAAGCTGAAGTTTATGGTGCATTTCAGGCAGCTTAGGCAGCAATAAAAAAGGACTTTCCCGAAACATCGGAAAGTCCTTTTTTGTGATCACGAACGCTTTAACCACCCAAAAACCACGGCACGATGCCGATTAAGGCTGCCTGAAACAGTATGCCGCCGGAGAAACTTTTCAGCTCGTGGTTGAGAAATGCCGCGTCGTAGTAGTGGTTCATGCGCGAATAATGGCTGAAAGTAAACCACGCGGCAAACAGGGTCAGCAGGACGGCGGCGGCAAAGGTGTAACGCTGCCACACAAACAGGACATGGCAAAACAGCGCCAGCGCAAGCAATGCCAAGTGGTAGTAACGTGCTTTGTACACGCCCAACCGTACCGCGAGGGTGATTTTGCCGCACAGCGCGTCACCGGCGACGTCGCGGATATTGTTGATGTTCAGCACCGCCGCGCACCATAAACCGATGCTTAATGCAGGCAGTATGATGATCAAGGGCAGGCTTCCGGTCTGCAGCAGAAACATCCCGCCGACCGCGACGACGCCGAAGAAAATCAACACCGCCAAATCGCCCAAGCCGACATAGCCGTAGGGTTTTTTACCGATGGTATAAGCCAGCGCGGCGACGATGCACAGCGCGCCCATGCTGAGCCAAGCCAGCCATGATGGTGCGGCAGCGTGGGATGGCAAGGCAATGAACAGCAGCACCAGACCGCTGATGATGCATAAGGCAATATTCAGGGCAATGGCGCGGCGCATCTGCTGCGGCGTGATGATGCCGTTGGCACTCATGCGCAGCGGGCCTTGGCGCATCGCTCCGTCGGCGTGATGTGCGGCATCGCCGTAGTCGTTGGCAAGGTTGGCAAGGGTTTGCAGCAGCAGTGCGGTCAGCACGCCCCAGATGGCCAGCGTGGCGGAAAACACGCCGTATTGCCACGCCAGAATATTGCCCAAGCCGACTCCGGCAATGCTCAAGGGCAGGGTACGCAGGCGCAGCGCGCTCAACCATGCGTCCAAACGTGATGGCGGCGCAACCGTTTTTTCGGTGGCAATCGGGAAAACAGGGTAATTTTTAGCAGTCATGGCTTACAGTTCTGATGGGTTGCGGACCAGCGTCCGCATGAATTATTTCTGCAGCAGTTTGCGCTCGTACACCGCTTGCGCCAGCGTGCCGGCGTCGATGTATTCCAATTCGCTGCCCAAGGGCATTCCGCGTGATAATCTGCTGATTTTGCACGGGTATTTTTTGAGCAATTCATGCAGCACATAAGCGGTGGCGTCGCCTTCGGCGGTGAAGTTGGTGGCGAGCACGATTTCTTCGATGCCGCCTGCCTCGATGCGCGCAATCAGCTTTTCCAAGGCAATATGGTGTAAATCCATGCCTTGCGCGGGGTTGATGTGCCCCATCAGCACGAAATATTGCCCGTCGTGACAACGCGCGTCTTCCATGCTGGCCACGTCAATCGGCATATGCACCACCATCAGCCGCGTGGTGTCGCGGCTCTCGTCGGCGCATAAATGGCACAATTCTTCTTCGCACAGAGTATTGCACAGGCGGCAATGGCGCACCTGTTTTAAGGCTGCCTGCAAAGCGTCGTGCAGTTTTTGCGCGCCGTCGCGGTCATGCTGCAACAGCTGATACGCCATGCGCTGCGCCGATTTCGGGCCGACGCCGGGCAACACTTTTAAGGCGTTGATCAGGGCGGCCAGCGCGTTGCTTTTGGGTGCGGTCATTACTTGAAGAAATCGCCCATGCCGGCAGGCAGATTCAGCCCTTGGGTGAATTGCCCCATGCGTTCTTGGGTGGTGGTTTCGACTTTGCGCACCGCGTCGTTGAGTGCGGCGGCGATAAGGTCTTCGAGCATTTCTTTATCGTCGGAGAGCAGGCTGTCGTCGATTTCTACGCGTTTGACCACGTGGTGGCAGCTCATGTTGATTTTGACGAGACCCGCGCCGGCTTCACCCGTGACTTCGACATCGCCCAGTTCTTCTTGCGCTTTTTTCATGCGGTCTTGCATTTGCTGCGCTTGTTTCATTAAATTGCCCAATCCGGCTTTTCCGAACATTTTTTAACTCCTTAGGTTAATGGTAAAGCATTGATTAAAATCATTTGATAAAAAGCCTGGGAGCCTCTGAGACACTCATGACGGTGACTTTAACCGCTCTTTCTTCGTCATACTGCGTCCCCTATTTAGGGCAATAGAACCACTATTGCCCTAAATATGCTCCTTGTCTGCCAAAAAAATAGCAGCCAAATCCACTCGCCAGAGTTTCTCAGAGGCTCCCTTGCAGGCAGCCTTTTTAAGGTTAAGCATTTTTTACGCTGTCTGCGTGGAAGGCTGCAATTCTACACTTTCAGGCAGCCATTGTCCGCCAAAGGTGCGCGCAATCGCTTGCGCTTGCGGATCATTGGCCAGCAAGGTTTGAGCGTGTTGTTGCGCGGCGGCTTGGCGTTGCTGGCGGATTTGCAAAACGCTGAGATAGCTGTCTTGCCACGGCACGGTTTTTAAGTGCGGGTCGGTGGCGTAATGCCGTGCCAAAACTTCACCCAAATCACGTACGCGGTCGGCGCGTAAATGCGGTGCGGCGGCGGCATGAAAAGACAGCACAATGCGTCCGTCTTCGCGTGCGATAAAGCTTGCGTGTTGCGCCAGCCACACGGTCGCGCCCAGTTCCGCGGTCAGGGCATGGACAATCTCCGGCCAATTTTCGCCGGTGAGCGCGGGCAGCTCTGCGGTGGCTATTTCAGGGTTCAGGCTGCCTGAAGCTTGGTTTTCTGTAATCGGTATTTCGTTGTCAGAAGCTGATGTTTCAGGGTTCAGGCTGCCTGAAGCTTGGTTTTCTGTAATCGGTATTTCGTTGTC
>JAUNUS010000001.1 GCA_030538055.1 Neisseria sp.
ATGTCCCTTAGAGAGACTCGACCCTGAAAACAGCACCTTTTTTGTCCCTTACGCCGAAAGATACAAGGCTGCAAGCCGAAGACAGTACAAGTAGTACGGCAAGGCGCAGCCAACGCCGTAGATTTCTTATTTTATTTCACTATACATGACAGACTTTTGCAAAGGTCTCAGGCTGCTTGAACACAAAAACGAGGCGTTCATCAAGAACGCCTCGTTTTATTTGCCTGATGAGATTACCAACCCAAGGCTTTTTGGATGCCGGATCCGTAGGCGGGATCGACTTTATTGCAGTTGTCGATGTGACGCTGTTTGATGAAATCAGGCGCATCGCCCAAGGCGCGGGCGGTGTTTTCGCACAAGACTTGTTTTTGTGCGTCGCTCATCAATTGAAACAGCGCGCGCGGCTGGCTGTAGTAGTCGTCATCGTCTTGACGGTAGTCGAAACGGTCGGCGGTCGCGTCGATTTTCAACGGCGGTTCGGCAAAGTCGGGTTGCTCTTGCCATTCGCCAAAAGAGTTCGGCTCGTAGTGCAAAGTGCTGCCGCTGTTACCGTCCACGCGCATCGCGCCGTCGCGGTGGTAGTTGTGGAACGGGCATTTGGGTGCATTGACCGGAATCTGGTAATGGTTCACGCCCAAGCGGTAGCGTTGCGCGTCGCCGTAGGAGAACAAGCGGCCTTGCAGCATGCGGTCGGGTGAGAAGCTGATCCCCGGCACGACGGCGGCAGGGTTAAAGGCTGCCTGCTCGACATCGGCAAAGTAGTTTTCAGGGTTGCGGTTCAGTTCCATCACGCCCACTTCGATCAGCGGATAGTCTTTGTGCGGCCAAACTTTGGTGAGGTCAAACGGGTGATACGGCACTTTTTCCGCATCGGCTTCGGGCATGATTTGCACCGCCAGCGTCCATTTCGGAAATTCGCCGCGCTCAATCGCATCGTACAAATCGCGTTGATGGCTTTCACGGTCTTTGCCGATGATGGCTTCGGCTTCGGCGTCGCTTAAATTTTTGATGCCTTGCCGGCACACGAAATGGAATTTCACCCAGAAGCGTTCGTTTTGGTCGTTGATCAAGCTGTAGGTGTGCGAGCCGAAACCGTGCATATGGCGGTACGACGCCGGAATGCCGCGGTCGCTCATCACAATCGTCACTTGGTGCATGGCTTCAGGCAGCAGTGTCCAGAAATCCCAGTTATAGGTGGCGGAGCGTAAATTGGTGCGCGGATCGCGTTTGACCGCTTTGTTCAAATCGGGGAATTTTAAGGGATCGCGGAAGAAAAACACCGGCGTGTTATTGCCGACCAAATCCCAGTTACCCTCTTCGGTATAAAACTTCACCGCAAAACCGCGAATATCGCGCTCGGCATCGGCCGCGCCACGCTCGCCCGCCACGGTGGAAAAACGCACGAACAAATCGGTTTTTTTGCCGATTTGGCTGAAAATTTTGGCACGGGTGTAACGGCTGATGTCGCCGGTGACGGTGAACGTGCCGAATGCGCCCGAACCTTTGGCGTGCATACGGCGTTCGGGAATCACTTCACGGTCAAAGTGCGCCAGTTTTTCTAAAAACCATACATCTTGCAACAACATCGGACCGCGCGCTCCTGCGGTCAGTACATCTTGGTTATTGGCGACCGGTACACCGGAAACGTGGGAAAGCACGGGGCATTGCGCCGGTTTTTTACTGTTTGTCATGACGGCTCCTTGGGTGGTTGAGGGGATGTTACGTGATTGATTATACCTAATAAAACTCCATTGGCGATTTAATATTTTAAATAAAAGCAATTAGACTTGAATTTTTGATAGTTCTTGCCAATATGCTTCCGGCATCAAAATCGCACCGGTTAATCTGACTGCAAGGTCAGATTAAGGTTGTAGGCTGAGACCTTTGTAAAAATCCGTCCTGCGGTGCATTTCTTTGGAATGCGCTCCTCGAAAGCGCAGCCTATCGATAAGATATGTCTGCGCTTTCCGCGGTGCTATTCCTTCGAACTGCATCCACATGACAGACTTTTGCAAAGGTCTCAGGCTGCCTGAAAAAAATGCTGCGAAATCAAGTTCGCAGCATTTTTGGCTTACATATTGTTCAAGTCGATATCCGGTGCGGTGGTCGAGCTGATTTCACGGGATATTGACCGTCCGTCTTTCATGGTAAAAATGATGATCAAATAAGTGGGTAGATTGTCGAACCCGCCGCGGCTGCTCATGTCGGTCATGCTGCAGCGATCGTTTCCGGTGCCGCGTTTGTACGCATTTTCGTAGCTCGAATAGCAGCGCAATGCCTGTCCGCGCGCACCAAAAAATGCCTCCAGCTCGGCACGGCTGGCACCGTCTTTTAAGCCTGCGGCCATTTCTTTTTCCCAGTATTGCTGGCGCACCGGAATATCGCTCGCTTTGGAACAGGCCGTCAGGGATAAGACCGCTAACATTACATAACAGAATAAACATCGACGCATGATGATTCCTTGGCAAAAATGGTGATGCAGCCGCAACGTCCGACCGCATCAGGTGGTTGATGTCTTCAGGCAGCCTTAATGATGATGTCCGCCTGCGCCGTGTACGTGTTCGTGCGCGATTTCTTCGGCGGTCGCCGGACGGATATCTTCCACCGTGGCGGCAAAGCGGATTTTCATGCCGGCCAGCGGATGATTGGCGTCCACCACCACTTGTCCGTCGGCAATGTCGGTCACGCGGAAAATCAGCAATTCGCCGGTTTCGGGATCGTCGCTTTCAAACATCATGCCCACTTCGGGTTCGACCGGAAAATTTTCCAAGTCTTCCATGCGGATCAGCTCGACTTCGACTTCGCCAAAGGCATCATCGGCAGACAGTTGCACATCCACGCTTTCGCCTTTTTCTTTGCCGTGCAGGGCTTCTTCCACCAGCGGGAAAATCCCGTCATAGCCGCCGTGCAAATACACCAGCGGCTCGTCTTGGGTTTCGTCAAGAAGTTGGTTTTTTTCGTCGTACATTTTATAAGATAATGAAACAACGGAGTTTTTTTCAATCGCCATAAACAGCCTTTCAGTTGGGGAAATCGGATCAATATTGGGTTTTTAATGCAACATCCAAGGCAGCAGCCACTGTGCTGCCAGCAGTAAAACAACACACATCAATGCCGCCACAATGTCATCCAGCATAATGCCGAAGCCGCCGTGGATTTTTTTGTCCAACTGGTGAATCGGAAACGGTTTGAGCGCGTCAAACAGGCGAAACAGCACAAACGCCGCCAGCCACCACGGCCATGTGAACGGCACTGCGCTTAACACGAGCAGCATCGCCACGATTTCGTCAAACACGATGCCGCCGTAATCGGGGCGGCACAGACGCTGCTCGGTGACTTCGCACAGCCACACGCCGACAGGAAATAACGCCGCCGCCAGCAGAGCCAATGACCATGCAGGCAGCCCGCAGAGCAACCATAACGCTGCCAAGGGCAATGCAGGCAGCGTGCCGACCGTGCCGGGCGCATACGGCGACAAACCGGTGCCGCCGCCAAACGCAAACCAGCACACGGGGTTTTTGCGCAGCCAAGCGTAACTGGGGGTGAAATCGCAATAGTTTTCAGCAGGTTTCATGGTTTCAGGCAGCCTGTTTTAAGGTGAAGCAAAATGGTCAAAACCTTGGCGTGTCAAGATGATTTCTGTGCCGTCCGCGTGCCATGCGCGGCAAGCCGTACCTTCGGTGACGCGCCCGATGCGGGTGACGGCGGTGTTGCAGGCGCGTGCGGCGTTCAGCACTTGTTCGGCGGCGGCAGGTGCGGCGGTAAACAGCAATTCATAGTCGTCACCGCCTGCCAAAACCCAATCATTATACGCAGCAAAGGTGCGTAATTCGGGCGGTGACGGGATTTTTTCTGCAAAAATATCCATGCCGCACGCCGAAGCACGGGCGATGTGCGCTGCGTCTTGCAGCAAACCGTCGGAGATGTCTTGCGCCGCATGGGCAATGCCGAGTAAAGCCTGCGCCAATGCCACCCGCGGTTCGGGGCGCAGACGGCGCGCTTCGCACACGTTAAAAAGCGGTTCAGGCAGCCTGATTTCGCCTAAATGCTGCGCCAAAGCCGCCGCCGCCAAGCCAAGGCTGCCTGAAACCCAGACATCATCGCCAACTTGCGCTGCATCACGCCGCAAAGCTTGACCGTGCGGTGTTTGCCCGATAATGGTGATGTTGAAGGTCAAGTCGCCGCGCGTGGTGTCGCCGCCGATCAAACGCACGCCGTATTGATCCGCCAGCGCAAAAAATGCGCTGCAAAAAGCATCCAGCCACGTTTCGTCCAAGTTCGGCAACGCCGCCGACAGCAAAGCATAGCGCGGCTGCGCGCCCATCGCCGCCATGTCGGACAGATTCACCGCCAGCACTTTATGCGCCAAATCCTGCGGCGCAACATCGGCAAAAAAATGCCGCCCTGCCAACAACATATCGCTGCTGATGTGCCAGTCGTACCCCGCTTGCGGACGCAAAATCGCCGCATCATCGCCCACGCCAAGCACCAGTTCGGCATCAGGCGCAGCGTGGCGGGTCAGGTAACGACGGATAAAATCAAACTCGTTCATGGCGTGGGGTTAACGCAAAAGATTGGATGAGTGGGTCAAGAGACTGCCTGAAACGTGGTTTCTGCGAAGTTAAAGTCTTTCAGGCAGCCTTAAGGAACCTCTGAGAAACTCATGACGGCGGCTTTAACTGCTCTTTCTCCGTCATACTGCGTCCCACATTTAGGGCAATAGAACCACTATTGCCCTAAATGTTCTCCTTGTCTGCCAAAAAAATAGCAGTCAAATCCACGCGCCAGAGTTTTTCAGAGGCTCCTTAAACAATGATTGTTGATGTTTTTATGCGGCAGGCGTGATCACTTGTGCCAGATTGTCCAGCCACGCGCCGAGCGGATGGGTCGGGTCAAGCTCACCGTTGCGGGCGAAAGCATCGAGCAAGGCTAAGGCGGCATCGTTCATGAACTGTCCTGCGCTCATCGCTTCGGCAATCTCGCTCACGTTCATCAAGGCAAACGAAGCGACTTCACCGTCTTGGTTTTGCGGCACAAAGTCTGCGGGCAAATGCACATCGAATACGTGCAGGTATTCGCGGTGTAAACCGCGGCTCACCGGACGGCAACTCAGGCGGCAACCGCTTTCCGGCACATCGCGCAACAGCTCCGGCGGCAGTCCAGCCTCTTCAAACGCTTCACGCCGCATGGCAGTGGCAATGTCTTCGCCCGCCGCAATGCCGCCGCCGACGAGATTGTCCAGTTTGTTCGGATCGACGGCTTTGTACGGGCTGCGCGTGCCGATCCAGTAGAGGCGTTGCCCGTCGCGTTCAATCCAGCCGTTGATGTGCACGGCGTGACTGAGAAAACCCAAAGGGCGAAAAGCGGAGCGTTCCAAGGAAAAGAGCGGATTGCCGGCGTCGTCGTGCACGGTGAAGGGTTCGTTGCGCCAGCCGCTGTAAAGCCCGCTTTCATGCCAGCCCCAAGCGGCGTTTTGCAGCAAATCGGCTGCCTGTAACCAACTGTCGCAGTTGAAGCGCAGCACGCCGTCACGCGCACGAATATACTCGCCCAAGTCGCGGCGCAACAGCTGCGCGTACTGCGTATTGACGAAGCCCAGATGAATGTCGCGCACCAGCAACGGGGTAAACACCGCCATATCGGTGGCAAAACGGGCTTTAAGCGTGGTGAATAAACGCTCGTGCAGCGAGGGGGATAGCGGCATAAACAGATGCTCCGTGCGCCGATGTTCAGGCGGCCTTAATGGTTTCGGGGTGATTGATTTTTTCCAATAATTCTTCGGCGCGCGCCGGATCGTCGTTACGCAGCAGGCGTGCGGTGTGGGCTTCCAAGTGTTCGATGCTGCTGTGGAGGATCACGTCTTTCACCCCCAAAATACTGGCAGGGTGCATCGAGAAACGGCGCAAACCCATGCCCAACAGCAAACGGGTCAAAGCGGCATCACCCGCCATTTCGCCGCACACGCTGACCGGTTTATTCATACGTTGTGCCGTGCGGAACACGTGCGCCAAAAGTTTCAATACCGCAGGGTGCGTGGGTTGGTACAGATAGCTGACCGCTTCGCTGCCGCGATCCACCGCCAAGGTGTATTGAATCAAATCGTTCGTTCCCACCGAGATGAAATCGACGTATTTCAATAAAGTGCCGACCATCATCGCCGCCGCCGGTATTTCGATCATGATGCCGACTTTGATGTTTTCGGCAAAATGATGATTGCGTTCCAGCAGTTGTTCTTTAGCAGTTTGCAAATGGGCGTGGCATTGGCGCAGTTCGCTCAATGACGCGATCATCGGCCACATCATGCGCACTTCGCCGTGCACGCCGGCGCGCAAAATCGCGCGCATTTGGGTGCGGAACATCACCGGTTCCGCCAAACACAGGCGGATGCCGGTTAAACCTAAGGCAGGGTTGAGCGCGTCAGGCTGCCCGAACCAGCGCGGATTTTTGTCCGCGCCCAAGTCCATGGTGCGAATGGTCACCGGTTTGCCCGCCGCTTTTTTGATGATGCGGCTGTAAAGCTGGTATTGCTCGTCTTCGTCAGGCAGCGTGTCGCGGTTCATGAAGATGAATTCGCTGCGGAAAAGCCCCACGCCGTCGGCGGTGTTTTTGTTCACCGCCGTCATGTCTTCGACGGTTTCGATGTTGGCGAGAATTTCGATGTTGATGCCGTCTTCGGTGGTGGCGGCGGTGTTTTTGAGTTTGTTCAGCCGCCGTTTGTGCGATTTGTATTCGCGGGCGCGCTCGCGATATTCTTCCAGTGTCCGCTCGTCCGGCTGCACAATCAGCACGCCGTCGATACCGTCCACAATCACCCATTCGTCTTCCTGAATCAGGGCGCGCGCGTGATGCAGCGAAATCACCGAAGGAATGTCCAGACTGCGCCCTAAAATCGCGGTGTGGCTGGTCGGGCCGCCGTAGTCGGTGACAAAAGCCGCAATGCGGTTATCTTTGAAATGCACCGTGTCCGCCGGCGCAAGGTCGGCGGCGATCAAAATGGTGTCGTCGAACAATTCCAGATTCACGGCCAGTTCGGTTTCTTGGCCGCGCAGGTTTTTGAACACGCGTTCGACCACTTGCAGCATATCGTGTTTGCGTTCGCGCAGATAAGTGTCTTCGATGGTGTCGAATTGTTCGGTGAGTTTGTCGGTCTGGCGGCGCAATGCCCATTCGGCATTGACCTTTTGCGCCTTGATGATGTCGACCGGTTCGCGCGAAATCGTCACGTCGGTCAGCAGCATCAAATGCAATGAAATGAACGCGCCCAGCTCGGTCGGCGCGTTTTCGGGAATGCTCATGCGTAATTGTTCGAGCTGGCGGCGGGTGGCTTTGATCGCCTCTTCAAAGCGTTCGATTTCGGCAGATAAATCGGCGTCGTCAATGGCGTAATGCGGCACATCGTCCATGCTCTGCTGCAAAAGATGCGCCCGTCCGATGGCAATGCCGCCGCCGACCGGTACGCCGTACAATGCCATGGCCACGGTTTATTCCCCTTCGCCGAAGTAGTCGTTGATCAAGGCGGTCAAAGCGTCTATGGCCGCGGCTTCGTCGATGCCGTCGGTTTCGATTTCGATGGTGGTGCCTTGCGCCGCTGCCAACATCATCAAACCCATGATGCTTTTGCCATTGACGCGCCGCCCTTTGCGCGACACCCAGATGTCGCATTGGAAGGTATTGGCGGTTTGGGTGAATTTACTCGATGCGCGTGCGTGCAGCCCGAGTTTGTTGATGATTTCGATTTCACGCACAACCATGTTCGCACTCCTCGTCCACACGGATAATGCCGTCAATCGCGGCTTGCTGCACCTCGTGTGCAAATGCCTCAATATCGGTGCGCTCTTGCGCGTATTGCAAGGCCTTGATCATCATCGGCGCGTTCAAACCGGTGAGCATGGCGATGCGTTGTTTGGTCAGCAGTTTGCGCGCGATGTTGCACGGGGTCGCGCCGAAAATATCGGTCAGCACCAACACGCCGTTATCCGCAGGCAGTTCGTCGATTAAAATTTGTGCGCGCGCCAAAATATCTTCCGGCGCTTCGTCGCGGTGAATGCCCATCACGCGCACGTAATCGGGCAGCTGATTGAAAAAATGTTCGGACAGTGCGCGGTACGCCTGTCCCACCGCTTCATGGGTGATGACGAGTAAGCCAATCATGTCAATCGGATTCCTACTTAATCTTGAGTGCTTATTTCAAAGCATAAATCGCGGGCAAGTTGCGCCACGCACCTTTAACGTCCATGCCGTAACCGAACACGTAACGGTTCGGCACGTCCAGCCCGACAAAGTCGGCGGTGATCGGTTTGTCGTGATCCAATAATTTATTGGCAAACACCGCGCAACGGCACGATGCCGCACCCAGCCCCATGACTTTTTCATGCAAGGCCGCCATGGTGTGACCTTCGTCGAGAATATCGTCCAAAAGCAACACGTGTCGCCCTGCTACGCCGTGTTGCGGCGCGCGCAACCAGTTAAAACCGCCGCCGGTGAGTTGGTCGCCGTAGCGCGAAACATGAACGTAATCAAAGTCCAAGGGAAAACGCAGCAGCGGCAGCAATTGTCCGGTGAACACCACTGCGCCGCCCATCACCGGCAGCACCAGCGGAAACGATGCGGACAATTGCGCCGTGATGTCGTCCGCCATGCGTTGCAAAGCGCGGCGGCAAGTGTCCTCGTCAAACAAGAGTTCGGCGTTGTTCAAAATGTCTAAGTTTTCTTCACGGGTCATGGCGGTCAATGCTTAAAAATAAAATAGGGTTTCAGGCAGCCTGAGACCTTTGCAAAAATCCATCCTGCGGCGCATTTCTTTGAGATGCGCTCCTCGGAATCTTGCCTATCTGCATGATATGTCTGCGCTTCCTGCGGTGCTATCTCTGTGAACTGCATCCACATTACGGACTTTTGCAAAGGTCTCAGCCTGAAAAGATGGGGAAATTATATAGCGGATAGATGACAAACGGCATCTTTTACCGTTTTCAGGCAGCCCTGAACGATAACAGTAAATCGCGAAACACGTTCGGGTCTTTGGTAAAGGTCAGCTCGCCTTCGGGCGGAAAATGAAAATCCAACAGGCGCGACACCCAAAAACGCACCGCAGCGGCACGATGTGCATCAGGCAGCGCGGCGCGTTCGGCATCGGCAAGCGGGCGCACGCTTTCGTAGCCCGCCATCATCGCCGCCTGCAACACCGCATTCAAACGGTACGCATCATGCTGCCGCGCCCAGTCATTGACCGCAATCGCGATATCGTACACAAACGTGCCGTTGCAAGCGTAATAAAAGTCGATAAAACCGGCGACTTCATCGTAATACATCAGCACATTATCACGGAACAAATCGGCATGAATAATGCCTTGCGGCAAATCGGTGTCGCACGCGGCAAGGTGCGCCAATTCATTGTTCAATAAATACGCGTCCTGCGGCGACAGGCAGCCTGCCAAGCGTTGCGCCGATGCCTCACGCCACGCCGCGCCGCGCGGATTATCCATGCGTTCGGGAAAACTTTGCCCCGCCAGATGCATTTTTGCCAACATCGCCCCCACGGCGAAACATTGCCGCTCGTTGGGGTGCTCCACGTCCGCGCCGTTGAGGCAGGTGATGATCGCCGCCGGTTTGCCGCACAGCACATCGACCAGCGCGCCGTTTTTCTGTGCCACGGGCGCAGGGCAAGCCACCGCGTGGCGGTTCAGATGCTCTTTGAGTTTCAGGAAAAACGGCAGTTCTTCCAACTGCAAAGTTTCAAACAAAGTCAGCACAAACCGCCCGTGGGTGGTATCGACAAAATAATTGGTATTGGTGATGCCGCCGGCAATGCCTTTGTGCGTAATCAATTCGCCCAAATCGTAACGGCTGAGAAAATCCTGCAAGTCTTGAGTGCTGACCGAAGTGTAAACCGACATAATGATTCCGAAAGTATTTCAATAAGTTAAGGGTGTGCCAGCCAATACTGCAAAGCGATGATGGTTTTGGCATCGATGATTTGCCCCGATTGCAAGGCTGCCTGAACGTGAGCGCGCGGCAGTTTGACCACATGGAGAAACTCATCGCTGTCTGCGTGTAAAGTGCTGTTTTCGTAAATATCTTTGGCTAAAAACAAATACATTTTCTCGTCCGAAAATCCGGCGGAAGTGTAAAAACGGTACAACAATTCAACCGACTGCGCGGTATAAGGCGTTTCCTCCGCCAACTCGCGCAGCGCACAAGCGGCAGGTTCTTCGCCCGCCACGTCCAGCTTGCCCGCCGGAATCTCCAGCAAAGTGCGCGCACACGGATAACGGTACTGCTCCACCAACACCGCCTCGTCTTGCTCTGTCACCGCCAACACCGCCACCGCACCCGGATGACGCACCACTTCGCGCGTGGCGCGCTGCCCGTCAGGCAGCCGCACCGTGTCCACGCTCACGCGCAAAATATTGCCGTCAAAAATCGCTTCAGAGGAAAGCTGCTGTTCGGAAAGATTCATGGTCTTGGTGTGGGGAAATAGGCTGCCTGAAAGCTTATTGTTGCGTCAAAACTTTGTTCAGGCAGCCTGAAACATTACGCTTTGGGTAAAGTGACGCCGACTTGCCCCATGTATTTGCCTTTACGGTCTTTATAGGAGGTTTCGCAGGCTTCGTCGCTTTCAAAAAACAGCACTTGCGCCACGCCTTCGCCGGCGTAGATTTTTGCGGGCAGCGGGGTGGTGTTGGAAAATTCCAAGGTGACGTAGCCTTCCCATTCGGGCTCAAACGGAGTCACGTTCACGATGATGCCGCAGCGGGCGTAGGTGGATTTGCCCAAGCACACGGTGAGCACATTGCGCGGAATGCGGAAATATTCCACCGTGCGCGCCAAGGCGAATGAGTTGGGCGGGATAATGCAGTAATCGTCCTCGACTTCGACGAAATTGCGCGGGTCAAAGTTTTTCGGATCGACAATCGTGCTGTTGATGTTGGTGAAGATTTTGAATTCGCGCGCGCAGCGGATGTCGTAGCCGTAGCTGGACGTGCCGTAGGAAATGACTTTTTTGCCGTCGATTTCTTTGACCTGATTGGGCTCGTAAGGCTCGATCATGCCGAATTCTTCGCTCATGCGGCGAATCCATTTATCGGATTTGATGCTCATGAAATTATCCTTGTTCTTTGGTACCGAAAATTTTGTCTCCGGCATCGCCCAAGCCCGGAATAATATAACCCGCTTCGTTCAAATGGCTGTCGAGCGCGGCGGTGTAGATGTTGACATCGGGGTGCGCTTGGCTGACTTTGTCCACGCCTTCGGGCGCGGCCACCAGCACCAAGGCGCGGATGTCGCTGCAACCTTTGCTTTTGAGCAAATCGATCGTGGCGACCATCGAGCCGCCGGTGGCGAGCATCGGGTCGAGAATCAATGCCGGACGGTGGGCGAGGTCATGCACGAATTTATCGAAATACGGTACGGGCTCGAGGGTTTCTTCGTTGCGGTACAACCCGACCACGCTGACTTTGGCGGTGGGAATCAAATCCAGCACGCCGTCGAGCATACCCAAACCGGCGCGCAAAATCGGCACCAGGGTTAAGGTTTTGCCCTTGATGCGGATGCCGTCCATCGGCCCGCACCAGCCTTGCATGGCGTAGTTTTCGGTGGCGAAATCGCGGCTGGCTTCATACGCCATCAGCCGTGCCAGTTCTTTGGTCAGGGTGCGGAATTTATAAGTGCTGCATTCGGCTTCGCGCATCAGGGAAAGCTTGTGTTGCACCAGCGGATGGTCAATAACGGTCAGGGACATGGTGAATGTTGTGAGCAATGGGAAATAAGGCTGCCTAAGACATCGTTTCAGGCAGCCTCTTAGGTATAACGATTATTTCAAGGCTGCCTGTAATTCTCCGGCTTCAAACATTTCCATCATGATGTCCGAACCGCCGGTGAATTCGCCGTTGATGTAAAGCTGCGGAATGGTCGGCCAGTCGGCGTATTCTTTGATGCCTTGGCGAATCGCTTCGTCTTCCAGTACATTGACCGTGAAAAAGTCGCTGCAACCTGCCGCCTGCAACAACTGCACCGCGCGCGCGGAAAAACCGCATTGCGGAAACTGGCGCGTGCCTTTCATGAACAATACCACTTTGTGGCTTTCAACGATGTTTTTGATGGTTTCTTGAGTATTCATGTGTGTTCTCTTCTCTATTGGAATGAATGTGAGGGAAATGCCGCAAACATCAGCATTTGCGTAAAACCGCCGCAAAAAAACCATCGGTTTGATGGTCAAGCGGCGATAGTTGCATCATTTTACCGTTAATCGGCACATCGGTATACGGGCGCAAAAGACTTTGCGCATCAAGCAGTTCAAACGCAGGGTTTTCGGCAAGAAAATGTTCGATTTGCACGGTATTTTCCGCCGCCAGCAGGCTGCAGGTGGCGTACAGCAAGCGCCCCTGCGGCGCGACGAGTTCCGCCGCCGAGCGCAAAATATTTTTCTGTAGTTCGATGAGTTGATTCACCGATTCGGGCGATTGGCGGTATTTCAAATCGGGGCTGCGGCGCAGCGTGCCCAAACCCGAACATGGCGCGTCCACGATCACGGCATCGCATTTGCCGCGCAGACGATGCAGCCGTGCGTCGTTCTCGTGCGCCAGAAGTTGCGTGGTGACATTGCTTAAACCCGATTTTTCTAAGCGCGGTTTGAGTTTGGCAAGGCGTTGTTCGGACACGTCAAAAGCATACAAACGCCCTGCGTTTTGCATCATCGCGCCCATCGCCAAAGTCTTGCCGCCCGCTCCGGCGCAAAAATCCACCACCATTTCGCCGCGCTTCGCCCCTGACAGCAAAGCCAGCAGCTGGCTGCCTTCGTCCTGAATTTCCAACGTGCCGTCAAGGTATAAAGCGTGCCGCTGCAAGGCCGGTTTGTCCGCGAAACGGATCCCGAACGGCGCGTACGGCGTGGCGGTTGCCTGAAAACCTTCGGCTTGCAATTGCGCCAAGACTTTATCGCGCCGCGCTTTGAGCGTATTGACGCGCACGTCCAGCGGCGCAGACTGCGCCAAAGCTTGCCCGAGCGCGGCAATATGCGCGTCGTCATATTGCCCGCGCAAGGTGTCGATAAGCCATGCCGGCAGTTCGGCCACCACGTTCAGGCTGCCTGAAAAGTCTTGTGTTTGCAGTTGCGTGAGCAAGGCTTTTTCCGGTGCGGACAATGTCTCGTGCAAGCTTGCACACGCCGCATCGCCGCGCAAGGCCAAAGCGCACAACACCGCCTCCCGCACCCGCGTCGCCGCCTTGTCGTGCAAGACGGTGTTGATTTTCTCGTAATGGCGCAGCAGGGTAAACACGGTATCGGCAACCGCTGCCCGTTCCTGCCGCCCGAGCTTGTTATGCTGCCTGAAAAAAGCCGCCAGCACCGCATCGGCAGGGCGGGTAAACGCCAAGATTTCACGGGAGGCGGTAATGGTGTGAGTTAACGGAAAGGAAAACATAAAGTCTGTATTTTTAACCTACTTTTTATTTATCAAATATTTCATTTCTTCAATGCTGTAGGGCGGATTACGTCGGTGTATGATTGCATGACAATTTGCACAAACTGGGCGTAAATCTTTAATAGGATTAACTTTATATGATTTGTTGATGGAGGATAGAGCTTTTAAGTGATGAACGTGGATATAGTTTTCTCCTGCGGCTCCATATTGTTCTTGAAAATTAAAGCCACAAATCGAGCACGTCTTCCCATAATAGGCGATACATGCTTTGCGTGCTTCTGCATTCCTCTCGAAAGCATTAATTTGGACGGTTAAGGTGCTGCCTTCAATAAAGTATTGTTCTGGCTCCCATTCTTCCTGTGGTATGGGAATCGATCTATCTTGGCTAAATCCAAGGGCGTGTAGTGCATCGACCACGGCAGGTCTAAGGCATAATTGATATTCTGAATTTTTTGGTTTAACAAACTCCACCAAAACAGCCAAATTGGTTGGAGAGGAGATGCCAAGTTCGGCAGAAATTTTCCCAGCCAGTTTGCCGTAGTGTAGATTTGTACTGTTCCAGTTAGCGTAGCCCAATATCTTTGCCATTTGTCTGGCAGAAATCATATGATTTTTGGCATCTAAGTGTGTTTGCAGCATCTTTTTTTGATGATCGGTGAGCTTTATTTTTTCAAAAGCATAGATGTAGTCTTCCGGTTTTAGCCGTTCTATTTGTCGTTTGACCAGTAGCCAGCGTCTATTTTTATCATCTTGAATCATATTTCTAGTATTGATCATTATTTGTGCTGCCCCCTGTTTCTGGCTTACCGCTCTTTCCCACTGGCGCGGCGCACGGCTTGCCAGTAGTTTTGGTTGTCGAGTTTGATGCCGATGATCCGCATTTCGTACACTTTGCCGCCGTCGTTGAACACGATCAACGCCGGAATATTGGCGAAATCGGGGGCGAAGCCGTAATCGATGCTGTCGTGTTGGCCGCCGCGCTCGCGGTCAATGCTTTGGCGGATAATGCGGATTTTGCCTTCGCCGGTGTCGTACAGCGTTTCTTCCAGTTCGATGTCTTCGGCGGGCGGCGTGGTTTGCAGGTAGCCTTTTTTGCCGTTGGTCAGCTGCACCGTGCCCGGCATGTAACCGCCGTCAATCGACATTTGCCACGCCCACGAGAAAAAGTCGTGTTGCGCGCCTTCCATCGCCACGCTTTGGGTCGGGGTGTCGCCTTTGCCGTAGCGGATGACTTTTTGTTCGTAATCAAAAATCGCCGAGGCATAGAGCTTGCCTTTGCGCGTGTCGCTGTACTGCAGCGGAATCAGTTTGCCGTTTTGAATCTTGCCTTCGGAGCGAAATTGCATTTTATTGAACGGCACGTTAAAGGTTGCCTCAATGTGGTAAGTGTCGGCGGTGCGGGAAAAATGCATATCACCGGTGATGCTGAACGGGCCTTCGTAACGCAATTGCGCGTCTTTCGGAAACGACGGACGGGCATCGCCGGGCAGAGCAATGATGTCGTAGGCTTTTTGGGCACGTAACGGTTGGTTCAGTTCGGGTTGCGATGCGGCGGCTGCGTCCAAATTTTGCGCGTAGGTCAGGCGTTGTGCCGCTTGCCGTTCTTGTTCCAGCAGTTCCCACGCGGCAGGGTTGGCGGCGTTCAGGCTGCCGTCGGGCATGTATAACGGTTCGGAGGCTGCCTGAATTTCAGGGGCAGGCGTTGCCGGCGCGGCGGTTTCGGGCGGCGGTGTACTTGGGGCGGGAGGTGTTGCCTCGGGCGTGGTCGGGGGATTGGTCACGCTCGGCGGCGTGGTGCGCGGCGTATCGGGTGCCGTTTGCACGGCGGCAGGCGGTGCTGCGGGCGTGGGTTCGGGTGCGGTCGGGGTGGCGGTTTTGTTCAGGGTGTAGCTTTGCATTCTGACGGTGACGGGCTTGGTTTCGCTATTGTCCCAAGCCTTGCCGCGTAACAGTCCTGCGGCGGGAATCGCCAAATGCAGCAGCAGCGACGCCGCCAACGCCAGCGCAAACACCCGCGTTTCCCGTGACCTCATTATCCTTGCCCCAACACATAAGCGGCAGCGTCTGACGGACGGCGGCGGTTGATGACTTTGCCGTTTTCGATGTGCAGGCAGCCTGCAACAAAATCCGCCACCGTTTGCGGGTACAAACGATGCTCACACGCGAGCACGCGCGCGGCAAGGCTGTCGGCGGTATCGTCCGCCAGCACCGGCACGGCGGCCTGCGCCACCATCGGGCCGTGATCCAGCTCGGCGGTGACAAAATGCACGGTGCAGCCGGCCAGTTTGCAGCCTTCTGCCAAGGCGCGTTCATGGGTGTCCAGTCCGGTGAAAGCCGGCAGCAGCGAGGGATGAATGTTCAACATGCGCCCTGCATAATGACGGCAAAAATCCGCGCTGAGAATCCGCATAAAACCGGCCAATACCACAAGATCGGGTTGGTAACGGTCGATGATTTGCGCCAAAGCGGCATCAAATGCTTCGCGCGAGGGGAAATCTTTATGGCTGAGTGCTTCGGTGGCAATGCCTTGCTCTTGCGCCCATGCCAGTCCGGCGGCATCGGCGCGGTTACTGATCACCGCCGCAATGTGCACTTCAGGCAGCCTTGCTTGGACAATCGCCTGCATATTGCTGCCGCGCCCCGAAATCAAAATCACCACATTTTTCATATTGTTTTGCGTCCCAACAGATTGACCGTATCGGCGCGTATTGTACCGTGAGTTGTGTCGTGGTGGCAGGTTTTGCCCCCAAGACGGGCAATAGCGATTAAAATAGTCCACTTATCTGCATAAACAGGAAAAATCATGAAAAACAATATTAAACGTTACCGCGCCGATAAAAAATTCTCGATTGCCAATACCCCGACCGAAGACTTCGCAGGGCTGCCTGCAAGCAAAGCCGAGCGTGAGCAGTGGGTGCTGGATCACTCCCCCGAAATGGACGAATTGCAAAACCGCTTTTATGCTTCGGGCAAGCATAAGATGCTGATTTTGTTGCAAGGCATGGACACCTCGGGTAAAGACGGCACGGTACGTCATGTTTTTCATGCGGTTGATCCGCTGGGTATTCGCGTGCAGGGTTTCAAAGCACCCAGTGCGGAGGAATTGTCCCACGATTATTTGTGGCGCATTCATAAAGCCATGCCGAGCACGGGCGAAATCGCGATTTTTAACCGCAGCCATTACGAAGATGTGTTGGTGACGTATGTGCGCGGTTGGATTGATGACGCCGAACTGCAACGCCGCCTGCGTCAAATCAACGACTTCGAGCGTATGCTGACCGAAAACGGCACGATTTTACTGAAATTTTTCCTGCATATTTCCAAAGACGAACAAAAAGAACGCCTGCAAAAACGCTTGGACAATGCCAAAAAACACTGGAAATTCAATATGTCGGATTTGGAAGACCGCAAAATGTGGGATCCTTTCCAAAAGCAATACCAAACCGTGATCCGCGCCACGTCCGGCGACAATGCGCCGTGGTACATCGTGCCGGCGGATTCCAAATCGGGGCGTAATGTGATCGTGATGCAGATTATTCTGGAACATTTGCGCGCTTTGAATTTGGATTATCCGCACGTGGACACCACCGGTTGGCCGACTGAGGTGGAATAAGCGGCCTGATCCGAGCACTCATTAAGCCGCTGCCTTTGTGCAGCGGTATCCCTTTTTTGAAAGAGAGCATTTTTGATGAAAATCGCCACGTGGAATGTGAATTCGCTTAATGTGCGCCTGCCGCACGTTTTGCAATGGTTAAACGAGCATCAGCCCGATGTGTTGGCATTGCAAGAGCTGAAATTGGATCAGGACAAATTTCCGCACGAAGCGATACGGGCCGCCGGTTTTCAGGCAGCGTGGTACGGGCAGAAAACCTATAACGGCGTGGCGATCATCGCCCGCGAAACGCCGCAAGACGTGGTGTACGGCATGGCGGATTTTGAGGATCCGCAGCGGCGCGTGATCGCCGCCACTGTGAACGGCGTACGCATCGTCAATGCGTATTGCGTCAATGGCGAAGCCGTCGGCAGCGAAAAATTCGCCTACAAAAAACAATGGTTCGCCGCTTTACAAGGCTGCCTGAAAGCCGAATTGGCAGCGCATGAGGCATTGGTCTTATTGGGCGACTTCAACATCGCGCCGAGCGATGCGGACGTGTATGACCCGAAAAAATGGCACGAGAAAATTTTGTGCTCGAGCGAAGAGCGCGCATGGTTTCAGGCTTTGTTGGACTTGGGACTGCATGACGCTTTGCGCGAGCTCAATCCGCACGAACCGCTCTTTACATGGTGGGATTACCGCATGAACGGTTTTAAGCGCGATTTGGGTTTACGCATCGACCATGTTTTATTGAGTGAAAAACTCATGGCGCAAGCACACAGTTACGGCATCGACCGCGCCGCACGCGCAGCGGAACGCCCCAGCGACCACGCGCCGGTGTGGGTTCAACTGCGGGCGTGAACGTGCGATAATTTCACGTTTCTCAACACCTGACCCGCAATACTATGGTGCAAATCAAAAAAACCGTGCTGGTGACGCATAGTGCCGCCGAAATGTTTGAACTTGTGGACAATGTGTCCGCCTATCCGCAATTTCTGCCGTGGTGCAGCAAAAGCGAAGTGCTCAAACGTGAAGGCAATCAACTCGAAGCCATGCTGTACATGGATTACATGCGGATTCGCCAGCACTTCGGCACGCGCAATCAAAACATTCCGGATCGCGAAATTCGCATGACCTTGCTCGACGGGCCGTTCAAGCAGCTGCACGGTTTGTGGCAGTTCACCCCTTTGGGCACGGTCGGCTGCAAAATTTATTTTGAACTTCATTACGAATTTTCCAATGCTTTGCTTGGCAAGCTGATCGGGCCGGTGTTCAGCCATGTTTCCAACAGTCTGGTCAATTCGTTCATCAAAGAAGCCGACCGACGCTATGGCAAATAGCATCAAGTCCGGCGACGCTTTCAGGCAGCCTGAAAACACCATCACGGTGGAAGTGGTGCTGGCATTGGCCGAACAGCAATATTTGCGCCGCATCACCGTGCCGTCTGATACCACGCTACAGGCCGCGGTGACGGCATCGGGCTTGGCAGACGAATTTCCGCAATACGTTATGGACGGCACATTCGGCATTTTCGGCAAACGCGCCGCGCCCGATACTGTATTGCAAGAGGGCGACCGCGTGGAAATTTACCGTCCTTTATTGATTGACCCCAAAAGCGCACGTCGTCGTCGTGCGCGGAAAAAACAGCATGAATCCGATTAAACTCATGGTCGGGCTGGGTAATCCCGGCTCGGAATACGCCGCCACGCGCCACAATGCCGGTTTTTGGCTGCTGGACGAATTGGCATGGCGAAATAAAGCGACCTTTGCCGCCGAGAAGAAATTTTTTGGCGAAACCGCGCGCATAATGGTCGGCGGCAATGAAGTACGCTTGCTGAAACCGCAAACGTTCATGAACCGTTCCGGCCAAGCGGTGTTGGCACTGGCGCACTTTTACCGCATTGCGCCGTCGGAAATTCTGGTGGTGCATGACGAACTGGACTTGCCTTGCGGCAGACTCAAACTCAAGCAAGGCGGCGGCAACGGCGGACACAACGGCTTAAAAGACATTCAGGCACGGCTGGGCAGTGCGGATTTCTGGCGTTTGCGCATCGGCATCGATCACCCCGGCGATAAAAATCAGGTGGTTTCCTACGTCTTGAAAAAAGCCCCTGCCGCCGAGCAGCAATTGATCGACGAGGCGATTTTGAGTGCTCTGGACGAAATCGACACCGTGATCGCAGGGGATTTTGAAGCGGCAATGCGCAGACTGCACGGGAAATAAACCATGTTAAACCCAAACGGACTAAAGGAAAAACCATGAAAAAAATCATACCATGGCTGCTGTTGTCGCTTCATTTCGCCATGGCAAACGGTTTGGACGAAGCCAAGCAAGCTTGCGACAATAGTGATGCGGAAGGCTGCTATCGTCTTGGTCAGCTTTATGCTGTTGGTCATGGTGTGGAAAAAGATTTCAGACATACTTTTGACGGGTATCAGAAGTCTTGCAAGAGTGGCGATATTTTTAGTTGCTATGAAGTCGGGGAGGCGTATTACTACGGTAACGGAGTGACGCGAAACCTTCAAAAAGCCGCCGCAACTTGGCAGCAAGCCTGTGAGCAAGGTGAAACCTTGAGTTGTTATCAGCTTGCCGACCTGTATGAATCCGGACAAGGTGTGAAACAGGATTTCAAAAAGGCTTTCGCCATCTATAAGCGTGACTGTGACAACGGTGGCGGTTTCAGTTGCCATGGTTTGGGAAAACTGTATGAACAAGGCAAGGGTGTTAAACAGAATATCATCAAAGCACAAGAATATTTTACTTTAGCTTGCGAGCTGGGCATTCTGGACGGCTGTGACGATGCACAAAAATTGGACGCAGAAAAATAAGGTGTTTTTTAACTTTTACATCATGACTCATGTTATCACCAGCACAAATTGTTGAAGATTACGGCCGCCGTTACGTGATAAGGCTGCCTGAAAAAACATTGCTGGAAGCGACCACGCGCAAAAAGCGGGTGGATTTTGCTTGCGGCGACGAAGTGCTGGTGCAGCCGTTGAACGAGACGCAGGCGGTGATTGAAGAGTTGCTGCCGCGGCGCAGCCTGCTGTTTCGGCAGGACGCTTACAAAACCAAGCTGTTTGCCGCCAATGTCACCCAAGTGCTGATTGTGGCGGCCGCCGTGCCCGCGCCCAGTGAAGAACTGATACAACGCACCTTGCTGGCGGCGGAAGCCGCCGGTATTCAGGCAGCCTTAGTCCTCAATAAAAGCGATTTGCCCGAAAGTACCGCGCTGCAACACGCATGGGCGTATTACCGTGAAGTGTTGCACGTGCCGATGCTGGCGGTCAGTGCGTTGAGTGATGTGACCGCATTGCGCGCACAGATGCAAGGGCATTGCAATATTCTGATCGGGCAATCCGGCATGGGTAAATCCACCTTGACCAATGCCCTGCTGGGTGAAGATGTCGCCCGCACCGGCACGATTTCCGTGGCGTTGGCGGCAGGGCGGCACACCACCACCCATACCCGTTTATACGATTTGGACGACAAGACGACGCTGATCGACTCGCCCGGTTTACAGTCTTTCGGGCTGCATCATCTGAATGCCGCCGAGCTGCTGCACGATTTTCCCGATATGCGGCATCTGATCGGACAATGCCGCTTTCACAACTGCACCCATCGCCAAGAACCCGACTGCGCACTCAAAGCCGCCGTGCTTGCAGGGAGCCTGCCTGAAGCGCGTTTGGCGTTTTTGCAGAAAATTACGGACGAAATCGGCTGAACAATCCATGCGGGATAGATCAACGGCACGCTTTTAAGGCGTGCCGTTGATCTATGCTCGAGCCTGTTTACCAAATATCGGTGCGGATTTTTTGTTGCAGCTCGGGATGTTCGGACAGTTTGAAGGTCGGTTCGGCACCGGTTTTGAGCTGACGTTGATAATCTTTCAGCAGCATGAACACATACGGCGAGAGCAGGATGATCGCCACCAGATTGATGAGTGCCATGAATCCCATGCTCATGTCCGCCATGTCCCACACCAACGGCACGCTGTTGACTGCGCCGAAATACACCATCCCCAGCACCGCCATGCGGAATACCGTCAGCACCAAAGGATAGCTGTTGATGAATTGCACATTGCTTTCGGCATAAGCATAATTGCCGATGATGGTGGAAAACGCAAACATAAACAGCACCACCGCCAAGAAATCCGCGCCCCATGCGCCCACATGGCTGACGATCGCCGCTTGCGTCAATTGCGCACCGGTCAGGTCGCTGCCGCCGTGGACATTGGACATCAGCAGGATAAACGCCGTACACGAACACACGATGATGGTGTCGACAAAGACGCCCAGCATCTGAATCATGCCTTGATTGACGGGGTGTTTGACCGCAGCAGCCGCGGCAGCATTCGGTGCGGAACCCATACCGGCTTCGTTGGAATACAGACCGCGTTTGATGCCGAGCATCATCGCCTGCGACACTACTGCGCCCAAGAAGCCGCCGCCTGCCGCTTTGAAATTGAATGCGTCACTGAAGATTAGCCCGAAAACCTGCGGAATCGCGCCGATATTGGTCGCCATGATGTACAAGGCCATCAGCAGGTACACCGTGGCCATTATCGGTACCAGTGCCTCAGCCACCCGCGCCACCCGTTTGATGCCGCCGAAAATAATCGGTGCGGTCAAAATCACCAAGGCGATGCCGACCGGCTCTTTTCCCCAACCCCAAGCGGCTTCGGAGGCGGCAACGATGGTGTTCGATTGCACCGCGTTAAACACCAGACCGAAGGTGATGATCAGGCTTAAGGCAAATAAAATGCCCAGCCAGCGTTGTTTCAAACCGGTGGTGATGTAATAGGCAGGGCCGCCGCGAAACTGACCGGTTTCGCGGTCGTGCACTTTGAATAATTGCGCCAGCGATGATTCGGCAAAGGCCGAGCTCATGCCGATGAGAGCGGTCACCCACATCCAAAACACTGCCCCTGGACCGCCCAAGGTCACGGCAATGGCGACCCCCGCGATGTTGCCCACGCCGACACGGCTGGCAAGACCGGTGACAAATGCCTGAAACGGCGTGATGCCATGCGTCTGTTCGTTCGGTTGGCGGCTGGAGCGCATGGCCGCAATGCTGCGCGGCAGCAGACGGATTTGTACGAAAAAAGTGCTTAACGTGTAGAAAATGCCGACGCCCAACAGTAACCACACCAAGCCGTCCCATAACGGTCCGTTGATGGCGTTGATCAGTTTGTGCAGTTGTTCGCTCATGATGTTTTGCCTTCAAGGTTGAAATAAAGTCTGATCGGCGGGAAATGGCCCCAACGGATGCGCAAAAACGCATTTTATCTGAATGCCGTATGTTCGCGGTGATGTTGTTATTCAGGCAGCCTTAATCATTGCCATGAAAATGACGATAAATCTTCTCCGCCAGTGCGGTGCTGATGCCGGGCACTTGCGCCAACGCATCCAATGAGGCTGCCTGAATGCCGCGCACGCTGCCGAAACGGGTGAGCAGTTCACGCCGACGTTTCGCGCCCACGCCTGCAATGTCGTCCAGTTGGGAATGGTTGCGTTTGGCGGCGCGTTGTTTGCGGTGACCGGTGATGGCGAAACGGTGCGCTTCGTCACGCACGGTTTGCAGCAGATGCAGCGCGGGGTGTTGCGGCGGCAGTTGCAGGGTTTCGCCGCTGGCGGGCAAAATCAAATCTTCTTCACCCGCGCGGCGTTCCGGCCCTTTTGCCACGCCGATTAAGGGGATGTCCAAACCCAAATCCGCCCACACTTCTTGCGCCACGGTGATTTGCCCTTTGCCGCCGTCAATCACCACCACATCGGGGCGCGGCGGTGCGTCGGCTTCGTTGCCGGCGAGTTTGGTGTAGCGGCGGGTGAGTGCTTCGCGCATCGCAGCGTAATCGTTGCCGTCGTCCACGGTACGGATGTTGAAACGGCGGTATTGCGCGTTTTGCATCGCATTATCGTCGTACACCACGCACGAGGCGACCGTGGCCTCGCCAAACGTGTGGCTGATGTCGAAGCACTCGATGCGGCGCACTTCAGGCAGCCCCATGATTTCGGCCAAGGCCAGTTGACGTTGGCGTTGATTTTCGCCTTGCAAGGCGCGTTGCTCGATTGCCAATTGCGCATTGCGGTACGCCATGTCCAGCCAGATTTTGCGTTCACGTTGCGGCCGTGCGACAAAGGCGATTTTGCGTCCCGCTTCGGTGTTTAAGGTCTGATGCAATACTTCAGGCAGCCTGAAATTACCGATGATGACGTCGGGCTTTGCCTTGCCCAAATAACGTTGTGCGATAAAGGCTTCGGCGGCGGCTTGTGCCGAATCGTCGGCGGCGTTGCCGCCCGGAAAAAAACTGTTATCGAGGATACGCCGCGCGGCGCGAATGCTCACCAGATGAATGCAGGTCAAATCATGCTCGGCGGCCACCGCAATCACGTCAATGTCTTTGCGTGCGTCGTGGGCGCGGCTGTCGATGAATTGTCCCGCCTGAATGGCGGTCAAGGCTTGCAAACGGTCACGCAGTGCCGCCGCTTGTTCAAATTGCAGTTTCTCTGCCGCGTCGTGCATGGCTTGCCGGATGCGGCGCATCAAATCATCGGTTTTGCCGTCCAGAAAATCACTCGCTTGCGCCACGTCCGCATGATACGTGGCGCGGTCGATCGCACCGACGCAAGGCGCGGAGCAACGGTGAATCTGATGCAGCAGGCACGGGCGGTCACGATGCGCCAACACGCTGTCTTCGCAAGTGCGTAAACGAAACACTTTTTGCAACACGTCAATGCTGTCGCGCACCGCCTGCGCATTGGGAAACGGCCCGAAATAGCGATGCGGCGGTTTCAGATGGCCGCGGTAATAGCTCATTTGCGGAAAATCATGCGCGGAGAGTTTGAGGTAGGGATAGCTTTTATCGTCGCGAAACAGAATGTTGTATTTGGGCGACAGTGACTTGATGAGATTGTTTTCGAGGATTAACGCTTCCGCTTCGGAACGGGTGACGGTGATTTCGATGCGGGCGATTTGGCGCACCATCAGCGCGATGCGCGGCGAATGGCTGCCTGAAAAATAACTGCGGACGCGGTTTTTCAGATTAACCGCTTTACCCACATAAAGAACCTGCCCGTTCTTGTCCAGCATGCGGTACACGCCGGGCAGATTGGGCAGGTTTTTCAGGAAAACGGCTAAATCAAAAGTATCGGGCACAACGGCATCAGTTGCAGTATTTGCTCACGTCGGCTTGATATTGTGCCAGAGCCTCTTCACGGTTGGTCATGCGGTTGGCGTTTTGCGCGTTTTGCAGATTCATTTGAGCGGTTTGGCAGTTTTGCTTTTTGAGTTCTTCTTCGCGGCGTTTGTTTTCTTCTTCGATTTGCTTATTGTGAGCAGCGATTTCTTCGTTTAATTTAGCCTGCTTTTCCGCCAAGGAAAGATTTTTCTCTTCCTCGCTCATCATCACCTCGCCGCCCGCGGTTTGCTGTTGCAGTTGAGAAACCGAATGGGTGCGGACATTGACCACGCCGACGCCGTCTACGCGCAGATTACGCGGCACATCGGAATAAGTACCTCGACCACCTTCTTTCCAAGTGTAAACTTCGGCTTGAGCGAGCGTGATCACGCTGACCAGCGCAGCGGCCGCAAAAACGATTTTTTTCATCTTTATTTACCCCGTAACAAAATGATGCACAAAGCATTGTAACGCATAAAATATGTCTTTGACCACGAATTTGCAGATTACACTTAACCGCACGCGGCATCTTTGATACAATTTGCCCCCGTCAAACCGAAAGAATACCATGCAAATCATCGAAAAAGCCTACACTTTCGACGACGTGCTGCTTGTGCCCGCCCACTCGCAAGTTTTACCGCGCGACGTCAGTCTCAAAACCGCTCTTACCCGTTCCTTACGCTTGAATTTACCGCTGGTTTCCGCCGCCATGGACACGGTGACCGAAGCCAAGCTTGCCATTTCCATGGCGCAGGAAGGCGGCATCGGCATTATTCATAAAAACATGACGCCGGCGCAACAGGCGCGCGCAGTGGAAAAAGTCAAACGCCACGAATCGGGCATCGTCAAAGATCCCGTCACCATTGAGCCGAATATGCTGGTCGGCGACGTGATCAATCTGTGCCGCAAACACAAAATCTCCAGCCTGCCGGTGTTGGAAAACGGCAAAGTGGCAGGCATCGTCACCAACCGCGATTTGCGTTTTGAAAAGCGGCTCGACCAAACAGTCGCCGCCATCATGACCCCGCGCGAACGCTTGGTCACGGTGCGCGAGGGTACGAATATCGACGACGCCCGCGACTTGATGCACGACCACAAAATCGAGCGCGTGCTGGTGATCAACGACAATTGGGAATTGAAAGGACTGATTACGGTCAAGGACATTCTCAAAACCACCGCTTTCCCGAATGCGAATAAAGACGCCGACGGCCGTTTGCTGGTCGGTGCGGCAGTCGGCGTGGGCGCGGACACCGACGAACGCATTGCCGGCTTGGTCAAAGAAGGCGTGGACGTGGTCGTGGTGGACACGGCGCACGGTCACAGCCAAGGCGTGCTGGATCGGGTGCGCTGGGTGAAGCAGCATTACCCCGAGCTGCAAGTCATCGGCGGCAACATCGCCACGGCGGCGGCAGCGTTGGATTTGCTGAAAGCCGGTGCGGACGGCGTGAAAGTCGGTATCGGGCCGGGTTCGATTTGTACCACCCGCATTATCGCCGGTGTCGGCGTGCCGCAACTGACCGCGATTCATAACGTCGCCACGGCGTTGAAAGGCACGGGCGTGCCGCTGATTGCCGACGGCGGGATTCGTTATTCAGGCGATATTGCCAAGGCCTTGGCCGCCGGTGCGAGCGCGGTGATGTTGGGCGGCATGTTCGCCGGTACCGACGAGGCACCCGGTGAAATCGAACTGTATCAGGGACGCTCCTACAAATCCTATCGCGGCATGGGCTCGCTTGGCGCGATGAGCCAAGGCTCGGCGGATCGTTATTTCCAAGACACCGCCGCCAACGACAAATACGTCCCCGAAGGCATCGAGGGGCGCGTACCGTACAAAGGGCCGATTGTGCACATCATTCATCAACTGACCGGCGGTCTGCGCTCGAGCATGGGTTATCTGGGCTGCGCGACCGTGGAAGAGATGCACGACAAAGCGCAGTTTGTCGAAATCACCGCCGCCGGCATGAACGAATCGCACGTACACGACGTGCAAATCACCAAAGAAGCACCGAACTACCACACCACGCGCTGATGCAAAAATCATACGGTCAAACCGCACCCTGTCACGGGGTGCGGTTTTTTTATGGATGGATTTTGGTGTTGGCCGGTTACCTGCGTGGATCGGCGGCTTTTCGATGGCCGCAAGACCTTTGGCGTATGCAGGCAGCCTGTACGATGACTGTTGCTGAGACTAAAGATGGCGACAGAATAGATTGAAGTATTCAAACTTTGTCTTTATGTTCAAAAAACAGTTTGCTTTTGTGGATAAATATCCTACAATGATTTTCACAAGCAACGGTGATGCCACTATCGCTTTGTTTGTCATAAAAAATAAATTAATCATCTTCAAGGAGAAACCCATGAAATTTCGCGTCAGCTTACTGACAGCGTTACTCGCTGTTCCTGTCGTTTCCGTTCATGCTGCAGCTTTGCAGCGTACCGATCAAAACGTGGATTACTTGTTTGAACGCGGTAATTACTTTGAAATCGGTACCGGCTATGTCAGACCCTCTGCCAAAGGTACTTTTTTGGATATGGGCGGCAACAATACCGGACAAGATACCGGCAACATCACCAAAAGTTTTAACCCGTGGATGGGGGCGATCAAACTGCAACCGACCGAACGGCTGTCCTTGGCATTTGCCTACGAACAACCGTTTGGCGTCACCGATAAATACCGACCGAGTGCGCTCAGTAATGTCGGCGGCATGGAAGCGGAGACCTTGGCGCACAGTTTCACCGCGTTGGCCGGCTATCGCACCGCAAACAACTTTTGGGTATACGGCGGTCCGGCCTATTACACGGTGAACGGCTCACTGACATTGCCGAACCTTGGTTATCGCTTGGAAGTGCCGCAAGGTGGCGGTTGGGGTTATGTGGCGGGTGTGGCATGGGAGAAGCCCGATATTGCTTTACGCGCCTCTTTGACCTATCACTCCAGCGCAAAATATTCCAAACAGGCAAAAGAGCAATTCGGTGCAGGCAGTCCGCCGCAAAGCAGCGAATTCACCTTCAAAATGCCGCAGTCGGTTAACTTGGATTTTCGTACCGGCATCATGCCGAAAACCATTCTCATCACCGGCGCACGTTGGGTGAACTGGAAGCAGTTCAAACTTGAACCGAAAGGGTATCAACAAGCCCTGCAGACGGAGCTGGTTTCTTTCTCGAAAAACTCTTGGGAATATAAACTGGGTGTCGGACGACAGTTGACCGACAAACTGGGCGGGCAAGTCTTGTTGACATACGATACGGGCACGGGCACGCCGGTCTCGCCGCTTAATCCGACCAACCGCTCTTACGGGATTCAGATCGGCGGCAAGTATCAGGTGAGTGACAATGTCCAAATCAGCGCAGGAGTGCGTCATCTGTGGTTTAAAGATGAAACCACCAGCGTGAAACCGTTTGGTACGAAAATTGATGCCAGTCAGTTCAATCGTACCCGTGCATTGGGTGTAGGGGTCAAGCTGGGCGTGCATTTCTGATCGAAATCATGACAACAGGCAGCCTGAAAAGAGGATGTATTTTTCAGGCTGCCTGAAACCGTATGTTTGAGGATGAACAGCGATGAATCAGGACAAACAACAAACATTGCCACCGCAATGGCGGCAGTGGCTTTTGGAAAATTTGCGACGCGGCTGCAATCCCGTGCAGCTGGCAGAAATCTTACGTGAAAACGGCTTGGAACAATGCACGGTGGCATTGAATGAACATGAACTGGGCCTTATCAGCGGTGCCGAAGGTGTGGCGGTGCGTCCGCAACCGACAACAGAGCGCAACACCTTGGAGGTCGATGGGCATACCGTTCATATTGTCGGGGTGTTGGATCAGCCGCAAGTGATTTTTTATGATCATTTGTTAAGCGATGAGGAGTGCGATGCTTTGTGTCGTTTGGCGGATGAAACCTTTGTGCCGGCAACGGTCGTGGATGAACAGGACGGGAGTTTCACACCTCATCCGCATCGCAGCAGTGAGCATGCTTGTTTTATGCGTGGGCAAACGGCGTTGATCGAGACCGTGGAAAAGCGGATCGCACGCCTGCTTGATTGGCCGCAGGAAAATGCGGAGGGGATGCAGGTGCTGCGTTATGCCACCGGCGGAGAATATCGTGCGCATTTCGATTATTTTGACCCGCAACACCCCGGCAGTGCCAAACAAATGGCCAGCGGCGGGCAACGTATCGGCACGATGTTGATGTATTTGTCCGATGTTGAAGCCGGCGGCGGTACCCGTTTTCCGGAGCTGGGCTTGGAGGCTCGTCCGCGCAAAGGTTCGGCGATTTATTTTGCCGGAGTGGACGCTTACGGACAGATTGACCCCCTGAGTCTGCATGCCAGTGTGCCGGTCATCAGCGGGGTAAAATATGCCGCCACCAAATGGATTCGGGAAAAGCCCTATCATTAAATAGGATGCGCCCTTTAACTTGAAACCCATCAACCATAAAAAAGCTGAATCGTTTAAACGATTCAGCTTTTTGTTTCAGGCTGCCTGAAAGCTTATTTTTACAAAACTTGCTGTAAGTTTTGTTTGATTTCATGCGCGGCGGCTTCTTGCTTGAACGGGCCGACTTGCAGATGGTAACGACCATTGGCCTGCATCACGCTGGCGCGTTGCGTGACCTTGTTTTGTTTCAGGTGCAGTGCGGCGCGTTGCATGGACTTTTGGGCGGCGGGCAGGTTGTCGAAGCTTTGCACGGTGATGAAGGTCGGCTCGGCTTTTTTTGCAGCGTTTTGTTGCGGCACGATTTGTTCAACGCGTACGTTCGCAACCCCGCTTTTGACGTAACCGAGCTTTTTCGCCGCAGCGTAAGACAAGTCGATGATGCGTTTGCCGTGGAACGGGCCGCGGTCGTTAATCCGTACGATCACGGTTTTGTCGTTGGCCAGATTGGTCACGCGCACATAGCTTGGAATCGGCAAGGTCGGGTGGGCCGCGGTCATTTCGTACATATCGTAACGCTCGCCGGAAGTGGTGAGCCGACCGTGAAAGGCTTTGCCGTACCACGACGCTTTACCTTCTTGGGTAAATGCGCGGATTTCGCGCACGGGGTAATAGCGGACGCCTTTGACCTTGTAGCTTAAATTCGCCGCACGGTGCAGGCGCTCGGGTACGATGACCGCATCGGGCATCAATGCGATGTCTTCGTTGCCCAGAGCAGGGGTTTCTTCCGCACTCAATACCGCAGGTTGAACATGGCTGTCCGCCGATGCGGTGCCCAGCAGGCTGCTCATCACGCCGACAAACAATACCGCCAAAATAAAGAAAGTGTTTTTAATCCAATTCATGGGTGAAACATCAGAGTTAATCGGGGCTTCGCTACCCATACTTCTCGATAGCCGGAAGGAACTTTACAGCCCACCCGTAAAACCGTTTTGCCGCCATGCTTCAAACAGGGTGACGGCCACGGTGTTGGACAGATTCATGCTGCGGTTGTCCGCGCACATCGGTAAACGGAGTTTTGCCGTTTCAGGCAGCGTCTCCAGTATGTCCGACGGCAATCCGCGTGTTTCCGGCCCGAACACAAAAACGTCTTCGTCCGCAAACCGAGGCATATCGTAACGGGTTCGTCCTTTGGTGGTCAGGGCGAACATTCTCCTGCCGTCCAAGACAGCGAGGCACTCCGCCCAGTTTTCGTGTACGTGCATGGCGCTGAATTCGTGATAATCCAGTCCGGCACGCCGCATTTTGGCGGAATCTAAAGGAAATCCCAGCGGTTTGACCAAATGCAAAGCCGCTCCGATGTTGGCACTGAGTCGAATAATATTGCCGGTGTTCGGCGGGATTTCAGGTTGATATAAAACAATATGAAACATAAGCTTGGCGAAAGTCGTATCGGGCAAAATAGCCAAACTCAATCCTTAGCGACTTTTTCATTAACGCGTCAATATGCCGATTTTTTTGATCTAGGTCAACTTTTTTGCGTTTGTTTGTGTGCCAACACCCAAGCGTAAATACGGTTCGCGCCTTTTTGTTTCAGGCTTCGCGCCAATTCGTTCAGTGTTGCGCCGGTGGTCACAACGTCGTCGATTAACAGTAAATTACAATTATTTACATCGAACTGCACCGAAAAGCTGTTTTTGAGATTGCGTAAACGGTTTTGTCGGTCGAGCGTGGTTTGTGCCGGACGGTGTTCGCGCACGATGCCGGTTGGCGGCAATAATGGCGCGGAACAGTAAGTGGCAGCAGCTTTGGCCAGCTCTTGCGCATGGTTAAAGCCACGCGTCAGTAAACGCTCGCGGCTTAACGGAACGGGTATGACCCAATCAAAATCCATTGGTTCGGCAAAGTGCGGCGGGTGTCTTAACATTAGGCTTTGCATGCTGCGGGTGTGTTGCGGCAGGGCGCGATATTTCCATTCGTGCAATAAAGTGCTGACAGGTTCGCTGTAGTCAAAGCTTGCCCATAAAGCGTCAATCGTCGGCGCATTGCGCTGGCAATGTCCGCACACACCGCTAAAGCTGCCTGCATCGGCACACAACGGGCACACTGTGTCGGGTGTTCGCAGCGCATCAAAATCGGCCAAACACGCCGCACAAAAACCATGCTTGTCCGCAGGCGCATGGCATAAAGGACACGCCGCCGTCGGCAACAGTTTTTGACACCATGCGGTGATGGATGCAGGCAGATTCATCCGTATGATTATTCCTTGAAAGGGTTAAGGGAAAGTGCAGACGTTTTGGCAGTACCTGTGCTTGCAAAAACTGCGTTCAGGCAGCCTGAAATCTTCTTAATAGATTAAGGAATCTCTGAACTTCGTTTCAGAGATTCCTTAACTTACTGTGCTCCGCCCAATGCGGTGTAACGGGTCAGAAAGTTCTGATACAGCGCAAGCCGGTTTTGCAGCAAGGCCAGCTCGGCGTTGCGGGTGTTGCTTTGGGCATTGAGCAGGTCTTGCAAGGCGTCTGCGCCTTCACGATAGCGCACGGTGCGCATGGCTTCCAGTTGCCGTGCGGCGGTGAGGTTTTCGGTCAGCAGTCGGTGTTGCGCGGTCAGTTGGGTGTGTTGCGAATGAGCGTTTTCCACTTCCGACAGCGCGGTGTACAGCGTGTTTTTGTACTGCGCCAGATTCGCTTGGTATTGCGTTTGCGAAACCTTGAGGTTCAAGGTGTTGCTCGGGAAATTCAAAAACGGCAGCAAGGCATTGAGCGTGAGTGCGCCGATGGGATTCGCCACGATATCGGACAAATGCGCGCCGCCGCCCGAGGCGTTGGCGGTCACATTCAGCGACGGGAAAAAATCACGCACCGCCACGCTGACATTGGCCATGTCCGCCATTAAACGCATACGGGCGGCGCGAACGTCGGGGCGGTTATCCAGCACGGTTGCGGGTAAATCGGGCGTCAGCGACGGCGGCACGGCGGCAGGTAAATCCGGCAGCTCGGTCACGCGCGTATCGGGGGTTTCGCCCAGCAATACCGCCAGCGTGTGGCGGGCTTGATTGCGTTCGTGGGTGAGCGCGGTGCGTTCGCTTTGGCGCGAGCGCAGGTTTTGTTCGGTATTGACCACGTCCATGCGCGCCACCGCGCCCGCATCGTAACGCACCCGCATCAATTCCAGCAGCTGTTGCGCTTGGGTGACGTTGCTGTCGGCAAGCGTGATTTGGCGGTTGAGCGCGGCCAATTGCCAATACAACAACGCGGTGCGGGTGGTGATGGCGAGTTCGACGTTTTGCCGATCGGCGGCGGAAGCTTTTGCCAACCATTGTCGGGCATCGCGCGCTTTGAGCAGTTTGCCGAAAAGATCTATTTGAAAGGAAATGCCGCCTTTCGCACCAAAACTGCGCGTGCTGGCACCGCCTTCTAAAGATTTACTGCTGCTGCCTGAAGCGGAGGCGGACAATTGCGGCAACAGCTCGGCCGTGGCTAAGTCGCTTTGCAGCAAGGCTTTTTGCAGATTATATGCCGCGACGCTCAAATCGCTGTTTTGTTGCAGGGCGATGTCGATTAAGCGGTTGAGTTCGGGGTCGTTAAACTGTTTCCACCAGTCGCGGTTTAAGGCTGCCTGAACGGAATCGGCAGGCGCGGCGTGTTGCCAGCCGGTCGGCAGTTTGATGTCCGCGATGTCGCGCGCAGTGTTCGGCACGGCGGCGCAGGCGGATAAGAATAAGGCGGCGCAAACCGCCGTCAGGCGAAGTCGGGTCATGGTTTTATCCGTATTGAAGGTTTCAGGCTGCCTGAAAGGTTTATCTGTATAAAAGTCCATTTATTCGCGGGTCAATGCGACGACGGGGTCTAAATTGGCAGCGTTACGGGCGGGCAAAAAGCCGAAGGCAATGCCGATCACCGTCGCCGTCACAAACGCGCCCACCATCGACATGGGCGAAAATACCAAGGTGACGTCTTTCGACACTTGCGTCAGCATCTCACCCACGCCCCAGCCCAGTAAAATACCGGCGGTGCCGCCGATCAGGCAAATCAGCACCGACTCAATCAAAAACTGTTGCATGATGTCGCTTTTGCGTGCGCCGATCGCCATGCGTACCCCGATTTCCTGCGTGCGTTCGGTGACCGACACCAGCATGATGTTCATCACCCCGATGCCGCCCACAATCAGCGAAATCACCGCAATCGCCGAAATCAGATAACGCATATTGTCGGTCACGCCTTCAATCGTTTTGCGAATACTGTCGCTGTTGAAAATCGAAAAATCGACCGTACCGTGACGTTGGGTCAGAATGCGGCTGACGGTTTCTTCCGCCGCCGTGCCGGATACGCCGTCTTTGAGCCGCACCGTGATGTTGGAAATATGGCTTTGTCCGAGCAGACGGCTCATGGTGGTGGTGTAAGGCAGCCACACGGTCAAAGTGTTGGGATTATTAAACGCCGTATTGTTGTCGGAGGCGACCGCCACCACAGTGGCGGGCATATTGTTCACCAAAATAATGCGTCCGATGACGTCTTGCGCGGAGTTGTCGGGAAAAAGGTTTTTGCGGGTATTTTCATCAATCACCGCCTCCGGCGCATAAGCATTGACCGCGTTTTGCCCGAAAGCCACGCCGCTTTGCATGTCCAAGCCCAGCACTTTGAAATACTCCGCGCCCACGCCGCGCACTTGCCCGTTTTCCGCCGCGACATTGCCATAACGCAGCGTGACCGAACGGTATACCGCCGGTGTGACGCTGTCCACAAAGTTTTGTTTGGACAGCACATCGGCATCGGCAACGGTCAAGGTGTGAATGGTAAACGTGCGTCGCGCACCGGGTGCGCCGGGGTAAATGTCTAAAGTATTCGTGCCCATCGCGCTGATTTGCGCCAGAATGTTTTGCTGCACGCCGTTACCCAATGCCACCACCAATACCACCGAAGCAATGCCGATGATGATGCCGAGCATGGTCAGAAACGAGCGCATTTTATGGGCGATGATCGCGCGCACCGCCATTTTCCCCGCTTCGCGTACGCGGTCGGCGGTGTTATGGCGCGGCGCAGGTTTTTTTTCAGGCTGCCTGAAAGCGGCGGCATCGTCACGGCGGGTATCGTTGACGATTCGTCCGTCTTTGATTTCGATCACGCGCTTGGCATATTGGGCAACATTCATATCATGGGTGACGATGATGACGGTATGCCCTTCGGCATGAAGCTCCTGCAAGATCGCCATCACTTCGCGCCCGCTGCTGCTGTCGAGTGCGCCCGTCGGTTCGTCCGCCAGAATCACGTCGCCGCCGTTCATTAAAGCCCGCGCAATGCTGACCCGTTGTTGTTGTCCGCCGGATAATTGATTCGGGCGGTAATCCACCCGTTCCGCCAGCCCGAGGCGGGTCAGCAACTGCTCGGCACGGGCAGCACGTTCGGCGGCGCTTAATCCGGCGTAAATCGCAGGAATGGCAACATTATCCCGCGCACTTAAATCGCCCAACAAATGATAACGTTGGAAAATAAAACCGAAATACTCGCGGCGCAGCCGTGCCAATTCGTCCGCGTCCATCGCGGCAACGTCCGTACCGCCAACCAAATATTGCCCGCGCGAAGGTTTATCCAGACAGCCCAGAATATTCATCAGCGTGGACTTGCCCGAGCCGGACGCGCCGACAATCGCAATCATCTCACCGGCTTCAATGGTCAGGTTCACGTCTTTGAGCACGTCCAGCGGCTCTCCGCCCGAATCGAAGGTGCGGAAAATGCCGTTCAGTTGCAGTAGCGGCGTACTCATTTATCGCCTCGGCATTCTGTCGGGTAATTTGCCCGAAGCATTCGCAGAACCCGTGCCGATGACGACTTCATCGCCTTCTTGCAAGCCGGACAGAATCTCCGTGTCCACGCCGTCGCTCATGCCGATGGTGACGGTTTTCGACTGCAGCTTACGCTCTTGATCCAGCACATCCACCGTGTAGCGGCCGTCTTTGCCGTTTCCTTTTAAGGCGGTTGCGGGGATTTTCAAAACCTGTGTTTTTTTGGCAATGACAATCACCACATTGGCGGTCATGTCGATGCGCAACACCCCGTCGGGGTTCGGCACGTCCAATAAACCATAATAGTAAATCGCAGTATTGTCGCTTGAGCTGTTCAGGTTGTCGCTGATGGCGCGCGGGCCGGGGTCAATCGAGCGCAAAGTCGCTTCGTAGCGTTGTTGGTGATTGCCCAGCAGGGTGAAATAAGCATTCATATCCGGCTTGACCCGTGCAATGTCCGCTTCGGCAATCTCCGCTTTAATCGTCATATTGTCCAATTGCGCCAGCCTGACCACGGTCGGAGTATTCAGACCGGCGTTTAAGGTTTGCCCTTCTTCCACCGGCACCGCGACCACCGTACCGTCAATCGGCGCGAGAACCGTTGTGTAGCCTAAATTTAACTTGGCGGTTTCGACATTGACTTGCGATTGGGTGATTTGCGCTTTGGCTTGCGTGACCGCGGCTTGGGCGGTTTTGAAGGCTGCCTGCGCACTTTGCAAGGCTTCTTTGGAGGTTGCGCCGGCGGCAAACATATTCTGCTGGCGGGTCAGTTGTTGTTGTGCTTGGGTGAGATTGGCTTGTTGGGTCAGAAGTGCGGCGCGATGACTTTGCAGCGAGGCTTGTGCGGTTTGCAGTTGGTTATTTTGCGTGCGCGGGTCGATCTGCGCCAAAACATCGCCTTGCTTGACCGTATCGCCGATGGCGACGTTCAGTTTGCTGATTTGCCCCGATACTTGCGCCCCCACGTCCACGCGCTTAAATGCTTGCAGTTTGCCGGTCGCCAGTACGGTTTCTTCAATGTCGCCGCGCGCGGCCGTGGCGGTCAGGTATTCCACCTGTTTGCCGTCACGCGCAAAAATCGCCCACAATATGACCGACAATACCAGTATCGCCAGTGCAATCAAAACCATGCGCCGCGTGGGTCGGAAAAATTTTTTCATTGTTTTCCTTAATAAAATTAAAGAGGATTGAAACCAACCCATTTTATCTAAAAACGTGAGGCTGCCTGAAAAATATTGACCGGCAAAACGGGTCAATAAAACCGCTGTTTTTCAGGCAGCGGTTTTCAGGGTAGGGCATCAAGCTTAAGTCGGGCTTAAGCGATTACTGTACTTGCGGGTTGATCAAAATTTCCACGCGGCGGTTTTGGGCGCGCCCCTCCACCGTGGCATTGCTGGCAATCGGACTGCGCGAGCCGTAGCCGACGGCTTTGATGCGATGGGCCGCCACACCGCGTGAGCTTAAATATTGCGATACCGCTTGCGCGCGACGCTCGGATAAAGGTTGATTGATGCTGTCCGAACCGGTGCTGTCGGTATGCCCTGCGACCGTGATCGTGGTTTCGTTGTATTTGGCCAATACGGCCGACACTTCGTTCAAAGAGTACACCGCGTTTTGGTTCAACTGCGCGCTGTTGGTGGCAAAGGTCACGCTTTCCGGCATGGTGAGCTTGATTTGATCGCCTTGACGGGAAACTTCCACCGGCGTGTTTTTCAACTTATCGCGCAACAGACTTTCCTGATAATCCATATAACCGCCCACGCCCGCACCAATCGCACCGCAAGCCAAGGCCGCATTGCGCGCACCTTTGCCGCCGTGACTGATCGCGCCGACAATGCCGCAGGTCGCCGCCGCGCCCAGCCCGTACATCGCGGTTTTACTGATGGTTTGTTGCCCCGTGGTCGGGTCGGTCACGCAACCGCTCAATGCCAATGCGGCGGCGGTGGCCAAAACGGTAATGCCTTTGATTGCTTTCATGAGAGAGCTCCTTGAAAAAGGTGTTTGTGAATGTCCGTGCCGGTGTCGGTAGACCATTTGAATACGACACATCCTATTCAGGCTGCCTGAAAACCTATCCGTCACATCATAGATAGAACAACCGAAATACGGACAACCGTACTCAGACCGCATCGGAAGAAATAAGTTTCCATTTGCGCTGCCGTGGCGGAATATTGGGGCGTTAAAAAACGTGAGGAAAAGTACATTGTAAAACTTAATCTATTGAATAATATAATTTTTACCTGTTTAATTTAATCTGTTTTTTCAGGCAGCCTCAGCTTGTGATATACTCTCTCGGTACTCCGTTGTTACGCAACGGAGTATTTTTATGGCCATCTGTTCCGACTTGTCAGCTTGGTTTTTGATTCACTAACAAGAAAAGGAATAGCGTTATGTCGTTATTTTGTCAGTTAAAAAAGCACTGTACGTTCAGTGCGCCGGTTTTTGTGCCGGGATTTGTCTTGATTGTCGTGACTTCTGTGGTGTGCGTGCTGGCACCGCAATGGGCGCAACAATTGCTCAATACCCTGAAAGACGGGGTTTTTCATTATTTCAGCTGGTTTTATGTGCTGGTCGTGGGCGTGTTTGTGGTGTTGATGCTGTTGCTGGCGTTAAGCCGCATAGGCGACATCCGCTTAGGTGCGGACGATGAAGCGGCAGAATTTCCGTTTCTGTCGTGGCTCGCGATGCTGTTTGCCGCGGGCATGGGGGTGGGATTGATGTATTTTGGTGTTGCCGAGCCCCTGATGCACTCGGTCGCGCCGATTACGCAGGATCATCCGCAACAAAAAGCTTTGCTGTACACGTTTTTTCACTGGGGCATTCATGCGTGGGCGATTTACGGCATGATTGCGCTGGCCTTGTCTTATTTCGGTTACCGTTACCGTCTGCCTTTGGCGTTGCGTTCTGCGTTTTACCCCTTGCTGAAAGAGAAAATCAATGGCGTGGCAGGGCATATGATTGATGCTCTGGCATTGATTGCCACCGTGTTCGGGATTGTGACCACGGTCGGTTATGGCGCGATGCAGTTGAATGCGGGGTTGCAGGCGGTGGGCATGCTTGCGGAAGTGAGTTTTACCGCACAAGCGGTGATTATCTTCGTGGTGGTGAGTGTTGCGGTGCTGTCGGCCATTTCCGGCGTGGGGCGCGGTGTGCGGCGTTTGAGTGAAATCAACTTGATTTTGGCATTGCTGTTGATGCTGTTTATTCTGGGCAGCGGTTCCACGGTGTATTTATTGTCGGCTTTTGCGGACAATATCGGCTATTACTTTGGCAATCTTGTCCAAATCAGCTTTCGCACCTTTGCTTATGAGCCGGAGCATGTGGCGTGGTTTAACGGCTGGACGGTGCTGTACTGGGCATGGTGGTTTTCATGGGCGCCGTTTGTGGGTTTGTTTATCGCACGTATTTCGCGCGGGCGCACGGTGCGGGAGTTTGTGTTTGGGGTGCTGATTGTGCCGTCGCTGTTTTGTTTGTTGTGGTTTACCGTGTTCGGTAACAGCGCGCTGGCAATTGATGCGGCGCAGCAAGGCGCATTAAGTACCTTGACCGGTACGCCTGAGCGATTGTTGTTTGCGTTTTTGGATTATTTCCCGTTGCCATTACTCAGTTCGATGGTGGTGATGGTGGTGTTGGCCTTGTTTTTTATCACCTCGGCCGATTCGGGGATTTTCGTGTTGAACAACATCGCTTCGCGCGGCTCGACGCTGAACCCGCCACGTTGGCAGAGCGTACTATGGGGCATGGTGCTGGTGGTGCTGTCCACATCCTTGCTGCGTTCGGGTGGATTGGGTGCAGTACAGGCGATGACCTTGTTGGTAGCATTACCGTTTGCGGTGATTATGCTGCTGATGAGTTTTAGTTTGCTGAAAGGCTTGCAAACCGACCAGCAATATTTCGGAGCAAAATTCAATGCAGGCAGCGTATTTTGGAGCGGTACGGAATGGAAAAAACGACTGCGCCAAATGCTGATCCAGCCGCAGGCGGCGGATATGCAAACCTTTTTCAAACAAGTGGTGCGGCCGGCATTTGATGCCTTGGCTGCGGAGTTGCGCGATGTGCACGGACTGGATGTGCGCGTAACCGAACAGGCGGCAGAGCAACAGGCACTGGAATTGGTGATCGACAAAGGTCGGATTCGTAATTTCGTGTACGGAGTGCGGGTTGAAGAGCATACTGTTTCCTCCGCATTGTGCGAGGAGGAACGTTTCCCGAATATCCGTCACGAGTCAACCTTTGAGCCGATGACGTATTTCGGTGACGGCAGGCAGGGTTACGACGTGCAGTATATGTCGCGTGACGAGCTGATTGCCGACGTGCTCAAGCAGTACCAACGTTATTTGATGTTGTTGGAGCAAGAAGAAGTGCAGCTTATGACTCATGCGCCATTGGCAGAGGATTAAGTCTTAAGCCGAGGCTTGTTCAGGCAGCCTGAAATCCGCACGCTGCCTGCAAGAAAACTTCTGAACTTCGTTTCAGAGATTCCCTTGTTCAGGCAGCCTTAAATGGGGTTGGCCTCAATAACGCAACAACAACGCTCCCCAAGCAAATCCGCCGCCGATGCCTTCGAGCAGCAGGGTGTCGCCGCGTTTGATTCTGCCGTCACGCACACCGGTGTCCAATGCCAGCGGTATCGAGGCGGCGGAAGTGTTGCCGTGTTCGGCGACGGTGATGATGATTTTTTCCGGTGAGATGCCCAAATGCTTGGCGGTGGCATCGATGATGCGGCGGTTCGCTTGGTGCGGCACCACGCAGTCGATGTCGTCTGCGGTGATATCGGCCAGCTGCATCACTTCATGGCCGATTTCTGCCAAGGCTTTGACCGCAAACTTAAACACCGCCTGCCCGTCCATGTACAAAAACGGCGAGGCATCGACTGCGCCGCAGGCGACTTTACCCGGGGTGTTCAGAATATGGGCGAATGCGCCGTCGGCACGCAGTTTGGCTTGCAGCAGTCCGGGTTCGTCCGATGCGCCCAGCACCACCGCACCCGCACCGTCGCCAAACAACACGCAGGTGCGGCGGTCATTCCAGTCCAAAAGACGGCTGAACACTTCCGCGCCGATGACTAAGGCTTTAGTCGCCATGCCGCTTTGAATGTATTGGTGTGCGGTCACGAGTGCGTACATAAAACCTGCGCATACGGCTTGTACGTCAAACGCTGCGCATTGGTTGGTGATGCCCAGTTTGTTTTGCACGATGCAGGCGGTGGCGGGAAACGTCATGTCGGGCGTGGCGGTGGCGACAATGATCAAATCAATCTCGGAGGCTGCCACATGCGCCGCTTCCAGCGCGGCACGGGCTGCCTGAACGGCCAAATCGCTGCTTTGTTCGCCTGCTGCGGCGATATGCCGCGCTTTGATGCCGGTGCGCGAATAAATCCATTCGTCGGAAGTGTCCACGGTTTGGGCGAGTTCGTCATTGGTGACGCGGCGCGTAGGCAGGTAGCTGCCGGTGCCGAGAATACGAGAATGAATCATGCTGCGCTTTCAGTAAGGTAAAAGAGCCGATATTCTAGGCATGACACTCTACTTTGTCCATGCTTATTCGATGTTAAGGAAATTTCAGCGCAATGAAGTTGTGCGCTAAATTCTTTTGCAAATCAAAAGAATCCCCATAAAATGAATGAGGACAGCGTTTTATCCCGTGTCGGGGTGTGCATGGGTGCAATGTCGCGTGATATAATCGCGCAGATAATCAGATGGGATTTCGTGCGGTTATTTTTCCTGCACAGCGTGTTCGTGCAGGGGTTGATTGGCGATAAATCTCAGATTCGCTTGATGTTTTTAGGCAAATCATCACTAAGGAACAATACATGTTAGCAAACTATCTGCCGGTGCTGGTGTTTATCCTGGTCGGGATTTTCGCCGGTATTTTGTTTGTGGCTCTCGGTTGGCTGCTCGGGCCGAAGCGGGCTTATGACGAAAAAACCTCTCCCTACGAGTGCGGTTTCGAAGCTTTCGAAGACACCCGCATGAAGTTCGATGTGCGCTATTACTTGGTCGCCATTCTGTTTATTCTCTTTGATTTGGAAATCGCTTTCATGTTCCCTTGGGCCGTGGTGTACAAGGACTTGGGCGTTTTCGGCTTCTGGTCAATGTTTGTGTTTCTGATCATCCTGACCATCGGCTTTGTTTATGAATGGAAAAAAGGAGCCTTGGAATGGGAATAGACGGTTTATTGAAAGAAGGCTTTATCACCACGCAGGCGGATAAAGTCGTCAATTATATTCGTACCGGCTCGTTGTGGCCGGTTACTTTCGGTCTGGCGTGTTGCGCGGTGGAAATGATGCAGGCAGGTGCGGCGCGTTATGACTTGGACCGCTTCGGCATCATCTTCCGCCCCTCGCCGCGTCAGTCTGATTTGATGATTGTTGCCGGCACTTTGTGCAATAAAATGGCTCCGGCACTGCGCCGCGTGTACGACCAAATGTCCGAACCGCGTTGGGTGTTGTCCATGGGCTCATGCGCCAACGGCGGCGGTTATTACCATTATTCTTACTCGGTGGTGCGCGGTTGTGACCGTATCGTGCCGGTGGACGTTTATGTGCCGGGTTGTCCGCCCACTGCCGAGGCGCTGTTGTACGGATTATTGCAATTGCAGCAAAAAATCCGTCGCGAATACACCATTGCACGGGATTAAGCAGCCATGAGTCAATTAAACGCATTGCAAACCGCCCTCGAAAGCCAAGCCGCCTCTTTATATGATGCGTTGCTGGTGGATCGCGGCGAAATCACCCTTGAATGTTCCGCCGACAAATATCATGCCTTGATGTTGCTGCTGCGTGATCAGCTGCATTTTGATCAGTTGATTGACTTATGCGGTGTGGATTATTTGAGCTATAAAAATCAAGAGCGGCACGAAAAACGTTTTGCCGTGGTCAATCAATTGCTTTCGGTCAAAGATAATCTGCGCTTGCGGGTGCGGGTTTACGCGCCTGATGTCGAGCCGCATGTCGTGCCGTCTGTCATCGACATCTATGCCGCTGCCGATTGGTATGAGCGCGAAGCATTTGACCTGTATGGCATTGTGTTTGCCAATCACCCCGACTTGCGTCGCATTCTTACCGACTACGGTTTTGTCGGTCATCCTTTACGCAAAGACTTTCCGGTTTCCGGTTATATGGAAATGCGTTACGACGAAGCGGAAGGCCGCGTGATTTATCAGCCTGTCACCATCGAGCCGCGCGAGGTTACGCCCCGCATTGTCAGAGAGGAGCACTACGGTGGCTAAAACCAGAAATTACACCATTAACTTCGGCCCGCAGCATCCGGCAGCGCACGGCGTGTTGCGGATGATTCTTGAGCTGGAAGGCGAGACCATCGTCCGCGCCGACCCGCACATCGGGCTTTTGCATCGCGGCACGGAAAAACTGGCGGAGCACCGCACCTTTATCCAAGCTATGCCGTATATGGATCGGCTGGATTACGTGTCGATGATGTGTAACGAGCACGCTTATTGCATGGCGGTGGAAAAACTGATCGGGGTGGAAGTGCCTTTGCGCGCGCAGTACATTCGCGTGATGTTTGCCGAAATCACCCGTATTTTGAATCACCTGATGGGCATCGGTTCGCACGCGCTGGACATCGGCGCGATGACCGTGTTCTTGTACGCTTTCAGGGAGCGTGAAGATTTGATGGACGTGTACGAAGCGGTATCGGGTGCGCGCCTGCATGCCGCGTATTTCCGTCCGGGCGGCGTGTACCGCGATTTGCCCGACTTTATGCCGAAGTACGAAGCGAGCAAATACCGTCCCGCCAAAACATTGAACGCGTTAAACGCTGCCCGCGAAGGCAGCCTGCTGGACTTTATCGACGACTTTACCCGTCGCTTTCCGGCTTGCGTGGACGAGTATGAAAACCTGCTCACCGAAAACCGCATTTGGAAACAGCGTACCGTCGGTATCGGTGTGGTCTCGCCCGAGCGGGCTTTGCAAAAAGGCTTTACCGGCCCGATGTTGCGTGGCTCGGGCATCGAGTGGGACGTACGCAAAAAACAACCCTACGAAGTATACGATCAGCTTGATTTCGATATTCCGGTGGGCGTGAACGGCGACTGTTATGACCGTTATTTGTGCCGCATCAACGAAATGCGCGAATCCAACCGCATCATCAAGCAATGCGTGGATTGGCTGCGTGTCAACCCCGGCGCGGTGATCACCGATAACCACAAAGTCGCTCCGCCCAAGCGCGAAGCGATGAAAAGCAATATGGAAGAGCTGATTCACCACTTCAAACTGTTCAGCGAAGGTATGCACGTGCCGGAAGGCGAAGTGTATGTCGGCACGGAACATCCGAAAGGCGAATTCGGGATTTACATGATTTCCGATGGTGCGAACAAACCTTATCGTCTGAAAATCCGCGCACCGGGTTTTGCCCATTTGCAGGGTATGAATGAGATGGCGCGCGGACATATGCTTTCAGACGTGGTGGCGATCATCGGCACGCAAGACATTGTATTCGGGGAGGTGGACAGATAATGTTATCTGCGGAATCTTTACAACACATCGACACGGAACTGGCGAAATACCCTGCCGATCAACGACGCAGTGCCGTCATGAGTGCTCTGCGCATCGCACAAGCCGAACACGGCTGGCTGTCGTCCGAACTGATCGAATACGTTGCCAATTACATCGGCATTGCACCGGTGGCGGCGTACGAGGTGGCGACTTTTTACAATATGTACGACCTCAAACCGGTCGGCAAATACAAACTGACCGTCTGCACCAACCTGCCTTGCGCTTTGCGCGGCGGCGTGAACACGGTCGAGTATTTGCAACAAAAACTGGGCATCGCACTGGGCGAAACCACGGCAGACGGACGCTTTACCTTAATGGAGGGTGAGTGCATGGGCGCGTGTGGCGAAGCACCGGTGATGCTGGTGAACAACCATAAAATGTGCAGCTTCATGACCACCGAAGCGATCGACCAAAAACTGGCGGAGTTAAACTGATGGCGATTTTTCACAAAACGGTGATTTTTGAAGGCGTGGATACCGCACAGGCTGACTGCTGGCGGCTGGAAGCCTATCGCGCACGCGGCGGCTACCGTGCCTTGGAAAAAATCCTTACGGAAAAAGTCTCGCAAGATGATGTGATTGCCGAGATGAAAACTTCAGGTCTGCGCGGCCGCGGTGGCGCGGGTTTCCCCACGGGTTTGAAGTGGAGTTTTATGCCGCGCTCTTTTCCCGGTGCGAAATACGTGGTGTGCAACACCGACGAGGGCGAGCCGGGCACATTCAAAGACCGCGATATTCTGCAATACAATCCGCACGCTTTGATCGAAGGCATGATTCTCGCCGGTTATGCGATGGGCGCGAACACGGGTTACAACTATATTCACGGTGAGATTTTTGCCGAGTACGAACGGTTTGAAGAAGCGATTGCCGAGGCGCGCGCCGCAGGGTTTTTGGGTAAAAAGATTCTGGGCAGCGGCTTTGATTACGAGTTGTATGCGCACCATGGTTACGGCGCGTATATTTGCGGGGAGGAAACCGCCCTGCTCGAATCGCTGGAAGGCAAAAAAGGCCAGCCGCGCTTCAAGCCGCCTTTCCCCGCGTCGTTCGGTTTGTACGGCAAGCCGACCACCATCAACAATACCGAAACCTTAGCCTCTGTACCGTTTATTTTGCGGGACGGCGCGGACAAATTTGCCGCGTTGGGCACGGAAAACTCCAAAGGCAGCAAGATTTTCTCGATTTCGGGACACGTCGAACGCCCCGGAAACTACGAAGTACCGCTGGGAACGCCTTTCAGGGAGCTTCTGAACATGGCGGGCGGCATGCGTAACGGCGCGAAGCTGAAAGCCGTGATTCCGGGCGGAGCGTCTGCGCCGGTATTGCCGGCGGACATCATCATGGATTTGCCGATGGATTACGATTCGATCGCCAAAGCCGGTTCGATGCTCGGCTCGGGTGCGATCATTGTCATGGACGAAGGCGTGAGCATGGTCAAAGCCTTGGAACGCTTATCCTATTTCTTCTATGAAGAATCGTGCGGACAATGCACGCCGTGCCGCGAAGGCACAGGCTGGCTGTACCGTATTGTGCAGCGCATTGCCAACGGGCAGGGACGGCACGAAGACCTTGAATTGCTGACTTCCATCGGCAATAACATGGCAGGCCGCACCATTTGCGCTTTGGCCGATGCCGCCGTTTTCCCGGTGCGCGGCTTTACCAAACACTTTTTGCACGAGTTCGAAGCTTGTATCGAACAACAAAAAGCCCCCGAAAACCGTTGGTGCTGACGCTTAACACCGCCTACGCACAAATATGATATTGGGAACACTACCTTATGTTGCAAATAGAAATTGACGGCAAATCGGTCAGCGTGGAGCAAGGCAGCAATATTATCGAAGCCGCCCACCAAGCCGGAAGCTATATCCCGCATTTTTGCTACCACAAGAAACTGTCGATTGCGGCGAACTGCCGTATGTGTCTGGTGGAAGTCGAAAAAGCCCCGAAACCCTTGCCTGCCTGCGCCACGCCGGTGACCGACGGCATGAAAGTCAAAACCAATTCACCCTTGGCCAAGCAGGCGCAACAAGGCGTGATGGAGTTTTTGCTGATCAACCACCCCTTGGATTGCCCGATTTGCGATCAGGGCGGCGAATGCCAACTGCAAGATTTGGCGGTTGGTTACGGTAACGGTGAGAGCCGTTTTGTGGAGGCCAAACACGTCGCGCCGGCCAAAGACATGGGCCCGCTGGTGTCGGCGGCGGAAATGAGCCGTTGCATCCATTGCACGCGCTGTGTGCGTTTTACCGAAGAAATCGCGGGTTTTCAAGAAATCGGCATGGCGCATCGCGGCGAGCACTCCGAAATCATGCCGTTCATCGGTAAAACCGTGACCACTGAGATTTCAGGCAACGTGATCGACCTGTGTCCGGTGGGCGCTTTAACCAGCAAACCGTTCCGTTACGACGCCCGTTCGTGGGAACTGTCACGCCGCAAAAGCATTTCGGCACATGACGCGCTCGGTTCCAACCTGATTGTCCAGACCAAAGATCATCGTGTGCGTCGCGTTCTGCCTTTGGAAAACGAAAGCATTAACGAGTGTTGGCTTTCCGACCGCGACCGCTTCGCTTATGAAGGTCTGAACCACGCGGACCGTCTGCTCAAACCCATGATCAAGCAAGACAATCAATGGCACGAAGTAGACTGGGAGACGGCTTTTGCTTATGTGGCCAAAGGCTTAAACGGCGTGAGCAAAGACCATGGCAAAGATGCCGTGGGTATGTGGGTGAATCCGACCTCAACCGTGGAAGAATTGTTCTTGGCGAAAAAGCTGGCGGCGGGATTCGGCATTCACTCGATTGACAGCCGTTTGCGCCAACAAGACGATCGCTTGGACGTGAACCGCCAAGGAGCGTTGTGGCTGGGACAAAGTATTGAGGAATTGAGCCAAAATCAGGCGATTTTTGTGGTGGGTGCGGATTTGCGCAGTGAGCAGCCGCTTCTGACCGCACGCCTGCGTCGTGCCGCTCAAAACGGCGCGAAAATCAGTGTGCTCAATGCGCGTCAAGAAGCCTTACACATGCCGCTGCACGTGCAAACGGCGGCGCATCCGCAAACCTGGGTCAAGGTGTTGCGCGAAATGTTGCAGCAAAGCGATGATGCCGCAAGCGTTGCAGGCAGCCTGAAAAATGCAGAGCGTGCCGCGGTCTTGCTCGGTGCGGCCGCGCAACAACATCCGCAATACGCCGATATTTATGCCGCCGCCCAAGCTCTGGCACAAGAATTTGGCGCAGTCATCGGTATTTTGCCGACAACCGCCGGCAGCGTGGCAGCCGACCTGTTGCAAGTGCGCCCGAGCGGGCAAGGCAGTAATCTGCGCGCTATGCTGGCACAACCGAAAAAAGCGGTGGTGCTCGTCAATGTCGAACCCGATGCCGATACCGTGAACGGTGAAGCCGCGATGCAGGCGTTGCAGGCAGCCGAAACCGTGATCGCGCTTAGTGCGTATCGCACCGAGGCATTGCTGGCGGCGGCCGATGTGCTGTTGCCGATCGTGCCGTTTACCGAGACTTCAGGCAGCTTCATCAATATGGAAGGCAGCCTGCAAAGTTTTTACGGTGTGGTGCAAGCACAGGGTGAAGCGCGTCCGTTATGGAAAGTACTGCGCGTGTTGGGCAACCGTTTGCAACTGGCCGGTTTTGATTACAACTCGTCGCAAGAAGTACTGGCGGCAGCACTGCCCGATGCGGTCTGTCACCGCTTGAGCAATCTGACCGCGTTTGCGGGCGATGCCGGCGGTGATGCGGTGACATTGTGGCGTACCGGCGGTGTGGGTATTTACGATGGTGATGCGGTGGTGCGCCACGCCGACGCTTTGCAACAAACCGTTCAGGCAGGCTCGCCGCAAGCAAAAATTCACAGCAAAACCTTGGCGGCACTCGGTTTGAAGTGCGGCGATACGGTGAGCGCACAGCAAGCGGGCGGCGCGGCATTGACCGTGACCGTGTGTGCCGACGACAGCTTGGCGGAAAACGTGGTTTATCTGCCGACACACGGCGATAACCGCCGTTTGGGGGCATTGATGAACAGCATTGAATTGAAACGGGGTGAATAATGGACGCATGGTTTCAAGGGTTGTTGGGCACTGAAATCGGCCTGATTGTGTCGATTCTTGTCAAAATCGTCATTATTTTGGTGCCGTTGATTCTGGCAGTGGCTTATTTGACCTATTTCGAGCGCAAAGTCATCGGTTTTATGCAATTGCGTTTAGGTCCGAACGTGACCGGCCCGTGGGGTTTGATTCAGCCGTTTGCCGACGTCTTTAAGCTGCTGTTTAAAGAGGTGATTCGTCCCGCACGTGCCAACGGCGCATTGTTTTACATTGCGCCGGTGATTGTGCTGATGCCGTCGTTGGCGGTGTGGGTGGCCTTGCCGATGTCGCAAACTTGGGTGATGACGCATCTGAACGTTGCCTTGCTGTATGTGTTTGCCTTGGCATCAATGGGCGTGTACGGCGTGATCATCGCCGGCTGGGCATCCAACTCCAAATATGCTTTCTTGGGCGGGATGCGCTCGGCGGCGCAGATGATTTCTTACGAGATTGCCATGGGTTTTTGTTTGGTGGGAGTGGTGATGGTTTCAGGCAGCCTGAACTTTCACGATATTGTCGCCGCGCAAAGCACGGGTATCGCCGGCGGTTCGGTGTTTTCATGGAACTGGTTGCCGCTTTTGCCCTTGTTTGTGATTTACATGATTTCGGGGGTGGCGGAAACCAACCGTGCGCCGTTTGACGTCGCCGAGGGCGAGTCGGAAATCGTGGCCGGTTTCCACGTGGAATATTCCGGTTTTGCCTTTGCCGTGTTTTTCCTCGCGGAATACATCAATATGATCGTGATTTCCGCGTTGGTCGCCTTGCTGTTTTTGGGCGGCTGGCTGTCGCCGTTTCCTGCGTCATGGGGTTTTCTCGGCGCAGACGGCGCGTTCTGGATGTTCCTGAAAATGGCGATGTTTCTTTACTTTTACCTGTGGTTGCGCGCAACCTTCCCGCGCTTTCGTTACGACCAAATCATGCGCTTGGGCTGGAAAGTGTTTATCCCGATTACCTTGCTGTACGTCATCCTGCTTGCGGCATGGATGGTGACTCCTTGGTCGCTGTGGAATTAAAAGGAGCATAAAGCATGAAAAACTTTATCAAAACATTCACGTTAAGCGAGTTGCGCGGCGGCTTGTGGATAACGCTCAAGAATTTCTTCGCCAGAAAACTGACGATCCGCTATCCGGAAGAAAAAACGCCGATGTCGGTGCGCTTTCGCGGGCTGCACGCGCAACGCCGCTATGAAAATGGCGAAGAGCGTTGCATCGCCTGCAAACTGTGCGAAGCGGTTTGCCCCGCCATGGCGATTTCGATCGAGTCGGAAGAGCGTGAAGACGGCACGCGCCGCACCTCGCGTTACGACATCGACCTGACCAAGTGCATTTTCTGCGGTTTTTGCGAAGAGGCCTGCCCGGTGGATGCGATTGTCGAAACGCAGATTTTTGAATACCACGGCGAAAAACGTGGCGATCTTTACTATACCAAACCGCTGCTGCTGGCAGTGGGCGATAAGTATGAAGAAGACATCGCGCGTTGCAAAGCCGCCGATGCACCCTATCGTTAAGAGGCTCGGATCATGACTGTGCAAGTGATTTTATTTTATCTGTTCGCTGCGATTATTCTGTTTGCCGGAATGAAAGTGGTGACCTCGAAAAATCCGGTACACGCCGCATTGTGGCTGGTACTGACTTTCTGGACTTCGGCCTGTACTTGGGTGTTGATGCAGGCGGAGTTTCTCGGTGCGGTGCTGGTGCTGGTGTATGTCGGCGCGGTGATGGTGCTGTTCCTGTTTGTGGTGATGATGCTGAACGTGGACTTGGAAGCTTTACGTGCCGGTTTCTGGCGCAATCTGCCGGTGTCGTTTGCGGTGGGCGTGCTGATGTCGCTGGTGCTGATTTTGGTCTTGACCAATCCGCAAACCAATCTGGCGGCGTTCGGCTCCCTGCAAGAGCTACCGGCGGATTACAGCGGCGTGCGCGCCTTGGGCAGCGAGCTTTACACCAAGTATTTGCTGCCGTTTGAACTGGCGGCGATTTTGCTGGTATTGGGCATGGTGGCAGCGATTGCGCTGGTGCATCGTCCGAACGAAAACCCGCGCTACATCAATCCTAACGAGCAAGTCAAAGCCAGACCGCAAGATCGGGTACGCATGGTGAAAATGGAAGCGGTCAAAGAAGCGCCCGCCGAACACAACGAAGGAGAGCAAGCATGATGACGCTGAGCTTAACCCATTATTTGGTGCTGGCGGCGATTTTATTCGGCATCTCCGCCATGGGCATTTTCATGAACCGCAAAAACACCTTGATTTTGCTGATGTCGATTGAGTTGATGTTGCTGGCGGTGAACTTTAATTTCATTGCTTTTTCGCAGTATTTGGGCGATGTGGCGGGACAGGTTTTCGTCTTCTTCATTCTCACCGTGGCAGCGGTGGAAGCCGCCATCGGTCTGGCCATCATGGTTTTGATTTTCCGTAATCGCCGCAGCATTAACGTACGCGATTTAGGCAGCCTGAACGGTTAAAAGGGAGAGAACACAACATGAGTCAAATGAGTTTGTATCTGATTATTGCCCTCTCGCCTTTGGTCGGTGCGCTGCTGGCAGGCCTGTTCGGCAAAGTGATCGGACGGGTGGGCGCGCACACCGTGACCATTCTGAGCGTGGCGATTTCCACGGTATTGTCGATGAAAGTGCTGTACGGTTTTGCCGTCGGCACGCAAGAGGTTTTTGACCAGAATCTTTACACCTGGCTGACCATGGGCGGCTTGGATTTTTCCATTGGTTTTCTGGTGGACAGCCTCACCGCGATGATGATGGTGGTGGTGACGTTTGTGTCGCTGATGGTGCACATTTACACCATTGGCTACATGCGTGAAGATCCGGGCTACCAACGCTTTTTCTCTTATATTTCCCTCTTCACCTTCTCCATGCTGATGCTGGTGATGAGCAATAACTTCATCCAGCTGTTTTTCGGTTGGGAAGCGGTCGGTTTGGTGTCGTATCTGTTGATCGGTTTTTGGTTCAAACGCCCGACTGCGATTTATGCCAACCTTAAAGCTTTCTTGGTCAACCGTGTCGGCGACTTCGGTTTTCTGCTCGGCATCGGTTTGGTATTGGCGTATTTCGGCGGCAGCTTGAATTACAGCGAAGTGTTTGCCCACGCGCCGTCTTTGGCCGGTGCTACGTTGACCCTGATTCCGGGCTATGACTGGTCGCTTTTGACCGTGGTGTGCATCCTGCTCTTTATCGGTGCTATGGGTAAATCGGCACAGTTCCCGCTGCACGTGTGGCTGCCTGACTCGATGGAAGGCCCGACCCCGATTTCGGCTTTGATTCACGCTGCGACCATGGTGACCGCCGGTATTTTCATGGTGTCGCGCATGTCGCCGCTGTTCGAAATGTCGGATGTGGCCTTGAATTTCGTTCTGATCATCGGCGGCATTACCGCCCTGTTCATGGGTTTCCTCGGCATGGTGCAAAACGACATCAAACGCGTCATTGCCTACTCTACCTTGTCGCAATTGGGTTACATGACCATGGCGCTGGGCGTGTCGGCGTATTCGGTGGCGATGTTCCACGTGATGACGCACGCGTTTTTCAAAGCCTTGCTGTTCTTGGCGGCAGGTTCGGTCATCATCGGTATGCACCATGACCAAGATATGCGCCACATGGGCAACCTGAAAAAATACATGCCGATCACTTGGATCACCCTGCTGATTGGTAATCTGGCCTTGATCGGAACGCCGTTTTTCTCCGGTTTCTATTCAAAAGATTCCATCATCGAAGCGGTGAAACACTCTGCGTTGCCGGCGGCCGGTTTTGGCTATTTTGTGGCGATTGTCAGCGTGTTTGTGACCGCGTTTTACTCTTTCCGCCTGTACTTTATGGTGTTTCACGGTAAGGAAAAATGGCGCGAACTGCCGCATGACGAACATGCGCACGACGCAGGTGAACATCATGGACTGGGTCGCAACGATGATCCGCACGAAAGCCCGTGGGTGGTGTGGTTGCCCTTGGTACTGCTGGCGATTCCTTCGGCGGTGATCGGCTACCTGACCATCGAGCCCTTGCTGTACGGCGGATTCTTTGATGATGCGATCACGGTGAATGCGGCGGCGCATCCGGTGATGAGCAGCATGCAGGGAGCCTTTCACGGTGCGTGGGCGATGACGCTGCACGGTTTGCAAACACCGCCCGTGTGGTTGGCATTGGCGGGAGTAGTGGTGACATGGTTCTTGTACCTGAAAAAACCGCAACTGCCTGCCAAAATTGCAGGCAGCCTGAAGCCGCTTTATACCGTACTCGACAAGAAATACTGGTTGGACGAGATTTATTACGGCACGTTTGCGGTGGGTGCGCGCAAACTGGGACAGTTCTTCTGGAAAGTCGGTGACGTGATGCTGATTGACAATTTCTTTGTCAACGGCACGGCGAAACTGGTCAAGTGGATCGCTTCCGTGGTGCGCCGTCTCCAGACCGGCTTTGTCTATACCTATGCGACGGTGATGGTGTTCGGACTTTTGGTGCTGCTCACCTTATGGTTCTGGCATTTAATCGCACAATCATTCTGAATTGACGGGTAATAAATAATGGATATGTTGGATAAAAACTTACTCAGCTTGGCGATTTGGATTCCCGTGGTGGCGGGCATCATCGTATTGGCAACGGGCGGCGATAAACGTGCGCCGTTGGCAAGGGTGCTGGCCTTAGTCGGTGCGTTGGCGGGTTTTTTGGTGACCTTGCCGCTTTACACCCGCTTTGACCGCTTAAACGGCGGCATGCAGTTTCAAGAATTTTACAATTGGGTGCCCGCACTGAATCTGAACTATCACCTCGGCGTGGACGGCTTGTCGGTGCTGTTTGTGATCTTAAACAGCTTCATCACCCTGATGGTGATTCTGGCAGGCTGGCAAGTGATTCAAAAACGCGTAGCGCAATACATGGCGGCGTTTCTTATTATGTCGGGCGTGATCAACGGCGCGTTTGCCGCGCTGGATGCGATTTTGTTTTACGTCTTCTTCGAAGCGATGCTGATCCCGATGTATCTGATCATCGGTGTGTGGGGCGGCCCGCGCCGCGTGTATGCGTCGATCAAGTTTTTCCTGTATACCTTGCTCGGCTCGCTTTTGATGCTGGTGGCATTGATTTATCTGGGGCAGCTTGCAGGCAGCTTTGAAATCCTCGACATGCAAGGCATTCCGCAAATCGCCAAAGAAGTGCAAATCCTGCTGTTCATCGCTTTCTTCCTGTCGTTCGCGGTCAAAGTGCCGATGTTTCCGGTGCATACGTGGTTGCCGGACGCGCACGTGGAAGCACCGACCGGCGGCTCGATGGTGTTGGCGGCGATCACCTTGAAAATCGGTGCGTACGGTTTCTTGCGGTTTGTGTTGCCGATCGTGCCCGATGCCGCGCACTTTTTCGCACCGATGATGATTACCTTGTCGTTGATTGCGGTGGTGTACATCGGTTTGGTAGCCTTGGTACAGGCGGACATGAAAAAACTGGTGGCGTATTCCTCCATCAGCCACATGGGTTTTGTGACTTTGGGTCTGTTTCTGTTTGTCGAAACCGCCGACGGCTACCTGCTTAACGACTGGGCATTGAAAGGCGCGATCATGCAAATGGTGTCGCACGGCTTTGTTTCCGCCGCAATGTTTATGTGTATCGGCGTGATGTATGACCGTTTGCACTCGCGCAATATTGCCGACTACGGCGGCGTTGCCAACTCCATGCCCAAATTTGCCGCGTTCATGATGCTGTTTGGCATGGCGAATGCGGGGCTGCCTGCAACCTCCGGTTTCATCGGTGAGTTCATGGTGATCATGGGCGCAGTGCAAGTGAATTTCTGGATTGGACTATTGGCAGGTTTGACCTTGATTTTCGGTGCGGCGTACACCCTGTGGATGTACAAACGGGTGATCTTCGGCGATGTGGGCAATCCGCAAGTCGCCGCGATGAAAGACATCAATGCGCGCGAATTTCTGGTGCTGGCGATTCTTGCCGCTGCGGTGCTGGGTATGGGTCTGTATCCGGAAGGATTCATCCAAATCGTGCATCAGGCCGCCAACGATCTGCGCGACCACGTGTTGCAAAGCAAGCTTTAATTAAGGATACAAAAACATGGATTTGGCAAAATTGAATCTGATGGCTGCTGCACCCGAAATTGTCCTGGCGTGTTTGTTGGGCGTGGTGCTGCTGGCGGACTTGTTTATTTGCGATAAGCGTCGCTGGATAACCTATGCCTTGACGCAAATCAGCTTGCTGGCGGTGTTGGGCGTGCAATATTACGTGGCGAGGCTGCCTGAAATGTCCGAGATCGCGTTTGGCGGCATGTTTGTCAACGACGGCATCGCGCAACTGGCCAAAATGCTGATGTACGTGACGGTGATGTTCCTGCTGGCCTACAGCCGCCATTACGTGGGCAATCGCCAAATGTATAAGGGCGAATACTATACCCTGACCTTGTTTGCGCTGCTGGGTATGTGTGTGATGGTCAGTGCGCAACATTTCTTGGTGCTGTACATCGGGCTGGAACTGCTGTCGTTGTCGCTGTATGCCTTGATTGCCTTGCGTCGCGATGACGGTTTGGCAGGCGAGGCGGCGTTGAAGTATTTCGTGCTCGGTTCGCTGGCTTCGGGGATGTTGCTGTACGGCATTTCACTGGTGTACGGCGGCACGGGTGGGCAGCTGGAATTGCCGCTGGTGCTGAGTAATCTGTATGCCGGCACCGCCAACCCGATTTTGGTGCAACTGGGACTGGTGTTCATCGTGGTCGGCATCGCGTTCAAATTCGGTGCCGTACCGTTCCATATGTGGGTGCCGGACGTTTACCAAGGTGCGCCGACCGCCGTCACCGCATTTGTGGCTTCCGCACCGAAAATCGCCGCGACGGTTTTTGCGTTCCGTATTTTGGTCACGGGTTTGGGCACGAGCTTTGCCGACTGGTCGATGATGCTGCAAATCATCGCGGTGGCTTCTTTGCTGGTGGGTAACCTCGCCGCCATCATGCAAAGCAACATCAAGCGCATGCTGGCTTTCTCCACCATCTCGCACATGGGCTTTGTGCTGTTGGCTTTTGTCGGTAACGCTTTGGTCAGCGACGGTCAGACCGCCAGCAGTTTCGTCGGCTTATCCGCCGCCATGTATTATGTCGTGACCTATACTTTGATGTCCTTGGTGGCGTTCGGTGTGTTGTTGGCGCTGTCCAATCAAGGGCATGAGTGTGAGAACATTTCCGACTTGGCCGGTCTGAACCGCAAACATCCGTGGTATGCCTTTTTGATGCTGTTGGCAATGTTCTCGATGGCCGGCATTCCGCCGCTGATGGGTTTCTTCGCCAAGTTCTACGTCATCATTGCGCTGCTGGAGCAGCAACACATTGCGCTGGCGGTGTTTGCGGTGATCATGTCCTTGATCGGCGCGTTCTACTACCTGCGCGTGGTCAAAACCATGTACTTTGACGAAGCGGCAGACACCGAGCAAACGCCTGACTTCAGCGTGGCGGCGCGTTGGCTGTTAAGCATCAATGCTTTGGCACTGCTGGCTTTAGGCTTGATGCCGTCGCTGGTTTTGGAGTGGTGCGTGAATCTGTTCCGCATGGCTACCGGCGGTTAAACGATTTTGCCGAAACAGGATCCACAGATTAAAGGCAGCCTGAAAAGTCTTTCAGGCTGCCTTTTCTGTTCAGGGAGCATAAAACGTGATTTCGGCATAGCAAACCGAAATCTTTGCCTGCCATTAAAGATAACGCCTCTACACAATGCGCCGCAGCGTGTGGCGATGGTGTAAAATACGCGTTTTCCTATCCAATGCTTTTTCTGTCGTCATGACCGCATCCATGTATATTCTGTTGGCCGTTGCCTTGATTGCTGCCAATTTACCCTTTATCAGCCGCCGCCTGCTGTGGATTTTCCCGTTGCGGCGCAAACATTTCGGGCATCATTTTTTCGAATGGCTGGTGTGTTTCGGCTTGGTCGGTTTGTTTGCTTATGCGTTGGAAGCCGGTTCGTCCACGGTACATGCGCAAGGTTGGGCGTTTTATGTGGTGGTGCTGTGCCTGTTTGCGGTGTGCGCCTTCCCCGGTTTTGTGTGGCGTTATTTTTGGCGCAGCAAACATTTGGCGTGATGCCGCAACCCAAAGGATAAACGATGCAACATCTCTACTGCGTGGTGGTCGAAGTCACCCATATGCCGGACACACAACTGCCGCCCGACTGCGCGGGTGCGGTGGTTCGGGTTTATCTGGCAAGCGATGATATTCGCCAGGCGATTGATGCGGCGGAGCGCGCTTTATTGGAAGACCGCTATCGCCCGCTGATGACTTTGGAAGCCATGATGCTGGATTTGGATGATTACACCGATTACGATGAGGCGGAAGAAGACGAGCATATTCCTGCACGTGACGATTTATTGCAGTTGGCGGAAACGGGCGATGTCTGGTACAGCGTGTTTTATACCTATCCGCCGGAAGAGAACAGCCGTCTGCATTGATGCGCTGTTATCTGTTAATCATTGAAAATCAATGATTAATTCTGTTTAGGCTGCCTGAAACCCTTAACCTACCGCACCCCTATGATTGCTACTCTTATTGACTTTATCTTACACATTGACCAGCACTTGGTCAGCTTGTCCGCACAATACGGCGTGTGGATTTATGCGATTTTGTTTTTGATTGTGTTCTGCGAAACCGGTCTTGTGGTGACGCCGTTTTTGCCGGGGGATTCATTGTTGTTCGCCGCAGGCAGCATCGCCGCAGTGGGTGAAATGAACATTCATCTGATGGTTGTGCTGTTGTTAACAGCGGCGATTTTGGGCGATGCGGTCAACTTTACCGTGGGCAAGTTTTTCGGCGACAAGCTGTTTGCCAATCCCGATTCCAAAATTTTCAAACAAAGCTATTTGCGCAAAACCGAAGCGTTTTACGCCAAGCACGGCGGGAAAACGATTATTCTGGCGCGCTTTGTGCCGATTATCCGCACCTTCGCGCCGTTTGTGGCCGGCATGGGGCATATGGAGTACCGCCGTTTTTTTGCGTTCAACGTCATCGGCGCAGTGGCGTGGGTGGTGTTGTTTTCTTACGCCGGTTATTTCTTTGGCAATCTGCCGGTGGTGAAAGAAAACCTGTCGCTGGTGTTGCTGGCGATCATCATTATTTCGGTGTTGCCGATGGTGGTGGAAATCGTCCGTCACCGCCGTGCCGCTGCGAAAAACAATGATCAGGCTGCCTGAAAAGATATTTAGCGTTTGATCGCGCAATAAAAAAGAGATGCCGGAGGACGACATCTCTTTTTTATTGCTGCAGCATTATTCGCCCGAAAAGTGATAGTGCGATGTGCCTTCGTGGAAATGATCAAGCGGGCCGTGACCTTTGCCGATGCGCCAGTTGACCGCTTCGCTGATGGCGATTTGCACGTAGTTTTTAGCCGCTCTGACCGCTTCGGGTAAGTTGGGCAACTGCGGACGCAGGCAGGCAATCGCCGAGGATAAAGTACAGCCGCTGCCGTGGGTATTTTGCGTGTCGATGCGCGGTTTGACATAGCGGTCTTCGAAATTATTGGTGAACAGCCAATCCACCGCATCTTTGCCTTCAAAGTGCCCGCCTTTTGCCAATACTGCGCGCGCGCCGCGATTAAGTAAGGCGTGGCATTGCGCTTCGACTTGCCCTTCATCGGTGGTGGCGGCCTCCGGACTCATGGTCAGCTGCGCCAGTTCGTTGAGGTTGGGCGTGACCACGTGCACGAGCGGCAGCAAATGTGTCATCAGATGATGGGTAATATCTTCAGTCACCAGCGCATCGCCCGATGTCGCCACCATCACCGGATCCCATACCACAAATTCAGGGCGGTATTTTTTCAGGATGCCTGCCACGATTTCTACGCTGTCGATATCGGGCAGCATGCCGATTTTGACCGCATTGATGTTAATGTCGTTAAAAATGGCTTCACATTGCGCCAGAATCAAATCTGCACCTACCGGATTGAGCGAGGCGACGCCTTGCGTATTTTGGACGGTGAGCGCGGTGATGGCGGTGCAGCCGTAGCCACCCAGTGCGCTGATGGTTTTGAGGTCGGCCTGAATGCCTGCGCCGGCGGAGGGGTCGGAGCCGGCAATCGTCAAAACGCGGGGATTAGGGTTGATCACGCTCATCATGTGCTCCTCATCAAGATTTAGGGTGTGGCAGCTGAAGCTGCCTGTTCGGGGTTATCGGGTGCGCTGGCCGCGCTTTCAGGCTCGGAGGCTGCGGACGGATCGGTGAAGTGCTTGTCATCGTCCAGCATCTCGTCGATTTCACTACTGTCCGTACGCTGTACGACCTGACCGTTCATCAGCACCTGACCTTTGACCAGCGTGATCGTGCCGCTTATGATGCCGTTTTCCAGTTTCAGGTAGCCGTCGGCATGCATGTTTTGCAGAAGATTATCCACCATCAGGCGGGCAGTGTTCTGGATGTCTTGCAGATCGCTTTGGTCGGCGTTGTCAGCTACGGCAAAGAGGCTGCGCACCTGTGCTTGCGCGAACGATTCAATCATTTGCTGCGGCATCTCGTAACTCATGTCGGCAGCGACTTTCGGCAATAGTAAGTTGAAGTCGTTCAAATCCGCCGCCGCAAGGTTTTCAAAAGCCATTTTACCTTGCACCGCGATTTTGCCCGAGGGCGTGTTGAGCGAGAAGTTCTTCAAGGTCAAGATCGGGTTATCGGTGAAAAGCGGAGCGCCTTCATTGCGGATGGCGCTTAACACTTCTTCGCGCCATGAGTCGGCGCTACCGCTTTGGACGGACAGATCGGCGAGCTTCTGTTTGAGTGCCGCCAAGGCTTCTGCATTCAGATGTTCGGCCTGTACTTCGACATTCAGCCCGTCATACAGATCGTCGCCGTAATTTAACTTGGCAAAAGTCAGTTTCCCGCCGGCAGAGACAAAGCCTTGTTGCAACGCCATTGAGGTGGAAAAGGACAAATCGTCCAAGCTGACTTCGGAGGGCGGAATGGACAGTGTGGGGTTCACAAAACTGCCGATTTGCAAATCGCTGACCATATTGATCAAATCGTTCAGCTGCAAACGATAGTCGGCATCTTGCTGCCAGCTTAAGGCGAGGCGTTTGATGTTCAGCAGGCTGTTGCCGGTGGCAACGGGGCGGGTGTCTTCGGTGTGGACGCGGTAGCTTAAATCCTTATAACTTACCTTGCCCATGTCTGCCAGAATCAACTGCAATCCCGGACTGCGCACGTCGGTATCGTATTGCTGGTAGTTGGTGCTGTAACGCATGGTGGCCGTCAAGCCGTCCCAGATGATTTGAATGCCGGAGAGCTCTTGATAATCGAACTTGCTGATTTCGGCCTGCAAGGTACCACCGCCCGTGAATTGCACGATATCACGCATGGTTACGGGAACAGCGTCGCCGAAGAATTGCTTCAAGATTTTCTGTGCCGGCGGCGTAAATCGAAACTCGGTTTCGATTTGAGCACGGGCAGGCAGCGTGCCGATCAGGGGGCCGTGCCGCACATGGCTGACAAGGGTAACCGGTTCGTTGAGCAGGGTTTGCAACTGTTCAGGCAAAGAGTCTTTCACTTTTGCCAGCACTTGCGGGTGTGCTTGGACAGTGACGGTTTCGGTGGCATCAAACCAACGGCGTTCGTATTGGCGCGACACCACTTGCAGCCATGTATTTTTATCCAAGGTTGCGCTGCGGTGCGCCAAGGTTTGCTCGGTCTGTATGCCCATATAATAGGTTGCGCCCAAATAAGCCGCGCCCAATAACAGGGTGATTCCCAGTAAAAATCCGATTAGCTTTTTCATCAAACTTCAACCTGCATTAGCAAAAATTCAAACTGTAAGCATACCACCAAACCATGAAAATGTCTGGTTTTGCCGTGGTAAAAACGCGTGCTGGCGATGTGCAAAATCGGACCTTCAACCAGCGGAACAAGCGCCGTTTCCGATCGAATCACGCCAAGCTGCCTGCAAGTTTGCTCCGAGTAAGCTGGACAGGGTGCCGCATGCTTTTCTCAGAGTTTCCTTAAGGGAACCAATGGGCGGATTTACGACACTAAAGCAACCCGTCCCATGCTTTAGAGTGCTCACACTAGGCAAGGCAGGGGAAATTGACTACAATATCTAAGGAGGCTCTAAAAAGAGCCTCTCTTGATGATAAAAATGGTTCTTATATCTTTTTTCCACACATCATTTCAAATACTGAGGATAACTTCCCATGCAAACTGAATTACCCCTGTTGCACCTTAAAGACAAAACCCTGCTGCCGATTGTGCAAGGCGGCATGGGGGTGGGTATTTCCGCCTCGCGTTTATCCAGTGCGGTGGCACGCGAAAACTGCATCGGCACCATTGCCAGTGTGGATTTGCGCCATTTGCATGAAGATTTGCTGGCGCAATCCAAAGAAAACCCGAGCGAAGAGCTGTACAGCCGCTTAAACTGCATCGCACTGGATCGCGAAATCAAAAGCGCACTGGCACAGGCCGAAGGCAAAGGCATGATTGCGGTGAACGTGATGAAAGCGGTCAAAGATCACCGTTTGCACGTGCGTCAAGCGTGTGAGTCCGGTGCGCAGGCGATTTTGATGGGCGCAGGCTTGCCTTTGGATTTGCCCGATATGACCGAAGACTTTCCTGAAGTGGCTTTATTGCCGATTTTATCCGAGTCGCGCGGCATCAATATCGTGCTTAAACGCTGGATGAAGAAAAATCGTCTGCCCGATGCGATCATCATCGAGCATCCCGATCATGCGGCGGGACATCTGGGCGCGGTAGACATTCCGTCGGTGCGCGATGATAAATTCAATTTCGAGCGTGTGCTGACCGAAGCGAAAGACGTGATCCGTAACTTGGGGTTGGAGCGCGAAAAAATTCCGATGATTCTGGCGGGCGGTATGGCCAATGTGCAAAAAATCAAAACCGCGCTGCAAGAGTGGGGCGCGAATGCGGTGCAAATCGGCACGGCGTTCGCCGTGACGCAGGAGGGCGACGCGCATGAGAATTTCAAAAGAACGCTGGCCGGTGCCGAACGGGAAGATATTGTCGAGTTCATGTCGGTGGCAGGGCTGCCTGCACGCGGCATCTTGACCCCGTTTTTGAAAAGCTACCTGAACCGCGAACAAAAACTGCAGGCCAACGCCAAAGCTGATCCGCGCCGCTGTACCCAAGGGATTAATTGCTTGTCGGTGTGCGGATTGCGTGACGGCTTGGATAAAATCGGGCAGTTTTGTATTGACCTTAAATTGTCGGCAGCGTTTCGCGGTGAAGTCAGCAAAGGTTTGTTTTTCCGTGGGAAAGACCCCTTGCCGTTTGGCGATAAAATCCGCTCGGTCAGAGAGACCATCCAATACTTGCTCAATGCTACCGAAGAGCGCGTGGCAGAAGTGGTAGCAAAAGAAGTCGCCCTGCAAAAATCGGCATAACTTAAATAGCGTCACGCATAACGCACCTGTTTTGAGCAGGTGCGTTTTTCTTTTCAGGCAGCCTGAGACCTTTGCAAAAGTCTGTCATGTGGATGCAGTTCGCAGGAATAGCACCGCAGAAAGCGCAGACATATCTTATAGATAGGCAAGATTTCGAGGAGCGCATTCCACAGAAATGCGCCGCAGGACGGATTTTTGCAAAGGTCTCAGCCTGAAAGGTGCTGCGGGAAGTCACGCAGCCGCCGTCATGAGCTTCTCAGCTACTCTCTAGCCCAAAGGCGGTTGCGGGCTGTCCAAGGTGATGCAAATGGCGCGCAGCAATTCGCGCTCATCGGGAGCGATGTAGTTGTCGTGCCGCATGATCGCCACCAAAGCATGAATCAAATCGGGCTTTTCCAGCGGGGGCAACCGGTTTAAGCGATGTAAGGCACGTGGTAAGTCGTTCAGGCGCGCCGTATTGTCAAAAGTCATTGCGACAGGCAATGCCGCACGCTTGCAGGCTGCCTGAAAAGCCGCTGCGGGATGATGCCCGTGATTGCTGAAACGCGCTACTAAACTGAATAAACGGCGGTATTCATCCATCAATTCTGCTTTGGGCGTGGTGGCGGGTAAAACCGGTGGTGGTGATACCGGTTTGCAAAGGGTTTTCAAATGCCCGATGGTGATGGCATACACGCACCATTCAAACAGCCTTACTTGACGGTCGGCGCGAATCAAATCTTGCATCAACTGCTTGAATGCGTCATAAGCTTCAGGGGTGCTGATGTGTCCTGCCAGCCGTGGCAAGGCGATCTCAATCAAGGGCAGGCGCGAACTGATGCTGACGGCAGGACGGCTGGCAAGCAGTTGCTTGCTTTGTGCAGCCCAGTGACGATTGTCTTGCGCGATGCGTTCCAGCTGAACGCGGGCAATTTCTTCTTCCGAGCTGAATAATAAAGCCAACATCACGCAGCAGGATAAATCCGCATTGCGTGCGCACGCCAACCAATCTTGCGGCGCGGTGCGAAGGGCTCCTTGGGCATAGCCAAGATTATTTAAGTCTTCAGGTTGCTTGTCTGCGGCCGAAATAAATTTGTTCGTGGTGGTGACGAGAACGCCTAATGTTTGCGCCGTTTTAACGGGATCGTAAGTCGGTCGGTCGGATTCATCCTCCATCATCGCCAGATCAAACGCGCTAAACTGAATGTACTGACCGTCCCAGTTCGGTTCGAGCCGAGTGATGCGTTCATTTAATGGCGGATGGGTGGCAAGGGTGGAGAATTCGTAACGCGGGTTACGATCAAAAGAAAACAGCATATGCGAAACCATGGCACTATTCGCAAACAGCATTTGCGAATGCCAAGTGTAGCCGCCGATTTTTTTGAGTGCGCCGGCAATGCCGTTCGGGTTACGCGTGAACTGCACCGCAGCGGCATCGGCAAGGTATTCGCGTTCGCGGCAGACGGCAGCTTTAATCATCGCCGAAAACAATCCGCCCAATCCGCCGATGATGACCAAAGACATGCCAAACAGCAACACGAGAGGATGCCCGCGATCGCCTTTGTAGCGGTATTGCCCACGCAAACCAAATACCCGCACCATTTGCATAAAATGCCCGCCACCGCTTTTGTAGCGGTATTGCGGCTGCGGTTTACCGTTGAGTTTGAGGTGGTCGGAATCGGAGGGTACCCGTTCTAAGAATGATGTGATGGTGAGCAAGCTTATGCCGATCAGGTAAATCATATCAATGCCGTAGAGCACGCTGATCATACGCGTGTTCAGGCGCGTATCGCCATTGAGCATATGGCTGAACTCGTGCGCGATCACGCCTTGCAATTCGCCGCGCGTCAGCATTTTCAGGCAGCCTTGAGTCACGCCGATGACCATGTCTTGCGGGTCATAACCTGCGGTGAAGGCATTGATGGCCGGTTCTTTATCCAGTACATACACTGCCGGTACGCGCATACCGGAGGCAACCGCCATTTCTTCAACGACGTTAAGCAACTGCTGCTCGCGCAGATTACTTGAGTGATTCAGTAAGCGTCCGCCCATCATGGTGGCCAGTTTTGCGCCCCCTTCCGACAATTGCCATGATTGATATGCCGAAGCTGCCAGAATAATCGTCGGAACAAGAATGGCAGGAATCCATAAATGATATGCCGTGGGCTGCGTTATCGTGTCGGAAAACTTAAAAAAGAAGGCAAACCACGGCATGAAAAAAGCCGTACAGATGACGGTCAGCACGGTCAGAGCCACGACTGCCAAGGCAAAAAGCAGCAGCAGACGTTTGGTACGCTGCCGTGCGTCTGCTTGCTGCTGGAAAAAATCGATCATGACCGTGCCGTTGCCAAAGGTTTAATTGAACGAAACCCGTGGCGCGGCGGCAATCGCGGCGCGGTCGTCAAATTCCAGCAAGGCGGCGTCTTTTTGATGCCCGAACGCATTGGCGATGATGCTATTGGGAAAAGATTGACGATAGGTGTTGTATTCCATCACTGCATCGTTATAACCCTGACGGGAGAAGGAAACCATATTCTCGGTGTTGCTTAACTCCTCGGTCAGCTGCATGATGTTTTGGCTGGCTTTCAGTTCGGGATAAGCCTCAATCACCACGTTTAATTTACCCAAGGCCGCGCCCAGTTGCTGCTCGGCATTGGCCAGATTTTCCATCAATGCGCTATTGCTCGGATTGGCTTTAGCGGCGTTTAATCCTGCCAAAGCGGCATTGCGCGCCTGCGTGACCGCTTCCAAGGTTTCGCGTTCGTGGGTCAAATACGCCTTGGTGGTCTCGACCAAATTCGGAATCAGGTCGTAGCGGCGTTTTAATTGCACGTCGATTTGGGAAAATGCATTAAGATAACGGTTTTTCAACAACACCAAACGGTTGAAAATCGCAATCAGATAAAAAACCAGTGCCGCGATCAGCACGAGTAAAATAATGCCTGACAACATAAATATCTCCTTGTGAGGTGATGGAAAACCCAATGCGGCATTGGCGCCGAGTTTTGTCTCAGTACGTCCTTAATTTACATGATTAAAACGCACGATTTTGTGACATAACGGCGAGATTTTGCAATCATTTTAACAATAAATCAAATCCGAAACCTTTCAGGCAGCCTGAAAATGATCCCGCTCAAACCGTAAGGCTGCCTGAAAACCAAAACTTATGAATTTACCCGCTTTTCTTCGCATCAAAAATCCCGCGCTGTGGCGCAAAACCGTGATTTGCATCTTCACCGGTTTTTCCTCGGGCTTGCCCTTGTATTTTGTGCTCAACCTGATTCCGGTATGGTTGAAAACCGATAACATCGACTTAAAAGTCATCGGTTTGATGGCTTTGATTCAATTGCCCTACACCTTGAAATTTTTATGGGCACCGTTTTTGGACGGCTTTTCCCTGCCGTTTCTCGGGCGGCGGCGCGGCTGGTTATTGAGCGCGCAGCTTGGCATCATCGCCGCGATGTCGCTGTACGGGCTGTTGCAGCCGCAGCGTGATTTATGGTTTGTGGTCGGCATCAGCGTGTTGCTGACGTTTTTTTCGGCAACGCAGGATGTCGTGATCGATGCCTTCCGCCGTGAAATTCTGGCGGATAACGAACTGGGCTTGGGCAATGCAGTGCACGTGAATGCCTACCGCATCGCGTCGCTGATACCCGGTTCTTTGTCTTTGGTGCTGACGGATTATTTGTCGTGGGGCTCGGTATTCGTGGTGACCGCATTGTTTATGCTGCCCGGCATTGCCATGACTTTGCTGGCGAAAGAGCCGCCGCTGAACCATGCCGCACCGAAAACTTTGCGCGACACCGTGGTGCTGCCGTTTCAGGAATTTTTCACGCGCAAAGGCGTGCAGCACGGCTTGCTCGTGTTGTCGTTTATTTTCCTGTACAAACTGGGCGACAGCATGGCAACCGCGTTGGCGTCGCCGTTTTATCTGGATATGGGTTTTTCGCCCAAAGACATTGGTTTGATTGCGAAAAATGCCGGATTATGGCCGATGATCATCTTCGGTATTTTGGGCGGTATTTGGATGCTGAAGCTGGGCATCAACAAAGCCTTGTGGCTGTTTGGCGTGGTGCAGATGGTGACCATTCTCGGCTTTGTGTGGCTGGCGGCGAACGGGCCGTTTGCGGTCGATTCGGCGGCGTTCTGCCGTCAAGGTGCGTGGGAAAACGGCACGGTGTCGATGCAAATTTTCTTGCAGGCAGCCCAAATCGCTTTGCCGCAGCGCATCATGCTGGCGGTGGTGATTGCGGCGGAGGCAATCGGCGTCGGCTTGGGTACGGCGGCGTTTGTGGCGTTTATTGCCCGTGAAACGCATCCGGCCTACACCGCGACCCAATTTGCCTTATTGACCGCGCTCTCGGCCGTACCGCGCACCTTTGTCAATGCGAGTACGGGTTATTTGATTGACGCTTTGGGCTATACGCTGTTTTTCTGGCTGTGTTTTTTCTTGGCGGCACCGGGAATGCTGCTACTGTTCAAAGCCGCGCCGTGGCATGGTGATGAGCCGCAAAATAAGGCTGCCTGAAAACGCTTGCAGGCTCTGTGCTGAAGTTTAAGAATAAAAAAAGACGCCCCATAAGGGGCGTTAAATTAAGGAACACAAACCACTACCAAAACGCTGAAATCTGTTGCATCACTATTGATCTATCGGCTTCAGGCAGCCTGTTTGTTTTGATCGGCGATTAACCATCAATCGCGCGCACCCAAGCGGTAAGCCTGATGACCATCCGTTGTTAATCTTCCTTGTTACGTGCTGAATGCTTCGCATCATACGCAAAAAAGCTCCATTACGCAAATGAAAACAAATATCATTTAATAAAAGTAAGTTAGTGTGATGATTTTATTTTGAATTTAATTTATTGTTGTGTTTTTGAGAAAAGGTTTTGCTTGGTGAAGTCAAGAAGCCTCAGAAGGCTGCCTGAAAAAGATTGAGCGGTTGTGATGGAATGCTGGTCTGAGGGTGGTGTTTGGGCGATAATCACGGCTGTTTTGAAGGACAATCTTATGCAAAAGAACATCATTATTGCGGCACTTGCCGGTGCGCTGGCCGTCAGCCTGTATTTCAATCACCGCAACGACAGCTTGCCGCCTGCGGCGCAAACACCGCCGCCGGTATCGGAACAAAAACAGACGCCGGCAAGCACACAAACGCGCGCGGACAATGCTGCGATTGAAGCGGCGTTTCGCGCCAAGCGGCGCAATGTATGGGTGGAAGGCGCAGGGGAAGTCAAAGCGGTGCTGGCGGATGACAATAAAGGCTCGCGCCACCAACGCTTTATCTTAACGCTGGACAACGGCATGACCTTGCTCTTCGCGCACAATATTGACCTTGCGCCAAGGCTGCCTGCACTGAAAAAGGGCGATGCCGTCGCCTTTCGCGGCGAATACATTTACAACACCCAAGGCGGGATTATTCATTGGACGCATCACGATCCGCAACGGCGGCACGAAGGCGGCTGGCTGCGTTATCGCGGCGAGACGTATCGTTGATTAAGGTGCATGAAACAGCTTTCAGGCAGCCTGAAAGCATAAAAAATCGCAACGTATCAAAACGTTGCGATTTTTTGTATCGATGCTGAAATTTATGGATACAAGTCTAAGCGTGTGCTTACGTATGAAAGCAAATATTTGCTAATTGAAAGCATATGCTTTATTATTGTGTAAATTCTATATTTAAGGAGATGGTGATGAGCAGTATCAATTTTAATGTCAGAATGGACGAAAGCCTTAAAGAACGTGCATTTCCGATTATCGAGAGTTATGGACTGACTCCGGCGCAGGCGGTCAAGTTGTTTTTAAATCAAGTGGCGAATACGCGTATGATTCCGCTGTCGTTTGATTACAAAGCTCCGAATAAAGTCACGCAGCAAGCGATGCAGGAGCTGGTCACTAACCGCCAAAGCAATACTTTGAAACAATATGACAGCTTAGAAGAAATGATGGCGGATATTCAGGCGGATCAAGCGTGAGTCAGTTTAAGTTGGTGCCGAGCAGTCAGTTTAAACGCGATGCCAAAAAACGGTGGGCAGAGCTCTTGACGGCAGAATGGGCAACCGTTGCTTATTGCCTCATTAACGGTATGGAAATGCCGGAAAAGTGCAGAGACCATGAGTTGACGGGCAATTGGGACGGTTTCAGAGAATGCCACATTAAACCTGACTTATTGCTGATTTATGCCAAAATCGAGCAACGGATTGAACTGGCCAGAATCGGCACGCATTCAGAGCTTTTTTAAGCATAAAAAAATCGCAACGTATCAAAACGGTGCGATTTTTTATCGGCATCAAAACTTATTTACGCAAGCCCAGACGTGCGATCAGGTCGCGGTAGGTGTCCGCATTGGTACGGCGCAGGTAAGTCAGCAAACGGCGGCGTTGGCTGACCAAGTGCAACAGACCGCGACGGCTGTGGTGGTCTTTTTTGTGGGTTTTGAAGTGTTCGGTCAGGTCGTTGATGCGGAAAGTCAGCAGTGCAACTTGTACTTCGCTGGAACCGGTATCGCCTTCTTTACGTTGAAAGTCTTTGACGATTTGTGCTTTTTGTTCGGCGGTTAATGCCATGGTATTTACTCCGTGAGGATTTCAGACAAGTGCGGCAGAGTGTGTACCCTTGCCGACTCCTTTTATGCCGAGGTTTTTGCCTCGGTGCTCATCAGCCTTAACGCTTTCAGGCAGCCTGTGCCGGTTTGCGCCAGTCCGATGAAGGTTTTTTGCGCGTTGTAAACGCGAAAGACGGAGATTATAGCGTTATTCTCCGTCCAATGTACAGTCTGACCGCATTGCAAACGGACAATATCGCTTTCAGGCAGCGTGATCGCAGGGATATGGGGCAGCATACTGTCGCATGGCAGCAACAATGCGTCGCGTTCGGTTTCGTCCAAGCCTTGCAAATAGGCAAATTCGTGCGCTGCTTCGAGGCGGAAACCGGCGGTGGCGGTGCGGCGCAGCGCGCTTAAATGGGCGAGCGTGCCGGCATGGCGGGCGATGTCTTCCGCCAGCGTGCGGATGTAAGTGCCTTTGCTGCAGGTCACGTCCAGCCGGGCGACGGGCGGTGCGTAAGCGCGCAGATGCAGCGCGTGGATGCTGACGCGGCGTGGCTGGCGTTCGATGGTGATGCCTTGGCGGGCATAATCGTACAGGGCGCGGCCTTGGTGCTTGAGCGCGGAATACATCGGCGGAATCTGTTCGATCTCGCCGAGAAAGGCGTTACAGGCTGCCTGAAAGGTATCAAGGCTTGGCATATGGTCAGTATGGGCAATGATTTCGCCTTCCGCATCGCCGGTGGCGGTCTGTTCGCCCAGTTTAAGCGTGGCGCAATAGGCTTTGTCCGCGTCCAACAGGTATTGGGCGAATTTGGTCGCCTCGCCGAAACAAATCGGCAATAAACCGCCGGCCAAAGGGTCAAGCACGCCGGTGTGTCCGGCTTTTTCGGCGCGGTACAGGCGGCGCACTTGTTGTAAAGCGGTGTTGCTGGAAACACCACTTGCTTTATCCAGCAACAAAACGCCGTTCAGACGGCGTTTGGGGATTTTCTGCACGGGCTTATTCAATCGCAAAGCCTCGCAAATAGCGTACGCGTTCTTGAGTCAGGCGCGTGCGGCAGGCGATTTGGGCGTCTTCCGGCGGCAGATTCGGTGCGGCCTGTTCGCGGCAGCGAGCGTCCAGCGACGCCACCCATTGGCCTTCTTCTTCCGCCAGACTTTGGCGCACGGTATCGTCAAGATTCGCCCAGACGGTTTGCAATTGTTCTTGTGCCGCGCCCAATTGGCGGCGTGCTTCGCTCGGGTCAAGGCTGATAACGGGTGCGGAGGCTGCCTGAAAGCCGGTTTCAGGCAGCCTATTGACGGGCAACTCGCCGCTATTGACGGTTTTATCGCCCGCGCTCAGGTAAAAAAGCTGTTGTAAGGCTTCATCACGCGGCACGGCTTCACCGTTCAGCGTGACAGTGGCTTTCACGCCGTAAGGCAATAATGCGCTGCTTAAAGTTTGGGCGATGCGGTTCAGCTCGGTGTCGTTGGCCACCACGCTGCGCCCCGAAGCGGGCGGATGAAGCAGTACGCTGTAGGTGATGTTTTGAATAAAAGCATTGTCGGTGCGCGACACCAGATTGATGTTGGCGACATTATTCACTTCCGCCGAGTAACGGTTGGGCGAGTAAATAAACGGCGCGTACGTGCGCGCTTGTTCCAGCACTTCGTGCGAGAGCACGATGTTCAACTGTGCGCGGCAGGTAACGCGTTCGGGCGAGACGGCCGCGCTGCTGTCATGGCGCGCATTTTCCAGCGTCAGGGTGCTGTCGGCCAAGCCTGCCGTGACCGTGTTCGCGTCCACCAAGTCGGCAAAATCCGTCTTCACCCGTGCGGCGGTGACGGCGGCAAGCCGCTCGCGCACGATGTCGCGGTACTGTGCGGCTATTTGCGGATCGGCACACAGGGCGGCTTGGTTTTTATCCGCTGTTTCTTGCGCCGATTCCAGTTCGCACGCGCTTAATCCGCATAACGCAGCCGCCAACCCTAAGAGATTACCCCAACGCATGATGTGAACCCTCGCGAAAAATGTTTATTGCAAGAAAGTCAGAGAAGTGAAAATCGACAAAATCGTCGCATTGACGATATCCACAAAAAACGCCCCAACCATCGGCACAATCAAAAACGCTTTATGCGATGCACCGAAACGTTGCGTGACCGCCTGCATATTCGCCACCGCCGTCGGCGTAGCACCCATGCCGAAGCCGCAATGACCGGCGGTCAATACCGCCGCGTCGTAGTCTTTGCCCATCACGCGGAAGGTGACGAAATACGCATACAGAACCATCACCACGGTTTGTACGGTCAAAATCACCAAAAGCGGCACCGCCAGCGCGGACAGCTCCCACAGTTTCAAAGACAGCAACGCCATTGCCAGAAACAACGATAAGGAAACATTGCCGTACACATCGACGCAACGGTCAAACACGGGGAAATTGAACACGCGCGATAAAGTATTGCGTACCACCACGCCCACGCCCAACGCCCACACAAAAGTCGGGATTTTGAAGGTGGAATCGGGGAAAGTCGCCGCCATCCATTGCGTCAGATAATGCGCGGAAGCCAGACACACTGCAAACATGGCCAAGGTTTCCAAAGCGGAATCAGCCGTGATCAAGCGCGTATTATGCGGCTGCTCGAACATCAGTTCGACTTCTTTTTTCTCATCGGTCACGCTTGGTGTGGGAATGCCGCGAATCAGGCGGCGCGCCACCGGCCCGCCGATCAACCCGCCCAGTACCAGACCAAACGTGGCGCAAGCAATGCCCAATTCCGCCGCACCGTGGATGCCGAAGTTTTCTTCAAAGGTTTTACCCCAACCAATCGCCGTGCCGTGCCCGCCGGTGAGTGTGACCGAGCCGGTGATCAGACCGGTCAGCGGTTTCAGCCCGAAAAGCGAAGCCAAGCTGACCCCGACCACGTTTTGAATAATGATCAAGCCCGTGACCACCACCAGAAAAATCACGAGCGGCATACCGCCTGCTTTCAGGCGTGAAAAGTCCGCACTCAAGCCGATCGAGGCAAAAAACATCAGCATCAAACCGTCTTGCAGGCTGCGTTCGATCGAAATCGAAAAACCCGACACGCTGTGCAAAACCAGCACCAGCAATGCCACCAACAAGCCGCCCGCCACCGGTTCGGGAATGTTAAAGTTATCCAGCAGTTTGATTTTTTTAACCAAAATCCGCCCGAGCAGCAACACCAGCGTGGCGGCGATCAAAGTGTAGTATCCGTTTAAGACAAAAGTCGTTTCCATGAATTCAAGTTTTCGTGCAAAAGGTTGCCATTATACGCGATGTTAGGAACTTCGTTTCAGAGCTTCCATAGGCTGCCTGAAAAATAATGCGATTCAAAAACGGATGATATTGCGGATAATCAAGCGATTCGGGCTGAGTGCCGCGCGCAAAGCGTGGTCAAACGGGTGTGGCAAACCCAGTATTTCCGCCGCCACCGCCGCACCGCATAAAGGCGCACTCAACAAACCGCGCGAGCCGTGGGCGGTGTTCACGTACAGCTGCGGCAGGTAGGGACAATCCGCCTCGAGGCGGTAGTTTTTATCGTGGGCAAGTTTGGCGTAAACCTGACGCATCGCGGCGGCGTCGCCCAGTGCGCCGACTACGGGCAAATGGTCGTAAGCGTCGCAACGCAAGGCAGCGTGCGCTGCCAAAGGTTCGCGAGAAAGTGATGCGCTCAATTGCGGATTCAATCGCGCCAATGCGGCATGGTTTTCCGCGCTGTCGGCGGCGCGAATCGCGGTGTCCTCATCATGCGGCTGAAAAGTTGCGCCGAAACAATGCGCGTTTTGCCATGCAGGGGAAATATAACTGGCACCGCTCAAAGCGGTTTTCAGGCTGCCTGAAAAAGCATCGGCGCGCGCATTGTCGGTTTGCCCGCGAATCACCGCCGGTTCAATGCCGAGCGGACGGATTAAATCTTGTGCCGCACCGCTGCACAACACCACATGGCTGCCTGAAAACACTGTGCCGTCTGCGGCGTGCAATTGCCATGCGTGGTCGTTATGCTGCAATTGCACAATGCGCGTGTGTTCGCGTACATCAATCAAAGGATGCCGTAACAGCGCGCGCACCAAGGCGGGCGGGTGAATCCATGCGCCATGCGGCCACCATAAACCGCCGCTTGCCAGCTCCATGCCGGCACAGTCGCTTGCTTGTTCGCGTTCTAAATAACGGTATAAGGAACACGGCTGAGCGACAAGCGCGCGGTTGCGGCGCGTGGCGGCGGCATCGTGATCCAGATGCAACACGCCGCACTGCTGCCATGCGTCGCTTTCAGGCAGCCCCAAACGCAATGTGCCCAAGGCAAAACCGTAAGCCTGTAACAATAAACGGCTTTGCACGGTGTCGTGCGGTGAAATTTGCGCGTAGAGCAAACCTTGGCGGTTGCCCGAAGCCGCACCGGCAATCCGCGCCGCTTCCAGCACCGTGACCGCCACGCCGTGTTGTGCCAAGGCGTGTGCGGTTGCCGCTGCCGCAATTCCGCCGCCGACAATGCACACGCGGGAAACGGGAACGCTTTCAGGCAGCCTGAACCACGGTTTTTGCGGCGGTACGGACATTTCGGGCAATGTGCCGTCGATGAGGTGTAAATGTTCGGGGGAGAAATGTTGCGGCAAGAGATGAATGTTTTGCGGCGAAAAAAACCACCAACGTTGCCGTGCCGAAAGCGGATAAATGCTGATGCCGCGCGGATTAAGCGTGGACAAGGCAGGGTGATAGGCTGCCTGAAAGGTTTGCGCATCGGCGCACCCAATCCAGTCGATCGCACAATGCGGAAACTCGGCGGCGATTTGTGCGCACAAATGTTCATCAGGCGCATGACGGCTGAACAATGCCGCGTAGTGTTTGCCGGCAAGCGCGGCGCGGATTATTGCAAGAGCTGCCATTGTTGTTGTAAGGCGTTTTTGACCGCGTCTTGTTTATCCTGCTCGTGGCGCGAGTCGCGGGTGATGGCGCGGTAGTCCAGCGCGTACACCGGGCGTTCGGGCGTGCCGGTGATGCGCAAGGGCAAATTCACCGTCCGCCCGCCGGGCAATTTCCCCGCGATCGACAGGGAATAGTCCACACCGTAATCGATCAGGCTGAGTTTGCCTTGCCCGCTGACATTGATGTTGTCGCTTGCAAACGCAATCAAGGGCGTGTAGCCGACACCGTTGACCCAGCGCGTTTGTACGGTGAAAAAGCGAAAGGCGGTGCGGGTGTGATGATTAAAATCGATGGTGCCGGCGGAAAGGTTTTTGACCGCACTTTCACTGTTTTTCAGCAGGCTGTGCATGTCGATGCCGCGAATGGTGCCGTCATTGACGTTCACGAGGGTGCTGCCGTTGACGTTTGCCGCCAGCTCTGCGGCGTTGTTGCCGCTTAAACGCAGATTGATCAAGATATTGCCCGTGCCGTCCAAATACGGATAGCTCGTCCAGTCGGTGATCCAATCGCGCACATTGACGCCGTGGAGAATTTGATCAATGTAATAAGTGCGCGGTGAAGTGTTGGCCACTTTGATCGAACCTTCGATTTTTCCGCCGTACATGTCGGCGGCCATGTTCTCCCATGCCACGCCGTAGCGGTCGGCATATACCGTGCCGTGCAGTTTGTCGATTTGCCAATTGTCGAGACTCAACCGGCCGATATTGATCGTCGTCTGTACGGTGAGCGAGTGCAGACGGTTAAGCCATTTTTCACCGGCGACAAAAGCGGCGTCCAGTTTCTGCGGAATGGACTGTAATGAGCCGCCGGTGGGCAGATAAGGCGTGAGATCCAGTGCATCCAAACGCATGTCGAGCAGGTGCGGGGCATCGTCGCCTGCGCGGTGACGCAGGCTGATGCTCAACGGCTGGCGGTCAAACGTGCCCGCCAAATCCGCATGCAAGTATTGCCCGCGCCCGTAATCAAGGCTGCCTGCAAGCTCGGACTGCCATAAAGGATGCGTGCCGCCGGCTGCGGTTTGAATGGTGGTGGCGACCAGTTCTTGCAGCGAGAGCGCGGCGGTGTCGTGATTGAATTTGACGGCGGCTTGCACCCGTGCCACGCGGATGTGTTCGCGGCTTTTGCGGGTCAGTTCGTATTTGGCAACGGGAGCGCGCCACACGGTGTTTTGACGCGCCATGTCGTCAATGTTCAGGCTGCCGTCCCAAGTGCCGTTTTTGTCTTGCCAATGAAACAAAGCACGCAGACCGCCTGCACGCGCGGTGTGGTGTGTGGTGTCGGCCGTCCAGCCTTCGCTGTTGATGCCGAAGGCCAGTTGATTCCATGCCGCAGTGCCTTCGAGGTCGATTTTCCCCGTTGACCATTGCCCGCCGCGTTGCCAGCGCAGCAACGGCGTTTGCCAGCGCGCCTCGGTGCGCCCGAGGTAGGGTAATTCGGCGTTCAGGCTGCCGCTGACGTTTTGCAGCACATAACCGACGTCATGCCGCAAGACTTGGGTTTGCAGCTTCAGCTGCGGCGCATAGGCAAAGCCTTGCGTCAGGTGTGCGCCCAGTTGCAGTAATGACGCGTCATAGTCCAGATTAAGTGCGCTCAGTTGATAACGGCGGCCGCTGTTTTCGTCATACAGATTTAACACGCCGTCATGCATCACCACGCGTTGCGGCAGGGTGGCGGGCGAATGTTTGCCGTGCAAAAACGCATCGGTGTTCCACGAGCCGTCGCGAAAATGCACCGCATTGATGGTGGGTTTGGTCACGGTGATTTTGGCGACTTTCACCGCGCCGAACAAAGAAGCGTAAGACAGGCGCACATTGACGCGCTCCGCGCTGAACAGGGGCTCGTCTTCATACGCTTGCGGCTCGAGGGAAAAACGGTACAGATTAATGCTGGGCGCGGGGAACCATGAACGCCCGATATGGGTTTCAAAGTGCACACGGTAACCGGACGGTGCCAGTGCTTGTTGCACGGCGGCGTATACGCGGTCGGTATTGAACAAAAAAAACAAAATCATCTGTCCGGCGGCCGTCAGCACAAACGTCGTGCCCAGCGCATACACCGCTGCTTTGAACCAAAATCTTCCGGAACGAACAAAACTCAGCACAAGATAAAACCTTTAATATTAATGCTTTCAGGCAGCCTGAAAGCTGCCTGAAACGTCTTTAACCGCCGACCCGTTCAAGGAGCCTCTGAGAAGCTCTGGCGAGTGGATTTGGCTGCTATTTTTTTGGCAGGCAAGGAGCATATTTAGGGTAATAGTGGTTCTATTACCCTAAATGTGGGACGCAGTATGACGAGAAAAGAGCAGTTAAAGCCGCCGTCACGAGCCCCTCAGAGGCTCCTTAGTTTCACCGCCGTGCCGTAGGCCATTTGTTCGGAAGCGGCCTCCGAAATGGTCGCCGTGGTCAGGCGCACCGCGACAATCGCATCCGCGCCCAATTTTTGCGCTTCGGCGACCATGCGGTCAATCGCCTGCTCGCGCGACTGCGCCATGAGCTCGGTGTATTCTTTCACTTCGCCGCCGACCAGATTTCTCAATCCGGCGACAATATCCTTACCGAAAAAACGCGCACGCACCGCATTGCCGCGCACCAAGCCCAGTGTGCGTTCAATCACGAATTCTTCCAGTTTGTCTTGAGTGGTGATCAGCATAAAAATCCTTAATATTTAATGTTGCGATAGGGGTCGTCACGGTTTTGGCGCATTTGGCGGTACGCCAATTGCCCGAAGAAAATCAAACACGGCACGGTAATCGCCAGCACCAGCAGCCCGAGCAAAGGCGAGATTTGGAAGATGCCCAACAGCATCGCCACGCCCCACACCACGCCGCCTGCCAATACCAGCACGGTGATTAAGGTTAAAACCAGTTTTTCCATGATGCTCTTTCGGGGAAAGATCGCGCTTAGTCGGCAAATCGCGGCAAGAGTTCGCCATGATTATTCAGGCAGCCTGAGACCTCTGCAAAAATCCGTCCTGCGGCGCATTTCTTATGCAAAGGTCTCAGCCTTTTTCAGAGGCTCCAAGAAAACGGACGGCTTCTACCGTCCGCTGTTCGCTTTTTACACCGGCAAACCCAAAACAATGCGTAATGCACGGCGCACCGGCTCGGCCGCACCCCACAATAATTGGTCGCCGACCGTGAACGCGCTGATGTATTCGCCGCCCATGCCCAGCTTGCGAATGCGCCCGACCGGCACGGACAATGTACCGGTGACGGCGGCAGGAGTCAGCTCGTGCATGGAAGCTTCTTTCTCATTCGGAACGACTTTCACCCACGCATTCGCTTGCGCCAAAATCGCCTCGATTTCGGACGCCGGCAAATCTTTTTTCAGCTTAATCGTCAAAGCCTGACTGTGACAACGCATCGCGCCGATGCGCACGCACAAGCCGTCAATCACGAGCGGATTCGTACTGCGACCGAGGATTTTATTGGTTTCCGCGCCGCCTTTCCATTCTTCTTTGGATTGACCATTGCCCAAATCCGAATCAATCCACGGAATCAGGCTGCCTGCAAGCGGTACGCCGAAGTTGGCTTTGGGATAATTGTCCGAACGCAAAAAGTCCGACACTTTGCGGTCAATATCCAAAATCGCCGAAGCGGGATCGCGCAACTCGTCTGCCACGCAGTCGCGCACCGCGCCCATGCCGGCGATCAGCTCGCGCATATTCTTCGCCCCCGCGCCGCTGGCGGCCTGATAAGTCATGCTGGTCGCCCATTCGATCAAATCGTTTTGGAACAAACCGCCCAAAGCCATCAGCATCAAAGACACGGTACAGTTACCGCCGACGTAATTTTTCACGCCGCGCGCCAAAGCCGCGTCGATGACGTTACGATTGACCGGATCCAGCACAATCACCGCATCGTCTTCCATGCGCAAAGCCGATGCCGCGTCAATCCAAAAACCGTTCCAACCGCTCGCCCGCAGCTGCGGATACACCGCCTTGGTGTAATCGCCGCCTTGGCAAGTGACGATAATGTCCATGTCCGCCAGCCGCGCGATATCATTCGCGTCGTGCAAGGACTGCTCGCTTTGACCGACATCGGGCGCAGCACCGCCGACATTGGAAGTGGTAAAAAACACCGCATCTTTGATGTGTGCAAAATCATTTTCTTCGCGCATACGCTGCATCAGCACCGAGCCGACCATGCCGCGCCAGCCGACAAATCCTACTTTCACGGAAAAACTCCTGTTGATTGGAATAAGGTTTCAGGGAGCCTCTGAATAAGGTTCAGGGCAATATTTAGGGTAAAGATAACAATTGTAACGCCAAGCGCACGAAAAGTAAGCGTTTTTTGTAAAAAAGACGGAAAGAGTGCCGAGAGACGTGGTTTGTGGTTTGAATTGAGGCTGCCTGAACGGCTTTTAAGATGTTTTCAGGCAGCCTGAAACACAGCTTCTGCGAAGTTAAAACGAAGTTCGGCAGCGCAGCGTACCTCGCACCAAAGCGTAAAATCTGGGATAATGCGGCGAATTTTAAGATGACGATGTAATCATGAATACTGCTGTTTCTTTACGCAAAAAACCTATCGTGCTGTTGATTTTGGACGGCTTCGGCGAGCGTGCCGAGGTGCGTGACAATGCCGTGTTGCAAGCGAATATGCCGATGTGGACGCGGCTGCGGCGTGAATATGCCTTGGGCACGATTGATGCGTCCGAGCGCATGGTGGGTTTGCCTGCGGGGCAGTTTGGCAATTCCGAAGTCGGGCATTTGAACATCGGCGCAGGGCGCGTGGTGGAGCAGGATATTACGCGGATCGATGTCGCGGCGGAAAACGGCACGTTGGCGGAAAATGCCGTATTGCAGCGCGCTTTTGCGGTGGCGCGGGATAAGACTTTGCATCTGATCGGGCTTTTGTCCGACGGCGGTGTGCACAGTCATATCGAACATTTTTTTGCGGTGCTGGCGGCTGCGCCGCAGGATTTGAACATTGTGGTGCATCCGTTTTTGGACGGGCGCGATACGCCGCCGCGCAGTGCGGAGCATTATTTGCGCCGTTTGGATGATTATTGTGCGGCGCATCCGCAGGTGAAAATCGGCGCGGTCATCGGGCGGTTTTTCGCGATGGATCGGGATAACCGCTGGGAGCGCGTTCAGGCAGCCTATGATGTGCTCACCGGCACGGGTGAGGCGTTTCAGGCAGCCTCGGGTTGTGCGGTGCTGGAACTGGCGTATGCGCGCGGCGAAAACGATGAATTCGTGCAGGCTTCGCGGGTGAACGATGCGCCGATTCAAGACGGTGATGCGGTGTTGTTTTTGAATTTCCGCGCCGATCGCGCCCGCGAATTGACCCAAGCTTTGACCTTTCCTGCGTTTGACGGCTTTGCCCGTGCACGGGTGCCGCAGCCGGCGTATTTTGCTTCGCTGACCGATTACGGTGCGGATTACACGCATGATGTGATGTTTGCGCCGCAAAGCATTGCCAATGGTTTCGGCGAATACATTGCCGCGCAGGGTTTGCGCCAATTACGCATTGCCGAGACCGAAAAATATCCGCACGTGACGTATTTTTTCAACGGCGGCAATGAAACACCGTATCCGCTGGAAGAGCGGATTCTCGTGCCTTCACCCAAGGTGGCGACGTATGATTTGCAGCCTGAAATGAGCGCGGCGGAAGTGGCGCGGCATATCGTCGAGGCGGTGGAAAAGCAACGCTTTGAGGTGATTGTGTGCAATTTTGCCAATGGCGACATGGTAGGACATACCGGCGTGATGGCGGCGGCGATTCGCGCCGTGGAAGCGCTGGACGTGTGCATCGGGCAGATTGTGGCGGCGGTGCAGGCGCAAGGCGGTGAGGTGTTGATCACGGCGGATCACGGCAACTGCGAACAAATGTTTGATGCCGCCAACGATCAGGTGCACACGCAACACACCACGAACCCCGTGCCGTTTTTGTACATCGGGGAAAAAGCGCGGATTAAAGCGGGCGGCGCGCTCAAAGACATTGCGCCGACGCTCTTGGCAATGTTGGGTTTGCCCCAACCTGCCGAAATGACCGGAGAAAATTTAATCGAATGGGTAGACTGAACGGCTTTTGTTTGATGGTGTTGCTGGCGGCGAATGTGGCGCACGCAGCGCCCGAGGCTTCGTCCAAAGATTTGAACAAAGTCCGGCAGGCGATTGAAGAGACCGGACGCGAAGTGCGTACCAAAAAAGCCGAGCAAGGCAAAATTGCCGCCGAAGTGCGTACCATTGATAAGAAATTGCAGCAACAACGCACCGAGTTGGATAAGATTTTGCGCGAGAAAAAACAAGCGGTGCAAGCATTAACCCGTCTGCAACAAAACGCCGCCGCGCTGCAAACCCAAATCGACGGCACCCGCGCCCAAGTGGCGCGATTGCTCAATGCCCAATACCGTAACCGCCGCCCCGAGACGGTGATTTTGATGCTGCAAAACGCCGATCCGAACGATAAAGGACGGCAGTTGCAATACATGCGTTATTTACAGGCAGCCAATCGCGGCGCGTTGGATAATCTGGCCTTACAACAGCAAGAGCTGGCGCGGCAAAGCGAGGAAATCGCGGTGCAAATCGAGCGCGTGCAGCAACTGCTGACGCGTCAACAAAAAATCGTGCGCGATTTATCCCGCCAAAAAGACGTACAATTATCCGCCATGGACAAGCTGGGCGATGACATCACCCGTAACGAAAAACGCATCAAAACCTTGAAAAACGACGAGGCGCGTTTGTCCGCATTGTTGCAACGCCTCGCTGCCGAAAAAGCGCGCAAACGCGCCGCAGAACGGCAAGCCGCGGCGAAAAAAGCCGCCGCCGCGCGTGCGCTTGCCGCCCAACAAGCCGAATCGGGCGCAGCCGTGGTAAGCGAGCTGGCGGTGATCGCCGATGAGACACCGCCGCGCAGCGCGTTTTCCCGTTTGCAAGGGCAATTACGCTTACCGCTTTCAGGCAGCCTGTACGGACGCTTCGGCGCGGCAAAACCGGAAGGCGGGGCGTGGAACGGCGTGTACATTGCCACCGAATCGCAAAGCGTGCAAGCGGTCGCGGCGGGCGATGTTGCCTACGCCGGCGATTTGCGCGGTTATGGCAATACGGTGATTGTCGATCACGACGGTGCGTATTTGACGGTTTATGCCGGCTTGAGCACGCTGGCGGTGGCGCGCGGCAATCAAGTCAATGCGCGCCAAAGCCTCGGCATGAGCGGCGCATTGCCCGGCGAACGTTCCGGACTGTATTTTGAAATCCGTTACCACACCCGCGCGCTCAATCCCATGAGCTGGGTGAAGTAATTTCACAAGCATTCTAATCATTTGATTATTTTAAGAGAAACAGAGTATGTCGCGAAAAAACTCCTTCAAAAAAATCGCCGTGTATGTGGCCGGTACATTTACGGGCGCAGTGCTGGCCTTGTCGATGCAGTCCTTTGCCGACAGTCGCAAAGATGCGCTGCCGGTGCAGGATATTCGCACCTTTGCCGAAGTGTACGGACAGATTAAGGCGAATTATTACCAGCAGACCGATGACGACGTGTTGTTGCAAGGTGCGATCAAAGGCATGGTACAAGGGCTTGATCCGCACTCCGAATACATGACGGCTAAAGATTTCACGGATTTGAAAGAAAGCACCGCAGGCGAATTTGGCGGCTTGGGCATGGAAATCGGCAAAAAAGACGATTTCATCATGGTGATTGCCCCGATTGAAGACACGCCTGCCGAACGCGCCGGCGTGCAAAGCGGCGATTACATCATCAAAATCGACGATGAATCGACGCGCGGCATGAGCACCACTGAGGCGGTGAAAAAAATGCGCGGCAAGCCCGGCACCAAAATCACCCTGACCCTGACGCGCAAAGACAGCAGCAAGCCGATTGTGGTGCAAATCACCCGTGCAATCATTAAAGTCAAAAGCGTGCGCTCGAAACTGCTGGACGACGGCTACGGCTATGTGCGCGTGTCGCAGTTCCAAGAGCGCACTTTGGATGACTTGGTGAAAAACATCAATGATTTATACAAGAAAAACGGCGGTAAACTGAACGGCTTGGTGCTGGATTTGCGTGATGACCCGGGCGGTTTGCTCAATCAGGCGGTCGGCGTATCGGCGGTGTTCCTGCCGGCGAATGAAGTGGTAGTGAGCACCAAAGGGCGCGACGGGCGCGATGCGGTGCAGTACAAAGCCGCCCGCGCCGATTATCTGCCCGGACGCAAAGGCGGTAACGACCCGCTGGCAAGCCTGCCTGCCGACATCAAAAAAATTCCCATGACGGTACTGATCAACTCCGGCTCGGCTTCGGCTTCCGAAATCGTCACCGGCGCGCTGCAAGACCATCGCCGCGCGGTGGTGGTGGGCGTGCAAAGTTTTGGCAAAGGCTCGGTGCAATCGGTGATTCCGCTGTCCAACGGTTCGGGCGTTAAATTGACGGTGGCCTTGTATTACACCCCGAACGAACGTTCGATTCAGGCGCAAGGCATCGTGCCGGACGTGGAAATCAAAAGCAAAGACGATGTTTTTGAAATGCGCGAAGCCGATTTAAGCGGTCACGTCAGCAACCCCGACGGCGGTAAAGAAGTCAAAGGCAAAATCAATCTGGATGTCGAGCCAGCCGAAGCGGTCAAAACGGAAGAAAAAGCCAAGACCGAGGAAGAAAAGATGGACGAAATCCTCAACAGCCGCGATCCGAACCCTGCCAAAGACGTGCAACTAAAAACCGCCTTGGATTTGCTGAAAAACCCTGAGCAATACCAACAAAACATCGGGCGCGCCGCCAGCGAAGGGCGTGATAAAAAGCTGATTGAAAAAGAAGACGCAGAGTAAAATCAAGGCTGCCTGAAACGTTTTTTACCTTTCAGGCAGCCTTTTTATTGATACACGGCATGGCGGATGAAATATTCTGCGATGCCGTTTTTGGTTGATGGTCACCAGCATTAACGTTTGCGTTAAGTCGTGTCCGCTTGACCGACGGGTTAGGGGTGAAAATGAGCATTACGCTCTTGCCATACACCACTTTTAAGATTGAATTCTTTAGCGGAATCATGTCCACCGATAGATGCCAAAAGATAAAAATTCTCTCCTCCTGCTCTAAGCCAGCAGGCATAAAACCACGAAATAAATTCACTCGTTGCTAGTGACCAAGCATCAGCGGCAGGATTTTCTTCCTGAAATTTCGCCTCCAATTTCTCTGGATAAATACCGTTGACCTCCAAAATTTCTGGGGCGATAGGAGATGGATATTTTGCTTTACCATCAGCATACACAAAATACTCACAATTATCTCTGTCCATGAAAAAAACTCTGACAGGAAACTCGGAGGTAAATGATTCGCCAAATACTTCAAAAGATAGTGAGAACACCTCAGATGGGTATTGGTAAGCCACCAAGCTTTTCAGTGCGCTGACCAAGCGACCTTCTACTTTCGACAATGGCTTTTTATCTCAGCCTTGAATTCTTCAGTTCCTAGAGTCATTTCTCTGAACCCCTAACGTTTGAGGTAAGCAGTGCTGGAGCACGAAGTGCGAAGGAAACCCCAAAGCGTGGCTTTTGGGCATCCGCATAACCGAAGGGTTAGCGATTGACAACATCTTCGATAATAGAAGGAATTGGATCTCCATAGTAGTCACGAATCAGGTCTTCTCTTGACGCTTTTATACCAACAAACCTGGCGTCATGTCGTGCGCCGGGTGGTGTAAAACAAATAATGGCGCCAGTGTTCATTTTTTTCTCATAAAGCTCTAGTGTAATGAGAAAGGCGCGCAAAGCATAGCGAGGAAGGCCTCGAATGGCCCACCGCGTGGAGTCGAGTTTCGCTTCACGAAAAATTCGCTCTGCATGTATTTTTGAGAACGTCAACGGGATCAATTTAGTGTCTGATGCAGGGTCTTTAGTCCCGTAATGTGAGCCTGTTATCTTTCCGTCTTGAATTTCCATAATGATCCAAAACGGTTCACCAACATAATCCTCGTCAGGAAGTGCAACAGCTTTTAGGCGCTCAACCATCAGCGTATTGAAAGATGGGAGATCTTCAAAAAGGAGAGGCAGAATATCGTAATGTTTAGCGAATGTGTCTGCTCCACTTTGATAACCATTCCGAGAAACAACTACTCCAGTGATATTTCCGATATCACGGAGCTTGGATTCAAATTCTTGAATCTGTCCTTTTGAGACGGGAGTTGCCCAGTCTTTACACTCAATGGCTACACGATGCCGTATTCCCGCTCGTTGAAATTCATAGTAGACATCAACTTCATGCTGAACACCGGACTTTCCTGTCATGAATACTGGATTACCAACAACTACTCCCTCGTCACGCATGTTGAGCAAGTATGAATATACGCGCTGTACATCTTTTTCAAGAGAAGAACCAGGTTTCATTGTTATATCGCTAACGTTGAAGGTAACCGGCGTCGGAGCACGAAGTGCGGAGAAACCCAAAAGCGTAGTTTTTGGCCGTCCGGTTGACCGAATGGTTGGCAATTAAAGCACACAGCCTGTGTATAGACAAGACGGTTCTGCAATCGTCGGACTCCAAACTGCGCCGGATGTTGCAAAGCGTTGGGGTAAGCTACCTGCAAAGTTGTCAGCTCAACAGTCTTGGAAAAATAACGGTGTTGCTGCAACGCTAAATTCTGTATGGTTTTCAAACCTGCATCCAGTGAAGCTTGCAAGGCGTTTGGCCTGTGGGATAATGGCAAAAAAGGCTGCCTGAAGAGGATTTTTACCTTTCAGGCAGCCTTTCTTTGATCGGATTGCGTGTGCAGCAACCTCTTTACAGCTTCACTTTCCAGCCGTCATCGCTTTTAATCAGGCGAATCTGCTGCGTATCGGGGGTGTCGGCCTTTTTGAAAGTGGTGGTGACGCTGACGCGAGCCTCGGTGTTTTCATTGGAATATTCGGCAGCGGTGCTGCTGATGTCCTTAACCCCGCCTTTGGCATTAGCGCGTTGTTTTTGCTCGGCCACCATGGCTTTGATTTTGCCGCGCACCATTTCTTCCACACCGACTTCTTGCTTCATCTCATCCGAGAAATACACGGTTTGCAGCACGGTTTCGGCATCGCCGGCGTACACGCTTTGCACGTATTTTTCCGCGACTTTTTCGGGAGAGCCACCCGCGCCGCAGGCAGCCAAAGTCAATGCGGCACAACACGCCGCCAGCCACAGAGTGAGTTTTTTCATGGGTTTTCCTTTATTAAAGTGAGTCAGACGTAAGAAAGTGCATCATATAATGAATCGCTTGATGGCGCATGTTTTCTGTCGGTTTTGTGTTGCGGTGCGGCTTTATTCTTCTGATGTTTTTATGCTGCGCAAATAGTCCAAGGCGGCGACGCGTTCCGTTTCCGTGCCATGGCGCAGGGCACGCTGGGCGTTGCGGTAGGCGGCGCGGGTTTTTTGTTGTGCGAGCAGGGTTTGTTGCAAATCCTGCGACTGTACGGCAATGCGTTCGGTGGCGTTGGCGGCGGCGCGGTTTTGGGCGCGCGCCAGCAGTGCGCTGATGTCGGGACGGGCAGGGTGTGTTTGGGCGTTGGCGCGTCGCGGGCGTGTGCTGCGGGCGGTTTTGGCGGCAAAGCGCGCACGGGCGTGTTCGGCGGCGGCAAAACGTGCTTGCGGATATGCGGATAAAATCGGGCGGCGCGGCAGGTAGTCGCTGCTTTCAGGCAGCATGGCAATGCAATCGACCGGACACGGCGGTAAGCATAAACCGCAGCCGGTGCATTCGTCGGCAATCACGGTGTGCATCAGTTTGCCGGCGCCAACAATCGCATCGCTCGGGCAGGCTTTGATGCAGGCGGTACAGCCGATGCAGGCTTGTTCGTCAATCACCGCAAGGCAGTTTTCGCTTGCCGCGACGGGCTGCGGTGTCTGACCGGTCAATGCAGCAATATCGCGCATCACTTCGTCTTTTCCCGGCAGGCATAAATTGATCGCCGCGCTTCCTGCCGCCACGGCTTGGGCGTAAGGCAGGCAGCCTGTGTAGCCGCATTGGCGGCATTGGGTTTGCGGCAGAATCTGGTCAATACGGGCGGCTAAATCGGGCATTGCAAACAGAAAACGGACGGTGGAGAAGCCGTCCAGTTTAACATGGTGTGATCGATCACGTGCACTACATGGCTACGCCGGGCAGGTAAAAGCGGCTGCCTGAAGTCTCGGAACGGTAAGCGCTGCGGTAGTGCAGTTTTTCTTGCAATTGTGCGATTTGGTCTGCGCTCAGGCAATTATCCACCGTCAGTTGCTGTTTGTCTGTGGTCATGGTGAAAGGTCGGGCAATGTGTAAATCACGGTGCAGATTCGCCAGCGGCGGGTGCAAGGACAAGATGTTTTGCTGCTGGCGATAAGTGGCAAACACTTGTACCTGACGCTGCACACCAAGCTGGCGCAAAGCGCGCCAGTATAAATCGGTACCGTCATCGGTTTTTTGAACATAAAGATTCACCAGTGGATAACGGCGGCGAATATCGTCAAAACCGATTGTCTGTTTGCCGCGTAAGGTAAAATGACCGCTGCTCACGGGGGCGGTATCAATGGTGATGCCTTCTGCATCCAGCAGCAGTTGCATGAATTCGGAGATTTGTTTGAGGTCGTTTTTTTGCAGCATGGTATTTCCTTTTCGGGTGTGAAGATGCGGTGGGTTGAATGTAATATTTGGTAAACATTCATTTTTTCCGCATCAATTAAAGGATAACTCTAAGTGCTAAGTTGCGATTGTATGCGGCTAAAACAGTTTTTGCAACACTATTTTTAGGCTGCCTGAATCGTTGCGATAAAAACAAGAAATACATCAACAGAAAGGGTTTCGCATTGTCCCCATGGTCAAAAAACATTAAAATGCCGCACTTCCAGTGGTTCGCAACCATCCCACTATAAAAAACTAGGACATCATCAATGAGCGATACTTCAAACCTGACCTTGCTGGGCAGTGCGCGCACGGTTTATCCGCGCGATTACGCGCCCGACGTGCTTGAGGCCTTTCCCAATCGTCATCCCGATGCGGATTATTTCGTTACCTTTCACTGCCCCGAATTCACGAGCTTATGTCCGATGACGCAGCAGCCGGACTTTGCCGAAATCGTGATACGGTACATTCCCGATGAGTTGTTGGTGGAAAGCAAGTCTTTGAAACTGTACTTGTTTTCTTTTCGCAATCACGGCGACTTTCATGAAAATTGCGTCAATACGATTTTGCAGGATTTATTAAAATTGATGCAGCCGAAATACATCGAAGTGCTGGGGCGGTTTACGCCGCGCGGCGGGATTGCGATTCATCCGTTTGCCAATTACGGACGCGCCGACACGCGCTTTGAACGCATGGCAGAACACCGTTTATTCAATCATGAGGCTGCCTGAAAAGACGTTCAGGCAGCCTTATTCAAGGAAATCTTTCATGTATGAATTTACCCGTGAGCAACAGCTCAAAGCTTTGTATTGGCTGACGTTTTGGCACATCGCCATCATCACCGCCAGTAATTATCTGGTGCAGTTCCCGTTTACGGTATGGGGCATTCACAATACTTGGGGCGCGTTTACGTTCCCGTTTATTTTTCTCACCACCGATTTGACGGTGCGTATTTTCGGGCAGCGTTTGGCGCGCAAAATCATTTTGCGGGTGATGCTGCCTGCACTGGCGGTGTCGTATGCGGTTTCGGTGTGGTTTCAGGACGGAGCGTGGACGGGCGCGGAGGCGGTGCTGACGTTTAACGGCTTTGTGGCGCGCATTGCCGTGGCGAGTTTTGCCGCGTATGTGTGCGGGCAATTGCTGGACATTACGGTGTTTAACCGCTTGCGCCGACTGCGTGCGTGGTGGATTGCGCCGGCGGCTTCGACGGTGTTGGGCAGCGCGGCGGATACTTTGGTGTTTTTTGCAGTGGCGTTTTACCGCAGTACGGATGCGTTCATGGCGGCCAATTGGCTGCACATCGGCGCGGTGGATTATGTGGTGAAAGTTTTGATCAGTACCTTATTTTTTCTGCCGGCTTACGGCGTGGTGCTCAAATACCTGACTTATCGGCTGACACGGCTGCAAGTGCAACAAAAACCGCTGCAAGCGAACGAATTGTGATAAATTCAGGCTGCCTGAAACCAATGTTTCAGTGCTGCCCAAACATTGGTTTGCGCCACAGGATAAGGAATTGCACCGTATGAATCGTCGTCTTGTTTTGTCGTTGCCGCTTTTGGCTGTGCTGGCGGCGTGCACCGTTACCCGCGTGGAGGTTGCGCCGACGGTGGCCGCACCCGAGCAGTTTCGTTATGCCGCTGCCGCCGGCGCGCAACAGGATATCGCCCGCTGGTGGCGTCACTGGCATAACCCCGAATTGAATGCTTTGATTGAACAAGGCTTGGGTGGAAATTTCACCTTGGCGGCGGCGCGTGAGCGGATGCGTTCGGCGCAAGCGTTTGCCGCGGCCGCGCGTGCCGACGTGTTGCCGCAGGCGGGCATTTCCGCCAACATCGGACGGCAGCGCGTCGAGGCGGATAATCCGCTGGCGGGTCTGCCGCAGTTGGCGGCGATGGGCGGACAGATGCCGTCGGAAATGAAAATGACGGATTCGCACCGTTTGGCGGCATTGTCCGCTTCGTGGGAAATCGATCTTTTCGGCAAAAAAACCAGCGATGCCGATGCGGTGGCGGCACAAGCTTTGAGCGCGCAGGAAATGTTTCACGCCGCGCAAACCGCCGTGGCGGCGCAGATTGCCGATACGTATTTTCTGATCGCGACCTTGGATGCGCAAAGCAAAGTGCTGCAAGAGAGCATCACCGCCGTGCAAGAACTGGAACGCTATGCACAAGGGCGTTTCCGTGCCGGTCAAGCCACGCAAAACGATGTGCGCAACAGCAGCGCACGCCTGACGCAATTGCGCGCCAAGGTCGAACCGCTGCGCGCCCAACGCGCCCAAGCCGAACAACAACTGGCGGTTTTACTCGGCGTGTCGCCGCAAACGTTCAGGCTGCCTGAAAACCCGCAAGCTTTGGCGACGCTGCCTGCGCCGCCTGTCGGCATCGCCCCGTCCGAACTGATTGAACGCCGTCCCGACGTGCGGGCGCGTGCCGCCGCCGTGCAAACCGCCGCTGCCAAACTCGCGTCGGCACGGGCGGATTTATTGCCGCGTTTTTATCTGAATTTTATGTTGCAAGACGGACGCATCGGCATCGGCAGCGCGCCCGATTTGAACGCCACTGCTTCTTTGGTCAGCCTCGGCGTGCAATTGCCGATTTTCACCGCCGGACGGATTCGCGCCAATATCCGTGCGCAAGACGCTTCGTTACAGGCAGCCTTGGCGGATTACGACCACACCTTGCTCACCGCCTTGCAGGAAACCGACAGCGCGTATGCGCTGCGTACCGCTTTGGACAAACATCTGACCACCTTAGGCGCGGCGCAGCGCGTGCTGCAACAACGCGCCGCCGACAGCCGCCGCTTTTATGAAAACGGTTACCACGCTTATCAAGATGTTTTGCAGGCGCAACTCGATGCTTTACAATACCGCGACGATGTGATCGTCGCCCGTCAGCAAACGGCGCGCGCGACAATCGCCCTTTACCGCGCCTTAGGCGGCGGCTGGCTGCCTGAAACCGAGGATACGCAACAATGAAAAAATCATGGCTGATTTTGCTCGCACTATGCGCTGCGAGCACCGCTTTCGCCAAAAAAGATCAATACAATCCGGGCTTTGACCACGAAGACGAACCGTGGCAAGAGCAAAAAGAAGACTTACCGCCTTTTCCTGCCTTAGATGACGCGGCGTGGCAGTCTTTTAGCGTCAGCAACACGTTTATCGGCACGCCGTCATTACTGCTTTCATCAGTGTACCGCGCGCCCGACCGCAGCGTGCGTTATGTGCTGAACATTCGCAGCGAAGGCGGTTACGATAACCTCAGCGCAGAAGGCATTAACTGCAAAGAAGGCACTTACAAAGCCTTTGCTTTCGGCGATACCGTCAATCAACGCTGGATTGAAGCGCGTGGCGGCTCATGGCAAAGCGTCGGCAGCTCGATGTACCGCCAAGACCCGTTGCGCTATGCCTTAAAAAATGTTTTCTGCCACGGGCTGTTCCCGAAAGACGAACAAGAATTGAGAGAGCGTCTGAAAACGGCGTGGAAGTAAGTTCAGGCAGCCTTTAATCAGTCATTAAAAAAGCCGTCGGCATTTGAATGCCGACGGCTTTTTGATTGGCTTACTATTCAAATCGTGCGGACAGAGACCTTTACAAAAATCCATCCTGCGACGCATTTCTTTGAGATGCGCTCCTCGGAATCTTGCTTATCTGCACGATATGTCTGCGCTTCCTGCGGTGCTATCTGAAGCGACTGCATCCACATTACGGACTTTGGCAAAGGTCTCTGGCAATGTGTCCGATCTGCTGCCACAACGCCTGTTCGCGCTTAGCAATGGTGCGTAATGCGTCTGCGATGTCGGCGTAGGCGGCGTCTTGCGGCCGGCGGCATTGTTGCACCGCCAGCGAGGCGAATGAACGCCATGCGTCGCCGATGTCGGTCAATTCGTCCGCTGCGGTTTTCAATTCAGGCAGGGTGCATTGTGCGGCGGCCTGTTCCAGAAAATAGGCGTACAGATAACGAAAACCTGCGCCGCCGGTGCCGATTTCTTCCTGCATACGCACGATGTGACCCAAGTAGCGTTTGCGGTAAGCGTCGCTGGTTTTGCCGTGCGGCAGACGTTCGATTTGGCGCGCCAGTGTTTTGATGCCGCGTGTGCCGATGAAAAACAGCGGAGCATTCATTTGGCGGGCGGTTTTTTGCAGGGCGCGGCGGATCAGTTGCGGCATATCGAGCTCGGTGAGGTTCGGCACAGGCGCGTTCAGGCCGTACATCAAACCCTTGCCTGCCAGCGCGCCTTTGGCAAAACGGGCGCGTTGCAAATCTTCCGCCGGACAACGCTGCACGCTTTCAAAAATCGGGTCGCTGATCAGGTAATCGTCGCCTTCTTTGCCGTACACGATTAAATTATGCGCGTTGAAATGAAAGCGCATTTCTTGCGGAAAATAAGGCAGCCAGAAAACGGAGGTTTGCAGCCCGACCGGTTGCCCTTGCGCCAAGGCATGGTCCAGTGCCGCCATGCCTTGCTGCGGGTCGGAGAATTTTCGGCGGTAGAGGTTTAATCCCAGCATTTTACTGAGACGGCGAATGATGGCGCCGGGCGGCATGCGGTAGGAAATCAAAGGCATATCGCCCAGTTTGACGATGGGCAGATAGGCAAAAGTCAGCGCGCTGCTTAAACCGAACGTCATGGCTTCATCAAAGTTCAGTCCGGCGTGTTGCAGCAGTGCCGACATCACGCCGCTTTCGCAGTGCGCCGTGTGGTGGTGTGTCCATGCGATGGTCATGAGTGGTGTTCTTTTTTTGTGGGGAGGAGGGTTTCAGGCTGCCTGAAAGCAGTATCGTCGATGTTAAACGCGGCAGCGTAACGGCGCAGGGTTTTTTCGGGCAAGCGGGCAAAAACACGCGGCTGCAAATGGCGGCGCACCTGCCAGCGAAACAGTCCTGCCGCCGCCGCCAAGCCCGCGATGTCGTAACGGTAGCGATACATACAGTAATACAGCACGGAAAAACGGCCGTCCCTGACCGCCTGCGCCGCTTCCTGTGCCTGATCGTCCAAGTCGGCCACCGCTTGTTCGGTGGCGTAGGCTTCGTCTTCCCAGCCGGTGCTGGTGCTTTTGACGTATTGTCCGCCGCGGGTGGCGTAGATGACTTTTTGATGCCCGTCGTAGGTTTTGCTGTTGTCTTGCGGAATGTCTTCGATTTTCATGGTTTCGGGTGGGGTGTCTCAGGCTGCCTGAAAGGTTTTCAATGTTTCAGGCAGCCTTGGTTAAAATGCTTTCACACCATTTCCAGCAACATAAACGCCGAGGAAAAGCGTCCGCTTTCCGGTACGAAACACAGGATTTTTTGTCCGCTTTGCGGTTTGACCGTGCGCAAAAACTCATCGAGCATGATGTAAATCGATGCCGAGCCGGTGTTGCCTTTAGCCGGCAAATTGGTGAACCATTTTTCGTAGGGAATTTCAAAGCCGATGTTGCATAAACCTTGATACACCTTGTCCCGAAAATAACCGGACGAATAATGCGGCAGAAAATAATCGATCTCTTGCGCAGTTATCGGGTGTTTTTTCAGGCTGGCGGTCAGGGCTTTTTCCAAGGCGTAGCCGACGATGTTGGCGTTCAACGATTTCACGTCTTGTTGAATATTCATCACGTTACGCGCTTGGCGTTCATCGGCATCAATGCTTTTCCAACCGACGAACGCGCCGTCTTGCACTTCGCCGCCGGCGTACATGCACACCGGCATTTCGTTGGCATAGGAAATCAAATCGATCCATAAAACCTTGCACGAGGGCGCGTCATCGGCGGGGCGGTTGCTCAAACACACCGCGCCTGCGCCGTCGGACAACATCCAGCGCAGGAAATCTTTTTCAAACGCCAGTTCAGGGGTGAAGTTTTCCGCTTTGGCCTCGTCAAAGGCTCCCTGAAAGGCCTCGCGCCGCATCACGGCGGAAGCGGTTTCGGCGGCCACCGCGATCGCGTGTTCGTGTTCGCCGCAGCGTACCGAATTGCAAGCGTATTTCATCGCTGCCATGCCTGCCGCGCACACGCCGGACAGGCTGGCGACTTCATACGGCGGTGTATCGTTCAGCAAGCCGTGCACCATCACGCCGTGTCCGGGCATGATTTGGTCGGGGTAAGACGTGGCGCAGGCCAAGAGCGATACCGCGTTTTTGTCCGTGCCGTTTTGGAATAATCGGCGCACGGCGGCGACGGTTAATTCGGCGCAAGTGTGCGTGGCGGCGCGGCTGACGGGGTCAATCGCGTAATGGCGCGTGGTGATGCCGTTGGCACGTAAAATGCGTTCGCGCACCCGTGAGGGCAATGCGCCGACTTTGCCCAAAACCGTTTCCATGTCTTGATTGCCAATCGGCTCGCCGGGCAAAAAAGCGGCGGTACGGGTGATGTAAACGTCGGATAAAGTATGTTCCATGTGCGGGTAAGAGGTTTTGGCTTCGCAAAAACTGCGTCTGAGGCAGCCTGCGGGTTATTCGCCGGAAGGTTGTGCAAAATAGGCTTTTTGGCGGCGAATGGTGTTTTTCAATAAAGGCGAAAACAGGGTTTTCAAAACCACGCTGACCGGCAATACGGTCAAAATCATGGTGATGAGAAAGGCGATGTAAAACCACAGCATCGCACGGCGCAACCACGGTGCCACGCGACCTGCCGCCATCAATAATTTGCCCCACAGATAAAAACTGCGGTGGGCGACGGTTTCACTCAAAATCAATTTTTCATTGACGTAAACCGCCCCCATGTTTTGCAATAAACGTTCATTAAGCGCTTGATTTTCTTGCAAAGCATCACGGATTTTCACGCCGAAGCGTTCGCAATCGGTAATATCTGCTCTTGAGACACCGGCTTCAGGCAGCCATGATGCGGCTTTTTTCTTCCCCGTGAGCATCCATAAAGGCGTGGCAATAAAGCTGGCCGCACTGCCGCATTCGTCGGTTTTGACGATATTGCCGATCAGATTCGCGCGCGCATCGGCGAGTAATTTTTTCATTTTTTCCTGCGCCATCAACCACATATTGCGACAGCCGATCAGCGTGATCACCGGTGTGTTTTCCAGCACCGCGCGCGCTTGAGGCTGGCTGAAAAAAGAGCTGATCGGGCGCGACGGCGATAAAAACCATACAGTGTAAGCAATGATGATTAAATCATAACGCTCACGCTTTAGGTCAAGTTCACCCAAAGGCATGGCTTGCAAATGCACCGTCTCGGGAAAGGTATCGAAAAAACGCATGAACCGCCACGGAAAGGCGAACGGCGGATGCGGACGCAAGGCGCAGGTCTCGACCGTCAGCGTATGATCCTGCTGCAAAGGTCGGGTCAAATGCTCAACCATTTGTTGCAGTTGTCCGGTCTGCGAGTAGGATACGACCAGAATGTTTTTTGTGGGTAAAGTATCGCTGTGCTCAGGCATCTCAAATAACAGGGAGGTGAGTAAAACGATATTTTACTCTGATTTGGGTTGGTTCGGTATGTTTCCCATGAAACAGGCAGCCTGAAGTGATTCAGGCTGCCTGAAAGAACAGCGGTTTAACGTGCGATATCGCCTTTCATGGTCACGCGTGCAATCACGCTGCCGGCGTGGCACACAAAGCGCGAGGAGCTTTTCACCCGTTCGTTGCCGTAGTAGGTGGTGATGTTGACCACGCGGGTTGCGTTCATTTCGCGGGCGCGGGTTTGGAACTGTTTCAGCGTATTCAAAAAGGCGCGGTTGCAGGCAGCCTCGTCTGATTTACCGACGGAATTGGCGCTTTGGCGTGAGGACAGATTTTTTCTGATAACATTGCCGCCACCGCCGCCGAAAACAAGCTTCACGCCCGGATCGAGCACTTCTTGCGCATCCGGCGTGTTCAGAGCGTCTTTGATGGGCAATTCGATGCGGTCGTTACGGGCATGCGCGGAGACTGCCGCCAAAATCATGGCAATACCCAGTACCGTTTTAAGAGCGGATTTCATACGATTCCTTTCGGGATGGATTGAATTCATGTGCCAAGAAGCACGCTGTCGGACGGGGTGTGCCTTCGCCCTGAGTATTTATCTGTTCGATGAAACAGATTTTGGCAATCATACTGAACGATGCGGGATAAGACAAACATTATGACAACGCAAGCACCAAGACAAGGAAAAACCGCGCCTCGACCGTATGTGATGGTGGCCACGCCTGCCGCGAGCAAAGATTATGCGCGTACCCGGCTGGATGCGGAGGATGCGGCGCGTGCGGTGCGCCATCCGGCTGTACACGATAAGTTGGAGTGGCAGGTCAGCCGCGTGTTGAAGGCACGGCTACGGCAATACTATGGCGCGATGCCGTTTCTCCATTCGCTCTCGCACAGCCGCGGTCATGCGGTGTGTGCCGCCGCTCCGGATGTTCGTGCCATTGGGGTGGATTTGGAACACATGCGTCCGCGTGATTTTGCGGCATTGTCAGCGTGGGTGTGCACCACGGAAGAGCGGGCCGCGTTGGCGCGGGCAGGTTTTGATGCGGCAGCGTTTTATCGCTTGTGGACGGTGAAAGAGGCGTTGCTCAAGGCGGAAAATTTATATTTTCCCGAAGATATGGTGCGCGTGGGTTGCATGTTTGAAGGGGATGCGGTCAAACTCTTTTCGCCGTCCGGTGCGACATGGTCGCATCAGTCATGGATACTGGATGATGTCTGGATGCTGTCGGTGGTGTGGCTGCCTGAAAATGATGCGGTATCGGAAAAGTGTGTACTGCAAACGCCCTTGGCAGCGTGCGAATATGGGCGGCATGGTTGAGGATTATCAAAAATTTCAGGCTGCCTGCAATGATGCGGGCAGCCTGAATCGTGATCAGCAGCAAGTATTTATATTCTGCGGAAAATCAAAGAACTGTTCACGCCGCCGAAAGCAAAATTATTGTTGAGGACGTATTCGGTGTCGATGCGTCGGGCGGTGTCGGTGATGTAATCGACATTGCCGCAGCGCGGGTCGATGTTGTGCAGATTGATGGTGGGCATGAAGAGGCCGTCACGCATCATTTCCACCGCAAACCACGACTCTAGCGCACCGCATGCGCCCAAAGTGTGTCCGAGATAGCTTTTTTGCGAACTTAAGGGAATATTGCTGCCGAAAACATCTTCGGTGGCGCAGGTCTCGGCAATGTCGCCTTGCTCGGTGGCGGTGCCGTGGCCATCGACATAGCCGATGGCAGAGGGCGGCAAGCCCGCGTCCTGCAGCGCAAGCTGCATGCACACGCCCATAGTGGCGCGTTCGGGACGGGTGACGTGGCTGCCGTCGCCGTTGCTGCCGTAGCCGACGATTTCGGCGTAGATTTTTGCGCCGCGGCTTTTGGCGTGCTCGTATTCTTCCAACACGAAAATCCCCGCACCTTCGCCCAAGACCAAGCCGTCGCGGGCGGTGTCATAGGGGCGCGGCGTGGCTTTTGGGGCGTCGTTTTTCAGGCTGGCGGCATACAGGGAATCGAAAATATAGGCTTCCGACGGGCATAACTCCTCGCCGCCGCCGCCCAGCATCATCGGGATTTTGCCGTATTTGATCGCTTCATACGCATAACCGATGCCTTGGCTGCCTGAAGCGCAGGCGCTGGAAGTGGGGATAATCCGCCCTTTTAAGCCGAAAAACACCGCGATGTTGGCCGCAGCGGTGTGCGGCATCATGCGTACGTAAGTGTTGGCGTTGAAGCCTTCGGATTGGCCGGTGAGCAACAGTTCGCCCACGTCGCGAATATCGGCGGTCGAGCCGATGGAGGAGCCGCAGGCCACGCCCATGCGTCCGTCGCGAATGCTCGCGTCATCGATCAGACCCGCATCGGTCAAGGCAATGGAGGCGGCATCGACACACATTTGCGACAGTCTGCCCATGCTGCGCAGTTGCTTGCGGTTCCATTCGGCAGGTGGCGCATAGTCGGCAATCGGCGCGGCCAAGCGGGTGCTTAAATCGGGAAAGGCATCCCATGCCGGCATGGTGCGCACGGCGTTTTCATAGCGCAAAAAACGCTCGCGCACACTTGACCAGTCACGCCCGAAAGCGCAGATACCGCCGATGCCGGTAATCACGACACGTTTTAACATAATCCTCCGTTCACCGCCAAAACCTGGCGGGTAATATACGATGCTTGGGGTGACATCAAAAATGCGACCGCATGGGCGACTTCTTCAGGCTGCCCTATGCGTGCGGCGGGAATACTTTTCAAAATCTCGGCTAGCGGCAGGGTTTCGTCCAGAATTTCGGTATCAATCAAGCCGGGTGCAACGCAATTGACCGTGATTTTGCGTTTGGCCAATTCCACCGCCAAGGCTTTGGATGCGCCGATCAAACCTGCTTTGGACGCGCTGTAATTGACTTGTCCGCGGTTGCCGATGATGCCGGAGACCGAGGTCATGGTGACGATGCGTCCGGCGCTGCGGCGGCGAATCATCGGCATGATGACAGGGTGCAGCACATTGTAAAAGCCGTCCAAGTTGGTGCGTAACACGCTGTCCCAATCTTCATCGTTTAACGCCGGAAAAGCATTGTCGCGGGTTAATCCGGCGTTCAGCACCACGCCGTAATACGCGCCGTGGGTTTCGATGTCCGCTTCCAGTATGGTTTTGCAGACAGCCCGATCGGACACGTCAAATTGCAAGATGCGTGCCGTGCGTCCGGCGGCTTCTACCGCGGCGGCGGTGTCTTCTGCATCTGCTCTGCGGCTTCTGCAATGCACCACGATATCATAGCCTGCCTGCGCCAGATTCAGAGCAATGGCGCGACCGATGCCGCGTCCCGAGCCGGTGATGAGGACGGTTTCTGTGTTCATGCAGACTCCTTCAGATAATCTTCCACATTTTTCGGTTGAAAAGCGTTCAATGCCGCCCGTGCCAACAGACGGTCGTCTGCACTTGCTTTGCCGTGCGGATCATGGCGTAAGGTCAATTCGCAATCAAAAACGCCGAAACCGTTGTGATCCAGAATCGACTGGCGCACGCTCACGCCCAAACGGCAAGGCGCGGGTATCGTATCAAAAAACAGCTCCAAACAGCGCGTACCCAGCAAAAAACCCAAGCGCACCGGTTCGCCCGCGTCGTGCGCGAGTGCGCCGGCCAGTGCGCCGATGCCTTGCGCCATGACTTCCATGGTTGCCCACGCGGCAAAGTGGCCGTTATCCGCCAGCGGGCTGTCCGGCGTGATCATCGCCGTACCGCGCAAGGATTCCGTATCGTAAGATTCTACGGTTTCAAACAACACCATTGCGCCGCTGTGCGGCAGCAAAGGTGCAACATGTGTGATCGGACATTGCATTATTCTTCTCCGATGATCAAGACGGCATTGTTGCCGCCAAACGCATAAGATGCGCTTAAACCGATACGGCGTGATGTCGACCAACAGTCGTTTTCGCCGCAAAAGCGCAGAGCAGGCAAAGCTTCGTCGGCTTGGCCGTCCCAATGGTGTTCAGGCAGCCTGCCGTGCGGATTGTCATCCCGCGAAATCACAGCCCATAATAAAGCCGCCTCCAGCGCACCGGCCGCGCCTAAAGTGTGTCCGCTCAAGGGTTTGGTCGAGGTACAGGGGATATTCGTGCCCAGCGTGGCCGCCACCGCCAGACTTTCCATGGCGTCGTTTTGCACCGTGCCCGTGCCGTGCAGGTTTATCCAGCCGATGTCGGCGGCGTTCAGGCTGCCTGCGGACAATGCGGCTTCAATGGCGGCGATGGCGCCTGCGCCTTGCGGATGCGGCGAGGACATATGGTAAGCGTCCGAACTCGCGCCGTAAGACAACAGCAATAAATCATCTGCGGACAAGCGCTCACGCGTCATCACAAACACGGCGGAAGCCTCGCCGATGTTGATGCCGTTGCGCTGCTTGGAAAACGGATTGGAAATGCCGTCGCTTAAAACTTCCAGCGAATGAAAGCCGTTAATCGTCAATTGCGACAAAGTATCCACGCCGCCGCACACCACGGCGTCGCATACGCCCAAACGCAACAGCCGTGCCGCGCTGATTAAGGCGCGTGCGCCGGAAGTGCAGGCAGTGGAAATACTGTACGCCGAACCTTGCAGCTGCAAACACCATGCCGCAAAATCGGCAGGATTCGACATCTGATGGCGCGCATGCAGATAGTCGGTTGCTTGCCACGGAGTGCCGCTTAAATATTGTCGGAAGGCGGGGTTGTTTTCATCGGCAGCAGTGGTGGAGGTGCCGATAACCGCCGCAATGCGCTCCCGTCCGTAACGTTTGCAGGCAGCCTGAAACGGAGTGTCGATTTGATGCAAAGTGGCGGCGAGTAATTGATTGTTGCGACTGCGAAAAGCTGCGGGCACGGTGAGTAAGTTGGGCAAGGCGGTGCGTACCGCGCCCAAACGCAAAGTTTTGTCTTGCACCCAAGCGTTCCCGCTGCTCAATAATTCATCGGGCTTGCCCGTGAACAAAGCATGCAGGCTGTCGCTGATGCCGCTGCCCAAGCTACTGATCATGCCGGGGCGGCTGAGGTAAAATTTTTCTGTCATAAGGTGTTGTGATCAATTCTGTTCAGGCAGTCTGAAACGTAGCGGCCGTTTTATTCGCGCAAGCGTTCTACCGTCCGCACTTCTCCGTCGCCAAAGTCAATGACCGCCGCATCTTGGCCGTGCGGTGTGCTGCGCCATAAAAACCGACCGTCACGGCTGAACGTGGTATCGCCTTGTGCGCCGGTGGCGAGTTGAACATCGGGCAGGGCTTGTTGCAACTGCGCCGGTGTCAGCATCAAGGGCAAGGTGGCGATGAACAATTGCCGTGCTTGAGGGTTGGGCGGCAGAAAGCCGTCGTTGCGCCACTGCCCGTCCTGCCAGATTTGTCGTGCCACCGGCGCGCCCAGTGCGTCGGTTTGTATCCAGCGCCAAGCATGCGCGTCACGCGCATCGACCACCAATAAACTTTGCGTACGGTCTCCGCCTTCTCCTTGCCGGCTGACTTGAAACACAAAGCTTTGCTGCAAGGCAGGCAGGCTGTGCACGATAGGCAGATGACCGCCGGCACAGGCTGCCAGCAGCATGACACACCATGGCAGCAGGTATTTTTTCATCGTACGCGACATTTCAGTAAGGTGTGACATAAGCCCAAGCCGTCGACTTCTTCCACCACTTCCAAGCCTGCCTGATCGATGCAGCGCTTGAATACGCGCGAGTCGTACATTTGGCTGTTGCCGTTGGCAATGGCGGTGAAGTAAAGCGAAAGCTGTTGCAGACAAAACGCTGCGGTTTCAAAACGTTGTTTGTCCCAAAAGGCTTCCAGTATCCAGATGTGCCCGTTTTCGTTCAGGCAGCCTTGGGCGCGTTGCAAAATCGACACGATCTGCTCTTCGGAAAAGCAATCCAGAAACTGACTCATCCACACCGCGTCATAGCCCGTGGGAAAAGTCGTGGACGCATCCAAAATATCGGCGGGGTACACATCTACACGTTCGCTTAAGCCCATGTTTTTGATGCGTTCGCGCGCCATGTCGACTTGGCCGGGCAAGTCCATCAGGGTGATGTGAACGTGCGGATCGTGGCGCACGGACAAAGCCGCCCATTTGCCGGTATTGCCGCCGATGTCGAGCAGACGGCGAATCGGATTGTCGCGGTAGAAACGTTTGACGATTTCGGTAAATGTGCTGTCGGAGAAAAAATGGTCATAAGCAAACCAGCTTTGGCGGATATGATCCGGCAGTTGCGACAAGCCTTCGTACACCGTGTCCCAGTCCCCCAGTTCGGTCAGTCCGGCAGGCGTGCCTTGTTCAATGGCGTCTTCCAGATGAAACATGGCGCGATAGCACACGTCCTGCACAAAATTCATGTTCACGCGGGTGAGTGCGTCGTTGAGCATGTATTGTCCGGTTTTGGCCAAAAAGTAACGGCCGTCTTCGTCCTGTGTGAAAAGATACATCCCCAAACCGGCCTCCATCAGCACGCGCGTACCGTATGCGGACAAATGGACGGCGGCGGCAATGGCCTCCAGCGTGATGCCGCGCGTGCCGGCATCGGCAACGGTTTGCAGGATATTGCGTTCGCGCAATACGCGGGCAGCCTGAAACAAAATCGGCCCGTGGGCGATGATTTGGGCAAAATGTTTGGCTTCGAGTGCGCTTTTCGGATCGTGGCGGTAAAGATGGGTCATGGTTGTCCGTATGGTGAAAACCGAGAAAAAATCATGCCGCCGCAGCTTACGCGCGGCGGCGGAAAAGGGTTAAGCCAAGCGCGCAGGGCCGCACAGCTCGGCCAGCGCTGCCAGACGGCGATCGGATTTGGCGACAAAAGGATTATCGGTGTCCCATGCATAGCCTGCCAGAATCGAAGCAATCATGCGGCGAATGTCGGGGTTGATTTCCTCGGCATACAGCACGTCTTGGAAAGCGGTGCTGTACCAGCCGTCGACATAGGTGCGAAAAGCATTCACACCAATCATTAAGCGTTCGGCATATTCCTGCTGCCAGTCGGGTTTTTCGCCTCGGAGTTCTTGGTCCAGTACGTTGGCGGCAAGGTGTGCCGAATGCAGGGCGATGGTCACGCCGGAGGAAAACACCGGATCAAGAAATTCGGAGGCGTTGCCCAACAAGGCGAACTTGTCGCCGCACAGTGCTTTGACATTGGCCGAATAGCTGCTCAGGGTGCGAAACGGGACTTCGTTGTCCCACACCGCATTGACGAGCAGGCGGTTCAAACGCGGGATTTCCGCAACAAATTTTTTCAGGGTGGCTTCCGCGCCTTCTACGTCCTTGCGCATAATGCGCTCGGGCGTGCCGACCACGCCGATGGAAGTACGCCCGTCGGCAAAAGGGATAAACCACAACCACACATCGCGCCATTGCGGATGGGTGGAAATCAGAATTTTATTGCGGTCGAATTCGGGATTGTCGCGCGCGATGTTGTCGTCGATATGGGTGAAATACGCCATGCGTTCCGGCAGGTGCGACGGTATTTCCAAATCCAAAAGGCGTGGTAATACGCGCCCGTAACCGCTGGCGTCCAGCACAAAGCGTGCTTGTACGGTGTACGGGTCGCCGTTTTCGGGTTGTACCGCCAGCGTGACGCCCTCATCGGTAAAGTCGACACTTTCCACGGTTTGACCGTAGCGCACGGTGACACCTTGGCGTTCGGCTTCGTCGATGAGGATTTTATCGAAAGCGGCCCGTTTGACCTGATAAGTCGTACCCGGCCCGGGCGTGAATTTGTCGGTGAAGTCGATTTCGGTGTAGCGTTCGCCCCAAGTAAAGGCTGCGCCGTTTTTGAATTGAAACGTCGCCTCGGCTTTGAGTGCTTCGGTCATGCCCGCCGCTTCGAGAAACTCCATGCAATGCGGCAGCAGGCTCTCGCCAATGACAAAGCGCGGGAAATGCTGTTTTTCCAATACGCACACGCGGTAGCCTTTTTGGTGGAGCAATGCCGAAGCGACTGCGCCGGAAGGGCCTGCACCGATCACGGCAACATCAAAACAATTCATGTGAAATCTCCCTGAAAAGATTCATAAAGTCCTCCGAAGCACAACCATGCGCGATTGTACCTGAAGGCGCATCAGCGGGGAATCGGCCGGGTGTCGAACAACCACGCCGTCCACAAGGCATTGAACAACACACCGAGTGCGACGCTCATGCCGAAACCGGCAATCGCCGGCGTGCTGCTCAAAGCAAGCAGAGAAAAAGAGATCATGGTGGTCAGCGCAGAGAGCGTGATGCCGCAGCGTTTTTCGATGCGGCCGATGTGCGCACTGTTGGCATACACCGCATAGTCCACGCCGATGGCGGTCACGAGCAGCAGGCCGAACACCGAAAACAAGGTCACGGTTTCACCGATGATGCCCAGTACCGCCAATGTCATCGCGGCGGCAAAAATCGGTACGCTCAAGATTTTCAGGCTGCCTGAAGCCTTGAAAAAATAAGCCAAGAGCACAAACGCGAACAGATACGAGGCCAGTTTCAGCACAATCGCCTCATCGCGCGTGTCGTGAAACAGGTGATTCAAGCGCGCCCGTTGGTCAATAAAATGCACATCAGGCATCTTTTCACTCATTGCGGATAAGGCGGCGGTGTCATGCACCCCGAAGAGCCGCACCATCGATAAAGCTTGGCCGGAGGACGAAGTGCCTAACCATAAAGCACGATACGGCTCGGCCGGAGCGGTGTGCAAACTGTCTTCCAGCGAGAGCAAGGGGCGTGCGGCAGCGGTGTGCAAAGCCTCGCGGATCGCCGCATCGGGAATGCCGACATCGCGCAGCGCCTGCCAAGTGTCGGGGCGGTCGGATAAAGCGAGCAGAGCCTGTCGGGTTTGTTGCTGCTGCGCTTGCGGTGCGATCCAACGGTTCAATGCCAGATAACCGTCCAACGTTCCGGCAGCCTGCAAGGTGTCCAGTGCCGAGGCGACCTGACGATGGGTGCGCACCAGCGCGTCGCTGTCGTCGCCTTCAATCAGCAGAAACTGACCGGCAGGCATCATGTCGGTTTTTTGCCCGATGGCGAGCGCTTGCTGTAACCAAGCTTGCGGCGTGCTGATCCAATCGCGAATATCGTCTTGCCAATTGCCGCGCCACAGCCCAAACAGCAGAATCAGCACGAATGACAGCAAAACCACAGGACGCAACAGGCTTTTCTTTAAGCGGAAACAGCTTTCGAAAAGGGCATTGACCCCGCGTAAAAAGAGCGGGCTGACCGTTACCTGCGTGGTGCGGAAAAATAAGGGCAGAATCAGCACCGTGCATAAAAACGCCCCGAATAAGGAAGTGGCGGAAAAAATCGCACTTTGCCGCAAAATCGGCAAAGGCGTTACCAGCAGCACCAAATAACCGCTGACGGTGATGAGCAGGGAAATCACAAAAGTCGGCACGATGCGGCGCATGGCGGGTTCTGCCCGCCAATCGGGCGCGACCGCCTTGGACAGCCAGTGCAAAGGAAAGTCGATCAACACCCCGACCAGACTGGTGCCGATGACCAAGGTCAAAATATGAATCTGCCCGAACCAGGCCACCGTCGCCGCCATGCCCATCAACAAACCTGCCGCCAGCGGCACGAATAAAGACAAAAAACGCAGGCTTTTGAACACCGAAAGCAACAATAAAGTAGTCAGCACCATACCGGCCGTACTCATGATGCGGCTTTCGCGTTCACCGGCGGCACGGCCTTCGGCGGCAAAAATCGCCCCGCCGGTCATTAAGGTTTGCGCTTGCTGCGAACGGGCAAAGTTTTCGCCGGCATGCAAAAGCGGCAGCAGTTCGGGCGGTGCGTTGATGATGCCGTTGTCTTCAGGCAGCGTGGCATTGAGCAAGACCCAAGTCATGTTTTCCTCATGCAGCAGCAACATGCCGGAAGTCGGGTCGCGTTGGATGGTGTCGGAAAAATGCAGCGCCGACAGGGCTTGTGTCGAAAAACCGAGCCAATCTCTGTCCGGAGCAATAAACGACGCGGCAAACGGATTGGTGATCTCGGCGGCACGCTGCGCGAAAAACGCTGCGGGCTGATGCATCAGCTGCTGTCGGGTGGTTTCAGGCAGCAAGGCCAGATTCAGCGTTGCCAGTTCGTTTTCCAGTTGCGCCAGATCGGGTTGGATGCTCTCGCGCACCGTCGAGAAAAGCCCGCTGTCGCGCCATTGTTGGGCGATCGCCGCTGCGGTTTGCATGGCGTGTTGCGGTGTGTCTGCACCGACGAGCAGGATGATTTGGCGGTTCAGCGCTATGTCGTTGCGTGCGATGGCTTGTTGTTCCGTGGCGGATAAAGACGCATCTGCGGGCAAAAGCGCGGTCAGATCGGTTTCGATGGCTTGGCCGCTGCCCAAGCGCAGCCCCAACCATGCCGTCAGAAGAATCAGCAGCAGCAAATAAGCCGCACGCAGCATGTTGAGGTGTGTTCTCGAAAAGGCGGAAAATAAACGCACGTTAATCTTTCAGGCAGCCTGTTATTCAAGGAAAGAGATGTTTTACGGCTTGGGAATGGTGAAATACCATTGCGATAATTCGGGTTTGGTCGTTGCGCAGCGGGTGACGAACAAACTGCGCCAGCGGTGCGTCGGCTCAAATGTGCGATCGGATTCGTTGCCTGCACTCAGGCAAAGTCCCGAGTCTTTTAATTCGATTTTTCCGTCTTGATGCAAGGTGAATTTTTGTAAGGCTTCTGCGCGCATAAAAGGCGTATCTTCGCCACAAGGGCGCGCCAAAACGGCAGCACCGTCCAATGCCCGACCATTCAGACCGGCGACGGTCGTACAGACATTATAAGCAGGGAAAAACAATTCGCCGTTTGGCATGATGGTGACGGCTTCGTCTGCGTACAGACCGGGTTTGCAATTGTGCGCGGTCATGGGCAGGTCGAAGCGCACGTATTGGCCGGAACCCATAATGTCCAGACAGTAACCGTCCTGCGGGCGATCCAGATCATTTTTCAGGCGCAAATGCCCCGGCTGTTGCGAGGCTGTGGCGGCAAAGGTTTTATTGTCGGACGATTTTTGTGCGGTACTTTGTGCCGACGACGGGTTACAGGCTGTCAGCAAACTCAGTGTCAGTATGATGGTGATGTCTGAAAAGAATTTCGGGAGGGGCATTCCATACTCCTTTTACGCCGTTGTGCCGATATGCGATAAGACGAGATGTCATGGCTCAAAAGCGCAAGTCATCCGTATCTTGTGCGTTAAGTTCAGGGTTCAACTGCACGCGCTCGAACAGCATTTCATTACGATCGCCTTGTTTTTCATACAATACAATGCTGCGCACGGTTTGTCCGCCCGTCAGTTCGATGCGGGTGAAAATTTGTTGGAGTAAGGCATCGCGCGGGTGCAAAACCATGCGCCAGTCTTGCGCCTTGCCGTGCAAGGTGATGTCAAAACTGTCGCGTAAACCCGCAGTGTCGCCGCCGAGCAAGCTTAAAAACAGTTTGACTTGGTTGGCGGTCTGATTGCCTTTGACCCAGCGGCGCGTAGCGTCGGAATACTGTTCCACGCCGCGTGCCGAAACGCGCAGACGGTTGGCAAACGGTTTTTCCATTTTCCACAATAAAGCCTTGCGCGGTACCAGCACGAATTGCCCGTGGCTGATCAGCGGGTCGGGCAAAGATTTCAGGTGGCGTTTTTGCACAAAAGCACCTTGTACGGCGGCAGGTTGCTGCAGGGTTTTTTCCAGGTCTTGCAGCTCGAAAGCGGCCAGCGGTGCGGCGGTAAAAAACATCAGCAACAGGCACAGCACATAATGACGTAAGGTTTTCATGGGTTTTCTTTCGTTTGCAGGCAGGCTTCGACGGCTTGTCGCCATGAAGCGGGGGTTTGCCATTGCAGCTCGCCGCTGGCGATATGCACCGCGGCCTGGGTGGTGGAGGCGCGGTGCAACACTTCGCCGCTGACGGCATCGCACAGCACGTAATCGCATTGCAGGCAGCTTTCGTATTCGGTCAGAAAAACATCCACCCGCAGCCTTTGCTCGAAGCGGGCGGGGCGGATGTATTTGCACTGCATTTTGACAATCGGCCAAGTATAGCCGTGCTGATGCATCACGGTATAACCGTAGCCGATTTTGTCCAATAAGGCACAGCGCGCCAATTCGAAATATTTGACGTAATGCCCGTGCCAGACGATGTTCATCGGATCGACATCAAAAAAAGGCACTTCGATGTCAATGCTGTGCGATAAGTAAAATTTACGCGGCATGGTCGTTCCAAAAGTCGTAAAAATTGAACCATTGTAGAGGGTTTTGCGCGCACTCTGCAGCCAGTTCGTCCGCATAGCGTTGTGCCAAACCCGCAATCACGGTGCTGCGATTATTCCGTGTCCATGTGACCTCATCGCAAAAGCGGCGGATGCTGATGCGGTACCGGCCGTTGTGTTTCGGGGCGAATAAAATATTGATCGGCGCACGCAACAGCCCCGCCAGCAGCCACGGCCCTTGCGGCAGCAAAGCGGGCGCGCCGAGAAAATCGACGGTGACGGTTTTCTCGCCGCGCACCGGAATACGGTCGGCGGCGATGGCAAGCCATTGTCCGGCATCAAGGCGCGCGTTCAATTCCAGCATCAGTGCCGCGTCCAGCTCCGTCACCTGAATCAGGCGGATATCGTCTGCACCGGCTTCTTTTAAGGCGCGGTTAAAGGCTTCGGCGTGGCGGCTGTGCACCAGTACATTCATCACAAATCCCGGATGACGTGCCGAAAAAGCACGGCAAATTTCGGTATTGCCCAAGTGCGAGGTGATGAAGATTTGCCCGCGTTGGCCTTCTTGGCCGGTGTATTCGCTTTGGACGGCGAGGTTGTCGGGGTCATGATACTGCACATCGCAGAAGCGGATTTTTTTCTGCCACACTGCAAAGCGGTCGCCGATGCTCTCGCCAAAAGCCAGAAAATGGCGAAACACGGCATGGCGTTCAGGCAGGTTTGCCTGTGGAAAAGTTTGCCGTATGCGGCGATGGTAATGGCGCAGATGACGTCTTTCGGCGGCGGAGGTGGCATAAAAATAAGTCACCACCGCATACACCACGATTTTGACGAGGGTTGCAGGCAGCCGATACACAATCCACGCGGTGACTTTCAGGAAAAAAGGCGTGCCGCGTTCGTTTTTGGCAGCCCAGTGCGGTGCGGTGCTCATGCCCGACCTTGGCGTGTACGGGGAAACAGGCGGCGCCACACCATTTGGAGAAACAGGCGTGCGTGCATGCGGCTGATGAGCACATTGTCGCCAAAAGCCCGAAAATGGGAAATGCCGTCCTGCCGGTAGCGCACCGGCGTGTCGATCCAGATGAACGGGACTTTGCGCCAAAAAAGATGCACCAGAATTTCGGTATCGAAATCCATGCGCTCACCGATGGTTTCTTCGTCCAACACGGGGATCGTCGCGACCAGCGGATACAGGCGGAAACCGCACATGCCGTCGGGAATATTGCGCGAACCGGTGTTGATGCGAATCCAGAAGTTGGTGAGTTTACGCCCGTAAAGGCGGCTTTTCGGCGCGTCCGCACCGTAAATCGGGTTGCCGCAAATCATGGCGTTTGTTTGTTCGCAGGCTGCCTGAATCATTTTTTGGGCATCGGTAAAACAATGTTGGGCATCGGCGTCAATTTGCAAAACATGGCTGTAGCCGTGCGCTGCCGCGTAGCGGAAACCGTCTTTCATCGCCGCGCCTTTGCCGCCGTTTTGGTCGCGCAGATAAAGTAAAGTGCGCAGATCGTCTGCGGCCAGTTGATGCAGGACGGTTCGCGCCGCCGCGGTCGAGCCGTCATCGACGATCAGGCAATCCAAATCCAGCGCACGCATGGCTTGAACCACGCTGCCTAAGGTGGTTTCGTGGTTGTAGTGCGGGATCACCGCCAAAATACGGGGGGTGTCATGCTTCATCAAAAGCGACCCTGCCTGAAGCGCATACGGCGTGTTGATTACGACATTGGAAATGCAGTTTGCCGCGCGCCGCGTCAAAACGCAAAGTGATGTATGCGGTGTCGTTCGGACGCAGAAAATGCTGGTATTTGAGGTTTTCGATGCGGCTGATGGCGGCGGCGGGCAGCAAATCGGCCTGTCGCGCCAAATCCAATACCCAGCGCAGTTCAATCACGCCCGGCACCAGCGGAAAAGTGGCGAAATGTCCGCCGAAATACAGCAAATCCACGGGAACGGTTCCCATGAATACGGTTTCGTCGTTTTCGGTATCGGCTTGTTGCTGCCAATCGGGCACTTCGGGAAAGGCGGCAAAGGCTGCCTGCACATCGGCGGCGGCGATTTTGGACTGCGCATTGCGCGGCAGTTCGGCGCAAAACCGCCAGTAACGCGGCACCGCCAAGGTATCGACTTGTGTTTTCAGCAGATTTTTTAAGACATCGATCATGTGCTTTCTGCCGTGTGCGCGCCACATGGCGATGCCCTCGGGCGACAAGGCGAGCCATGCGCCCAAATGGGTAAAGCCGTCACGGCGGGCGATGTGGGCGTCCGCAACGTATTCATGCGCCAAGAGCGCGTGCTCGATGTGGATCAGCGATATGCGTTTGTCTTCCAATTTGATGATGCGGTCTTGCCGTCCTAAAAGTTCAAAGCCGTCGGCGTGTGCGCACACCGCGTCGGCGGTTTGCTGAACGCCGTCCGTCCACGCCGAATTCACCCACAACGCACCTTGGTCGTTGTTGCCATGCGTTACACCGTCAAACCATTGCCACAGCGGCGTGTCGCGGCGGTAGGCCATGATGCCGCTTTCGCTGCTGCCGTAAATTTCGCACAAAGGCAGCGATTGCTGTTCACGCAATAATACCGCGGTTTGTGCAGACAAAGGGCCGCCCGATGAAGTGATGGCGCACACTTTGCTGCGCACGCTCTGCCACGGCGAGCCTGCATGCAGGCGGTGCAACAGCGCGGGACTGGTGATCCAGACGACGTGTTCGTATGCGGCGGTGGCGGCAAATAAGGTTTCGGGATAAGGCAGTTGTTCGCCGTGAATGCGCCAGCCGCCATACAAAGATAAAAAAATGCGGAAAGTCAGCCCGTATAAATGCTGCGGACTGATGGTGCCGATGGCAACGGCGTGTTCGTTAACTGCGGCAAACCGCGCCGACAGAGCCTGTGCTTCAAGCGCCATTTGTGTCCATGTCTTACGGATCACTTTCGCCTCGCCCGAAGAGGCGGAGGTTTTCAGGAAAATGGCAATATTGCGGCAAACATCGGCTTTGGCGGCGGGTAAGGTTTGGCTTTCAGGCAGCTTGCACAGCGGACGGGTAACAGAAAGATCATCCGCAGTCAGATTGCTCAGCCAGATTGCCGCGTGTTCTTCCGCCCATGCCACATTGTCCGGCAGCAGATTGGGCGGTAAATAAACCTCCACCCCCGCATGGGCGCAGGCCAGCAAAGCGCAAATGAATTCGACCGCATCGTCAAACCAAAAAGCCGCTGCCTTAACCTGCATAGACTGCAAGCGCGCACTCAGGCTTAAGGCTGCCTGAACCATGTCGGCACGCGACACATTGCCCGCCGCATTCAAGGCGCGCTTGTCGTGTTGGTTTTCGATCAGGTAATGAGAAAGACGGTTCATGTTGAGGTCAGTTTTAGTACCCAGCGGCGATAAGCGTATTCTCCGGCGAACAAAATGCCCATCAGCACATAGGAAACAATGCCGGTATACCATGTCCAGGCAGCGTGGTTTTCAGTGAGAATCAAAGCGGTAATGATGCTGCCGTTGATGATGAAAAACGCACACCAAATCTGCGTCACGCGCCGCGTATAGCGCACGCCTTGCGGCGGTAAATCGGGCTGCTGCAAGCGTGCCAGCCGTTCGATGATGCTTTGTCGGGTGAACAGGCTGCCTGCAAACACGACCAACAATAAAACGCTGACCCACACCGGATACCAATACATCGCCTGCGGACGGTTGGCAACAATGATGGCGACGAAAAAAATACTGACCGCCAACGAAACGATTTTTTGTCGCTTTTCGGTTTGCAGCAAGGCGCGCATTGCCCACACCGCTGCCATCAAGAGTGCCAAGGCGGCAAAGGGCAGTTGGTCGCGCCCGAAATACCAGACAAAAGGATAAGCCAGCGTTACCAAGGGCAGCAGGAGATGCAAGACTGTGGTGATGACTGCTGCCGGTTGACGCATCTTACGCTTGCGGCAGGTTGTATTTTTCTACGGCGGCAATCACATCGCGCAGAGTGCGGACGTTGCGGAAGTCTTCCGCTTGCAGTTTGTGTCCGGTTTTGCGCTTGATCTGATCAATCAGATCGATGGCGTCGATGCTGTCGATTTCCAAATCTTCATACAGATTGGCGTCCAGCGTGATGCGTTCCGGCTCGATTTCAAACAAAGTGACCAGAGTGTCTTTCAGTAAGGCGAACAGTTCGGCTTCGGTTTGCATGGTGTTATCCCTTTTGTGTGGCAATAAAATCGGCAAGTGTGCGGACGCTGAAAAAATGGGTGCGTAATTCTTGCGATTCGCTGTCCATTTGGAAGTCGAAGTGTTTTTGCACCGCCAGCCCCAATTCCAGAGCATCGACCGAGTCCAGACCCAGACCGTCGTCACCGAAGAGCGGCGCTGCGCTGTCAATGTCGTCCGCGTTGATGTCTTCCAGACCCAGTTTGTCGATAATGAGTTGTTTTAATTCGTTTTCCAGTTGCGTATTCATGTGCTTTCCTGTTGTAAGTGGTTTTGTAGATATTCGGTTAAGCGGCGTGCGGCAATCGGCAGCGGTTTTTCGCGCAGCCATGTTTGCGGGTCGATGTCTTCCCCGACCATGATTTCGTAATGGATCTTGCGCCGCGGTATTTTATACCAAGGCTGATTTTTTTTGAAATTGGGCGGCGTCATCTTGATGATGACAGGCGTGATCACCTGTGCCGAGCGCAAGCCGATCGACACCGCACCGCGATTCAAATGAATCCGATTATCCCAGCCGGTGCGTGTGCCTTCGGGGAAAATCAGCAGGCATTGCGTCTGCAAAATTTCGTCGGCCTGTTCGATCAATTCCAACGATTCGTCATTGGGCAAATAACCGCAGGAGAGAATCTGAGCGTGCATGACCGGATTATTGAGCAGGTCTTTTTTGACGATGCAATTGACATCGCGCACATGCCCGACCATAAACAACACGTCCAGCAAGGACGGATGATTGCAAAAAATCACCTGCCCGGGGCGGCCTAAACGCTCAAAACCGTTTAACGTGAAACTCAACACCCCGGAAATGCGCAGATAAGCCAAAAAAGCACGCCAGACGGCGGCGTTTTTGCGGCGGGCGCGATATTGCCGTTCCAAAGTGCGGTTTTTTTTATTGAGCGCATCGGGCAATAAAGTCAGTCCGAAAATCGCACCGGCAATACCGAAGAACACAAAACCCACGGCGGTGGCAATCAAGCGGCGGATGCGGTCGAAACTCAGCGCTTTTTCTGCCATGACCAGCTTTCTTGGGTGTAGGTTTGTTGCCAAGCGGCATCGCCGCGATGGTAGTGACGCAGCCACGACAGAGCGCCCCAGTAATGTTTTTCAGGTGCGGCAGCGGGGCTTTCAGGCAGCCTGTCCAGTTGCCAATCATCACCGCGTTCGAGCAATGCCGCCACCGCGTAGGCAAACGGCGCACGTTCGGCCTGCACGGTGTATTCCGCGTGCAACGGCTCGTCGGTGGCAATCAGCAAAACCTGCGGCGCCCCTTCCTCCAACAGCGCACAGGCTTCGATGATGCCGTTTTCCCAACCTGCTTCATCGGCACTGATGGCGGTGTTCTCCGCCGTATTGTGATGCAACATGGAAAACTGCCCTGCCAGGGCATTATGCACCGACAGCCCGAAAGCGGTCGGCGACACTTCATTTTGACCGAAAAGTTGCAGCAACATCTGAAAGCTGCGATTCATTTCGCCGTCATGCGAAGTGAACACGGTCGGACATTGCTTGGCAGCCTCAGACAAAGGATGAGCCGCGGCAAACACCAAACGCGCCGCCGTGCCCAAACGCCGCCGTTGCAAAGGCGGTAAAAACGATACGTCCGGCGGCACTTCAGGCAGCTCGTGTGCGGCAGCTTCGTCATGCGCCCACATGCGCCATGCTTCTGTGGTGGCGAAGCGCGGGCTGACGGCGTGAAGAGCTGCAATCGAGAAATGGACCATAATCAGCAACAGCTTTGGATAAAGTATAAGATTATCGCAGGTTTATGGCGATAACTCTATGACAACGACAACAGCAAAGACCTCAAAATTTGCGGAAAAAACAGGATGCAGGCAGCCTTTGTTCAAACAAAACAAGCACCGTATCAGCATCTGCCGCCGGTGTGCTTGTAAAGTATTTGTCATATCATTCGTGCGATAATTGTTGTGAATCTGGGATTTGAGCAAAAGATGAAGTGCTGTTTGGTGATACGGACGGCGCCAATTGTTGCAACAAACGTTGCAGATTGATTTATTTAGAATATAAATCTTTGCATTTAAAAATGGTGCTTTGCAGCATCAAAAATCTTTTTTATGCCCTTTGTATGCTGGACAAAAACAGGATAAAAGGGTACCTTTTGACGCGTCTTTAACCTTTTTGGAGTATATATACGATGAAAGCCATGACTTATTACGGTGCAAGCGACATTCGTTTCGAAGAGCGTCCGATGCCCACCATTATTGATCCTACCGATGCGGTGATTCGCGTGACCAAAACCACGATTTGCGGAACCGATTTGGGTATTTGGAAAGGTAAAAACCCCGAAATTGAAGCAACTGCGAAGGAAAAAACCGGGCAGTGGAACGGCCGTATCTTGGGGCATGAGGGTGTCGGCGTGGTGGAAGAAGTCGGCTCTGCGGTCAAAAATTTCAAAAAAGGCGACAAAGTCATTATCTCCTGCGTCAGCCGTTGCGGTACTTGTGAAAACTGTCAAAAACAATTGTATGCTCACTGCCAAAATGACGGCGGCTGGATCATGGGCTACATGATTGACGGTACCCATGCCGAATATGTGCGCACGCCTTTTGCCGATACTTCTTTGTACAAGCTGCCTGAAAATCTGGATACCGATGTGGCGGTTTTGTTGTCCGATATTTTGCCCACCGGTCATGAAATCGGCGTGCAATATGGCGATGTGAAATTGGGTGACACCATTGCGATCGTGGGTTCCGGCCCGATCGGCATGAGCTGCCTGTTGACGGCACAGTTTTATTCTCCGGCCAACATCATCATGATTGATTTGGACGACAACCGTTTGGCGATGGCCAAAGAACTGGGCGCGACCCACATCATCAACAGCGGCAAAGAAGATGCCGTTGCCAAAGTGATGGAACTGACCAATGGTCGCGGCGTGGATTGCGCGATGGAAGCCGTGGGCGTGTCGGCGACTTTTGATATTTGCCAACGCATCGTCAAAGAAGGCGGTAACGTGGCAAACGTGGGCGTGCATGGTCATTCGGTGAATTTTGAAATTGAAAGATTGTGGATTAAAAACATTACCTTAACCACGGGCTTGGTCAACGCCAATACCACCGGTACTTTGATGAAATCGTGCGAATGCGGCAAATTGCCGATGGCTCGTTTGGTCACGCACCGTTTCAAATTCTCCGAAATGGAAAAAGCCTACGATGTGTTCAAAAACGCTGCCCAAGAAAAAGCGATGAAAGTCATTATCGAAATGTAAGCCGATGACATGAAGCAAAGCGGACGTGGGTAACGTCCGCTTTTTGTTTTCAGCCCGAAACCTTTGCCGCCCGAGCCCATGCCAACTGCGGTAAAATATCGGACTGCATTTTTTACGTCCGTTGCTTTTATGTTTGCGTCTTTTTCTTTTCCCACCGCCGCGCACAAATCCCTATTGCAAGGCATTTCCGTACACGCGCTGCCTTTATTGCTGGCTGACCATGCGAGCGGCGACACGCCTTTGTTGATCCTCACCGAAAACGCCGAAACCGCGCAACAGCAGCTCGCGGCGTGGCGTTTGTTGGCACCGCACAAGCGGGCGGTGTTTTTCCCCGATTGGGAAACTTTGCCCTACGAGCATTTTTCGCCGCATCGCGATTTGGTGTCGGAACGGCTGGCGGTGTTGTGGCACATGCAAAACCATGCGGTGGACGTAGTGTTGATGCCGGTGGCGACCGCCATGCAAAAGCTGCCGCCGCCGTCGTTTATCGCGGGGCGTACTTTTTGCCTGCGCGCAGGCGATCGGCTGGACGTGGGCGTGTTGCGCGCCAATCTTGCCGCCGCAGGTTATCACGCGGTGAGTAATGTGGTCGCGGCGGGCGAATTTGCGGTGCGCGGCGGGTTGGTGGACTTATTTCCTACCGGTTCGGACACGCCGTATCGGCTGGATTTATTCGGTGACGAAATCGATACCATCAAAATTTTTGACCCCGACACGCAACGCACGGTCGCGCCGGTGTCGGAAATCCGCCTGTTGCCGGCGCATGAATTTCCTACGGATGAGAACGCCGTGGCGGTGTTTCGCCGCCGTTTTCGGGAAATCATCGAAGGTGATCCGAGCGCGGCGATTGTGTACAAAGCGGTTTCCGACGGCATGTTCGGCGGCGGGGTGGAATATTATCTGCCGCTCTTTTTCGACGAACCGTGCGTGACCTTGGACGCTTATCTGGGCGAATCCGCCCGCGTCATCGCCTTGACCGACATCAACGCCGCCGCAGGGCATTTTGCCGCCGACATCAAATCGCGCTTCACCATGGCGCACGGCGAGGAAGGTCATCCGCCGCTTGCGCCCGAGCATTTGTATTTAAGCGCGGAAGGCTTTCAGGCAGCCTTAAAACCTTATGCGCGGCTCAATGTGGACACCGCGCACGACGGTGCGTCGCGCCTGCCCGATGTCGCCGCCGACCGCAAAAAAGAACACCCCTTACAAGCCTTGCAAGACTTTCAGGCAGCCTCCGGCGCGCGGATTTTATTGTGCGCACAAAGTGCGGGACGGCGCGAAACCATGTTGTCTTTTCTGCGTCAGCAAGGTTTGTCCGCGCACAGCGTGGCGGATTGGGCGGCGTTTACCGCCGGCACGGAAAAGCTTTGCGTCACGGTGTCCGAGCTTGCAGGCGGTTTCAGGCTGCCTGAAAGCTTAATGCTCAATCAAACCGAAATCGCCGCCGATACCACGGGGCAAACCCTGCCGGCGGTCATCAGCGAAAACGATTTATACCCGTTCACGGTCAAAACGCGCACGCGGCGGCGCAAACACCAGTCCCACGCCGACGGCGCATTGCGCGATTTGGCGGAAATCCGCATCGGCGACCCCGTGGTGCATGAAGCGCACGGCATCGGGCGTTATGCCGGTTTGGTGAACATGGATTTGGGCGAGGGCGACGAAGAAATGATGTTGCTCGAATACGCCGAAGGCGCGCAGCTGTACGTGCCGGTGTCGCAGCTGCACGTGATCAGCCGTTACGCCGGCGTGGCACATGACGACGTGGTGCTGCACCGCTTAGGCAGCACGGCATGGGGCAAAGCCAAACAAAAAGCCGCGCAAAAAGCCCGCGACACCGCGGCGGAGCTTTTGAATCTGTACGCGCAACGCGCCGCGCAAAGCGGTCATGCGTTTCAATTTGACGAGCATGAATACGGCGCGTTTGCCGACGGTTTTGAATACGCCGAAACCGAAGACCAAGCCGCCGCGATTGTGGCGGTGGTTCAGGATTTGCTCGCGGACAAACCGATGGACAGGCTGGTGTGCGGTGATGTGGGTTTCGGCAAAACCGAAGTCGCCTTACGCGCCGCCTTTGTTGCGGTTTCCGGCGGCAAACAGGTCGCGCTGCTCGCGCCGACCACGCTTTTGGTCGAACAACACGCGCAAGTTTTCACCGAGCGTTTTGCCGATTTTCCGGTCAATGTCGCTGCGCTGTCGCGCTTTAGCGCAGGCAAATCCACCCGTGCGGTGCTCGCGGGCATGGAGGACGGCTCGGTCGATATCGTCATCGGCACGCATAAACTGATTCAGCCGGACATTACGTTTAAAAATCTGGGCTTGGTGATTATTGACGAAGAACACCGCTTCGGCGTGCGCCAGAAAGAACAGCTCAAACGGCTGCGTGCCAATGTGGACGTGCTGACCTTAACCGCCACGCCGATTCCGCGCACCTTGAGCATGGCTTTGGACGGCTTGCGCGATTTTTCCCTGATCACCACCGCGCCCGAACGCAGGTTGGCGGTCAAAACCTTTGTCAAACCCTTCTCCGAAGCCAGCGTGCGCGAAGCCATGCTGCGCGAATTCAAACGCGGCGGACAGGTTTTTTTCCTGCACAATGAAGTCGATACCATCGAAAACATGCGCGAACGGCTGGAAAAACTGCTGCCTGAAGCACGCATCGGCATCGCCCACGGTCAATTGCCCGCGCATGATTTGGAGCGCGTGATGCGCCAGTTTTTGCAGCAGCAATATAACGTCCTGCTGTGCTCCACCATCATCGAAACCGGCATCGACATTCCGAATGCCAACACCATCATCATCAACCGCGCCGACCGTTTCGGCATCGCCCAGCTGCATCAGTTGCGCGGGCGCGTCGGGCGTTCGCACCATCAGGCGTATGCTTATTTGTTCACCCCCGAACATCCGGGGCGCGACGCACAAAAACGCTTGGACGCGATCGCCGAGGCGGACGAACTGGGCGCGGGCTTTATGCTGGCGATGCAAGACTTGGAAATTCGCGGCGCGGGGGAAATTCTCGGCGAAGGACAATCGGGCGAAATCACCCAAGTCGGCCTGACCTTATTTGGCGAAATGCTCAAGCAAGCGGTGCGCGATCTGAAAAGCGGCTGTACGCCCGACTTGGACGCGCCGCTGGGCATTGCTACCGAAGTCAAACTGCACGCGCCTGCGCTCCTGCCCGAAAGCTATTGCCCCGACGTACACGAACGGCTGGTGCTGTACAAACGGCTCGCCGCCTGCGACAGCGCGGACGAAATCGACGCGATTCACGAAGAACTGATTGACCGCTTCGGGCTGCCTGCCGCACCGGGCGACGACACGGAAAACAGCCCCGTACACACCCTGCTGGAAAGCCACCGCCTGCGTATTGCCGCCAAAGCGGTCGGCATTGAAACCATTGACGCCACCGCCGAGGCGATTACCCTGACCTTCGGCAAACAGCACAGCATCGACCCCACCCGCATCATCGCCCTGATGCAAAGCAACGCGCATTATCGGCTGGCAGGGCAAAACCGCCTGCGCGTTACCGCCGCCGGTGATACCGTCGCCGCGCGCGTACGCAATGTAAAAGGAATTTTAAGCAAATTAACCGCAGCGTAAAGCTTTCAGGCTGCCTGAAAGCATATCGCAGTATTAACGAGTCTCATCGCTGCTGCGGATTTTTGCCGGCGCAGCCCAGCCGGGTACGGCGGCTTTTTCTTCGTACCATTGCGGCTTGATCAGGCGCAGCGATGCCACTCTTTTGACCGCCACCAGCCCGTAAGCCGCCGCATATTGCGGCCACCAGCGGTTGCCGGCGTGGTTGAGAAAATTCAGCTTGTGCAGCCGCGCCGCGTCTTGCAGCGGCGGCGTGTACACCATAAATTGCCCCGCCACGATTTCAAACCCGAGCAGCTCCAGCCAGTCTTTTAAGCGGGCGATGCGAATGCAGTCACGGCGCGGCGGCAACACTTCGCGCCATAGCCGCGACCACCACCACGGGCCGTAAGGGTTCAACGCGGTGACCACCAGCCTGCCTTCCGCTTTCAACACGCGGTAAGTCTCACGCAAAATCTGCTGCGGATGCCCGCACAGCTCCAAAGTATGCGGCAAGGTCACCGCATTGACGCTTTCCGCCGCCAAGGGCAGATGATGCACATCGCAGCGCACGCTGCAAGCGGCATCGTCACCGGCATACACGCGCCGTTTGGCATGGGTGGCGGCGAGCGTATCCAAGCCGTTCAAGCCCAGCTGCAACGCCGCCTGCCCGTAAACCTCGCTTGCCGCCGTTTCAAAAAAAACACTTTCGCGCGCCGCCAAATCCCGCCCGCTCGCGCTGTGTCGTAACCAGTGTAAAAATTGATCATTCCGCATAACAATCACTTTATTGAGGCTGCCTGAAGCTTTTATGTTTGCAAAGCTCGTCCGTCACCATAAACCAAATACAACGGCTCGCCGACAGCAATGCTTGCACGTGACAAAGTCGCCAAGGTCACGCTGGTATCGTCGCTGTCCAGCAGCCGCCTGACCACGGTGCGGCTGGTTTTCATCCGCCTTGCCATTTCCGCCTGCGTAATGCCCTGTTCTTCCATGGCTTGTGACAATTGCCATGCCAGCACTCGTTTCAATGCGGCGGCAGTCACATCCTCTTTGATACCTTCCTCATGCAAGAAATCATCAAAGTCAGAACCTTTATAAATATTCATGATGCCTCCTTAAACTGTTTCAACCGTACGCTTGCCGTTTTCAATTCATTGGCGGGTATTTTTTGGGTTTTCTTCACAAAACCGTGTAATAAAATCATTTCTTGCTCGACTACAGTAAACAATACCCTGACAATACCGTCGTTAATATCGCTGCGAACTTCCCATAAATCGGGTGCAAGTTTGCGGATCAACGGCATACCCAATGGCCAGCCGAACTGTGCCGTTTTAATATCCTCGCCGACGTGTTTGCGATTTTCCGCCGTTAACTCACGCAAAAATTCGCGTACAGGCTCTTTTCCTGAGGCGGTACGAAAAAAACGGACGCTTAAAATCGGCTGATTCATATCGGATAAGTGTACTGAAAAAAGTTCACCCGATCAACTTAATTGTTTGATTTCGCGGTATCATACGGCAAACCCGTCGGTACAGGAGTTTTCATGAGCACATGGCAACCTTTCCCCTCTGCGCCCAACAGCGACGACAAACGCGGTCTGCTGCGCCCCAGCAGCACGCGCGAGCACCATTTTATCGCCCAGACCGAGCAGCGTGCTTTTGCGTTTAATCCCGAAGTCTCCGATAAAAACCAAAACGTTTACCGCTTTGAGAAAAAACCGCACGGGCGTATGGCGCGCGCGCAAAGCGTCAACATCGAAAATAATCTGGAAGGGGTAAACCTTTACCTGCTGCGCACCGCCGCGCAAGCGGACGAACAATACAATCTGGAAGCATGGTTTAACCGCTACGAAAGCGCGTACGATTTCGCCCTGACCCAACTGATGACGCTGCCTGAAGGAACGCACGCGATCAACGGCGCATACGAGGCGGTCTGGCGCATGAAGCTCTTGAATATCCTGCGTAATCCTTACGCCGCCACTTTACCCGTCGGGCAATATTTGCACCGCTGCCTGCGCGCACGCCTGCCGACCTTGCACCATGAAATCGACAACCTGCAACACACTATCGCACAGCACCACCGCCAGCAGCCTTACCGCGCATTCGGCATGGACGCCGCGCAGTACACCGCATGGCTGGCGGTATTGTGCGCCGCTTTAAGCGAAGCGGTGGGCAAGCCGTCGGTGTTTGAATGCTTTGCCGCCGACTGGCTCAACGCCCGCGCCGGCACAGTGCACCACGCGCTGTTTCGTTACCGCGAACGGCAATGCCTGTTCGGTGACAGCGGTTTATGCGCCCAATACGGCGCACACGCCGACGTTTACGGTATGCCTTTGTCCGCCCGCGCTTTGATCACCGCCGAAATCGAACGCACCGCTTGGCATAAGCTGCCCGATTTAAGTCCGAGCTACCACGCGCCGCAAGGTGAATTTGCGTTGCTGGACGAAGACGATGCGGTGCGCGCCTATTTCAACCGCCGCACCCTGCACCAATGCCGCCATGCGGTGTACGGCCAAAGCAAACGGGTGCAGGATTATGTTTAAGGCTGCCTGAAACACTTTTACGGTATGATCAATCTTTTCAAAAAACCACATCACCATGACCTCTGCGCTTGATATTGCCCGCCCGTATTCGCCTTTTTTATCCCGTCTGCTGGATAACGGTTTGCTGGACGCCGCCGATTTGACGCGGCGCATCGCGCAGCCTTTGACCACGGAAGATTTTGCGGTGTTTGCCGACTGGGAAGGCTTTCAGGCAGCCTCGGACGAGGCGGGTTTGGCACAGGCTTTGCGCCGTTTGCGCCGCTTGGTGATGGCGCACATTATGGTGCGCGATTTGGCGCGTCTTTCGGATTTGGCGGAAGTGACGGGCACGATTACCCGTTTTGCCGACTTCGCCATTAACCGCGCAGCGGATTTCGCCCATGCGTATTATGTCGATTTTTACGGCGAACCCATTGGGCAGTACAGCCATGCGCCGCAACGTTTAAGTGTGATTGCCATGGGTAAAATGGGCGGTTTTGAACTGAATGTTTCCTCCGATATCGATTTGATTTTTATCTATCCGGAAAGTGGGGAAACCGACGGTAAAAGAAGCCGCAGCAATCAGGAATTTTTCACCAAAGTCGGGCAAAAACTGATTGCGCTGCTCAACGACGTCACCGCCGACGGGCAGGTGTTTCGCGTCGATATGCGTTTGCGCCCCGACGGCGACTCCGGCCCGCTGGTGATGAGCGAGGCGGCGTTGGAACATTATCTGATCACGCAAGGGCGCGAGTGGGAACGTTACGCTTGGACGAAGGCGCGCGTGGTCACGCCGTATGCCGGTGATGTGGCGACGCTGGTGCGCCCGTTTGTGTACCGCAAATATCTGGATTTCAATGCGTACGAAGCGATGCGCGCGCTGCACCGCCAGATTCGGCAAGAAGTCGAACGCAAAGGCATGGAAAACAATGTCAAACTCGGCGCGGGCGGGATTCGCGAGGTTGAGTTCATCGCGCAGATTTTTCAATTGATTCGCGGCGGGCAAATCAAAGCCCTGCAATTAAAAGGCACGCAGGAAACGCTGCTGAAACTGGCGGAACTGCATTTGCTGGAAGATAACGATGCCGAGGTTTTGCTGGCGGCGTACCGTTTTTTACGCGATGTCGAGCACCGCCTGCAATACTGGGAAGATTGCCAAACCCAGACCCTGCCTGAATCCGCCGCGCAACAAACCTTACTGGCGCACAGCATGGGTTTTGCCGACTATGCCGCGTTTTCAGGCAGCCTGAACGACCATCGCGCTGCGGTCAATGCTTTGTTCAACGCCATTTTGAGCGAACCCGAATCCGAAGAATCACCCGACACGCATCTGCTGGCCGCGGTCTGGCACAGTGCGGACGAAGCGCTGTTGGCAGAGTACGGCTTTGATAACACCGCCGGGATTGCCGCTCGTTTGATCCAGATGCGCGACGGTAAAAAATACACCCAATTAAGCGCGCAGGCAGGTCGCCGCTTTGACCAGCTGATGCCGCAGGTGATTGAAACCGCCTCGCGCTTTCCCCCGCGCCGGCAAACTTTATTTCGGCTGCTGGATTTGCTCGATGCGATCATCCGCCGCTCTGCTTATCTGGCGTTGCTGCACGAACACCCCGAGTCGCTGGCGCAATTGGCCGCCATCATGAGCCAAAGCGCGTGGGTGAGCGATTACCTGATGCGCCATCCGATTTTGCTGGACGAGTTGTTAAGCGCGCAATTGAAAGAAAAAGACACCGACCACGCCGCCGCCGAAGCGCAATTATCCGCCGAACTGGCTGCCTGCAATCAGGACGTGGAAGAAGAAATGGACGTGCTGCGCCATTTTCAGCACGCACGTATTTTCCGTTTATCGGTGCAAGATTTGGCCAATTTATGGACGGTCGAGGCTCTTTCCGACGAATTGTCCGCCCTCGCCGACACCATCTTACGCCAAGCCATGCACCGCGCATGGGCGCATTTGCCGAAAAAACACACCGACACACCGCGCTTTGCCATCATCGGCTACGGCAAACTCGGCGGTAAAGAACTGGGCTACAGCTCGGACTTGGACTTGGTTTACCTGTATGACGACCCGCACCCCGATGCCGCCGAAACCTATGCCCGCTTTGCCAATCGCCTGACCTCATGGCTGACCGCCGCCACCGGCGCGGGGATTTTGTACGATGTCGATTTGCGCCTGCGCCCGAACGGTGACGCAGGTTTTGCCGCCACTTCGCTGGAGGCTTTCCGCCGCTACCAGCACGAAAACGCATGGACATGGGAGCACCAAGCCTTAAGCCGCGCCCGTTTTATCTGCGGCGATGCCGCCATCGGCGACGACTTTGAAAACGTCCGCCGCGAAATCCTGATGCAGCCGCGCGACCGCCAAACTTTACGCGACGACATCATCACCATGCGCGAAAAAATGTTCCCCACCCATCCGCCGCATGAAAACGACATCAAATACGCACGCGGCGGCGTGGTGGATGTCGAATTTCTGGTGCAATACTTAGTACTGGCACACGCCGGACAATACCCCGACCTGACCGAAAACTTCGGCAACATCGCGCTGTTACGCATGGCGGCGGCACACGGACTGATCGACGGCGCACAGTCCGCCGCCGTCCGCTCCGCCTACCGCGAATACCGCCGCACGCAACACAACACCCACCTGCGCGACACCGCCTTCACCCCCGACAACGAGGCACGCGCCCGTTATGCTGCGGTGCGAGCGTTATGGCAAGAAGTGATGAAGCAAGGGATTTGAGTAGCTTGCTTTAGGTGGGGTTTTTAAGAGGTTTTCTATCATAGCCGTTAATGTATTTTCAACATTTTAAAGAACTAATAATACCAATAAAATAGCTGAGATCCATTTTTATTGATTTATAGTTAAAATCTTCTGTTTTATAATAAACTGTAATTTGATCATCAACAACATTAACCATCATTCCAAATCCATAATCCCCTAATTCTCCAACATAAAAATACATCAAATTTTTTTCATTGATCTTTTCCTCCAAGAAATCTATGTCTTCAAGTTTTAATTCTTTATTAGAAAATTTAAATTCCATCAATCTTTCTAATGAGCCTTGCAATATGGGAATTGCTGAACTAATGGTTACATTGCATCTTTCTCCGGGATAAGCTTTATTATTAATCCAAAAATTGAACGGGCCCAACATAAAGCCACCATCAGTAACTAGGAAGGTATCATATTGAATAAAAAAACTCATATTATCGCCAACAATCATTTTAAAACCTTACCTTTCCAACCCGAATTTCTAAGTTCGGCTTTTACTTCATTGTTTAATTTTAAAGGGCTACCTGTATCTCCGGTACTCCCAGACCAATGCCATACGCCATTATTATCATGAAAAAATCTATGGATATTACCTTTTCATCTCTTGGGAAAATGTGGGGTTTCTCAGAGATTACTTCTATAAGTTGGCGGTAAAGTACGCCTCTCAAAAAAGTGCAGGAAAACGCGTGCGTGCCTTAGGGCGCGTACGCTATCATGTAGACCGCGTTTGCTAAGCTTGTTATTCAAACATTTCGATTAATTCGTTTAATATATTAACTCTCCAGTTGTCAGGGCTATGTGTAATAGCTTCTTGTATTTTTAAATAAGATTGGAATACAGCCTTCCCACTAATTTGATCAATATTATTTATAATTTCAAATGCTTCATGAGCAACTTCAAAATTTCCATTAATTATCCAATCAATTGCCTTGGCAAACAATGGATTCGGTGGGTAGTTTCTTAATGCATAAATTAAACTTCCCATTTTATTTTTATACATAGGATCATCTATCATTTCTAAAATAATTGGATATATCTCAAGATTTTTCTCTTCGGCCAAATTTAAAATGATTTGGATTTTTTTATTATAAGGGATTAAGTTGTTTTTTATCAAATCTATATTATTTTCATTTAACATTTAGCCTCCCTAAATTAACCCATGCATCCCGTAATAGTTGATAAACTGACACAGCTCTTTTTTCTGTGCTCGCTATCGGTAAAGATGATTCTATCATGCCATATCTCTACCAAAGTACGGATAACGTGTTCTGCTTTACCGTTGGTCTGAGGCTGGGCAGTGCGGGTGAATTTCTACATATATAGCATTCTTGCGCACATTGGTTCAGGCAGCCTGAAGCGTAAATAATTGTACTCGTGTGCAGAATAATGTTCCATTCTGTTGGCAACGACAGTATTTTATCTCTGAATTTTTACAGCCACCCCTTGACCGGAAGCATGATTGACCTGCTTGGCAAATGGATTGTCTTACAGTGATCGCACCATCTCTGCTGCACTCTTTCACGCCGCTTGTGTTATCCTTTCCGACCGGTCGTTTTTTGCCGCCTGTTTTTCATATCGTCCCCTTCATTATCCATGATCTCCGTCCGTCATCTTTCCCATCGCTATGCGCAGGCGCAGTCTGCGGCGTTAAGCGGTATTGATTTAGACATTGCCGCAGGAGAATGTTTGGGTTTGCTGGGTGCCAACGGGGCGGGGAAGACGACGTTGATGTCTTTGTTGTGCGGGCTTTTTCCGGTGCAGCAGGGAGAGATTGTGTTGGACGGTGTGCCGTTGCAGCGTTTGTCGCGTGCGGCGCGGCAGCAGATTTCGCTGGTGCCGCAGGACTTTGCTTTTTATCCTTTGTTGAGCGTTTGGGACAATATGCTGTTTTTCGCCGCTTTGTATCGGGTGAAAAACCGTCCTTTTTTACGGCAGCTGTTGGAACAATGCGGTTTGGACGAACATCGACATAAACAGGCGCGGCATTTGTCGGGCGGTTTGAAACGCAGGTTGAATTTTGCCATCGGTCAAATCAATACGCCGCGTTTGGTGTTTTTGGACGAAATCACGGTCGGGATTGACCCTGCTTCGCGGCGGTTTATTTTGGAGAGCGTGGCGGATCTTACCCGTCGCGGCGTGACCGTGATTTATACCTCGCACTATTTGCAGGAAATCGAAACGCTGTGCGACAAAATCGCGCTGCTCTCGCACGGGCGCATGATTTATCACGGGGCGTTGCATGAAGTGTTGGCGCAGTCCGGTCAAACGCCGCTGACCTTTCGCACCGAACGGCCTTTATCGCCTGAAGCTTTGGCGCAATACGGCATCCAAGTGGCTGCCGACGGGGAAATGACCGCGCCCGCGGATATGCTGCCTGAAACCTTATGCGCGTGGTTGCAGCAGCAAAACCATACGGTGCAGTCGCTGCATTATGGTCATGCGTCTTTGGAGGCGTTTTATCTGAATTTTTTGCAGGAGTACGCTTGATGTTGTTCGCTGCGATCATCAAGGAATTCAAGCTCTTGCTGCGCGATTTGCATGGCTTGGCGGTGCTGTTTGTGATGCCGATTGCGTTTATGCTGATCATGTCGGTGGCATTGAGCAATGACCAAGATCCGCATGAAAACATTAGCTTAGGCTTTTTGTCGGCGGAAAATCAGCCTGTGAATGCGCCCTTGACGGCGGCATTGGCGCAGGAGCGTATCAACGTGCGCCTTTTGCCCTCGGACGACGGCGATCATGCCGCTGCCAAACAGGCTTTGGCCAAGGGCGAATTCGATGTGTTGTTGGAAAATCCCAATCAGGTTTCAGGCAGCCTGAAAGATGATAAGTCATTGATTTTGTATGCCCGCGCCGATACCGATCGGGCGCGTTTGGCAGGGATTAAAGGCGTGTTGCAGCGGCATTACACCGAGGCGCGGCTGAATCTGTTTTTTGAAGACAACGAAAAAGACACCAAGCTGCCTGCAGGCAAGCTGCCGCGTTCGGTGCGCCAGACCATGCAGAAAAATCTGCGTGAGGAAAAGGCGGATATTTTCGATACGGTCAGCGATTATCTGGCGGTGTCGCCGATTGAGGAGGTTTTTCTGGACGGGCACGGGCAGCAGATGAACAAGCCCTCGTCGGTGCAGCACAGCGTGCCGGCATGGTTGATTTTCGGGATGTTTTTCATCATGATTCCGCTGTCGAACGTGATGGCGATGGAGCGTAACACCAACACCATCACCCGTCTGCGTTTAGCGCAAACCCCTGCGGCGGATTTGATTTTATCCAAGCTCTTGCCGTATTTTTTCATCAATCAATGTCAGTTTGCCGGCATGGTGGCACTCGGCGTGTATCTGCTGCCGCATTTGGGGGTTGATGCGCTCACGCTGCACGGCGCGTGGTGGCATTACGCACTGCTCTCGGCGGCGGTGAGTTTGTCGGCTTTGGGTTACGCGCTTTTGATCAGCGTATCGGCGAAAAGCACCGAACACGCGGTGGTGCTGGGCGGCGGCGGGATTATTTTGATGGCTGCCATCGGCGGTATTATGGTGCCTAGCTACATCATGCCTGCCGCCATGCAGACTTTAAGCCAGATTTCACCGATGGCATGGGGATTGAGCGCGTTTCAAAGCCTGCTTTTGAACCAAGGCGATTTATCGAGCATCTCGCAACCGCTGTTGCTTTTAAGCGCGTTCGGGCTCTTGTGCCTGCTGGCCGCAACCTTAATGTACCGCCGTCAATTGACCACACAAGTAAGATTCTGATGACACAATACCTTTTTACCTTAGAACCGCAACAGCTCGAAGCCGAGCTGAAAAAACTGATTATCACCGAAAGCGATAAAGCCGACGTTTTGGCGGCGCATGAACTCGCCGACGACGAGCCGCTTTTCGGGCATCACAGCCGTTTGGAGCTGGATTCGCTGGACGCTTTGCAAATTGCCGTCGCCTTGCAAAATCATTTTTCCGTGCGTTTGCAAGGCAGCCGTGCGGCGCGCAAACACATGGGCTGCATTCGCGACTTGGCGCGTTTTATCCGCGAAAGCCACGCCTGAGATGGGCGTTTATATCAGTGCTTACAGCCTGTGCTGCGCCCAAGGAGACGGCGCGGCAGCGGTGGCGGAACAGCTGTCCGCACCGCGCACAAACAGCTCACGCTCTTTGAACTTTCTGACACAAAATCTGCAACTGCCTTATTTCAAAGCGTTTGACGAAGATAAGCTGTCTGTGTCGTCTTTATGCCGTTTGATTGAACAGCACATTCTGCAGGCATTGCAGGCTGCCGGTAAGGATGCCGCGACCATCGCCCGCGTGCCGATTTTTCTGGGCTCGACCGCCTATGTCATCGCCCAATACGAAATCACACACGCTCCGCCCGCTCCGCGCACATCGGTGCATGCTTATGATTTGGGCGAGATTGCCGATTATTTTTTGCAAAAGTACGGCAATCCCCATGTCGTCTCGTGTGCCACCTCTTGCACTTCGTCCGCCAATGCACTGCTTTATGCGCGCAATATGATTGAACGGGGTTGGTGTGAAGAAGCAATGGTGGTGGGCTTCGAAACCTTCAACGACCTGACCTTGAACAATTTTTACGCGCTCGGTCTGCTGGCGGATAATGATTATCTACCCTTGCTGCAGGAAGGTTTTGTGTTGGGCGAGGGCATTGCCGCCTTGCTGTTACAAAAAGAATCCCCGCCAGGCGGCGCGCCGTATTTGCATGCCGCACAGATTCGCACCGCCACCGACAGCTTTACATCCAGTCGGCGCGAACGCCTCTACGAAGTGATGTCGTCAACCTTACAGGCAGCCTGTATTGCGCCCGAGCAAGTGAATTTGATTAAACCTTGTGCGCTGGGCAGCGATACCGACCATGAAGAAATCGCCGCCTTGCAACGGCTTTTCCCCAACTTACCGCCGCTGGCACTGCTCAAGCCTTTTCTGGGTTACACCTTGGGCGCATCGACGGTTTTGGAAACGGTATATTTGCTGATCTGTTTGCAGCATCACAGGCTGCCTGAACTGCCGCACGCCGCGCAATACGCCGCCCACAATCTGCCTTTGGCACATACCGACCAGCCGGCGGCAACAGGTTACGCATTGATCAACACCTTCGGTTTTGGCGGCAGCAATGCCTGCCTGTTGCTGGAATATTAAGAAAGCATCGGGGAGCATCATGGTTTTCATCAACCGCGTCAGCCAGTTCACCGGCGACTGCACTCAAAGCGACAGCGCGTTGCGCCAACATCTGAAAACGACTTACGGCTGCGACACGCGTCGCATGAGCCGCCTGACCTTGCTGGCTTTAAGCGGCGCATTGCCTTTATCCGTACCGCAAGATTGCAGCGTGTACATGGCGTCTTCTTTTGCGTCGCCGTCCAAATTCAATACGGTGTTTGATGCCTTGCTGTACGAAAACTCCGCCATGCCGTTTGATTTCATTGCCAATATGCATAATGCCGCGGTGTTTCATGTCGCCCGTCTGCTTAACACCCGAGGCAATACCGTGTTTGTGTATGCAAATCAAGACAGCCGCTCTTGGACGCAACCTTTGCTGTGCGCCTTATCCGATCTGCTCGGCGGGCAATGCCGCAACGCTTTGGTGGGCTGGGCGCATGAATACCACCCCGTTCCCGATGCTTCACCGCAAGAAGGCAGCCACTGGCTGTGGCTGTCACGCGATGCGGTGCCAAACCCCTTGGCAAGCTGCCGCATCACCGCCGATGAGCATTCACCCGACAGCACTGCTGCAGGCAGCCTGAAAGACTATTACTGGCAAGCCGTCACCGATGCCTTGGCGCAACTCCAACAAGGACAAATCGTCCGGCTGCGCAGCGCACTGGATCAAAAAATCATCTGGCTGCCTGAAACCGCCTGAGCACAGCACCGCCAATGTCGGGATAAATTTTTCAGGCAGCCTTGTCATGCGGGAAAGCGATTGAATTGTGTACAATACGGCTCCTTAAATGGTGATGACGGTTTATGCTGAGACTTTTTCGTAAAAAACATCTGACGCCCAAGCAAGCGGTGGAACGCACCGCCGCCCGTGCCGAACAGGATTTTGTGGCGGGCGCGGAGGCGTTGGCGGATTGGTTGCGCGCGGGCAAGGCCGCCGGTGCCTCGGACAATATGCGCGCCTTTGCCCGTGCTTTGCGCGAGCAGCCGCAGCAGGCACAGGTGATTGCGCGGGCTTTTTTTCAAGGTTTTACCCAGTTACAGCTTTTTGCCACCATGGTGCAGGTGGGGATTTTCTCGCGGCACGGTTTTTTCCGCGAAATGTTTGGGCGCTTATATGACCGCCTCAATCCGCCGCCGAAAGATGCAGGCAGCCTGAAAGACGTGATGGCGCGCATTTTCAAAAGCGAAGCGGATACGGTGTGGCTGTTTGAACTTGCGCCGCGCGACTGGCTGCGCCTGTACCGCACTTTGGCTTATTTTGCGGAAGAAAACGTGCGCCAAAAAGCAGTGGCGCATTTCCGTGACGAAACCGTGTATGCGGTTGAGATGCTGTCGGTGTGGGTGGCGGCGGAGGAGTTAAACCCCGACTTGTTGCGTTTGGACAAGCGTTTGCTGGACTGGGATTCGCCGTTGATCGCCTTGCAGCGCGAAATGATCGCGCTGGCGGACAGCGTGCGTCTGGGGCAGGAGGCGTATGACGATGCGCACGCGCGGGTGATGTTGGACCAGTCGCGCAGTTTGGTGGCGCGGCTGCGGCGGCGCGGCATCGGCATGGGTGCGGGCTCGTCGTTGGCGGTGGCGCATTTGCTGGAGCGGCTTGATCAGACTTTGAATCGCTTGGAATTATTGTTGAACATTCACACTGTGCCGAATCGTAAACAACGCAGCGTACAGGTGTTGCGCTTGTTCAGCGAATTGATTCAGTCGAGTTTTACCCAGAATAACGTCTCTTTGGTGTGGCGGCGCAGCATCAAAATGCTGGCCAAAAGCATCAGCAACAACACCAGCGACCACGGCGAACATTATATTGCGCGCACGCGGCGCGAAGCGTGGGTGTTGCTGCGTTCGGCGGCCGGCGCGGGGATTTTGATCGCGCTGATGGCTTTGATCAAAATCCGCATCGGGCAAATGGGTTTGAGCCCTTTGTCCACGGCGATTTTAGGCAGCCTGAATTACGGGCTGGGTTTTGCGCTGATTCATGTGGTGCATTGCACGGTGGCGACCAAACAACCGGCGATGACCGCGACCAGCTTTGCCGCCGAAGTCGAGCGCAACGAACAAGGGCGCGCGGTGGATCGCAAACTGGCATCGCTGCTGATCACGGTGAACCGTTCGCAAACAATCGCGGTGTTCGGGAATGTGTGCGTGGCGATCGCGGTGGCGTTGGTGGCGACAGCGGTGTATCGGCTGCAAACCGGTATGTCGATTTTGACCGCGGCGGAAGTGCGTTATCAACTGGACGCAGTGCGTCCGCTGGCGGGCAATGCCTTGTTTTATGCCGCGATTGCCGGAGTATGGCTGTTTTGCTCGGGGATTATCGCGGGCTTTTTTGATAACCGCGCCGATTACCTGTATTTGCGCGACCGCCTGCGCGAACATCCTTTGATGGCGCGTTTGGTGCCGCCGCGCTGGCGCGCGCCGATCGGCAATTATATCCATCGTAATTACGGTGCGCTGGCGGGGAATTTTTTCTTCGGCGTACTTTTGGGCATGACGAGTTACATCGGTTACGTGATCGGCGTGCCGTTGGATATTCGCCACGTTGCCTTTTCCTCGGCGAATATCGGCTACGCCGTTGCCGGCGGGCAGGTCGGGGCGTTGGAGTTTGTGTCGCACTTATTGTTTGTGCTGATGATCGGTCTCGTGAATTTGTGGGTGAGCTTCACGCTGGCGCTGACGGTGGCTTTACGCTCACGCGAAACCGAGCTGGGCAGCCTGCGCCAATTGCTCAAAACCGTATGGTCGCAAATCAAGGAAAATCCGCGCTTACTTATTCTGCCGCCGCAAGAAACCAAACGTGACAACGGCAAAGCCAAAGAGCCGCCGAAAAATCCATAAGATCGCATTTTCTTGCATTACTGTTGCCGCCAATAAAGATGGGCAACACCCAAAATCATTAATCGCGAATTGTCATCAAGCGATTGAACGATTGGCAGAACTCTGCCAAGATTTCGTTGGCGTTTGACATGATTCAGGCAGCCTGAAAGCATGGCGGCCAAGTGGTCAGACCGATACCGAAACATAAGTGAGGAGATGGATTGATGCGGAACAAATATTTACAGCTGATAGCGGCTTGCTGTGTGAGCTTGGGATTGTTGTTGCCCGTGCAAGCCAAGGAAAATCCCACAACGCGTGCCATGGTTCAGCTGCAGCAGGCCGCCACATTGTTGCAGCAACAGCGCGTTGCGGAGGCTTTGCCCTTGGTGGAAGGGGTGCTGAAGACTTATCGTGCGCAATACGGCAAGACTGCCGAGAAAATCTACACCGCACGGTGGCAAACCGAAGCCTTAGCCTATGTGGCGGAAGCTGCCCATCATCAGCAAAAAGCCACGGTGATCGAAGCGGTGTGGTCGGATGCTTTTTATGTGCAAGGTTATGCTTTGATTGAACAAGGCAAGCTGGACGCCGCCGCTGCGGCTCTGGATGAAGCGCTGGCGCTGGCGCCGTATAATGCGCACTATTTGAATGAACGCGCTACGGTGGAGCTGCTGAGAAAAGACTGGGCGGCGGCACGAAGCCGGTTCGCCGATGCCGCGACCGCTGCGGAAAGCTATTCGCCGCCTGAGCTGCAAACGGCGGAACTGACCCGCGCTTGGCGCGGTTTGGGTTATGTGGCGGTGGAAGAGGGCGATTTGGACGCGGCCGAACGGTTTTACCGCCGCTGCCTGCAACGGGATGCGAATGATCAGCGTGCTGCCGCCGAGCTGGATTTTGTACTGAAACTCAAGCAACGGCTGAAATAAATACCTGACCATGACTCCAAACGGCTGCCCGTTCTGATACGGAGCAGCCGTTGTTGTTTTCTACATATGATGTTTCAGGCAGCCTGAAACCATTATTTTCCTGCCAACTCGCGCAAAATATTTTCACGTGAAGGCAGCAGCGTTCCGGCGGTGGTGATGATGTGCCAGCGTTGCTGCTTGTCTTGCAACAACATCATTTTTTGATGATGCCAATACAGGTTGCCCCAAGTATCGATGTATTGCAAGGGCACCACGACTTTACCCGTGCGATCGATAAAACCGTAAAGGTCGTTTTTTTTGACCAAGGCAATGCCGTCGCGTCCGATTTGCAGATGGCGGTCATACCGTGAGAACGGACTGCATTGGTCAAATACGCCGGGGACGGGCTGCTCGTTGGGGATGTCGAAATAGCTGCATTGGCCGTCAGCATTCTGATGAGTCACCATGCCGTAAGGGTCGACATGAAAATTGTCCGCCCAGTGATCATGGGCAGGCGTAATGAGGTAGACTTCTTCGCCTTGCAGATTCATCACGCCGTAATAGCTGCCGCCGTCGGTCGCTTTGAACAAGGCATAGCCGTTATCGGGAATGTAAAGTTCGTCGTATTGCGGGCGCACCAGCCATTGTTGCTGACGGTCGATGACGCCGAATTTACCGTCCAGCCGGGCAATATAACGTTGCCCGTCAAAGGGACGCAAAGCCTGATAACGCGGCGGCAGTATCCAGCGGCGCGTGCGAATGTCGAGCAGGCCGAAAGATTTCTCATCGGTGGAAACGATTGCGCTTTGGCATTGATCCAGCTCGGGTAAGATCGCAATATCGGTGTAGCGTTCAGGCAGCAGCACTTTGCCCTGCAGATTCATCAAGCCTTTGCTGATGCTCTCGGGACGCGTATTGAACAGCAGATTGCCGCATGAGGTGCGTCGTAACCATGTGTAGTGATCAGGCTTAATCAGCCATTGTCCGTGGCGGTCGATTAAACCGACATAGCCGTTTTGCCGCACCAGTATCTGTTCACCATCATCGCCAAAGACATCAATCTGATCGAAAGCTTGCTGGCTCACCGGTGTGCCATCAAACCGCAGCAGTAAGGATTTACCGTTGATCGGGTCATGATCGTCATTCCATACTGCCATCACGTCTTGAGCGACGATCTCAAACTTCCAAGCGGAATAAAGCGGCGGCACGCGCCAGACGCCGTGGCTGTCAATCACGCCGACGCGCGTATGGTAATCAAAATAAGCCCGCGCCAGTCCGTGGTCATCAAAACCGAAGCCGGTGGACTCGATGCGCGGAAACTCGGGGCGAATCACCCGCCCGTCAATGGCGTAAAAACCACAGCGAGCTCGGAACGTATGCGGCAAATCGGGAATGGAATAGCTGTCGCACACATCAATCCAGTTCGCAGGTTCAAACGGCGGCGCGGCTTCGGCATGCGCCGTGCCCAGCATGGACAGCAACAGCAGGCAAAAAAGTTTTTTCATGTCGGACATGCTCCGGTGGCGGTCAGATTGTCACAACAGGCTTCAGGCTGCCTGAATTATGCCCTTGCTGACCGCAGGCAGCAAGATGATGGTTTGATGACAAAATAACTATAGCTATTTGATTTCCCATAATTTTGTGCAATTGAACTAAAAAATATTTTGATTTTTATTGTGCGCCGCAACAAAATCGGGTATGGTTGCTTCGTATAAACATTTCATACCCAAAACAGGAGGATTACCATGCGTTTAGCCAATAAAGTCGCCGTGATTTCCGGTGCAGCCAGCGGCATTGGGCTTGCTACTGCCTTGAAATTCGGCAAAGAAGGCGCCACCGTGATTGTGTGCGACCTGAACCAAGAACACATCGATGCGGCGGTTGCCCAAATCACTGCTGCCGGCGGTAAAGCGGCAGGTTACATCGTGGACGTGACCAATAACGAACAAATCGGCGCGATGCGCGAAGACGTGTTGCAAAAATTCGGCCGCATTGATGTATTGTGCAACATCGCAGGCATCGTGATGGACGCGCAATTGAGCAAAATGACCGAAGAGCAATTCGACCGCGTGATTGACATCAACCTCAAAGGCACCTACAACATGGCGCGTGCCGTGGTCAACGACATGATCGCGCAAGAGTCCGGTGTGATTCTGAACACGAGTTCGGTGGTCGGCGTGTACGGCAACTTCGGTCAAACCAACTACGCCGCGACCAAGTTCGGCGTAATCGGTTTTGTGAAAACTTGGGCGCGTGAGTTGGGCAAAAAAGGCATTCGCGCCAACGCCATTTGCCCGGGCTTCGTTGCCACGCCGATGGTGAATTCCGTACCGGAAAAAGTGTTGGAATCCATGCGCGCCCGCGTGCCGATGCGCCGTCTGGCCGAGCCGGAAGAAATCGCCAACTTGTTTGCGTTCTTGGCTTCGGACGAGGCAGCTTACATCAACGGCGCGGCCATCGAAATCACCGGCGGTCTGACGCTGTAAGTTTGATTTTTCGCCATACCAAAAACCGCATCTTGTTATGTAACAAGATGCGGTTTTTCTGTTCAGGCTGCCTGAAGCGATCCTAACGCATCAAAACATGGCGGAAGATCGCACGCACCGACCATTCCGGCGACCAGTCGCGCAGGATGTACAGCAAGGTGAATTTCCGACCTACCGGACGGTGTACGCGCGGGCGGCGGATTTGCCGCATGATGGTGTCGGTCACGTCTTGTGCCGACAGTTTTTTGCCGCCGGCGAGCCGTTCCATGATCGGTGACACCACGTGTTGCGTCTGCACCATCGGCGTGTCGATGACGGGCGGCAAAACATCGCCGACATGAATGCCGTAGCGTTCCCATTCCAGATTCAAAGCCTCGGTCAGACCTTTGATCGCAAATTTGGACGCGCTGTAACTGCTTTGCCACGGTACGCCGTATTGGGTTGCAGCCGAGCTTAAATTGATGATTTGTGCGTCGGGCGTTTTTTTCAGATGGGGAAATGCCGCCAAACAGGCATAAAACGTACCGTTCAGATTAACGTCGATGGTTTTTTGATGAAATTCGGGGCTGATGTTTTCGGTGTTGTCGATTTTCATGATGCCCGCGCAGTTGATCAGCAAACGCAGTTCACCGTTAGCGTGCGCGGCAAAATCATCAATCGCCTGCTGCAGCGCGGCAAAATCGCTCACGTCCGCCGCATAGCAACGCACCCGATCTTGCGCCCAGTCCTTGCTCAGTTCCTGTAAAGCTTCATGGTTCAGATCGACCAAACCGACCGTCCAGCCTTGGCGGTATAAGGTCTGCGCGGTGGTGCGGCCGATGCCAGAAGCCGCGCCCGTGATCAAAACATTGTTCACGTCGGCATCACTGCCGTTGCGTAAAAATTCCTGCGGCAGAAAACGGCGGGTTTGCCGTCGGAACTGCCAAGTAAACCCCGACCAATTGGTCACGTTTTTACCGTTGGCCAGCACATAAATGCTGCTGCAACCCGTGCTCCAGACGGTTTTGCGCAAGTCTTCCTGCAGCTTGCGGTTATAGGCTGCCTGCACATGCGCTTGAACTTCCAGTGCTTGCCACTCATGACGGCGTGCGGCGCTCATTGCCCGACATATGTAGTCGATTTGGCTTTCCAACATATAGACGATGGAATTGTGCCCGAGGTTGATGTTCGGGCCGTAGAGCATGAAGAAATTGGGGAAGCCGTGCACGCAGGTGCCCAGATAAGCTTCCGCGCCGTCCTTCCATGCCTCGTGCAAAGCCAAACCACCGCGTCCGCTGATTTTCATCGGAAATAAAAATTGGGTGGTTTTGAAACCTGTTCCCAGCAGTAATACATCCGCCGCACGGGTGTGCCCGAGCCGATCGACAACGCCGTCGCGGGTGATTGCGGCAATGCCGTCGGTGTGCACTTCCACGTTGTCGCGCCGCATGGTCGCGTAATAATTGTCCGCCAATAAAATCCGTTTGCAGCCCGGAGTGTAATCGGGGGTCAGTTTTTGGCGCAGCAGCGGGTCGCTGATTTCGCTGTGCAGATAACGTTGCCAGCGGGCGCGCATCAGCCGCATGGCGGGTTTCAGGTAGCGAAAACCGAAAAAACGCGCCTCCGCCCGCAACCAGATCCAAGCACGGCTGAGTTTCAGCAATAAAGGATAACGCGCAAAACGTGCTTTTTCTGCCGCGCTGTAAGCACGATCGCCTTTGGGAATGACGTAAGGCGCGGAGCGTTGGTATACCGTGACATGGTGCGCGTGCTGCGCCACTTCGGGGATGAATTGAATCGCGCTGGCACCGGTGCCGATGACCGCGACGTTTTTTCCGGAAAAATCATAATCGTTGTCCCAGCGCGCCGAATGCAAAATCGGCCCGGCAAACTGTTCCATGCCCGGAATGTTGGGGATTTCGGGAATATTCAATTGACCGGTGGCGGTGATCAGGTAACGCGCCAAAATTTGCCGGCCGGCGGTATCTTCCACCAACCATTGCTGTTCCTCGTCCTGCCAAGTGGCGGTTTTGACTTCGCGCCCGTAGGTGATCAGTTTGTCCACGCCGAAATGGCGGGCGCAGCTGTGCAGATAAGCTTCGATTTCCGCCTGCGGCGCAAACCGCCGCGACCAATCGGACTTGGGATAAAAAGAAAAAGAATACAGATGCGAGGGGATATCGCATGCCGAACCGGGGTAATGATTGTCGTGCCAGGTGCCGCCGGCCGCGCTTTGCTTTTCCCAGATGTGCACTTCGCCCAAATCCTGCTGCAACAAGCGTATCGCCATGCCGATGCCGCCGAAACCCGCGCCGATGATTAAAGTATTGATGCGCTCCATGTATTTCTCCTGAAATTGATTTTGTTGTGATGTGTGCTGCCATGCGGGGCATGATGCAGCCGATAGGGTAGTTATCGGCAGCAGTGTGCACCTTCTGTTTGGTGAGTGGATTTTGCCCGTTACCGCATGAAAAAACAAGCGCATAAGCGCAGGTTTGCCGCGCTTTAATGCGTTGCTCCCGCTCAAGCTTATCCGTAAAGATGCGACATTAATGCATTTTTGTGCGAACTGCACACAAGCATTGTTGCCATGATATTCCGCTGCGATCAAGCGCGGGGAAAAGAGATTTTTACGTGATATCCATTGGGTTTCAGGCTGCCTGAAGCGAAGTTTCTGTGCAGCTAAAGCTTGATGAGCAAAGGCAGCCTGAAGGATTTGCGTGATGCTTTTTACCAATCGCTATGACGGCAATCATTGTTAGTTATCAATAGTAATTATTGTTTCTTTAATCATCGCAAAGTGCGGCAAATTGTCTCAGTATCTTCTAATATAAGAAAATCATTTATATAATTCGGCGTGAAGTTTGCGTTTTTTCTGCCGGATTCAACCCACGTGAAAGGATGATGAACATGTCTAAATCTAATGCCGATAATCGCCGTTTACAGCGCGAGATTGTGGCGGTGATTGTGTTCAAACTGATTTTGCTGGTGTTGATCTGGCAGTTTTTTTTCAGCGCAAACCGAGTTGATGTCAATCCGCAGGCGGCCGAACAGCATTTGTTGTCCGCGCCGTCGTCTGCAAACAGTCAAGCGGAAGCATCTTCTGACTGAAACAAATCCATTTAGCCGGCGTTGCCTGTTTTTGACCGCTTGCGATCCGTTCGCGCAGGGTGATACGGATGGCGGTTTTACCGTGATTAAGGTTTCAGGCAGCCTCAGGCGGATGATTTTTGATAAAAAGGAGCTGTCACGATGGATGTGGTTGAATTATCGCGGTTGCAGTTTGCCGCCACGGCGATGTATCACTTTTTGTTTGTCCCGCTCACGCTGGGGCTGACGTGGATACTCGTCATCATGGAGTCGGTGTATGTCATGACCGGGCGCGTGGTGTATAAGGACATGACCCGTTTTTGGGGGAAATTGTTCGGCATCAACTTCGCCTTGGGCGTGACCACTGGCATTACCTTGGAGTTTCAGTTTGGTACCAACTGGGCGTATTACTCGCATTATGTGGGCGATATTTTCGGTGCGCCGCTGGCGATTGAAGGCTTGATGGCGTTCTTTTTGGAATCGACCTTTATCGGTTTGTTCTTTTTCGGCTGGGATCGTCTGTCGCGGCGCGGGCATTTGATGGTCACGATTTTGATGGCGGTCGGCACGAATTTGTCCGCTTTGTGGATTTTGATTGCCAACGGCTGGATGCAATACCCCGTCGGCTCGGAATTTAACTTTGAAACCATGCGCATGGAGATGACCGATTTTGCGGCGGTGGTGTTCAATCCGGTGGCGCAAAACAAATTCGTGCACACCGTTTCGGCGGGCTATGTCACCGGTGCGATGTTTGTGCTGTCGATTTCCGCGTGGTATCTCTTGAAAAAACAAGACGTGGAATTTGCCAAGAAAAGTTTTCGGATTGCGGCGGCGTTCGGTTTGGCTTCGGTGCTGTCGGTGATTGTGCTCGGGGACGAGTCGGGTTATTCGGTGGGCAAAGAGCAGCAGACCAAGCTGGCGGCGATGGAAGCGATGTGGGAGACCGAACCTGCGCCGGCATCGTTTAATCTGATTGCCGCGCCCAACGAAGAAGCGATGAAAAACGACTGGGCAATTGAAATTCCGTGGATGATGGGCTTGCTCGGCACGCGCTCGGTCACGGAAACCCTGCCCGGCATTCATGACATTCTGGCGGAAAACACACAACGCGTCGCCTCGGGCAAAGAAGCCGTGCTGGCCTTGGAAAAACTGCGGGTCAATCGTAACGATGCCGAAGCCTTGGCGGTGTTCAGGCAGCATCAAGAGGACTTGGGGTTTGGATTGTTGTTGAAAAAATACACGGCGGACGTGTCGGTGGCGGATGAGGCGATGATCGCACAGGCAGCCCGCGACACCATTCCGCAGGTGGCGCCGATGTTCTGGACGTTTCGCTTAATGGTGTTGCTCGGCTTTACCATGTTGCTGCTGTTTGCCTGGGCGACTTACGCTTCGGTCAAAGGTAATTTTGCGGAAAAACGCCGACTGTTGTGGTTTGCCTTGCTGTCTTTGCCGATGCCGTGGATTGCGTGTGAAGTAGGCTGGTTTGTCGCCGAGTACGGGCGGCAGCCGTGGACGATTTACGGTATTTTGCCGACGCAGCTGTCGGTGTCTACCTTGTCGATCGGTGATTTGTACGGCTCGTTGGCAGGTTTTGTCGGCTTTTACACTTTGTTGCTGATCATTGAAATGTATTTGATGGTGCGTTTCTCGCGTCAAGGCCCGGGCAGTTTGGGCACGGGACGTTACGCCAACGAAGTCAAATCTTCCTGAAGGAGAATGCGTGATGGAACTGTTTGATTACCCTACGATGAAAGTGATTTGGTGGTTGCTGGTGGGTGTGCTTTTGGTCGGATTTGCGATCATGGACGGGCACGATATGGGCGTGGGCACGCTGCTGCCTTTTGTCGGCAAAACCGATGAAGAGCGCCGCGTGATCATCAATACCGTCGGCCCGCACTGGGACGGCAACCAAGTGTGGTTCATCACCGCGGGCGGGGCGATTTTCGCCGCGTGGCCTTTGGTGTATGCCACGGCGTTTTCGGGGTTTTACTGGGCGATGTTGCTCGTGCTGTGGGCGTTGTTTTTCCGTCCGGTGGGCTTTGATTACCGCAGTAAAATCCAGAACCCGACATGGCGCAAAACATGGGACTGGGGCTTGTTTGTCGGCGGTTTTATCCCACCCGTGATTTTCGGCGTGGCGTTCGGCAATTTGCTCTTGGGCGTGCCGTTTCATTTTGATAACAATCTGCTGCCGTTTTATACCGGATCGTTTTTCGGGCTGCTCAATCCGTTTGCCTTGCTGTGCGGCGTGGTGTCGTCGGCGATGATTGTTTTTCACGGCGGCATTTACCTGATGCACCGCACCGAAGACGAGATTTATCGGCGTGCCCGACGGGCGGTGAATATTGCCGCTGCGGTGCTGTTACTCGGTTTCAGTGCGGCCGGAGTGTGGGTGGCGCTGGGGATTGACGGTTATGCGATTGTTGCAGGCAGCGTGGATCCGGCGGCATTGCCCAATCCGCTGGGTAAAGAAGTCGTGCGTGCCGATGGCGCATGGTTGGGCAATTACCGGCATTATCCGCTGACCATGCTGATTCCGGCTGCGGCGTATCTGGGCGTGATCGCCGCATGGCTGCTGATGCGTCGCGGCAAAACATTCGCCGCGTTTTGGGCGTCGGCGGTGGCGTTATGCGGCATCATCGGCACGGCGGGCGCGTCGATGTTCCCGTTTGTGATGCCGTCGTCTTCCGATATGCGTTCGAGCTTGACGGTGTGGGATGCGGTGTCCAGTCACCTGACTTTATCGGTGATGCTGATCGCGACCGTGATTTTTATGCCGTTGATCATTGTTTACACCCGTTGGGCGTACAGCGTGATGCGCGGCAAGGTGACCGCAGCGTATATTCGCGAGAACAACCATTCGGCGTATTGATGACGGACGCATGGGTACGGAAAGGCTGCCTGAAGCGAAGTTCCGTGAAGCTGGCGCTTTTCCGACCTGCAAATATTTAAGGAGATAAAAATGTGGTATTTCGCATGGACTTTAGGCGTGGGGTTTGCGGTGTTGTTGGCGATTTTGAACGCCATGTGGGGCGAGTTTGAGCAAGACCGCCAGCCGCCGCGGAATGATCATGCCGGGCAGTGAGGCCGTAGAGCGGCAAGACGCCGCCATGCAGCCCGTGCTGCTGGCGTGGGGCATCGGCTTGATGCTGGTGCTGAGTTTTACGCCGTTTCTGCTGGTGGATGCCGAGGGTAAGGCAGACCATATATTGTCGATGTTGCTGATGTGGTCGATGAGCGCGGCGTTTGTGCGCGGCTTCGGTTTTATCCCGAAAAACCGTGTGGCGCGTTATGTGCTGGGAACGTTTGCGGCAGTGGCGAGTGCATTGGCAGCGGCGGCATGGCGGCTGATGATGTGATCAGGTGATTGTTTATTAAAAAGGCTTTGCAAGGTGCAAAGCTTTTTTGTTGTTGATGTTTCAGGCAGCCTGTATTGTTTTGCAGAGGCTGTTTGCTTTGTGCTTCATTGCCGCACGGGCAACTTACTTTCTTTGCTTCGTCAAAGAAAGTAAGCAAAGAAAGACGACCCCACGGCGCAGGTTTTGGCTTTGCCAAAACTTCCCGTTAAACAAGGCGTTTGTGCGGCGGGCTTGAACTCGTGCCGGCTGCGCCGCCACTCAAACATGCAAGCCCTTTTCTCCGCAAAAACGCCTTGTTTAACGGCTGCTTCAAGGGGGTTGGGACGGATGAAATAAAAGTTTCTTTGGGTTGTACGTTTTTGGTTTGAGTCCTGTTAAGACACTCAAAACAAAACTCACGTAAATACTATTTAAGAAACCATCGTTATGAGTCTTCCAGAGTTTTTTTAAACGCTTTGAGCAATATTTTACAATTTCGCACTTAAATCCGCGCCGCGAAAGCCCGACCAGTCAGGGTCAATGTTCATGCCGAAAGCGATGACTTTGAACAGTTCGCCCATTTCATGTGTTGCCAGCAGTTTTTGGCAAGCTGCCGCCGCGCGGATATAGGTTTCGCCCTCAGGCGTGCCGACCGCTTCCAGTGCGGCGGTGATGCCTGCCTGCACCAAAAAACTGCCTTGCGTGGTGTAGCCGATAAAGTCCAAACCGGCATCACACGCGGCTGCGGCAATACCCGAAAAATTCACGTGCGCCGTCCAATCGACCAAGCCGGGCAGGAAAAACGGATCGTCCACGGTGTGATGGCGGTAATGTCCGATCAGCGTGCCCATGTGGCGTTGCGGGTGATAGTACTCGTTTTCGTCAAAACCATAGTCAATCCACAGCATGGCACCGCGTTGGAGTTTTCCTGCCAACGTGCGGACAAAGGCTTCTTGTTGCGGATGCAATTCGCTGCGGTATCCGACAGGCAACGGCGGGAGGCGTGCCGCCCATTCGCACAATGTAGGCGGCGCAGGGCGTGCGCCCCAAGTCAGTCCGTGCGCGGAATGTTCCACGCCCAGACGATACAGGCCGTCGTTGCGCCACTCCACCCGTTCGCACGGCATCGCGTCAAGCACTTCGTTGCCGAAAATAATGCCGTCAAACGTTTCAGGCAGCCTGTCCAGATAGCGAACCCGTGCCGCGAGCTGCGGGTGTTTTTGCGCCAGCAAAGCTTGTTGCCGTGCACGTAAATCGGGCGAAACCTCCACAATATAATAAGTATCCCAACACTCGGGCGGCAAAGCGCCGATGATGTCGGCTGCCAACGCACCCGTGCCGGCGCCGAATTCGTACAGATTACCCGCGGTTTGCGGCAGGATGTCCGCGAATTGGCGCGCCAAGGTTTGCCCGAAAAGCGGGGTTAATTGCGGTGCGGTGACAAAATCGCCGCCACTGCCGATTTTATGACTGCCGCCGCTGTAATAGCCGTTATGCGGCGCGTACAACACATGGTGCATATAGTCGGCAAACGGCAAAAAACCGTCATTGCGCTCAATTAAGGCACGGATTTCACTGCATAAAGCATCGCTGGCGGCGCGTGCTGCGGCATCGGGTACGGGAAGTTCGGTGTTCATCGTGGGAAAAGGCTGCCTGAAAGGCAAGCAGTTTAGCAGAGCTTGTCACCCGATCCAAACGACTCACCGTGTCGATCCCTCTGCCGGGCCGTGACTGTCGATACCTAATGGCGCTGTTGGTGTCGGTGCTTCATCTGAAAAAAACCATCAAAAATATCTCTTTTATTTCAATGGCTTAAAAACGAGCCTTTCAGTACAAAGACCAAAAGGACAACGCTTTGTAAAAAGTCATAGATTTCAATTGACTGCAATGATTTTTTTTCTTATAGTGTGGGAGATTGTGGCTAATATTACCCATAATGTGGTAAGAAATTCCAAAAACCGACCCAACTTAACCCGAAATCTCATCATGCTCGACAGCAGCCGCGAACTTTTGGGCGTGCAGGACGCGACCATCGATAACAAAGGACGCTTGGCGATTCCCGCCAAGTTCCGTGAGATTTTGCGTGCTTATGATTCGCCGGTTTTGTACACCACGCTGAAGTCGCGCACCCATTTGCTGCTGTATCCCGAACAAAACTGGCGCACGGTGGTGGAGGAAGAATTGCCAAAAATGAACGGCAATCCCACTTTGCGTGCGATCGGGCAGCTGATGCAAAGCCATATGGAAAAACTGACGCCGGATTCCGCCGGACGGATTTTGCTGCCGCCACGCCTGCGTTCGCTGATGGAATTTGCCGAAGATAAAGACGTGGTGGTGGCAGGGCGTACCGATCGCTTGGAAATGTGGTCGCGCACCCGTTGGGACGAGCAAACCGGCGCGATTTTGGATATGGATCCGGCCGCTTTGGAAGCAGAGCTGGCGAAAAACAATGTACGGATTTAAGCCATGGAGCATCAACACATCACCGTCTTGCTGCATGAGGCAGTCGCCGCGTTGGCGATTCGCCCCGACGGGGTGTATGTGGACGGCACGTTTGGGCGCGGCGGGCACAGCCGTTTGATTTTGCAGCACCTTAATGCCGAGGGGCGTTTGGTGGTCATGGACAAAGACCCGCAGGCGATTGCCGCCGCACAAGCATTGGCCGCAGAAGACGCACGGGTGCGGGTGGTGCATGACGGTTTTGCACATTTGGACGCCGGTTTGGATGCGTTGCAGGTAGGGAAGATCGATGGCGCGTTGTTTGATTTGGGTTTGTCTTCACCGCAATTGGACGAAGCGGCGCGCGGTTTCAGCTTTCGTTTTGATGCGCCCTTGGACATGCGCATGGACACTACCCGCGGCATTACCGCCGCGCAATGGCTCAATAGCGCACCGGAAGCAGAAATTGCATCCGTGATACGCGATGCCGGCGAAGAGCGTTTTTGGCGGCGCATCGCCGCCCAAATCGTCGCGCAACGTGCGGAAAAACCCTTACGCAGCACATTTGATTTGGCGGAAATCTGCAACCGCTGCGTGCGTACCCGCGAAAAGGGACAACACCCCGCGACCCGCACGTTTCAGGCGATACGGATTTTGATTAATCGGGAACTGGACGAAATCGCCGCGATGCTGCCGCAGGCAGCCTGCAGATTGAATCAAGGCGGACGTTTGGCGGTGATTGCGTTTCACTCCTTGGAAGACCGCATCGTGAAGCGTTTTATGCAGGAATATTCCAAACCGCCCGAATTGCCGCGCCGCGCGGCGGTACGTGCCGCCGATTTGCCCGAACCGCCGTTAAAGATTATCGGGCGTGCGATGAAACCGAGTGCCGAAGAAATCGCCGCCAATCCGCGTGCCCGTTCGGCGATTTTGCGGACAGCGCAGCGCAGCGGCGGAGCGTGGCGCGATGAATAAATGGAATGCTTTATTGCTGCTGGCGGCATTGGCATCAGGACTGATGCTGATCACGGTGCGTAACCAAACCCGCGACCATTTCGCACAGTTAAATACGGCGCAACAGGAAATGGTCAATTTACAGGAAGAATACGAAGTGCTGCGCATCCGCCAGGCCGAACTGACTAACGCGATTCGCATCCGCGCCTTAGCGCAAAAACAAGGTTTACACCCGCCAACTTTGGCCAACTCCCGCCTGATTAGAGAACACGGCAATGCTGATACGCAATGATTACAAACCGCGCATGACCCCGACCCAGACGAAAAAACATCGTCCGGTTGCGGTTGACCATCGCATTTACATTGTGCTCTTGGCGTTAGCAAGCTTGTTTGTGGCATTGGTCGTGCGTTCGGCGTATTTTCAATTCAGCCAGCGTCCGGTATGGGACGAACATGCCAAAAATGTGTTTGTGCGTTCGGTGATTGAGCCCGGCATGCGCGGTAAAATTGTCGATCGTCACGGCGCATTGCTGGCCACCAACGAGCCGATCGGCGACGTGATCATCGACCCTTATCATCTGCCCGATTTCGATGCCGAGCGCGAGAAAAATCGCAACAAGCCCAAAGGATTGCAACGTACGCTGGAAAAAGAACAAAAATTTTGGCAGGACGTGAAAGAAGTCGCGCACATCGTCGGTTTGCCGCCGGAGAAGGCTTTGTCGCTGTTTGACAGCAAAACGTATGACGGCAAAAAGCGCGGTGACGTTTATTTGCTGCGCAAAGCGGATAAGGCCTTGCTGGAACGCCTGAAAACGTACAGCGTGCCGGGCTTGAAAATCACCCAAGGCTCGTTGCGTCGTTATCCGGACGGGCAACTGTTCGGTCATGTATTGGGCGTGACCAAAATCGACGTTGCCGCCGAAGACAAAACCGAAAGAATCATCGGCTTGGAAGGCATGGAATACGCCTACGATAAAAGCTTGCAAGGGCGTGACGGTTTGCGGATGATGATTAAGGATGACCGCAACAATTACATCGAAAGCGTGGATTCACCCAATAACCGCGAACCGGTCAACGGTAAAGATTTGGTGTTGTCGCTGGATAAAAACGTACAAATCGTGGCGATGACGGCTTTGCAGCAAGCGGTGGCCTTTCATCGTGCCGACGGCGCCAGTGCGGTGGTGCTGGATGCACGCACCGGTGAGATTTTGGCCATGGCCAATTATCCGGCGTTTGACCCTGCGCGGTTTGCGCAATATGCGGCGGAAACGCGGCGCAATCAGGCGACGGCGGATGCGATCGAGCCCGGTTCGGTGCTGAAACCGTTGGTGGTGGCAAAAGCTTTGGATCAAGGTAAAGTGACGCCCGCCACGGTGCTGAATACTGCACCGTATGAGCTGGGCGGACGCACGATTCGTGATGTGCACGATTACCCCAGCTTGTCGATTACAGGCGTGATTCAAAAATCCTCCAACGTCGGTTCGAGCAAATTGGCACGTCAGATTCCTGCGGCAGAACTGCATGCCTATCTGGCTGCGCTGGGTTTTTCTGCCAAGCCGAATTCGGGTTTCCCCGGTGAGACCGAAGGCGTGTTGCGCCCATGGAAGGCGTGGCGACCGATTGATCATGCGGTCATCGGTTACGGTTATGGTTTGCAAATCAGCTTGTTGCAGTTGGCGCGCAGCTATACCGTGTTCACCAATGACGGTACATTATTGCCCGTGACATTACTTAAACGCGATACCGCACCCGACGGTGTGGCGGTGCTGCGCCCGCAAACGGCACAACAAATGCGTCAGATGATGCGCAGCGTGACCGAAAGCGGCGGTACGGGCACACGCGGTGCGATTGAAGGCTACGATGTGGCGGCAAAATCGGGCACCACGGAAAAATTGGTGAACGGGCGTTACAGCAAAGATTCGCACCGTGCCTTGTTTGTCGGTTTTGCGCCGGTGGATAATCCGCGTGTGATCGTGGCGGTAGGTGTGGATAATCCGCAGGTCAATGGTTATTATGGCGGGTTAGTGGCCGCGCCTGTTTTTGCCGAAATCATGGGAGGAACGCTTAATCAATTGGGTGTGCCTGCCGTCAGACGAACGCCGCCGATAAGCTTGGCACGGAGCAAACCTTAACCATGTGCACCCCATCCGATACTTTGCCGCCATTTGACCCGACGCCCTTGAAGGACATTCGCCTTCAAGGGCATTGTCGTGTTGCGGCCGACTCGCGCCAAGTGCGCGCCGGTGATGTGTTCATTGCCTATCGCGGCGAATACGCCGACGGGCGCGACTATATTCAGGCAGCCTGTACGCAAGGTGCGGCGGCGATTGTTTACGAGGCGGACAATACTTTCAAGCTGCCTGAAAACCTTACCGTCACCGGCGTGGGCATACCGCATCTGCGCGAATACGCTGGAGAAGTGGCGGCGCATTTGCTGCAGCATCCGTCGCGACGGTTGCAGGTGATCGGCATCACCGGCACCAACGGCAAAACCTCGATTTCGCAATGGTTGGCGCAAGCTTTGGATCGGCTTGGCGAAAAATGTGCGATCACCGGCACGGTCGGTAACGGTTTCTGGGGTGATTTGCACAGCAGTACCCACACCACGCCCGATGCGGTGACCGTGCACAATCTGCTGGCAGAATTTGTGGCGCAAGGCGCGCAAGCGGCGGCAATGGAAGTCTCCAGCCACGGCTTGGATCAATTTCGGGTCAGCGGCGTGCGCTTTCAGACTGCGGTTTTTACTAACCTGACCCGTGATCACCTCGATTACCACGGTGATATGCACCACTACGGCGCGAGCAAACGCCGCCTGTTTTATTGGGAAGATCTGAAAAATGCAGTGATCAATCTTGACGACGCATTCGGGCGCGAACTGGCCGACGAGCTGCAACGCAACCGCCCCGAGGTACAGGTTTTGACGTATGGTTTTGCGCCGGATGCCGATGTTGCCGTGACCCGTTTTCAGGCAGCCTTAAACGGCAATACGCTCAGCGTGCGCACCCCGTGGGGCGAAGGCGAGATTCACAGCGGTTTGCTCGGACGGTTTAACGCGCAGAACCTTGCCGCGTGCATCGCGGTGCTGGGCGCGCACGGCTTTGCTTTAGCCGATATCTTGAATGCGCTGGCACACATCAAACCCGCGCGCGGACGCATGGAATGCATTTTCACCGCAGGCAAACCCTTGGTGGTGATTGATTACGCCCACACCCCCGACGCGCTGGAAAAAACCTTAAGCACCCTGCAAGAGATCAAAACCCCCGCATCACGGCTGTGGTGCGTGTTTGGCTGCGGCGGTAACCGCGATGCGGGCAAACGCCCGTTAATGGGCGCCGTCGCAGCACGTTGCGCCGACTGCGTGGTGGTCACCTCGGATAATCCGCGCTTGGAAAGTCCGCAAGCGATTATTGACGATATCCTGCCTGCGGTAAGCACACCGACCTATGTTCACCCCGACCGCGCCGCCGCGATTGCGTATGCGGTCAGCCACGCCACCGCCGAGGATATTGTGCTGATTGCCGGCAAAGGGCATGAAACCTATCAAGATATGGGAGGAGAAAAACATCACTTTGATGATTTTGAGGTGGCTCAGAAGGTGTTGGGTATAAAACCTTGGTTAGACTTTTCAGGACAAGTTGCTTTATTGAGAGCGCGGGGTTTATCTATTCCCGATGAGACTCGTGCCGCAAAATACTTAGAGCGTATTGGTTATTACCGTTTAAGCGGTTACTGGCATGTTTTTCGGCAATGGGATAATAGCAAACAAATCTTACTTGATACGTTTATACCTGGTAGTGATTTTGAAAGTGTTTTATCCCTGTATCTGTTTGATAAAAAATTACGCCTATTGGCTTTGGATGCCTTAGAACGGATTGAAATGGCAATCAGAGTAGATATTGTTCAGGTTTTGGGCAAACGCAATCCTTTAGCATATAAATATGAGGCATATTTGGATGGACGATTTACGCGGACAAAAGGAGTACATGCATCCAAACATCAAGAATGGCTAAAGCGGTTTGAGCAAGCTCAACAAAGGGAAATCCGCAAAGGTCGTAAAATGCAACGTAGCAATAAAGACAAGTCTGAACCAACAAACTTTGTTACCCATAATTTAGAGAAGTACGGTGTATTGCCCATTTGGGTCGCCAGCAGCTTATGGGATTTTGGTGCAATGTCATACTTATATGAAGGTATGCAATACACAGATCGGAATACTATTGCACAAAAATATGGAGCATTAGTTAATGTTCCGGGTCAAAAGAATCCAGATAATCTTTTTGTTAATTGGTTGAGAAGTTTGAATGAAATTAGAAATATTGCAGCGCATCATGATCGTCTATGGAACGCTACCCTCAAAGACACTTCCCCTCCTATAGATAAAGACGGCTACTGGAAAAGATTGGAACACACTCGTCCTTTCTTTTACTTCTGCATTATGCAAACAATGTTAAAAGTTTTGTGCCCTCGCTCGCAATGGGCAACGCGGTTTAATGATTTATTATTAGCCTTCCCTAACTGCAAAGGTACGAGATGTGACTTAAGTCGATTTGGATGGATTGACGACTACCAAAATTGGGATTTATGGAGAAAATAAAAACCACCACGTGCAAGCAGAGGTGGCGGTCATGTCAGGACTAATGATACAGAAACGAATTATTTAAGTCAATAATAAAAACATTTTAAAAACAGATTCTTATTAAGAATTGTAAAATAGCAACATGCCTACTCTCGACCTTAACTTTATCGCACAAACCTTTCAGGCAGCCTTAAACCGTCCGAACGCACCGGTATCGCGCATCGTGACCGACAGCCGCGACATTCAGGCGGGCGATGTGTTTTTTGCCTTGAAAGGCGAACGCTTTGACGCGCATGATTTTGTGGACGAGGTGCTGCGGCGCGGGGCGTTGTTGTGCGTGGTGTCGCGTGAAGATTGCGCGCACAAGGCAGGCTGCCTGAAAGTGGCGGATACCGAACGCGCTTTGGGCAAATTGGCGCAAGCGTGGCGCATGGCATTGCAGCCGACCGTGCTGGCGATCACCGGTTCGTCGGGCAAAACCACCTTGAAAGAAATGACCGCAGCGGTGCTGCGCCATGCCTTCGGTGCGGAGGCGGTGCTGGCGACGCAGGGGAATTTGAACAATCACATCGGGCTGCCGCTGACCTTATTGCGTTTGCGTGCGGCGCATCGTTTTGCGGTGGTGGAAGCGGGCATGAATCATGCCGGTGAACTGGCGTACCTGACTGCCATTGCGCGCCCGAATACGGCTTTGATCAACAATGCTTTGCATGCGCACATCGGTTGCGGTTTTGACGGTGTGGCGGATATTGCGCGCGCCAAAAGCGAGCTTTATCAAGGGCTGGCAGACGACGGTCTGGCGATTTTCCCGTGTGAAGACGCGCACGCGGCGATTTTTCAGGCAGCCTCATCAAACAGACGGCAACGCACGTTCGGCATCGAGCGTGGCGATGTCCATGCCGAGCAGATTGTGTTGCACCCGACGGCGGTGGATTTTGATCTCGTGATCGGCGCGGAGCGCGCGCGCGTTAAGCTGCCTGCGCCCGGACGGCACAATGTGCACAATGCTTTGGCCGCGGCCGCTTTATGCATGGATTTTCTCGGTGCGGCGCAGATTGCGGCGGGTTTGCGCGATTATCGCCCGAGCGGTTCGCGCCTGAAAATGGTTCAGGCAGCCTGCGGCGCACGCGTGATTGACGACAGTTACAATGCCAACCCCGATTCGATGAAAGCCGCCGTGGACGTACTGGCGGCATTTGACGCGCCACGGGTGTTGGTGATGGGCGATATGGGCGAATTGGGCGCGGCGGCGGCGGATTTACACCGTCAAATCGGTGTCTATGCCCGAGAAAAAAGCATAGAATACGGCTTTTTTCTCGGTGAACAGGCGGCGCTGGCGGCCGCAGCTTTTGGTGAAAAAGGACAACATTTCACCGATAAAACGGCTTTGACCAAGGCCTTGCAAACGCTGATTGACAGCGATAGCGCGATCTTGGTCAAAGGTTCGCGCTTTATGAAAATGGAAGAAGTGGTGCAGGCTTTGTTGTAAAGCCGATGTTTTCAGGCAGCCTGACACCGCGACAAACGCTAAGGAAAAACCATGAAACCCGAAACGTCATTCAACGATTTTTTTGCCGATTTGCACAGTCAAAAAACGCAAATCTCTTGGTACAAAAACACCCCCGTGACCGCAGCGGAGCGCAAAGCCGCGCGCATGGTGAAACTCGGCATTGTGGTCGGAGTTGTTTTAATGATAGCTCTGTTTGTGGGCATGGTTTATCTTGACCCTCAACTCTTCGCATCCATCAAAGGCCTGTTTTTCCAAGACGGCAAGATTGATCTTTTGTTTGCAGGAATGGCAGCGATTCCTTTGCTCTTGATGATCGTGGCTGATGTGTGGCTGATTCGCCGCGCCAACCGCGTTATTCATGCGGCGGAAGGGGTGCCCATGGCAGCGCAATACTTTTGCATTTTCAAAGGCTCTGCCAAAGGGTTGAGTGTCGCGCACGGGATTGCGTGCCGTTTGGATTGGGAAAATTTTTCCGAGCGCGAGTGGCAGATGATTCTTCCGAGCATGTCGGATGCACAATTAAGCGAAGCCGTTGCCCTCATCAAACAAAAACTACTTTGATGAATATTGCCTGATGTTTCGGCAGAAAAATAAAATATAGTGAAATAAAATAAGAAATCTACGGCGTTGGCTGCGCCTTGCCGCCTTGTGTTTTTATTATTTTTTGTAGAAAACAACAGCGTTGTTTACACTTTTGCTTAGTGCTTGTTGACCACAAAAAGTGGGTTTAGTGGGTTGTCAAGAATGCCGTAAGGCACGGCGAAGCCGCGTAGTTCTTGATAATCTACTAAATCCACTTAAACTCCCACAAGCAGAAAGCAAAAGCGGGTCAGTACAAAAAAGTGTAAACAACCCGACCATTTTCTACATTTTATTTCACTATAAAACCCTAAAAAGGAAACCCCAATGCTGGTATGGCTGGCACAATTTTTGGAACAATGGATCAGCGGATTCCGTGTTTTTCAATACACCACTTTCCGCGCGGTGATGGCGGCTTTGACGGCGTTGGCGTTTTGCCTCTTTTTCGGGCCGTGGACGATACGCAAGCTCACCGCGCTGAAAGTCGGACAAGCGGTGCGTTCGGACGGGCCGCAAACCCACTTGATCAAAACCGGCACGCCGACCATGGGCGGTTCGCTGATTTTGACCGCGATCACCGTCAGCGTGTTGTTATGGTGCAAGCTGAATAACCATTTGATTTGGACGTTGTTGATCGTGATGCTCGGCACGGGTGCGTTGGGCTTTTATGACGACTGGAAAAAAGTCGTTTACAAAGACCCGAACGGCGTTTCGGCGCGCTTCAAAATGGTGTGGCAGTCGGCGATTGCGATTTTTGCCGGCTTGTTTTTGCTGTATTTTGCCAATCTGCCCGCGACCACGGAGCTGATTGTGCCGTTTTTCAAACACATTCAATATCCTCTGGGTGCGATTGGATTTTGCGTGCTGACTTATCTCGTGATCGTCGGTACGTCCAATGCGGTCAATCTCACCGACGGGCTGGACGGTTTGGCGGCGTTTCCGATTGTGTTGGTGGCAGGCGGTTTGGCGGTGTTTGCTTACGTCAGCGGACACGTCAATTTCGCACAGTATTTGCAGCTGCCGCATATTCCGGGGGCGAACGAGGTGATGATTTTCTGCGCGGCGATGTGCGGCGCGTGTCTGGGTTTTCTGTGGTGGAACGCTTATCCCGCGCAAGTGTTTATGGGTGATGTCGGTGCGCTGGCTTTAGGCGCGGCCTTGGGTACAGTGGCGGTGATTGTCCGTCAGGAAATTGTGCTTTTCATCATGGGCGGGTTGTTTGTGGTGGAAGCGTTGTCGGTGATGCTGCAAGTGGGCTGGTACAAGCGTACCCATAAACGCATTTTCCTGATGGCGCCGATTCATCACCATTTTGAAGTCAAAGGCTGGAAAGAAACCCAAGTGGTGGTGCGGTTTTGGATCGTCACCATTGTGCTGGTGCTGATCGGGCTGGCGACGCTGAAAATTCGTTAAATGTCTTCAGGCTGCCTGAAAAATTATTGATATTAAAAGATCGAACATGAATTTCCACCATCAAAAAATCCTCGTGATCGGGCTGGGCAAAAGCGGCATGTCGATGCTGCGTTTTTTGCATGAAGCGGGCGCACAGGTGGCGGGTTACGACCGCGAATTGTCCGACGAGCGGCGCAGCGAATTGGCGCAGGCTTATCCGCAGGCGTCGTTTTATGCAGGCAGCCTGCAAGAAGCTTTGCGGCATGACGATTTTACCGCTGCGGCCTTGAGCCCCGGCGTGTCGGCGTTTTTGCCCGAGCTGGACGCTTTGCGCGCGCGCGGCGGTAAGGTCTTGGGTGATGTGGAGATTTTGTGCTCGCTGATTCACGGGCGGCGCGACAAGATTATTGCCATCACCGGCAGCAACGGTAAATCCACCGTGACCGAACTGGTGGGTTTTTTGTGCCGTGAGTGCGGTTTGGATACTGTGGTGGCGGGCAATATCGGCTTGCCGGTGCTGGACGCTTACCGCGAACGTGGCGGTGAATCGGCCGATGTGTGGGTGCTGGAATTATCCAGTTTTCAACTGGAAACCGTGAACCATTTGGCAGCGGACGCCGCAGCCTGCCTGAATGTGTCGGAAGATCATTTGGATCGCTATGACGATTTGCTGGATTATGCTCACGCCAAAGACCGCGTGTTTCGCGGGGCGCGGGTGCAGGTGCTTAATGCGGACGATGTGTTGTGCCGCGCCATGAAACGCCCTGATGCACAGACGCGCTGGTTTTCGCTGCAACAGCCCGCCGATTTTTGGGTGGATGCGGAGCATGTGATCGCGGGCGAGGAAAAGCTGGCGGCTTTGGCGGATTTGCCTTTGCACGGCTTGCATAATGCGGCGAACATCGCGGCGGCCTTGGCGTTGTGCGAAGGGGTCGGCTTGGCGCGTGCCGATTTGCTGGCGGCGTTGCCGAGCTTTCAGGGTTTGCCGCATCGCGTGCAAAAAATCGGCGCATTAAACGGCGTGAGTTTTATCGATGACTCCAAAGGCACCAATGTCGGTGCGACGGCGGCGGCATTGCTCGGTGCGACCGCGCCGGTGGTGCTGATTGCGGGCGGCTTGGGCAAAGGGCAGGATTTCGCGCCTTTGGCGGCGGCGGCGCAAGGTAAAGTCAAAGCGACTTTTCTCATCGGGCGCGATGCGCCGGCGATTGCGCAAGCGTTTCAGGCAGCCTCATTGGGCGTGACGCATTGCGACACGCTGCCTGAAGCGGTGGAAAAGGCGTTTCAGGCAGCCTCAGCGGGTGATTGGGTGCTGCTCAGTCCGGCGTGCGCGAGCATGGATATGTTCCGCGATTATGCGCACCGCGCCGAAGTGTTCATCGAAAGCTTCAAGGCATTGTCATGATTTCGGGCAGAAATGTATTGGATCGGCAGTTGCTGCGCGGCGGCGATAAGATGGATTATCCGTTGCTGTGGGTGACTTTGATTTTGCTCGCGTTCGGGCTGATGATGGTGTATTCCGCCACGGTCTCGGGCAAGGAAATGCTGGTGATCAAAGAGCAGGGCAAGATCGTGGCAAGCTTGCCGTATTACTATTTGCAGCGGCAGATGATTTTTGTGGGCGCGATCGGCGTGTTGTGCATGGCGGCGTTTGGTGTGCGGATGAGCTTGTGGAAGCAGCTGACGCCGTATTTGGTCGGCATCAGCGTGGCGATGTTGGTCGCGGTGTTGTTTTTGGGGGTGCAGGCAGGCGGTGCGCGCCGCTGGTTATCTTTGGGTATTGTCAATCTGCAACCGGCGGAGATGTTCAAAGTCGCGGTGATCATGTATTTGGCGAGTTTCTTGACGCGGCGCGTGGACATTTTGCTGCACTTTAAAAAAGTATGGTATGTCGCTTGGCTGCCTGCGCTGGGCATTGTATTGATTTACCTCTCGGGCGATTTGGGTTCGGTGGTGATCATTGCCGGCCTGACCGTGACCTTGCTTTTTTTGGGCGGTTTGCGCTTGAAGTGGTTCATCAGTGCGATTGCGTTTGGTGCGGTGGCGGTGACCGCAGCGATCATCACCACGCCGTATCGTTTGCGCAGGGTGTTGGCGTTTCGCGACCCCTTGGCCGATCCCTACGGTGACGGTTTTCAGCTGAGCCATGCTCTAAGTGCGCTGGCCAACGGCGGCTGGCTGGGCAAAGGCTTGGGCAACAGTCTGGAGCGGTTTTACCTGCCGGAGATTCATACCGATTTTATTTTGGCATTGATTGCGGAAGAATTGGGCATTGTCAGCGTGCTGCTGATGATCGGCGTGTTTGCGTGGATGGTGTGGCGAGCGTTTTCGATCGGCAAACAGGCGCGTGATTTGGAGCTGTATTTTTCTGCCTACGTCGCCAAAGGCGTGGGTATTTGGCTGGGCATGCAAAGTTTTTTCCACATCGGGGTCAATATCGGTTTGCTGCCGACCAAGGGTCTGACCTTGCCGTTTATCTCTTACGGCGGTTCGTCATTGCTGGTCACCATGGCGGCGATGACCTTATTATTACGCATTGATTATGAAAACCGACGTAAAATGCGCGGTTTCAGAATATAAAGCACGGCTGCATCGGCATGGTTCAGGCAGCCTCTCAAATCACTACACTTATGAGCAAAACCTTTCTCATGATGGCGGGCGGCACCGGCGGGCATATTTTCCCCGCCCTTGCCGTCGCCCAAACGTTGCGCGCGCAAGGTCACCGCATTGTGTGGCTGGGCAGCGCGGGCGCGATGGAAACGCGCATCGTGCCGCAACACGATATTCCTCTGGAAACGCTGGCGATCAAAGGCGTGCGCGGCAACGGACTGTTGCGTAAACTGCTATTGCCCGTGACCTTGTTCAAAACCGTTCAGGCAGCCTTAAACGTCATCAAAAAACACCGCGTTGACGGCGTGATCGGCTTTGGCGGTTTTGTGTCGTTCCCCGGCGGGGTGGCGGCAAAAATCGCCCGCATTCCGCTGGTGATTCACGAACAAAACGCGGTGGCAGGGCTGTCCAACCGCGCCTTGGCCAAAATCGCCACGCGCGTGCTGTACGCTTTCCCCAATGCTTTGCCGTATGCCGATGGTTTGGTGGGCAATCCCGTCCGCGCCGAAATCGCCGCCATGCCGCCGCCGGCGGTACGTTTTGCCGCGCATACAGGCAGCCTGAAACTGCTGGTGGTGGGCGGCTCGCTCGGAGCAAAAGTGTTTAACGACACTTTGCCCGACATCATCGCCGCCATGCCTCCCGCACAACGTCCGCAGGTGCGTCACCAATGCGGACGCGGCAACAGCGCGGCGGTGACCGAGCGTTACCGCGCTTTGGGCTTGAACGCCGAGTGCAGCGATTTTATCGAAGACATGGTGACGGCGTATGCCGCCGCCGATTATGTGATTTGCCGTGCCGGTGCCTTGACCGTGGCGGAACTGGCGGCGGCGGGGCTGGGCGGATTTTTGGTACCGTTTCCGCACGCGGTCGATGATCACCAAACCCAAAACGCGCAATATTTGGTGCAGGGCAATGCCGCCATTTGCATCGCGCAGTCCGAATTCACCGCCGCCGACATGGCCGAGCGGTTAAGCCGTTTAAGCCGCGAACAATGCCTGCAATACGCCGCCAACGCCCGCGCCTTGGCCTTGCCCGATGCGGCGCAAAAAATGGCGGCAATCGCGGTGGCGTGTGTGCAGGAAAACGGCTGATACTTTGGATGGCTTTTATATGCGTTTTGTTTTTCGGTTTTTCAGCATGATGAATAGCCAAAACGTAAGCACCAGAAGAAACGAATGTTTTACCCGCCCCATCCCCTTGAAGCAGCCGTTAAACAAGGCGGTTTTGCGGAGAAAAGGGCTTGCCTGTTTGAGTGGCGGCACAGCCGACACGAGTTCAAGCCCGCCGCAAAAATGGCTTGTTTGACGGGAAGTTTGGCGCAGCTAAACCTGCGCCGTGGGGTCGCCTTTCTTTGCCTTCTTTCTTTGGCGAAGCAAAGAAAGAAGGTCGCCGCGCGGCGATGGAGCGCGAAGTAGACAGCTTCTGTAAACCAAGATAGAAAGCCGAGCTTTTGTCAAACGTTCCGCTTTACTTAATGTAAACACCACCTAAAACGCAGTTTCTACGAAGCTAAACCATTCAGGCAGCTTGAACTCCTTAAAATCATTCAACGAAAACAACCATGACAGAAAAAGACTCCATGAAAAGCCGCATCAAACACATTCACTTTGTCGGCATCGGCGGCACGGGGATGTGCGGTATTGCCGAAGTGTTGCACGTGCTCGGTTACACCGTCTCCGGTTCGGACATGGCGGACAATGCCGCCACCGACCATCTGCGTGCCATCGGGGTGAATGTGTGTCGCGGACACGATGCGCGCCATATCGAGCACGCGCAGGTGGTGGTGACTTCCACTGCGGTCAAAAGCGATAACCCCGAAGTGGCGGCCGCGTTGGAGCGGCATATTCCGGTGATTCCGCGCGCGATGATGCTGGCGGAACTGATGCGCTTTCGCCAAGGCATTGCGATTGCCGGTACGCACGGCAAAACCACCACCACGAGCCTGACCGCGTCGATTTTGGCGGCGGGCGGATTGGACCCGACCTTTGTCATCGGCGGGCGGTTGACCGCTGCCGGCACCAATGCGCGGCTCGGTCACGGCGAATACATCGTGGCGGAAGCGGACGAATCGGACGCATCGTTTCTGTATCTCACGCCCTTATTCTCGGTGGTGACCAATATCGACGAAGATCATATGGACACCTATGACCATAGCGTGGACAAGCTGCATCAGGCGTTTATTGATTTTATCCACCGCATGCCGTTTTACGGCAAGGCGTTTTTGTGCATCGAAAGCGAGCACGTGCGCGCGATTTTGCCCAAAATCCAAAAGCCTTTTACCACTTACGGCTTTGATGACACGGCGGACATTTACGCCACCGATATTGTCGCGGTGGGCGCGCAAATGTGCTTTAACGTCCATTTCCGCCATCAACACATCAAACCTTTTCCCGTGTTGTTGAATTTCCCCGGACGGCATAATGTTTTGAACGCGCTCGCGGCGATCGGCGTGGCGGTGGAATGCCAAGTCGGGATTGATGCGATCATTGAAGGTTTGAAAAACTTCCAAGGCGTGGGACGGCGTTTTCAAAGTTACGGCGAAGTCACGCTGCCTGAAAACAAAGGCACGGCGTTGGTGATTGACGACTACGGGCATCACCCCGAAGAAATGCGCGCCACGATTGCCGCCGCGCGCGGCGCGTATCCGACGCGGCGTTTGGTGCTGGCGTTTCAGCCGCACCGTTACACCCGCACCCGTGATTTGTTTGAAGAATTCGTCGAAGTGCTCAACAGCGTGGACGCCTTGGTGCTGACCGAAGTTTATCCGGCGGGCGAAGCGCCGATTGTCGCCGCCGACAGCAAGGCTTTGGCGCGGGCGGTACGGGTCAAAGGGCAAATCGAACCGGTGTACGAAGCGGACGTGCTCAAGCTGCCTGAAACCTTATTGAATCAATTGGAAGATGGCGACGTGCTGCTGAGCATGGGTGCCGGCAGCATCAATGCCGTGCCGAGAAAATTGGCCGAACTGGGCGCGGCAACGCAATAAATCACCGCATACGGCATAACGCCCCGATGCGCCTTAAATACTGATTGAAGCTAAGGAAAACATCATGACGCAAGCACCGGAAATTTTCACCGCTTTATCACATGAACTCAGTCCGGGTTTTACCATCCGGCGCGATTTGCCGCAAAAAGGCTTGCGCCGCGTGGGGCTTGGGCTTTTTTGGATCATATCGGCCCCGTCAGTTATGCCTCGGGTCAGGGCATGCGGGTGCGTTCGCATCCGCACATCGGCTTGCAAACCTTCACATGGATGATTGCGGGCGAAATCGCGCATCATGACAGTCTGGGCTTTACCAACACCATCCGCCCCAACGAAATCAATTTGATGACCGCCGGACGCGGCATTGCCCACACCGAAATCAGTCAGGACGAAGGTTTTGTGCATGCGGTGCAACTGTGGATTGCCTTACCGGATTCGCACAAAAACATGCCGCCCGATTTTCAACATTACGCCCGTTTGCCCATGTGGGAAGAAAATGGCGTCAAACAAACCTTGTTGGTCGGCACATGGTGCGAACGGCAATCGGAAGTACAGGTTTACACGCCGTTGCTGGCGGTGGACGTGCTGGCGCAACAAGAAGTCACGCACCGTTGGGCGTTGCAAGTCGATTTTGAATACGGCATTTTGCCGCTGGAAGGGTCTATCTGCGTGAACGGGCAGCATCTGGAGGTCGGCATGATGGCATACGTCGCACCCGGCAGCGTCAGCGTGGAAATTGCAGCAGAAAAAGATGCGCGTTATTTCATTATTGGCGGCGAGCCGCTGCATGAAGAATTGATTGTATGGTGGAACTTGATCGCCCGCACGCCCGAGGAAATCGCCCAAGCCCGTGCTCAATGGGAAGCGCAATCCGCACGCTTTGGCGACTTGCCGCAACTGGGCGAATGGCTGCACGCTCCCGAGCTTTCAGGCAGCCTGAAAGCCTCAGGGCCGAAACAAAATACTTAAGGAACCTCTGAACAAATCATGACGGCGGCTTTAACTGCTCTTTCTTCGTCATACTGCGTCCCACATTTAGGGCAATAGAACCACTATTGCCCTAAATATGCTCCTTGTCTGCCAAAAAAATAGCCGTCAAATCCACTCGCCAGAGTTGTTCAGAGATTCCTTAGGAAACCTCTGCAACGAAGTTCAGAAATTGCCTAGAAACCGTCATCATTATCTGGGATAATCCCAACGCTTTTTTCACACACGTAAGGAAGGATGCATATAATGCAAAAATATTTTGCCGAGTTTCTCGGTACGTTCTGGTTGGTTTTCGGCGGCTGCGGCAGCGCGGTGCTGGCGGCGGCATTCCCCGAATTGGGCATTGGTTTTGCCGGCGTGTCGCTGGCATTCGGTTTGACCGTGCTCACGGGCGCGTATGCGTTCGGGCATATTTCCGGCGGACATTTTAATCCGGCGGTGTCGCTCGGACTGTTGGTCGGCGGACGTTTTTCGGGTAAGGAATTGCTGCCTTACATCGTTGCCCAAGTCATCGGCGCAATCGCCGCCGCGGCAACCTTGTACCTGATTGCCAGCGGCAAAGCGGGGTTTGATGCTGCTGCCGGCGGTTTTGCCAGTAACGGTTACGGCGAGCATTCGCCCGGCGGTTATGCTTTGACCGCCGCACTGATGATCGAAGTCGTGCTGACCGCCTTTTTCCTGATCATCATCATGGGTGCGACCGATAAACGCGCACCGCAAGGTTTTGCGCCGATCGCGATCGGTCTGGCATTGACCCTGATTCACCTGATCAGCATTCCCGTGACCAATACCTCGGTCAACCCCGCCCGCAGTACCGGCGTGGCTTTGTTTCAAGGCGGCTGGGCGATTGAACAATTATGGCTGTTCTGGTTGGCACCTTTGGTCGGCGGCGCGTTGGGCGCATGGATTTACCGCACGGTGTTGGGCACTAAAGACTGATCCGTGCTTTCAGGCAGCCTGACCGTTTGCAAAGACGTTGCGTTAAGCAACGTCTTTTTTCATGGGCGGTTCGGTTCGCAGCGTGTTCCTATTTCCTTTATAATGCACGTTTTATTTTTCAGGCAGCCTGAGACCTTTGCAAAAGTCTGTCATGTGCGTGCAGTTCGCAGGAATAGCACTGCAGAAAGCGCAGACATATCTTTAAGATAGACAAGCTTTCGAGGCGCGCATTCCAAAGAAATGCGCCGCAGGACGGATTTTTGCAAAGGTCTCAGCCTGAACGTTTTTTTAATGGAACACCCATGACCACCAACGCCTTACTTGACGATTTGCAACAGCGCGGCTTGATCGCGCAATGTACCGATACCGAATCTCTGACGGCTTTGTTGAACGAACAAAGCATCACTTTATATTGCGGTTTTGACCCGACCGCGGACAGTTTGCACATCGGGCATTTGCTGCCGGTGCTGATGTTGCGCCGTTTTCAATTAGCGGGGCATACGCCGATTGCGCTCGTGGGCGGGGCGACCGGCATGATTGGCGATCCGAGTTTCAAAGCCAGCGAACGCAGCTTAAACAGCGCGGAAACCGTGGCCGGTTGGGTGGGGAAAATTCGCGGCCAATTGGCGCCGTTTTTGCGCTTTGACGGCGAAAACCCTGCACAAATGGCGAACAATGCCGACTGGTTTGCCGACATGAACTGTTTGGATTTTCTGCGCGACATCGGCAAGCATTTTTCGGTGAACGCGATGATGAATAAGGAATCGGTCAAGCAGCGGCTGGAGCGTGACGACGCGGGGATTTCCTTTACCGAATTTGCCTACAGCCTGTTGCAATCGTATGACTTTTCGCAATTGAACAGCCGTTACGGTTGCGTGTTGCAAATCGGCGGTTCGGACCAGTGGGGCAACATCACCGCCGGCATTGATTTGACGCGGCGTCTGAACAAGAGCACGGCGTATGGTTTGACGTTACCGCTCGTGACCAAAGCCGACGGCACCAAATTCGGCAAAACCGAAGGCGGCGCGGTGTGGTTGTCGGCGGACAAAACATCGCCCTATCAATTTTACCAATTCTGGTTAAAAGCGGCGGACGCGGATGTTTATAAGTTTCTGAAATATTTTACCTTTATGGATGTGGCGGCGATTGACGCGATCGAAGCGCAAGACCGCGCAGCGCAAGGCAAACCCGAAGCGCAACGCATTTTGGCGGAAGAAATGACGCGCTTGGTGCACGGTGAAGAAGCGTTGGCTGCGGCGCAGCGCATTTCCGCCAGTCTGTTTGCCGAAGACCAGAGCGATTTGACCGAAGCCGATTTTGCCCAATTGGCATTGGACGGGCTGCCCGCCTTTACGGTTTCAGGCAGCCTGAACGTGACCGAAGCGTTGGTGTTAAGCGGTTTGGCGAAATCCAATAAAGAAGCGCGCGGCTTTATCCAGAGCGGTGCGGTTTTTCTGAACGGCGCGGCCGCCGGCGCGAACAATACCGACTACGCCGCCGAACGTCCCGATGACGCGTATTTGCTGCAAGAGGCGGATAAGCGTTTCGGCCGTTACACCATTGTGCGGCGCGGCAAGCGCAATCACGCGCTGTTGTTGTGGGCATAACCGCAACGCTTGGCCAAGGAAAACAAAACCATGACCCGAATTTTCTTTCTCGGCGGCGGCAATATGTGCGCCGCGATGCTGGCGGGATTGTCCGCGAATGCCGATTTTGCCTTGCACGTGGTTGAGCGCAGCGATGAGCGGCGCGCATGGTTGCAAGCGCAATATCCGGTCACCACGCATGAACAATTGCCCGATTTGCAGCACGATGACGTGTTGATTCTGGCGGTCAAGCCGCAGGATATGCAGGCAGCCTTAAACGGCGTGGCGGTGAACGGTGCTTTGGTGTTGTCGATTGCGGCAGGTTTGTCCTGTGCTTTGCTGTCGCAGTATTTGGGCGGGCATCGGCGCATCGTGCGCGTGATGCCGAACACGCCGGCGCAGGTGCAGCGCGGCATATCCGGTGTGTACGCGGGTGAAGTCAGCGACGCGGACAAAGCCGCCGCCCACACCATTATACGCAGCGTGGGCGAAGTATTATGGGTGGATGACGAGGAAGCCTTGCACGCGGTGACGGCGATTTCAGGCAGCGGGCCCGGCTATGTGTTTTACTTGATGGACGCATTGTTTCAGGCAGCCCTTGCACAAGGTTTTGATGAGGCAGACGCGCGCCGTCTGGTGCTGAAAACCTTTCAGGGAGCCTCCGAATTGGCGGCGCAATCCGAAGCATCGTTTGCGACTTTGCAACACAACGTCACCTCGAAGGGCGGTACGACTTTTGCCGCCTTGCAGGAATTTTCACGGGCGGAGGTGGCGCACACGGTGGCGCGGGCGGTGCAGGCGTGTGCCGAGCGTTCACGCGCCATGGGCGCAGAAATGGCAGCCAAATCATGTGGGTGAAATTGATCGAATTATTGGTGTTGGCATGGGCGACCTTGGCGTTGCTGCGCTTTTTGTTGCAGCGCGGTGGTATGCACGTCAGCCATCCGCTGGCGCAATTGTGCATTCCGCTGACCGACCCGATCGTCAAACCGGCGCGGCGCGCGGTCAAAGCGGTGCGCGGTTGGGACATGGCGATTGTCGCGGCGGTGTTTTTCGTGCTGCTTTTGACCCAAACCCTGCTGGCGACGGTGCCGATTTTCAAAGGTGCGGGTTTCGGCTTGTCGTACGCGCTGTTGATTGTGGGCAACAGCGTGTTGTTTCTGACCCAAGCTTTGGCTTACGCGCTGATTATTTGCCTGATCATTCAAACCGTGCTGAGCTTTTCCGATCCGTACAATCCTTTAATGCGGGTGGTACACACCGTGCTAAGCCCGCTGACCCGACCTTTTGCGCGCTTGCGCATCGGGCGCATCGACTTTTCAGGCAGCGTATTGTTCTTATTGCTGTGGTTGTGGGTGGGCGTGGTGGTGCCCGATTTGCGCCACCGTTTGCTGACCCTGCTCTTTTTCGGATAATGGAACAAAATGAAAAGTTTGTGATATGATGCGCCGATTATTTATGGGTAAGGCATGATGTCGGGCGGTAATAAGCTGCCTGAAAAAAAGGAGATCAAACATGGCAAAAAGACCCGCCAAGAAACTGACCGAACAAGATATTCAGGAATGGAACGGCCCTGAATCCGAATACATGAATGCGGCGCAATTGGCTTTTTTCAGAGAAAAATTGCTGCAAATGCAAGAGGAAATCATCCATAAAGCCACCAACACCGCCGACTATTTACAAGATCAAGAAGCCACGCCCGATCCGGCCGACCGCGCGACTTTAGAAGAAGAATATTCGCTGGAACTGCGCACCCGTGACCGCGAACGCAAATTATTGAGTAAAGTCCAAGCATCCTTGCGCCAGATTGACGAAGGCGATTACGGTTACTGTCAGGACACCGGCGAGCCGATCGGACTCAAACGCCTGTTGATTCGCCCCACCGCCACGCTGTCGGTAGAAGCGCAGGAACGACGCGAACAAATGAAAAAACAGTTTGCGGGTTAATGCTTTAACGACTAAAAAAGGCTGCCTGAAAGGTTTTCAGGCAGCCTTTAGTGTTTTTTGTTTGATGAGTTTATGGCTTTGCTGAATTTCATTTCAGAGTCTTCTTAAGCGTCGCCGCCAAACACATCGCGCGTATACACCTTGTCGCGCACATCGGACAGTTCCGCGTGCATACGGTTGGCAATAATCAAATCCGCTGCCTGTTTGAACGCTGCCAGATTATGCACCACCGGCGAACGGAAAAATTCCGCCTGCGGCAAATCCGGTTCGTACACTATTACCTGAACCCCGCGTCCTTTCAATCTTTTCATCACGCCTTGAATGGCGGAAGCGCGAAAATTGTCCGAGCCGCTTTTCATCGCCAAACGGTAAATGCCGACGGTGTGCGGATTTTTCCGCAAAATGCTTTGCGCGATGAAGTCTTTACGGGTGCGGTTGGACTCGACCACGGCGTAAATCAGATTATTGGGAATATTGAAATAATTGGCGCGCAGCTGTTGCGTGTCTTTGGGCAAACAATAACCGCCGTAGCCGAAAGACGGATTATTGTAATAGCTGCCGATGCGCGGGTCGGCGCACACACCGTCGATGATTTCGCGCGTGTCCAGCTCGCGCACTTCGGCAAAAGTGTCCAGCTCGTTAAAAAAAGCCACGCGCATCGCCAGATAAGTGTTGGCAAACAGCTTCACCGCCTCGGCTTCGGTATTGCCGCAAAACAGCAGCGGCACATCAGGTTTGAGGCTGCCTGAACGCAGGATGTCGGCAAAAATACGCGCCTGCGCACCGTGATCGCCCAGAATAATCCGCGACGGGTAAAGATTATCGTGTAAAGCATGACCTTCGCGCAAAAATTCGGGCGAAAACACGATGCGGTCGCTGTTGAGGCGCGTTTTCAGTTTTTCGGTAAAACCCACGGGCACGGTTGATTTGATCACGAGCAAAGCATTGGGCGCCGCCTGCAATGCCGCCGCCGCGACATTCTCTACACTGGCGGTATCGAAAAAACCGCTTTCTTCATCGTAATTGGTCGGGGTGGCAATCACCACAAAATCCGCGTTGGCATAAGCCGTTGTCGGATCGCACGTCGCCGTAAAACGTGCTTCAGGCAGCCTGTCTTCAATCAAAACATCACGCAGCGGACAATCCCGCGCCTGCAAACGCGCCACCCGCGCCGCATCAATGTCCAGAAACGTCACTTCATGTTGCGCACACAGCAACATGCCCATGGATAAACCGACATAGCCCGTGCCCACCACGGTGACGCGATAAGATTTTTGTTGCATGGAAAGTCCTTATGGATGAGAAACCTGTTGCCACAGGCGGTCGCACAGCCCGCGCGGCGTATCGGTGCAGCCGCTTTTGAGCCAAGCGGCGACGGCGGCGGCAACATCGGGATACACCACAGGGGTGAAAGAAGGTGCTTCCAACCATTGCCGCAATACATGATGGTCGAAATCGGGCATGACCACGGCGCGTTGCATCGCGTGCAGAATTTGCGCATTGGAAAATTGTTCGATTTGACGGCGTAAAGGCTTGGTCAGGATTTTCTTACCCAGCACCAAAGCCTCACTGCACAAACCAAAACCGCTGTTGGTGATGATGCCGCTGCAATCGGCCAAGTCTTGCGGAAAAGCGGTGCGCGATAAGGGGCGAATCTGAATATGTTCCTGATCTTCCGCCTGCTTGACGGCGGCATAAACCCGAAAACGGGTGCCGCGTATCGGCCGCAACCAATCCACCACCGCAGCCAAATCTTCAAACGGCAAATAAACCAAGATAAAACCATGATCTTCAATCACGCTCGGGGCGGAAGTGGTGATTAAAGGCGGCAGAATGCTTTGATTAAAGTGATGCCAGTGAATCCCGAGCAGGTGCGTTGCCGGCGCAAAAGCCTTTAATGCCGCAGGCAGCCAGTAAGCACGTTCCGTTCCCGGCAAGCGGTGACACAAGGCATATTGATGCGCCAGACCGATGACGGTTTTGCGCTGACGTTGCGCCGCCCACGCGCTGACAGGCTCAAAATCCGTCACCACATAATCGTAAGCGGAGACATCCAAAGCGCGCACATCGCGTAAAAAAGTGATCGGCTTGATCGCGCCGAGCGTGGACAAGGCTCGCACCCGACCGGCTTGAGTGATAAAGGTAAAGCCCGCTTTGACGCGAAAATCGCCAAACGCTTCCATGTCGAACAAAGCCGCACGTTCGCGCCCGCTGAACAAAAAATCAACCGTTATCCCTGCTTGTTGCAAGGCGGGCAGCATCGCCCGCGCCCGCGTGATGTGCCCGTTGCCTGTTGCTTGGACACCATAGAGAATCCGCACCCGTTATCCTTATAATCTGTATGAATGGATGGTAGGCGCACGCAGCGCCCACAGATCAACACAAGAGCATAAGGAAGAAAATACGGCGGTAAAGTGACGCTTCGATGAAGTTTTTGTGAAAAAAGCAGAGCGGAAACGATTACAGGCAGCCTGTTTAAGGCTGCCTGTAAGGGATTTGCAGTGATTGTTTGTTGTTGTGGTGATTTTTGTTGATATTAAATTTCTTTAAGAATCTGTGATTTGTTATAAAAGTTATATTTTTTTGTTAAAACTGTTTGACAGATTTCTGGGGAGTGCGTATAGTTCGAT
>JAUNUS010000023.1 GCA_030538055.1 Neisseria sp.
TCCTTACAGCATAAGCATTTCAGCGATTTTTAGCACCTTTTTTGTCCCTTACCCCCAAAAAAGCGACCCGTTAAAGAGTCGCTTGATCATCATACCGTACGGATTATTTGGCCAAATACGCATTGAACATCCACATCAGTTTTTCCTGCTCCTTGATGTAGTCGCTCATTTGCGAACTCGTCCCCTCATCATCCGCTGCGCCAGCCAAAGCTAAAATTTCACGCTGTTTCGGCAATAACGCTTCAAATCCTGCCAATACACCTTCGACGCATGCGCGACCATCGACGACGTTTTGCGCTTCCTTGATATCGGACAGTTTGATATAAGCACTGTAGGTATGCGCAGGGGTATGACCCAAGGTCAAAACGCGCTCGGCAATTTCGTCAATTTTGATCAGTAAATCATTGTAAATTTCTTCAAATTTCAAGTGCAATTCAAAGAAATTCGCGCCTTTGACGTTCCAGTGATAACCGCGCACATTCATGTAATAAACCTGATAGTTCGCCAACAAAGCGTTTAATTTTTCTGCCAGCTGCGCACTGCTTTTTTTGTCCAGGCCGATTTGTGTGTCCGCGGTTTTAACGGTTTTAGTAGTTTTGCTGCTTTTTGCCATGATGAGTCTCCTAGTGATGAATAAAAGGATCAGACCGGACTATAACCAATAAATTCCCTTTTGCCTACAATGAAGACCTTGTTAATCTTGTAATATGAAGAGCACTTTATCAATAAACATCAGCAAAACCATACAAAAAATCGCTTATCATCTTTGCAAGAACCTCGTGCGAAAGGCATATGAAAGATAATTAAGCGATAGTGAAATAAAAAAACCATTCCTCAAGAATGGTTGTGTGGTGGAGGTAAGCGGGATCGAACCGCTGACCTCTTGCATGCCATGCAAGCGCTCTACCAACTGAGCTATACCCCCGAAAAAATGAGATTATAACGATTCCGTGTCGGGCTGTAAACCGTTTTCGCCGTCTTTTTGCAGACAAGCGGCAAGCATGGCTAAGGCGTGGAGTACGGACTGTGCGCGCACCACATCGCGCTCACCCGTAAAATGGCAACACTCACTATCAATGCCGTGCGGATGTACCAAGGCAAACCAGACCGTGCCGACGGGTTTATCCGTGCTGCCGCCGCTCGGGCCGGCAATACCGGAAATCGCCAAAGCATAATCGGCATGCGTGACGGCTTGCGCGCCTGTTGCCATTTCTCGTACCACCACTTCACTGACCGCGCCGTATTGGTGTAAAGAGGCTGCCTGAACATTCAGCAAGGTCTGTTTGGCGCGGTTGCTGTAGGTCACAAAACTGCTTTCAAACCATGCGGAGCTACCGGGCAATCGGGTGAGTTCCGCCGCCAGTAAGCCGCCGCTGCATGATTCCGCACAGGTGACGGTGTGCCCGCGCCGGTGCAATTGAGCAGTCAGCCGGTGCAGCAGTTCAAGCGTGTTCATGATGCTGCCTGAAAAAACGAATCAACCCGTCGGTCGAGGCATCGTAAGCGGTGCTGTCGGTACTGTCCAGTTTGGGTGCAATATCTCGCGCCAGCACTTTGCCGTATTCCACGCCCCACTGGTCAAAGGAATTGATGCCCCAAATCACGCCTTGCACAAACACTTTATGTTCGTACAAAGCCAGTAACATTCCCAGATAATACGGGGTCAGACGTTCCAGCATGATGGTGTTCGACGGTTGATTGCCGGGGAAATGTTTTTGCGGCATCAGTTCATCGCGCCGCATCGCGGGTAAGTCTGCCAGCTCGCGATAAACCTGCGCTTCGCTTTTTCCTGCCATTAAGGCACGAGTCTGTGCCAAGGCGTTGGCGACCAAGGTTTTTTGATGCACATCGTTATCGTAGTCGCCATTGACCACCACGATAAAATCGCTCGGAATCAGGCGCGAGCCTTGATGCAATAATTGGAAAAAAGCGTGCTGGCAATTCACCCCTGCTTCACCCCAGATAATCGGACCGGTATCAAAATCCAGATAATCGCCGTGGCGCGAAGTCTGCTTGCCGTTGCTTTCCATATCAAGCTGTTGAATATGCGCCGGAAAACGGCGCAAGCCATGATGATACGGAATCACCGCGTGGCTGTGAGCGCGGTAAAAAGTGTTGTACCAAATACCGATTAATGCCAGCAGCACCGGCATATTATGACGCAGCGGCGCGTGGAAAAAATGCTCGTCCATCGCGTGTGCGCCGGCGAGCAATTCGCGAAACCGCTCCGCACCGATGGCACACATCAAGGGCAAGCCGATGGCGGAAGTCGCGGAATAACGTCCGCCCACCCATTCAAACACCGTGAATACCCGTTCGCGCGGAATGCCGAATGCCGCCGCTGCGTCCAGATTATTCGATACTGCGGCAAAATGTTGTGCAACAGCCTCTTCAGGCAGCTGCGCGCACAATCGTTCGCGCACCGCGTGGGCATTGAGTAAGGTTTCCGGTGTAGTGAAGGATTTGCTGGAAATAATGAACAGTGTGGTGACAAGGTTGATTTTTTCCAAAACCTGCGCCAAATCCGTACCGTCCACATTCGCCACAAAATGAACGTTCAACTGCGGCGCATGGTACGGGCGCAGTGCTTGGGTCAGGGTTTGCGGCCCTAAATCCGAACCGCCGATGCCCAAATTCACCACGTCGGTAAAAATCTCGCCGCGAGATGTTTTCAGGCTGCCTGAACGTATGTTTTCCGCAAAATCCAAAGCGCGGTTGAGCTCATGCTGCACCTGCGGCACAATGTTTTCACCGTCCACTTCCAGCGTGGCGCTTGCAGGCAGCCTTAATGCGGTATGCAGCACCGCCCGACTTTCGCTGTCGTTGATTTTTTCACCGCAACACATGCGCCGCATCCATTGCGGCAGTTCGGCGGTTTCCGCCAGCTCAACCAGCAGATTCAATGTTTCTTCGGTGATGCGGTTTTTGCTGTAATCCAGCAAAAAACCGTCCAGCTGCTCGTGCATTTGCGCAAAGCGTTGCGGATTATCCGCGAACAAATCGCGCATATGCAGGTGACGAGTGGCACGTTGATGCTGGTGCAGCTGCGCCCAAATCACGGTTTCGTTAATCGCCAATTTACTCATGCTGTTAAAGTTTGATGTCCTGTGACGAATCAACAATGCGCGCACCGGCGGCACGCATCGCTTCCAGTGCCGCCGCCGTGGTGTCATCGGCAATGCCGCGGCACGCCGCCAGATTCACCACCACTTGCCACGAGCCGTGACGGCATAACTGCAACACTGTGTTTTTCACGCAATAATCGGTCGCCAAACCGCCGACGATAATCGTCTGCGCCTGTTGATCGCGCAGCCATTCGATCAAACCCGTGCTGATGGTTTCGTTCAAATCATGAAAACACGCACCGTAAGGGTGCATATCTTTTTCCACGCCTTTATACACCAGAAAATCATAGTCTTGCGGACGCGGCAAACCGGGCAAAGCCTCAAAGCCGAGCGTGCCGACTTCAGCGTGGCGCCGCCAAGTCAAATCCGCATCGGGAAAATCCAAGGGCTGCAAGGAATCTTCCGCCCGTTCCACCGCCCACACCGCGTGTGCACTGTGCGCATCTTTGGTCAGCACGCGCAGATTCGCCAAGGCTGCCTGCGCATTCAGCTCCGCCACAATTTTATCCCCCTCCGGCACGGGTAGTTCCTGCGGACATAAAGGGGTAAAGGTGCATTGCGCATCCACGTCTATCGCCACAATACTCATGATTTTTCCTTATGGTTAAAAGGTTTCGACATTTTGCAGCTTAACCCGCAGCGGGCTTAAATCCAGCTGAATCTGCGCGGCGGCAGCAATCAATTCATCCGCCGAAACGCCGCGCATCGCTTGCAAAATCGACCACACACACGCGCAACGCGTACCGGTACGGCAAAACATCAGCACCGGAAATTCGGCTTCATGCAAAATATGATTCAGTATTAAGGCATCGTCTTCACTCATCAATGCCCCGACAATCGGCTGATGATAAGTATGGGCAATGCCTGCGGCACGCATTTTTTCCGCCAAAGGTGCAAAGTCGGGCTGCCCGACTTCTTCGCCGTCGGGACGGTGGCAAATCACGGTGCGGACACCCAAAGCGGCAATCGCCGCCACATCCTCCGCATACACTTGCGGCGCAACATAGATGCCCTCGTGCAATACTGAAAACATGATGAAAATCCGTAACAATCAAAAAACGCAGCATAGACAAAAAATGCCGTTTTGACAAACTCAGGTATTTCAGGCTGCCTGTTAAAGTGATGTGCGCGCCCGTTTCAGGCTGCTTCCGCCCCAACCCACCCATGATGGCGGCTGATTCGCAATAACAGAAAAACTGCGCCGCATTTGGCGTTATAATGAACAATATTTGTCGATTCATAAGGAAAGCAATCATGTCCGCTCCCGAAATCATTATGCTCACTGCCGAAGATTTACCCGTATTTTGCCCGCCAGCCGGTAAAAGCTTATGGGATCAGCATCCGCGTGTGTTTTTGCCGTTGGATAAGCACGGCGAATGCCGTTGCCCGTATTGCGGTGCGCATTATCGTTTACACGGCGAATCCAAAGGGCAGCACGCCTGATGAGCGCGCAAAAATTCCTGATTATCGCTCCGTCATGGATTGGTGATTGCGTGATGGCGCAGCCTTTATTTGCCTTGCTGCGTCAGCGTTATCCTGACGCGGCTTTGCATGTGTTCGCGCCCAAATGGTCGATGGCGGTATTGAAACGTATGCCGGAAGTAGCGGAAGTCATCGAAAACCCTTTCGGTCACGGTGATGTCAAATTGTGGCAGCGTTATTTGTGCGGACGTTCTTTGCGCGCCGCCGGTTATGCGCGGGCGATTGTTTTGCCCGGCTCGCTGAAATCCGCGCTGGTGCCGTTTTTTGCCAAAATTCCGGTCCGATCAGGTTTTTTGGGTGAATCACGCTATGCCTTACTCAATGAAATCCACCACTTGGATGAGACCCGACTGCCGCGCATGGTTGATCGTTTTGCCGCCCTGGCTTTTTCGCCGCAACACGATACGCTGCCTGAAGTGCCGCGCCCTGCACTGACGGTCAATCGTGAAGAACAAACGCGCAGCCTGCAAAATTTCGCGCTAAACGATGCTCGACCGATTGCGGCGTTTTGTCCGGGCGCGGAATACGGCGCCGCCAAACGCTGGCCGCCGCACCATTTTGCCGAGTTGGCAAAAATGTATGCGGAAAAAGGTTACCAAATATGGTATTTCGGCTCACATAAAGATGCGGACATCGCCGCACAAATCATCACGTTCAGCGGCGGCATCGGTACCAATTTATGCGGCAAAACCAGCTTGGACGAAGCGATTGATTTACTCGCACTGGCAAAAGTCGTGGTGTGCAATGATTCGGGCTTGATGCACGTCGCAGCGGCTTTGGGTTGCCGTTTGGTGGCATTGTACGGTTCGTCCAGCCCCGACCACACGCCGCCTTTGACCGATCGCGCCAAAATCATCAGCTTGAATCTGGATTGCAGTCCGTGCTTTGAACGCACCTGTCCGCTTGGTCACACCGATTGTTTGGAAAAACTGCAACCGCAACAGGTCGCAGCAGCGATTGAAGATTTACTGACAGAGGCTGCCTGAACACCTGTTACACATTCAGGCAGCCTACTGAAGTCATAACAACAGCAATCACCGCGTTTTATCATTGCATTTGCATATCATCATTTGGTTTGAGATAATTTTTAAAAATCAAAATCACCTGAAAGGAAACCCCATGGCTGACATTCAACACCACCCGCTGATCATCCTCGGCTCAGGCCCTGCCGGTTACACCGCTGCGGTTTACGCCGCCCGTGCCAACTTGCAACCCGCACTGATTACCGGCATGCAGCAAGGCGGACAACTCATGACCACTACCGAAGTGGACAACTGGCCGGCCGATGCCGACGGCGTGCAAGGCCCCGACTTGATGGCGCGTTTCCAAGCCCATGCCGAACGCTTCGGTACGGAGATCATTTTCGACCAAATCGAAAGTACCGACTTGCAAAATCGCCCGTTCCGTCTCGAAGGCAATATGGGCGTTTACTCTTGCGATGCCTTAATCATTGCCACCGGCGCATCGGCCAAATATTTAGGCCTGCCCAGCGAGTCGGCCTTTTTCGGTAAAGGCGTCTCCGCTTGCGCTACCTGCGACGGTTTTTTCTACAAAAACCAAACCGTCGGCGTGATCGGCGGCGGCAATACCGCGCTGGAAGAAGCCCTTTATCTGGCGAATATCGCTCAAAAAGTGATTCTGGTGCATCGTCGCGATGCGTTCCGTGCCGAAAAAATCATGGTGGATAAATTGATGGCAAAAGTTGCCGAAGGCAAAATCGAGCTGAAATTAAACGCCAACTTGGATGAAGTGTTGGGCGACGATAACGGCGTCACCGCCATGCGTCTGCGCTACACCGACGGTACGAGTGAAGACGTCGCTTTGAGCGGCGTATTCATCGCCATCGGTCACAGCCCGAACACCGCGCTTTTCAAAGGCCAGCTGGATATGGACGAAACCGGCTACCTGAAAACCCAAGGCGGACGCGACGGCAATATCGGTCAAACCAACATCGCAGGCGTGTTTGCCGCCGGTGACGTGCAAGACCATATTTACCGCCAAGCAATCACCAGCGCGGCTTCAGGCTGCCAAGCCGCCTTGGATGCGGAACGGTATTTGGACGGTTTGAAAAAATAAACATTTCAACTCTTTCCATCCAACTGAAAACGGGACGAAGCAATATCTGCTCCGTCCCGTTATTGATTGCCCTAAAAGGTTTTGCCTGCACAGAAACTTCGTTTTAGGCCGCCTGCAATCTTTTAAATCTCCAAAGCGATTTGTGTGCCGTGCAAAATCGCTTTTTTCGCGTCCAGCGCCCGTGCATCGGACGCACCGCCGATGATGTGCACGGTTAATCCTGCATCACGACACGCTTGAGCAAGGCTTTGTTCGGGCTCTTGTCCGGCGCAAATCACCACATTATCTACGGCTAAAACCTGCGCTTCGCCGCCAATCGTCACGTGCAAGCCTGCATCGTCGATTTTGTCATAGGTGACGCCGCCCGTCATGGTCACGCCGCGCAGTTTCAGCACGGTGCGGTGAATCCAGCCGGTGGTTTTGCCCAAATCACGTCCGACCATGCCTTCGCGCCGTTGCAGTAAATGAATTTCGCGCGCCGACGGCGGCAGTTGCGGTGCGCCCAGTAATGCGCCTGCTTGCTCTAAAGATGTGTCCAGCTGCCATTCGTGGTTAAATTCATCCACCGACAGCGCGCTGTCTGCACCGCTTTGGCTGAGGTATTCGGCGGTGTCAAAACCGATACCGCCTGCCCCAATGATGGCAACTTTTTGCCCAACCGCTTTTTCATCACGTAACACATCAAGGTAACTCAGTACTTTTTCATGCGTCGCACCCTCAATGTCAATGCGGCGCGGCACGATACCGGTGGCCAGCACGATTTCGTCAAAGCCTTGCACGTCCTCTACCGCCACTTTTTTGCCCAACTGCTGCGTGACATTAAGTTCGCTTAGGCGGTGACGGAAATAGCGCAGCATTTCGTTGAATTCGGGTTTGCCCGGGATTTTTTTGGCGACGTTCAATTGTCCGCCGATGTCCGCTGCGGCATCGAATAAGGTAATCGTGTGCCCGCGCTCGGCAGCGGTGATGGCAAACGCTAAACCCGCCGGGCCGGCACCGACCACGGCGATGTTTTTCGCCACGGTCAGCGGCGCGGCGATCAGTTGTTTTTCATGACAGGCAAAAGGGTTCACCAAGCAAGAGGTTAATTTGCCCGCAAAAATATGATCCAAGCAGGCTTGGTTACAGGCGATGCAGGTGTTGATGGCATTATCTTGCCCTGCGGCGGCTTTGTTCACCCATGCCGCATCGGCTAAAAACGGGCGCGCCAAGCACACCGCATCGGCTTGGTGGCTTTGCAAAATCGCTTCGGCGGTGACGGGCATATTGATGCGGTTGGTCGCCACCACCGGAATCTTGCTGATGCTTTTGAGCTTGGCGGTTGCCGCCGTAAATGCGCCGCGCGGCACGCAGGTGGCAATCGTCGGAATACGTGCTTCATGCCAGCCGATGCCGGTATTGAACAGATCCGCACCGGCGGCCTGAATCTTATCGGCAAGGATTTCGTTTTCCGCCCAAGTCGATCCGTTTTCGACCAAATCCATCAAAGACATACGGTAAATCAGCAAAAAATCCTCACCGACCGCTTGGCGGATGCCGCTGACGATCTCCACCGCAAAACGGTGACGATTCTCCAAGCTGCCACCGTATTCGTCGTCACGCTGATTGGTCGCAGGGGCAAGGAATTGATTGATAAGATAACCTTCGCTGCCCATGATTTCCACGCCGTCATAGCCTGCCTGCCGTGCCAATTGCGCACAACGAACGTAATCGCGTACGGTCTGGCGTACTTCTTCCGTGCTCAAGGCGCGCGGACGTGCAGGGTTAATCGGGGCTTGCAAAGCAGAGGGCGCGACCGGCTCGCGGCTCATCGCGTAGCGTCCGGTATGCAAAATCTGCATACAGATTTTCGCGCCGTGTTCATGTACGGCATCGGTGACGATGCGATGCCATGCCACTTCTTCTTCGGTGGTGAGTTTCGCGCCGTTTTCCATGACCGCGCCTTCGGCATTCGGGCCGATGCCGCCGGTGATGATCAACGCCACCCCACCTTTGGCACGCTCGGCATAAAATGCTGCCAAATGCTCCGCACCTTCGGGATGTTCTTCAAAGCCGGTGTGCATCGAACCCATGATGACGCGGTTGCGCAAGGTATGGTGTTTCAGGGGTAAAGGTTGGGCAAGTAAGCGTGTGGTCATGTCGTTCCTTTGTGATGTGGGTTTGTGTGATGGATGTTTTCAGGCTGCCTGAAAGTATTGGCTGAGAGAATGTTTCAATCGTTTATTTTTGCCAAATCGTGCAATATCGCCGCCAGCTCGGGATGATGTTTCAGACGCTCCGCGCTGCGTGTCAAGGCGGCACGCGCATCATCGTGCAGCGATAAAGCATTGCGGCGCGGCGGCGGCATATTGTGCGGCGTCAGGCTGACTTTTACCCGACGCACCGACGGCGGCCGTTCTTCCCATGTGTCCAACAGCGCAGGCGCAAGCATTTTCAAGCGGTTCGCCACCATGCTGTTCTCGGCGACAATCACCAGCGCATCGTCCTCGATGCAGGTCACGCGGTAATACGGCGCGAGGTTGGCGGGCAGGTGTCGTTTCAGCTGCGCGGAGAGTTTCTGCCACAGGCGATATTGCGCCACCAGCTGCAAATAAGGCTCGAGTTCGGGCGATTGACGCTTGTAAACAGGGAATTCCATGTTCAGGCAGCCTGTTCTTAGCCACGACACACTGCGGCAAAAAGTGTTTGCGCTTGCGTAAAAGCTGCGTCGGCTGTGTCGGCGGTGACGGTGAAATGCCCCATTTTACGTCCGGATCGCGCTTCTTTTTTACCGTAAAGATGCAAATGGGTGTGCGCTTCGTCCAGCAGCGGCTGCCAGTTCGGTTCGCTACCGTCCGCGCCCCACACGTCGCCCAATAAATTCACCATGCAGCACGGACGCAGCAAATCGGTCGCAGCAGGCGGTAAAGCGCACATCATGCGCACTTGCTGTTCAAACTGATTGCTTGCACAGGCGTCCAAAGTGTAATGCCCCGAATTATGCGGACGCGGCGCGATTTCATTGACCACCAGTTGCGCAGCATCACCCACCACAAACATTTCCACCGCGAGCACACCGACATAGTTCAAGGTTTCTGCCAACTGTTTCGCCATCGCTTCGGCACGGCGCAATAAGGTTTCAGGCAGCCTTGCAGGGACAATCGAGTACGCCAAAATGCCGTTTTCATGGATGTTTTCTGCCGGCGGAAAAGTCGCCACGCGTTCACTGTCCAGACGGCACACGATCACCGATAACTCGGCACGCAAATCCAGCATTTTTTCCAAAATAAACGGTGCGTCTTTCATCAACGACGACATACCGATGTGCAGTCCGGCAGCGGTTTTGATCACGCGCTGTCCTTTGCCGTCGTAGCCCAAAGTGGCGGTTTTGAGAATGCCGGGCAAGAGTAAGGACGTTTTGTCGATGATGTCGTCCGCGCTACGCACCGCCTGATACGGTGCCACCGGCAAACCGGCTTTGCGAATCCATGCTTTTTCGCTGATGCGGTTCTGCGCGATCGCCACACATTCGCCCGCCGGTGAAACGCGCGTGTACTGTGCCAATTGCTGCATCGCGGCGGCATTGACGTTTTCAAATTCGGTGGTGACGGCGGCGCATTGCGCCAATTGCTGCAAAGCGGCCACATCGTCATACGGTGCGCACAAATGCACATCGGCAAACGCCGCCGCCGGTGATTGCGGGTCGGGGTCCAGCACGGTCACGCGATAGCCCATGGTTTTGGCGGCCACGGTGAACATACGGCCAAGCTGACCGCCGCCGAGAATGCCGAGCATGGAGGGAGGAAGAATAGGAAGATTTGTCGTGGTTGTGGTCATGTGATTCAAGTGTTTTCTGCGACGGTGGCGGTTAATTGTCCGAAAAAGCTTCAGGCTGAGTTTTTGCGCAGCGAAAAGTTTTTACGGCACACTCATCGCCAATACTTTAGCAGTTTGCTCGCGGCGAAATTCCGCCAGTTTTTGTGCCAGTTCCTGATCCTGATTCGCCAGTAAAGCCACCGCAAACAAGGCCGCATTCGCCGCACCGGCTTCGCCGATCGCAAACGTTGCCACCGGAACGCCTTTGGGCATCTGCACAATCGACAGTAAGGAATCTTCCCCGCGTAAATATTTGCTCGGCACAGGTACGCCCAGTACAGGTAAATCGGTTTTGGCGGCGACCATGCCCGGCAAATGCGCCGCACCGCCTGCCCCTGCAATAATCGCCTGCAAGCCGCGCGCCCGCGCTTGTTCGGCATATTCAAACATTAAATCGGGGGTGCGGTGCGCCGAAACCACGCGCGTTTCGTGGGTAACGCCAAACTGCGTCAGAATATCGGCGGCGTGAGACATCACGTCCCAGTCGCTGTTGCTGCCCATGATGATGCCGATTTGGGTCATGTTGCTGATTCCTTTATTTTTTGAAGAGTTGTGCTGCATTTTTGGCGGCACGGCTGTCAGGATAAGTGTCGTTCAAACGCCGCACCGTGTCGCGTGCAATGTCTTTTTGCTGCATTTTGATTTGGCAGCGCGCCACCAATAACAAAGCATCGGGTGCGTGTTCGTGGCGGGCAAAACGCCGCTCCAATAAATGGGCAACCTGCATCGCCGATTCGCAATGCGCCAGTTTTTCGTGACTGCGCGCCAATAACCATAAGCCTTGCACCACGTTTTCGTTGTTGGTGGTATGGTTCGGATAAGCTTGCAGCAAGGTCACTGCCCGTGCGTATTGTCCCGCAGAAAAAGCCTGCTGCGCTTGGCGATACACATCATTGCCCGCATTGTGCGTGCTGTTGGCACTCTGTGCTACGGGTTGCGGTGCACTACTCGCCAGCACTGCGATGCTGCGTTCCAAATCGTTTTGTCGTGCTTCAAGTGCGGCGACACGCTGTGTCAGCGTGCGGTTTTGTGCCGCCAGTTCTTCGATGGCGGAGTGGTCGTTAACCACCGCATCGGGCAGCGCCATACTGCGACAAGCAAGCAATGTCGTTGCCAATAATCCGTAAAGCCCTGCACGCACAATATTCATTTTTTGATCAAAAGTGTTACGCCGTCGCCCAACGGCAAAGTCAGCGCATGAAAACGACTGTCGCGGCTTAAAGCACGGTTGATGTCGCGCATCGTGCTTAATGACGGGCTGTCGCATTGCTCATCCGCCACCCGTCCGCCCAAAAGCACATTATCAACCGCCATCACACCGCCGCTACGCACCAGTTTCAGGCAGCCTTCCACATAGTGCATCGTGGGCAATTTATCCGCATCAATCAACGCCATATCGAAAAAATCGCCCTTACCTGCCGCCAGCAATTCTTGCAAAGTGATCAAGGCCGGCTGCACATAGAGATCAATCTTATGCGCCACACCGGCCTCTTGCCATGCGGTGCGGGCGTGTGCGGTGTGGGTAAGATTGATATCGCACGCGGTAATCGTACCGTCTTCGGGCAAAGCCAACGCCATCGCGGTGCTGCTGTAACCCGTGAACACGCCGATTTCCAGATAATGCCGCACCGGCATCAACCGTGCCAACCACACCAGCACGTCCACCGTGGCACGTGCCGCCGCCATACTGCCCAAACGATGCTGCGCACTGCGGCGGTGAATCGCCTGTAACACGGGGTGTTCCGCTTCAGGCAGCCTATTCAGATAAGCTGCCGCCAAAGGTTGCAGCAAACAATATTCTTCACTCATGGCTCAAGCCGTGGGTGTGGTCAATGACGTTTGTATTTTATTCCGATTGATAAGCATATGCACCGCGAGCCACACCGGCGGCGGCAAAATCTTCCTGCTCGATCGGGTTCAATTCCACGTCCCACAGCTTGGCACGGTTTTCCATGCGCTGCGCCGCTTCTTGCGGGTGTTTTTCCAGATAATCGTCCAGAAAACGGGTGATGTCGGATTGATAGTTGTACATGGCGAATTCCTTAAAATCGGCGGATGAAGCAAAACAGAAATTATAACGGAATATTGCTTGAAGCGATATGTCGCCATTTCTCTTGTGGCGGCAAATACACGCATACCGCCGCCATGCGCCCGCTGCAGAGTATTTTACAAAGGTCTCGGGTTTTCTTGTGCAAACTGTGCCCGCTCATCCAATAAAATAAAGGTATAATGCCGCTTTCTCACCGATGCGTGCGGCGAAGCTTTTGTCTGCCGCGTTATTTATTGTCGTTTATGATCAAAAAACTGATTCAAAAAGTCTTGCCCAAGCGTCAAAAAACACCGCGTACACGCTGCCTGAACGCGGCGCAACACCCGTTGCGGATGCAGCACTTGAATTTTGCAGCGGAAAAAGTGATTAAGCGCTTGCACGCCGAAGGTTTTCAGGCTTATGTGGTCGGCGGCGCGGTGCGCGATTTACTCTTGGGGCGCGAACCGAAAGATTTTGACGTCGCCACCGACGCTTCGCCGGAGCAGGTGCGGAAAATTTTTCGCCGCAGCCGCATCATCGGGCGGCGTTTTCAAATCGTGCACGTCATGGTCGGGCCGGAAACCATCGAAGTCACCACCTTTCGCGGCGGCGACGGCGGCGCGCAGAACGAACACGGGCGCATCATGCGCGACAATCAATTCGGCACACGCAGCGAAGACGCGGCACGGCGCGATTTCACCTGTAACGCGCTCTATTTCGATCCGGTACGTGAGGAGTTGTTTGACGACCACGGCGGTTGCGAAGACATTGCGGCACGCGAACTCGTGATGATCGGCGACCCTGCCGCGCGTTTCCGTGAAGACCCGATGCGGATTTTGCGCGCGGTGCGTTTGTCCGCCAAGCTCGGTTTTACCGTCTCGCCTGCGATTCAGGCAGCCATTGGCGAACACGCGCATTTGGTGCGCAGCGAACCGATTGCCCGCTTGTTTGACGAAATCATGAAAGAATTGCTGTGCGGCTATGCCACGGAATGCTTGCAGCAATTGCACGTTTTGGGCATTCCGACGGACACGCATCCTTTGTTTCAGGCCTTGGAAACCGATGAAGACACCGCCGACCGCCGTTTTTTGCATACCGTATTGAGCGAAACCGATGCGCGGGTGCGTGCGGACAAACCGGTATCGGTCGGGTTTATTCTCGCCGCGTTATTGTGGGCAACCGTGCGCCGTCAATGGCAGCAGCATTTAACCGCCGGCATGAAACCCGTACCGGCATTACAACGCGCCATCGGTGATGTCAAAGAAAGCACCGAACGCGGCTGGGGCGTGCCGCATCGTTTTGCCGCCACCATGCGCGAAATCTGGCAATTGCAACCGCAGTTCGACATCATGCGCGGCAAACGCCCTTTGCGTTTATTGACTCAAGAACGCTTCCGCGCCGCTTATGACTTTTACGTGTTGCGCGCGCGTTGCGGCGAAGCTTCAAACGACACCGCCCAATGGTGGACACGCTTTCAGGCAGCCTCAGACGAAGAGCGCGAGCAAATGTTGAACGCCGCACCGCAATCGTCCGATCACGACGCGCCGAAACGTCGCCGCCGCCGCAAACCGCGCGCAGCCGGCAGCAACGAAAGCAGCGCATGAAAATCGCCGTGATTGCACTGGGCAGTAATCTGGACGGCCCCGAACACCATTTACAGGCAGCCTGTAACGATTTATCGAAGCTGCCTGAAAGCCATGTGTTGAAAATATCGTCTTTTTACCGCAGCGCGCCGGTGGGTTATGCCGATCAACCCGACTTTGTGAATGCGGTGTTGATTTTACATACTGCCTTGCCGCCGCATGAATTGCTCCGACATTTGCAGCAGATTGAAAACGCACACGGGCGGGTACGCAGCTTTACCAATGCACCGCGCACTTTGGATTTGGACATCATTGATTATCAAGGCGAAACATCAAACGACCCGCTTTTGACCCTGCCGCATCCGCGCGCGCATGAACGGGCGTTTGTGATGCAGCCTTTGGCGGAAATCGCGCCCGATTACCTGCTGCGCGGACGCAGAGTCGCAGCAATCGCCGCCGAACTGGACGACAGCGGCATCACGCGCTTAAGCACACATTGTCACCCTTGGGAAAACACATGAAACATCGCTACATCGTGGTTGAAGGCTCAATCGGCAGCGGCAAAAATGTTCTCAGCCGCCGCTTGGCGACCTATTTCGGCGCACGCCTGATTCGGGAAGATTCGCAGAAAAACCCGTTTTTACTGCCGTTTTATCTGAACGCAAGCCAGCACGGCTTGGCGATGCAGCTGCATTTTTTGTACGAGCGCAGCGAAATCATCCGCACCATTTGCGACGAAGAAGAACAAGGCAACCGCGTCATCAGCGATTTCCTGTTGGAAAAAGACCAGATTTTCGCGCCGATTGTTTTGGACGACAAAGAACTGGATTTATACTGGAAAATCCGCCGCAAAATCATGCCGGAATTCATCCGCCCCGACCTGCTGATTTATCTGCAATGCAGCCCCGAAACCGCACAACGCCGCTTATCGGCACAGGAAAAAAACGAGCAGCATATTTTCCCCGAAGGCTATTTGCAGCAAGTCACCGACGAATACGGGCGTTTTTTCCACTTATACAATGAAGTACCGATGCTGATCGCCAATGCCGACGAACTGGATTTTGGCCATAACGACGACCATTTCGAGCTACTGCTGCGTACCATGAGCAGTTTTCGCGGACAGCGGCATTATTTGAATTTGAGCGAATAAAGGAAACCTCATGATCACCACCTCCACCCTCAATAAAATGAAAGCCAACGGCGAAAAAATCGCCATGCTGACCTGTTACGATGCCACTTTTGCCGCAGTGATGGACGCGTGTGCAGTCGATATGCTGCTGGTGGGCGACTCGCTGGGCATGGCGGTACAAGGTCACACCTCGACTTTGCCCGTGAGCTTGGACGATATGTGCTACCACACTGCCTGCGTGGCACGCGGTGCGAAAAACGCCATGATTGTCAGCGATTTTCCTTTCGGCAGTTATCAGCAAAGCCGCGAACAAGCCTTTGCCGCCGCGCATCGCCTGATGGCTGCGGGCGCGCACATGGTCAAACTCGAAGGCGGCGCGTTCATGGCGGAAACCACCCGTTTTCTGCAAGAGCGCGGCATTCCGGTGTGCGCCCACATCGGCTTGACCCCGCAATCGGTCAATGCTTTCGGCGGTTATAAAGTCCAAGGCCGAACCGATGCCGCCGCCGAACAATTGCTTCAAGACGCGCAAGCACACGATGCCGCCGGTGCGGCCTTGGTATTGATGGAGTGCGTTCCCTCCGCCTTGGGACGTGCCGTCACCGAAGCGGTTTCCTGCCCGACCATCGGCATCGGCGCGGGGGTGGATTGCGACGGGCAAGTTTTGGTGATGCACGATATGCTGGATATTTTTCCGGGCAAAAAAGCGCGCTTTGTCAAAAACTTTATGCAGGGTCAGCCCACCATTCAGGCAGCCATCAGCGCCTACGTGCAAGAAGTCAAAGCCAAAACCTTTCCCGCTGAAGAGCATGGTTTTTAAGGAATCTCTGAAAAACCCCGACGAGTGGATTTGACGGCTATTTTTTTGGCAGACAAGGAGCACATTGAGGACAATAGTGGTTCGATTGCCCTAAATGCGGGACGCAGCATGACGAAAAAAGAGCAGTTAAAGCCGCCGTCATGAGTTTCTCAGAGACTCCTCAATCGGAGCGAAAACATCATGATGCGTTATCTTTTATCCTTATCGTTATTGCTGTTGACGCTGCTGCCGCTGTCTGCGGCGGCAGAAGAGCGCAACGCTCGGTTACACACCCAGTGTGAGCAAGGCAATATGCGTGCCTGCACCGAGCTGGGGTTTTATCTGTACAAGGAAGAGCCGTATGATTATGAGCAAGCTTACGCACTCTTCAGCAAAGCCTGCGCCGCGCAGGAAATGACAGCCTGTCATAATCTGGGTTCGATGTACTATCAAGGCGAAGGCGTGTCGCAAGACCTGAAAAAAGCACACAAACTTTTCACCTTGGCATGTCGGCACGACGATGCCGACAGTTGCCATAACCTCGGCTTTCTCGCCATTAACGAAGACCAACCGCGCCAAGCGGAAAAGTTCTGGCAAAAAGCGTGTCGCGCCAACAAAAGCGATAGCTGCTACAACCTCGCTCATCTTTACACCCAAGAAAATCGCCCTGACAAAGCACAACCCTACTACCAAAAAGCTTGCGATTTAGGCGATGCCGACGGCTGCAATCGCCTGCAAACACCCTAAACCACATGAAAAAAATCCATATTCTTTTTGTCTGTCTGGGCAATATCTGCCGCTCTCCCATTGCTGAAGTGCTGATGCGTGATCTGATTGCCCAAGTCGGCATGAGTGAGCGCATCACCACCGACAGCGCAGGCACTTCCGGCTGGCACGACGGCAAAGGCATGCACTGCGGTTCGGCCGAAACCTTAGAAGTCAATGGCATCGACCCCGGTCGTTTCATCAGCAAAAGGCTGCCTGAAAATGCCTTGAATACTTATGATTACATCGTGGTGATGGACGATGACAATCTGCACGAAGTCGAACAACGCTTCGGCCGTCACCCGCGCCGCATTTTCAAACTGACCGACTTTAGCCGCGAATACGACCACGTCCCCGACCCCTACTACACGCGCCGTTTTCAACACAGCTACGACATCATCGCGCAATCATGCCGCGCATGGCTGCCTGAACTGATCAAAGAAATCAACGCATAATCTTCAGGCTGCCTGAAAATAATGTTCAGGCAGCCTGAGACCTTGGCAAAAGTCTGTCATGTGGATGCAGTTCGAAGAAATAGCACCGCAGAAAGCGCAGACATATCTTAAGATAGGCTGCGATTTCGAGGAGCGCATTTCAAAGAAATGCGCCGCAGGGACGGATTTTTGCAAAGGTCTCAGCCTTTTTCCGCATCATGAACATTGCCCATTTCACCTTATCCGCTCCGACTGCGCTGGCACCGATGGCGGGCATTACCGATAACCCTTTTCGCCGTTTGTGCCGCGCTTTCGGTGCGGGTTGGACGGTGGGCGAAATGATTTCGGGCGATCCGACTTTACGTCACACCCGCAAAACCTTAAACCGCATTGATTTTTCGGGGGAAAATTCACCGATTGTGGTGCAAATCGCCGGTGCGGAACCGCAACGTTTGGCCGCAGCAGCCGCGCATCACGCCGCGCTCGGTGCGGACGTGATCGACATCAATATGGGCTGCCCTGCCAAAAAAGTTTGCCGTGCCGAAGCCGGCAGTGCCTTGATGAAAAACGAAAAACTGGTAGCGGAAATTTTACGGGCAACGGTGGCCGCCGTGAACATTCCCGTTACCTTAAAAACCCGTCTGGGCTGGGACGACGAACACTTAAACGTGCTCGATATTGCCCGCATCGCGCAAGACGCGGGCATTACCGCGCTGGCGATTCACGGGCGCAGCCGCACCCAGATGTATCGCGGGCGGGCGGATTACCGTTTGATTGCCACGGTCAAACGCGCTTTGAGCATTCCGGTGTGGGTCAATGGCGACATTACTACGCCCGAACAAGCACAGCGTGCGCTGGAAATCAGCGGTGCGGACGGGGTGATGATCGGACGCGGCGCGCAAGGCCGCCCGTGGCTGTTCCGCGAAATCGCCGAATATTTGCGTTCAGGCAGCCTTATTCCCACGCTGCCTGAAGAAAAGGTCGCGACGGTTTTGCAACACTTGCAAGAAATTTACACTTTTTACGGTGCACAGCACGGGGTGCGCATCGCCCGCAAACACATCGCATGGTACGTGCAAGATTTGCCCGAACAAGCCGATTTTCGTCGGCGGATGAATGAACTGAATGATGCGGCTTTGCAATACGAAGCGGTGGCGGAATTTTTGCAGCGCACAATGAATCGTGACACGTAAATGAGGTACAATGCAGACATCTTTTTTGTGCCGCGCACCGTGCGGCACTTTGCGTCACCTCGCCGCCCATTCACCCACACTACCGAACAAAGATAAGGCACGACGTTAAGCAAGCTCTGCGCTGCCAAAAACCAAGGGAAAAACATGAATTCGCCGTACCACCCCGTTTCTATCGCTCAATGCGTCACCGTCCACTTGGACAATTATCTGCGCGACTTGGAAAATACCGATCCGTGCGGTATTTATGAAATGGTGTTGCAACAAGTGGAAAAACCGCTGTTGAAAACCGTGCTGGATTATTGCGACGGCAATCAAACCCGCGCCGCCGCCATGCTGGGCATCAACCGCAGTACCTTACGCAAGAAAATCGCCCTGTACGATTTATAAATCTTTCTTCATCTTTCAGGCAGCCTGACACCGCATCACGTGCTAGCGTCATGTCATGCCTTACTTTCAATATCACTCTTTATTATTTCATTTTATAAGGAACACCTCATGAGCACTCCGATCGCCCGCGCCCTAATCAGCGTTTCCGATAAAACCGGCATTGTCGAATTTGCCCGCGAACTGACCCAAATGGGCATAGAAGTCCTCTCTACCGGCGGCACGGCACGCATGTTGATGGAAGAAAAAATCGGCGTGATCGAAGTGGCCGATTACACCGGCTTTCCCGAAATGCTCGACGGTCGCGTCAAAACCTTGCACCCGAAAATCCACGGCGGCATTTTGGCGCGCCGCGACCACGCGGAAGACCAAGCCGCCGCCAGCGAACACGACATCGGCTATATTGACTTGGTGTGCGTGAACCTTTACCCCTTTGCCACCACCGTTGCCAAACCGGGCTGCACGCTGGAAGACGCGATTGAAAACATCGACATCGGCGGCCCGACCATGGTGCGCTCCGCCGCCAAAAACTGGAAACACGTCGCGATTGTCACCGACAGCGCGGATTACGCGGCGATTATTGCCGAAATGAAAAACGGCAATCACGGACTGTCCGAGCAAACCCGTTTTCATCTGGCGTGCAAAGCCTTTTCCCACACCGCGCAATACGACGGCATGATCAGCAACTACCTCACCAGCATCGACGAGCAAAAGCTGACGGGCGAACCCGAACTGAATGAATTTCCGCAACAATTCAATCAGTCATGGCTGAAAGTGCAGGATTTGCGCTACGGCGAAAACCCGCATCAGCAGGCAGCCTTTTACCGTGATGTTTACCCTGCTTCAGGCAGCCTCGCCCATTACACCCAATTGCAAGGCAAAGAATTGTCTTACAACAATATTGCTGATGCCGATGCCGCATGGGAAACGGTCAAAGCCTTTGACGAAACGGCTTGCGTGATCGTCAAGCACGCCAATCCGTGCGGCGTGGCGATTGCCGCCGACACTTTAACCGCCTATGAGCTGGCTTTTGCCACCGACACCACCAGCGCGTTCGGCGGCATCATCGCCTTTAACCGTGAAGTCGATGCCGCCACCGCCGAAAAAATTTGCGCCAATCAATTCATGGAAGTGTTGATGGCGCCGTCCTTCACCGCCGAAGCCTTGGCGATCACCGCTGCCAAGAAAAACGTGCGTGTATTGAGCGTACCGCTACAGGCAGGCGCAAACCGTTTTGAACTCAAACGCGTCGGCGGCGGCTTATTGGTACAAACCCCCGACATTCACCGCATCAGCCGCGACGCATTGACCGTGGTTTCCAAACGCCAACCGAGCGCACAAGAATGGAATGACTTGCTGTTCTTATGGAAAGTGGCGCAATACGTCAAATCCAACGCCGTCGTTTTCGGCAAAAACGGTCAAACCTACGGCATCGGCGCAGGCCAGATGAGCCGTGTCGATTCCACCCGCATCGCCGCACGCAAAGCACAAGACGCACAACTGGACTTGCAGGGAGCCTGTGCGGCGTCCGATGCCTTTTTCCCGTTCCGCGACGGCGTGGACGTGATTGCCGAACAAGGCATCAAAGCGATTATTCATCCGGGCGGATCGATTCGCGATGAAGAAGTGTTTCAGGCAGCCGACGAACACGGCATGGCGATGGTGCTCACCGGCATTCGCCACTTCCGCCACTAAATATTATCCGCACACCGACCGTCAGCTTATGGCGGTTGGTGATTTATTTATATTGTTTATAAAATCTAACATTATGAATATAAACATTTTATTTGCCGCAACCCTCTGCGCCGTTTCCTTACAGGCAACCTCGGCATACGCCGCAGAAACCTCCGCGTCTGACACCGGCTGGTGGCAATCGACCAAAGACAACGTCGCTGCCACTTGGGCGAGCGACGAATACGAACTGTATCTGCCCTTGCGAACTTGGCATAACCGCAGTAAATATTCCAAAGAAAAAATCAAAGAATTCAACGAACAACCATGGGGAATCGGCATCGGTAAAGTCCGCGACGACGAAAAAGGCAACACCCACAGCATCTTTGCCATGGTCTTTGCCGACTCGCACTACGATCCTGAAACCACCGTCGCTTACGCTTGGCAGAAAAACTGGCGCGTCAGCCAAAACCAAAAAGTTTCGCTGGGCGCATTCGCCGGACTGACCTCACGCTCTGACATCATGAGTTACACCCCGTTTCCGGTGGCATGGCCATACGTTTCCTACAGCTACCGCAAACTCTCCATCCAGGCCATGTATTTCCCGGGCAGCAAAGGTAACGGCAACATCGCCTTTTTCTGGGCGCGATACCGTTTCTGAACAAAGTTTCAGGCAGCCTTCGCTACACTCGCGTTTGATGTGGGCAATAAGAAACACTATTGCCCCTAAGTGTTCAGAGGCTGATGCAAAACATGACAACTTAACCTCTTTGTGCTTACAATGCGCCTGCTTCAAACTTGAAGCAGGATTTTTTGAACAATAAAGGATAAGCATCATGAGCAAACAAACCGCCCACAACAAGGGCGAAATCCGCGATAACGCGGTGAAAGCCTTGGTACGCTCCAACCTCTTTCGCCACCAAACCCATCGCAAACGCAAAGGAAAAGGCAGCTACTGCCGACAAGACGCCAAAAAATGGCACAGAGACGGTTCGCAAGATACCGTCTCTTTTTTTGCCTACACGTTTCAGGCAGCCTGAAGTAAGAGCTTGCGGCATCACTATCTTACTTATAACATTCCCCTACTGACTCCGGTCATAGCAGCCTACCGTCATTTTTGCGTCTCTTCTTTTTTAAGGTGCAACCATGAAAGCCCAAACGCCTTATCTTTCCCCCTCCGATCTGAAAACCATTTTGCACTCAAAAAGAGCCAATGTGTATTACTTGGAGCACTGCCGCATTCTGCTTAACGGCGGCAGAGTGGAATATATCACCGACCAAGGCAAGGAATCTTTGTATTGGAATATTCCGATTGCCAACACGTCTTGTTTGTTGTTGGGCAGCGGCACGTCGATCACGCAAGCGGCAATGCGGGAATTGAGCAAAGCCGGCGTGATGGTAGGCTTTTGCAGCGGCGGCGGCACACCCTTATTCAATGCCACGGAAGCCGATATTGCCTGTGATTTTTTCAGCCCGCAAAGCGAATACCGCCCGACGGAATACTTACAGCATTGGTGTCGCTTTTGGTTTGACGACGAAAAAAGGCTTCATCGTGCCAAGCAATTACAATTGATGCGCTTGCAACACATCGCACAAATATGGGTCAAGTTGGATTGGTCATGCGACACCCAAGCATTGCAGCTTTTGTGCACGCAATACCGCGATGTTTTTCAGGCAGCCTGCGACAGTCAGCATTTATTGGCGGCGGAAGGACGTTTGACCGCGGCGTTGTATGCCTTAGCCTGCCGCGCCACGAGCATGCCGACCTTTAGCCGCAGCACTCGCGGCAACAGCACCGACCCTGCCAATCAAATGCTCGATCAGGGTAATTATTTGGCCTATGGTTTGGGGGCGACTGCTTGCTGGGTATTGGGTTTGCCGCATGGCTTGGCGATTTTGCACGGCAAAACCCGTCGCGGCGGTTTGGTGTTTGATGCTGCGGATTTGATCAAAGACGCATTGATTTTGCCGCAAGCTTTTATTTCCGCCGCCAACGGTGATGCGGCACGTGATTTCAGGCAGCAATGCATCACCCATTTTGCGCGATTCGAGGCTTTGGACATCATGATCGAATGCCTGAAAAAAATCGCTCTTCAGGAGTAAAGCATGAACATCCTGCTGATCAGCCAATGCCGCCACAACGCGCTTAAAGAAACCCGCCGCGTGTTGGATCAGTTTGCCGAACGCTGCGGCGAACGCACTTGGCAAACCGCCATCACGCAAGCGGGCTTGGAAACCTTGCACAAAATGCTGCGCCAAACGGCACGCAAAAACACCGCCGTGGCGTGTTTTCTGACCCGCGGCAAAAATCACACCGAGTTGCTATGGCGGGTCGGTGATCGCAGCCGGTTTAACGACCAAGGTCGCGTGCCGACCAACCGTACCCGTCGCAATATTCTGCGCGCCGACGATGAGAATACTTGGACCTATGCCCACAGCATTCAGATCATGAGCGTGCTCGCCGCCCTGCTGCACGACATCGGCAAGGCCAATTTGGGATTTCAAGCCAAAATTCACCCTGAACAAACGGCGTCACGACAGTCCGACCCTTACCGCCACGAGTGGCTGTCTTTACGCCTTTTCCAAGCCATGATCGCCGATTGTGCCGATGATGAAGCGTGGTTACGGCGTTTGGCCAACTGGGGCGACTATTCGCGGCAACACCCCGATTGGCATCAGCGTGTGATCAATGACAGCCAAGCAGGCGAATACGATTTTTCGGTTTATCCGCCGCTGGCGCAATGGTTGATGTGGCTGATCGTGACCCATCACCGCCTGCCGTTTTATCCCGATACGGCTTGGATTAAACCTGGGGAACACAAAAACTGGCAGAGCAAAGAACAAGAATTCAACCGTTCCATGAAAAGCTGGTATCGCTACAAACTGCGTCCGGTCGAAGCATGGATGACGCTGCCTTCACAGCAAATGCTGTCCTATAAGCAAGGTATTAAAAAATTTTGGCAATTTCGCCAACACATCACGGACAGCTCCCTGAAATGGCAAAAAGCCGTGCAACGTTGGGCCAATAAAGCCTTACAGCATCCGCCTTTAATGGCGTTGTCCCGTGCCGAAAAGCCGATTGCCGATCCTTTGCTGTTGCAATTAAGCCGCGTCTGCCTGCAGGTAGGCGATCATCATGTTTCCAGCCAGCCGCCCCAAGCCCTCTATCAGTCTGACGAGAGCACGCTGTTTGCCAATACTTACCAAGACAAAGCCAAGGGCATCACGCGTTACCGCCAGACCTTGGATGAGCATTTATTGGGCGTGGCGAATCAAAGTGCTTATTTCGCCCGACTATTGCCCAAACTGCCGCAGCTGTTACCGGCCATCACCGCGCCCGCGCTGCAACGCCGATTTCGCCGCCCTACCCCGATACCCCGTTTTCAATGGCAGAACCGCGCTTATGCCTTAAGCAGCGATATTCGGGAAAGCACCCGCAACCACGGTTTTTTCGGCATCAATATGGCGGGAACAGGCTGCGGCAAAACCTTGGGCAATGTACGCATCATGCACGCTTTAAGCGACCCCGAACGCGGCATGCGCCTGACCATTGCCTTGGGCTTGCGGGTTTTAACCCTGCAAACCGGTCAGGCCTTGCGCGAACGCCTGCATTTACGGGAAGAAGATTTGGCGATTTTGGTCGGCGGCGGCGCAATGCGGCAACTGTTTGAATTGAACCAAACACCGGACGAACTCCATGATATTGACCCGACAGAAGCTTCAGGCAGCGAGTCCGCACAAGCCTTACTCGACCAAGACGAATACATCGACGGCGGTTTCAGCGACAACGAAATCGCCTTGGGTGAAGACACCCTCGGGCCGATGATGGCCGATGGCAAAGCACGGCAACTGCTGCACGCACCCATCATCAGCTGCACCATCGACCATATTATGCGTGCGAGTGAAGGCTTAAAAGGCGGGCGGCATATTGTGCCGATGCTGCGCCTGTTAAGCAGCGATTTGATTCTGGACGAACCGGACGATTTTGGTCAGGCGGATTTGCCCGCCCTGTCGCGCTTGGTGCATTGGGCAGGTCTGCTCGGCAGCCGCGTTTTGCTTTCATCCGCCACGCTAACGCCTGATTTTGTCACGGGGCTGATGCGCGCTTACCATGCCGGCCGAAACATCTGGCAACAACATCAAGGGCTGCCTGAAGACGCTGCCCTGCGCTGCGCTTGGTTTGACGAATACGGCGCACATACCGCCTTATGTCAGGATGCCGCACAATTTAGTCAAGAACATCAACAAGTTGCCACGCAACGCGCCGCCCGCTTACACGCCTCACCGGTTCGCCGTCGCGCTGATGTTTTACCTGTTGCGAGTTTAAGCGATCAAAACGATGCACCCTTGGCACGCACCCTGATTGACGGCGCGCTGCAACTGCACCGCCGGTACGGCAGCACAGACCCCGACAGCGGCAATACCCTCAGCATCGGTCTGATTCGACTGGCGAACATCAAACACATCATTCCCTTGGCGCAAACCATGCTGCAGGCAAGCTTACCTGCAGATACCTGCATTCACCTGTGCTGCTACCACGCCCGTCAGCTTTTGATGCTGCGCAGTCATTTAGAAAACACTTTAGACCGCCTGCTCGCACGCCACGAGCCGCAGGCACTTTTCAGGCAGCCTGAAATCATGGCCGCCATGCGTGATCACCCTGCCGCCCATCATCTGTTTATCATCTTGGGTTCTCCCGTGACCGAGGTCGGTCGAGACCATGATTACGACTGGGCGATTGCCGAGCCTTCTTCCATGCGCTCTTTGATTCAGCTATGCGGCCGCGTATGGCGGCATCGCCCCGAAAAGATTGCCGAGCACAGCAATATTTTGATTTTAGAAAGCAATCTTAACGCCCTCTCACACCCCAACCTGAACTTGGGCAAAGCCGTTTTCTGCCGACCCGGTTTTGAAAAAGAGCCCAATTTTCTGCTTAAAACCCATCGCATCACAGAATTGATTGCTCCCGAAAGCTTACACCACATCACCGCCGCCGAACGCATCGTCGTACCCGAGGTTTTACAAGCGCAAACACGGCTGGCGGATTTGGAACACGCCGTCATGCAAAGCCTGATGAATCCGAGGGAAAACAATTTTGTCACCGCCTATTGGCAACCGGACAACGCCAACCGCGCCATCAGCCATTGCCAACGCATCAGCCCGTTTCGCACGGGCGAAAAATCCGAAGATTATGTTTGCCTGCCTGCAGAGGATGCCGACACGCCCTTTTATTTCAAAACCTCCCACAATGCTTGGCGTTATCCGAACGATGAAACCGGCGAAGAAAACCATTTATGCCGCTACACCCCGATAACCGGTCATGGCGCGGTGCGTCCGTGGTTGCATGGAAGCTATGTTGATGTATTGGAAACACTCAGCCATAAGACCGGTTACGATTTGGCACAAACCGCCTTGCGCTTTGCCACGGTGTCATTACCGACTCATCAACGCCCTGCCAGCGGCTGGCGTTTTAACGAATGGCTGGGATTTTGGTAAAAAATCAAAGACACAAGGCGTAATGCCTATATAATAATGAACCGCCGAACAGGCGGCTTAGAAAATATTGGGCTTGCCATTATGAGCACCGATTTTACCGCCGAACAGGCGGCTGGCATTTTCATTTAGGTCAATTGGCTGTCACGGCATCACCATACAGCCGATTTACTTTCTCATTTCGATAAGTTTGATCATGGATTGTCTTATCATTTTTATCCATATTAGTCTTACTGTTTTTATTGACAAGCCAACCACCCAATGCTACTCTCACCCAAAATCCGTTACCAGCCATGACGCATAACCACATGAAAGGATGATTTTCATGGAGCATATCAACACCGCAGATATTCAGGCAGCCATCCGCGATTTTCTTAAAAATCGCTTTGACAACAAGGCACAAGCCGTACTCAAAAAACTGCAGGCAGCCGAGTCCGAAGGCCATTCAAACGACATCGAAGCAGCGCAGCAAGCCATTAACGACTTACAACATGAACACAGCCTTGAAGTATGGGTACAAGATGCCGCTTTACGCATGAGTAAGCAACTGAAATTTGGAACACATATCGCAAAAGGGATTCACCCTGACAGCAAAGGCGATAACATCAGTTTTCAGGCAGCCTCGGCGCGACCGCCTTATGTGGTCGGCTCGCATACCTTGACAACCTTGCCGCTGGACGCCAACGGTAACGCCGCAGCCTTACCGTTAGCGGCTTTTTTTGATCTACCGATTGGCAGCGACAATATTCCGCTGCGCACTTTGATTGCCGCCAACCACTCTGCATTGAAAACCTGCTTTTCTGCCGATCCCGAACGGTCCGACCAATACCTGCAACATTTTCAGGCAGCCTTACGCACCGATACGGATCAAGCCGTTACGGACGAGCGCAACAAACAAATCTTGTGGCCGTGCTCTGAACAAGCCATTGCAGAAGATGCTTACACCTGTTTGGTTCCGCTGCACCCTTCGGCGTTGGTTCATGAGTTTTATCAACGCATCAATGCTTTGCGTTATTCGGAAGAAAACAAACAGGCACGTCAGAATCGCAGCAAAAAAGAAGTTGAACAACAGCCCTATCTCAGCATCACTCAACTTGCCGTCATGCAACTGGGCGGCAGTAAGCCGCAAAACATCAGCCGTCTAACCAGTGCACAGCGTGGCAAGCAGTATCTTTTATCTTCTTTGCCGCCCAAAGCCACCCAAAGCCGTTCTTTTTCCTTGCCTAAAAATGCCGTCTCCTTTTTTAACGCCTCATTGCGTTATTACTGTCGTTTTGCATGGCGCGAATTAAAAGCCGTCGTCGATGCCCCAAAAAGCATTATGGAAGTACGTGATCAACGCAAAGAGGCTTTGAGCATGATACTTGATGAAGTTTTTTTATTAGCGCAATCACTGCAAAACACTTGGCCCGCCGGTTGGAGTCGGGATTACGAACATTTAAGCGATGCCGAAAAATTATGGCTTGATCCACGGCGCGAACTTTTGGAAGATGAAGCGGCTTTTCTGGCTGCACGCGAAGCAGAAGATTGGTGTGACGAGGTGATTCGTGCTTTTGCCGCTTGGCTTAATGATTGGTTGAAAAAAGATTTTCCTCATATTGCAGATGACTTTGCAGCCCCCGAATTCAACGAGTGGTACCGATTAATGAAAAAGCAATTGCACCGTGACGAACGGCTATCAGAAAGGAGCATGGCATGAGTCCGTTTTATTTGCTGCTAGACAAAATCGACATTCAGGCAGCCAATGCCGTTTCCGGCCCGCTCAGCTATGGCTTTCCTGCCTTATCTGCTTTTCTGGGTGCAGTGCACGCGCTCAATCGCAGGCTGCCTGAACCGGCGAACATCCGTTTCGGCGGCGTGTTGATTGCTGCACACGATTGTCAGGTCAAACATTTCCGCGCCCACCCTTTTGCCGATGCCTACTTTAACCAAAGCCGTCATCCTTTGAAAAAAGACGGTTCGGTTGGCGCCATTATCGAAGAGGGTAAAGTCGATCTCACCGTCAGTCTGTTGATTGAAGTGTTTACCGCAGACGAAGACAGCTACGAAACCTTGAACGATCAGACCTCTGCCGCACAATGGTGCACACACATCAAGCCCTTACTGCTGCAACAGCGCATCGCCGGCGGCAGCGTTTTTGATGTCGCCGAGGTGCGTTTGCTGCCGTCGCACAACAAACAAGAGATGGTTCAAGCCCTAGTCCCTGCTTTTGTGCTGATGAATGCCGAGCAAGCCCTGATCGAGATTACAAAAGAACTGCAAAAAACCCATCCCGATGCCACCGCTTTGAACGCACTGATCGAAACCGCCACCCTGCACCATTTACCGCCGGACAAAGGGGAAGACGAATGGCGCACCCGCAGCGTTAAAAGCGGGCGCGGCTGGCTTGTACCGCTGCCGATCGGCTACCAAGGCATCGCGCCAAGCTTACCTGCAGGCAGCCTGAAAAACTGCCGCAGTGAAGATTACCCCGCACACTATGTAGAAACCGTGTACAGCCTGGGACAATGGATTTTCCCTTACAGGCTGCCTGCAGAGCTTGAAGGCTGTTTTTGGCGTTATGCCCCCGTGCAAAACGACTTATATTTAATCACCCAATCCACCCAACCTTAAAAGGAATGACCGATGAAAAACCCAACCGTTTTAGCTTTTGAACGCAAACTGGATATTTCCGATGCCGTTTTCAGCCAGACCGACAGCAAAGACCCAACGCAAACCGCGACGGTCATGATTCGGGAAAAGTCCGTGCGCGGCACGATTTCCAACCGCTTGAAAAATGCGATCAGCAACGACCCAGTCAAGCTTGATACCGAAATCCAAAAACCCAACCTGCAAACCGTCGATTGCGCCGCTTTGGACGACGATAAGGACACCTTAATCGTGAATTGGAGCTGCAAAGTGCTGCCGTTTAACGGAGAACCTTGCGTGTGCAACGATCGTGACTACCAAGCGAAGCTGATGCAGACGGTTGCCGCTTATCTTTCCGAGCAAGGGTTGTCCGAACTTTCGCGCCGCTATGCCCTGAATATTGCCAACGCCCGCTGGCTGTGGCGTAACCGCATGGGCGCGGAAACCATCACCGTCACCGTGACCGCCGTGATCGACGGAGCAGAAAAAACCCTAACCTTCGATAACGCGCAAAACATCACGCTTAACGACTTTCATCAGGAAGCCAACGATTTGAATACATTGGCAGACTGGATTCACCTCGGCTTTAAAGGTGAGCAATTCGTCTTGCTGAATATTGAAGCGCGTCTGATCGTCGGCTATGGGCAAGAAGTTTTCCCGTCGCAAGAATTGATTTTAGACGGCGGGAACAGCAAAAAAAGCAAAATACTCTACCAAGTGAATGAAAAAGCTGCGATGCACAGCCAGAAAATCGGCAATGCCATCCGCACCGTCGATAACTGGTATCCCGATGCCCAATTTCCGATTGCCGCCGAGCCTTACGGGTCGGTCACCACACTGGGAACCGCTTTCAGGCAGCCTAAAGAAAAAACCGACTTCTACACCCTGTTTGATGATTGGATGTTAAAAGATAAACAGCCCTCACCTGAACAACAACACTACGTGATGGCGGTATTGATTCGCGGCGGCGTGTTTGGTGCCAGCGGCAAGGAGTAAACCATGAGCGATTTGACCCATTACATCGAACTGAAAGCCATTCCTCAGAGCGATATTACCCAAAACCAAGTCATCAGCCATCTGATGCAACAACTGCACCGAATTCTGCCGCAGTTTGCAGGGCGTATTGGCGCAGGTTTTCCCGGTTACGGGCAAATGCGCGGCATGGGCGGGATTATCCGACTGTTTGGCAATCAAACGGATTGCAACGCCCTATTCGCACAGCTGCATACTATCGGTATCGCCGAATACGCCTTGATCGATCCGATTAAAATGGTACCGGAACGCATCAACGCCCATATTCGCTATGCTCGTCTTCACCCCAAAGACGGCAGTGCCATACGCCGCGCCCAAAAACGCCTGCAAGCACAAGGGAAATGGAACGAAGATGTCTATAAAAATATACTGAATAAATGGTCACCTGCACAAAAGCTGCCTCATATCCATATGAACAGTCGCAGCACCGGACAGAGGTTTATCCTATGGATTAAAGGGCAAACACTGCCCCACCAGCAAACAGGACTGTTTAGCGCATACGGACTCAGCCAACAGGCCACCATTCCAAACTTCTAAAGCACCAAACCCTTTTTTTAACCATGATGAAATGCTTTTACTTTTCAAAGCGTTAAAATATCATCAAAGAAAAGGGTTTTTTTCAACAAATAATCTTTAACAAATTGTAAACATAAAGATTTAGGCTAAAACAGCCTACTTGACCGCCGCATAGGCGGCTTAGAAATATAAATCCAAGTGCAGCTACAAGCAGATCAACTTGACCGCCGCATAGGCGGCTTAGAAAAATTACCCATTTAAACTATTTTTACAGTAAAACTTGACCGCCGCATAGGCGGCTTAGAAAACAAAAAAGCAGCCTGAAAATAAAAACCGCCGCTTGACCGCCGCATAGGCGGCTTAGAAATCAAAAAATACAATGAGGTGCAAGCAAAAGCTCTTGACCGCCGCATAGGCGGCTTAGAAAGTCAGGGTGGCTGGCGGTTCGGTGTTCAATGTCTTGACCGCCGCATAGGCGGCTTAGAAATTGCCACAACGTCAGGTAGCGCATCCATGCGACTTGACCGCCGCATAGGCGGCTTAGAAATTATAAGTTAGATTATTTACCGGTTATCGGAACTTGACCGCCGCATAGGCGGCTTAGAAAAAAAAGAAAAAGACGTAGAAACATATGATAAACTTGACCGCCGCATAGGCGGCTTAGAAAAAACCGAAGCCGCCGCATTGATCGGGAAGGGGCTTGACCGCCGCATAGGCGGCTTAGAAATTACTGACAAACGCTTTCAAGCGTTTCTGCTTCTTGACCGCCGCATAGGCGGCTTAGAAATCTTGACCCTGCGCTATGGGAGTTGTTTATTACTTGACCGCCGCATAGGCGGCTTAGAAAACATAGCGCACTTGCTCCTTTTTTTCTTGTTCCTTGACCGCCGCATAGGCGGCTTAGAAAATCAAAAAACTATTTTCTCTGTAAAATCAATACTTGACCGCCGCATAGGCGGCTTAGAAAGTCAAAATCCCAACCCTCGGGCGCGATTTCAACTTGACCGCCGCATAGGCGGCTTAGAAAAAGTCATGATCTACTCCTTTCGTCGGCTCCATCTTGACCGCCGCATAGGCGGCTTAGAAAATTCAGGCAGGCTTTGCCACAACATCACCATCCTTGACCGCCGCATAGGCGGCTTAGAAAGATGAAAAATAATGCTTCGTTGCTTTCAGGGACTTGACCGCCGCATAGGCGGCTTAGAAACACAGCTTATTTTTCATAAAAAGAAAATAACTTCTTGACCGCCGCATAGGCGGCTTAGAAACTCAAATCTTCTCGGTTCTCTTTTAAATCTGCCCTTGACCGCCGCATAGGCGGCTTAGAAAACCGGTGCGGTCAAATATCGCAAGGCAGCCATCTTGACCGCCGCATAGGCGGCTTAGAAATCAGTGGTATGGTTTCCATTAAAAATAACGGGCTTGACCGCCGCATAGGCGGCTTAGAAATGTTCGGCGGGAGAGTTAATAGCAAGCCTCATCTTGACCGCCGCATAGGCGGCTTAGAAAATATTTCAGGTGCATAATTTGAGTAACTAGCCCTTGACCGCCGCATAGGCGGCTTAGAAAGCGGTGGTCTGTCTTGCGAGGTCGTCGGCGTCCTTGACCGCCGCATAGGCGGCTTAGAAATATTTGATTGGTGCCGCAGTTGTATCTTTTGTCTTGACCGCCGCATAGGCGGCTTAGAAACGTGGCGGTGTGAATACCGCGACAATGCGCCACTTGACCGCCGCATAGGCGGCTTAGAAACGCATGATGCACCAGCAGCACCAAAGCACCCGCTTGACCGCCGCATAGGCGGCTTAGAAAACCGTTCCCTCCAGCAGCAGATCGTCCAACACCTTGACCGCCGCATAGGCGGCTTAGAAACGAGGCAAAGCGCGGCGTACACATCGCCGGCGCTTGACCGCCGCATAGGCGGCTTAGAAATTGCTGCCTTTCCCCGCCGCGGTGATCTGTCTCTTGACCGCCGCATAGGCGGCTTAGAAAGCACAAAGAAAAAGAGTTCTGGCTATGGCTTACTTGACCGCCGCATAGGCGGCTTAGAAAGACAAGGTCGCCATCAAAAAAGCTATTCAGGCCTTGACCGCCGCATAGGCGGCTTAGAAAACGGCGAAAGCATGGCAGATTACGACATTGTGCTTGACCGCCGCATAGGCGGCTTAGAAACTCAAGGAATACGTCGGTATTGATGAAGACACCTTGACCGCCGCATAGGCGGCTTAGAAAACAGCGAAACGACAAAGCGGACAGACGCTTGACTTGACCGCCGCATAGGCGGCTTAGAAAGAGCAAACGACAACCCCGCACGGGGTTGGCTACTTGACCGCCGCATAGGCGGCTTAGAAAGGTTTCGCGCTCAGGTATTTGAATTTGCCGTCCTTGACCGCCGCATAGGCGGCTTAGAAATAAGCCGTTGCAAGTGGCGTATGACAACGCGACTTGACCGCCGCATAGGCGGCTTAGAAAAAATTAGAATTAGGTTCTAAATCAGGGCGCGGCTTGACCGCCGCATAGGCGGCTTAGAAAATCACCCAGCGCGAAAACAGTGCGTGAAAAATCTTGACCGCCGCATAGGCGGCTTAGAAAAAATTTGCGGCGCACTTTTGCCGTTTAACGAACTTGACCGCCGCATAGGCGGCTTAGAAAAAACCGAAGCCGCCGCATTGATCGGGAAGGGGCTTGACCGCCGCATAGGCGGCTTAGAAATGCGACGGATCATGAGATCAGTTACCCGCAGACTTGACCGCCGCATAGGCGGCTTAGAAATTTGGGATGGGAGCAACCTTGAAGCTTGTATTCTTGACCGCCGCATAGGCGGCTTAGAAAGACACGTTTGGGAGTGAAATTGAAGACCTCGGCTTGACCGCCGCATAGGCGGCTTAGAAAATCTTTTACGCCGTTACTTACGTCTTTGATGCCTTGACCGCCGCATAGGCGGCTTAGAAAAAGCGGGTTGGGATTGATGAGATACATGATGTCTTGACCGCCGCATAGGCGGCTTAGAAATCGCAAAACCGATGCGGACAAGAACACTTGGCCTTGACCGCCGCATAGGCGGCTTAGAAAATCTTTTACGCCGTTACTTACGTCTTTGATGCCTTGACCGCCGCATAGGCGGCTTAGAAAAAGCGGGTTGGGATTGATGAGATACATGATGTCTTGACCGCCGCATAGGCGGCTTAGAAATCGCAAAACCGATGCGGACAAGAACACTTGGCCTTGACCGCCGCATAGGCGGCTTAGAAAAGCTTGATCTGTAAATTATCCACCGTTTCCAACTTGACCGCCGCATAGGCGGCTTAGAAATTTGCTGGCGCCTGCAAGACACTTCTTTTTTCCTTGACCGCCGCATAGGCGGCTTAGAAATAAGCCGTTCTGCTTTTCTTTTCTTTGTCCTACTTGACCGCCGCATAGGCGGCTTAGAAAGACTGTTATTTGTCGGTGAGGCAAACGGGCAACTTGACCGCCGCATAGGCGGCTTAGAAATCATTGATCACCCCCGCGCCGCTGTCGTCGGTCTTGACCGCCGCATAGGCGGCTTAGAAATAGTTGGGTCGCCGCCCGTGAATCCGTGTTTACTTGACCGCCGCATAGGCGGCTTAGAAATGTACGGTGCAAACCTGATCGGTGCAGACCTGCTTGACCGCCGCATAGGCGGCTTAGAAAATCGACACCATCGAAGCGGCGTTGGGTGATTTCTTGACCGCCGCATAGGCGGCTTAGAAAATTTGATCTTTATTGAAGATATGTGGCAGGGACTTGACCGCCGCATAGGCGGCTTAGAAAACGCCGAAGCGGTGCGGATTATCGCGACCTATCTTGACCGCCGCATAGGCGGCTTAGAAATATTCGGCGGTAAAATCCCGAATGACCGATGACTTGACCGCCGCATAGGCGGCTTAGAAAAGACGATGAGGTATAACTACTTCTCACTCACCCTTGACCGCCGCATAGGCGGCTTAGAAAGACCAAGCGGGTTCTTGGCATCTCAAGTTAGGCTTGACCGCCGCATAGGCGGCTTAGAAAGTATTAAAAAATTACCGTGCGGTACCGGTGTTCTTGACCGCCGCATAGGCGGCTTAGAAAGACTGAATCATGTCATGCAAACATTCTACGGGCTTGACCGCCGCATAGGCGGCTTAGAAAATAGGCGGGCTGCTTGATGCGCGTGCCGGTGTCTTGACCGCCGCATAGGCGGCTTAGAAAAACTCGAATGAAGCGCAATCCGAAGGGAAATACTTGACCGCCGCATAGGCGGCTTAGAAAGACGTAAAAGGCGACGAAAGAGAACCTGATCCCTTGACCGCCGCATAGGCGGCTTAGAAAAAGTGGGCAATAGATGTTTTGGGCGTAAGGGACAAAAAAGGTGCTGTTTTCAGGGTGAGCCTCTCTAAGGGACAT
>JAUNUS010000024.1 GCA_030538055.1 Neisseria sp.
CTTTGACGAAGCAAAGAAAGTAAGTCGCCGCGCGGCGATAGAGCGTGAAGCAAACGGTTTCTGCAAAGCAATACAGGCTGCCTGAACCATGTTGTCATTATTCAGGCAGCCTGTCTAAAACTTTTCTACAGATAATCTTTTGTCAAACGTTCAACTTGATTGATGTAGACACTATCTCAATCCGTTCGCCAGAGTTTTTAGCTTTACTCGCCGTATTTGGAGGTTTGGGTGGAAACACCCATCAGCAGCCCGATGATGATCATAATGGATAAGGTCGCGGTGCCGCCGTAACTCATCAACGGCAACGGCACTCCGACCACGGGCAAAATACCGCTGACCATGCCCATATTGACAAAAACATAACAGAACAAAGTCATGGTGAGCGCGCCCGCCAGCAGTCTGCCGTAAAGCGTGTTCGCCCGCGCCGCAATCAACAGACCGCGCCCGATGATGACCGCGTACAGGGTAATCAGCAGGCAATTGCCGATAAAGCCGAATTCCTCGCCGTACACCGCAAAAATAAAGTCGGTGGTGCGCTCGGGAATATAGTCCAAATGCGCCTGCGTACCGTTCAGCCAGCCTTTACCCCAAAAACCGCCCGAACCGATCGCGGTCATGGATTGCAAAATATGGTAGCCCGCGCCCAAGCGGTCTTGTTCGGGGTCAAACAAGGTCAAGACCCGTCGTTTTTGGTAATCGTGCATGCCGTATTGCCACCACAGCGGCAAAGCGGCGGCCAGTGCGCCGATGCCGCCGAAAATCACTTTCCACGGCAATCCGGCGAAAAACACCACAAACATGCCGGAAGCCATGATTAAGGTTGCCGTGCCCAAGTCAGGCTGATCCAAAATCAGCACGCCGGGCAAAGCAATGATCACCAAGGCAATCACATAGTGATACCAGCGCTGCTCGTGTTCGTACTTATGGAAAAACCATGCCAGCACCACCGGCAGCGCGATTTTCATGATTTCGGAAGGCTGGATGCGCGCCACCCCCAAATCCAGCCAGCGGGTCGAACCATTGACCGTCACCCCGAAAAAATGTACGCCTATCAACAACAACATCCCCACCGCATACAATGGCAAGGCGAAATTACCCAGAATTTGCGGGCGGGTTTTGGCAATCAGCCACAGCAACACAAAACCGACCACGGTGTGCACGGTTTTGTTCTCCAAGCGGTAAAAACTCTGCCCGTCGGCGGAGTACAGCAAAAACAGGCTGATGACATAAATCGCCAGCAGACAGACCAGCAGCCAGCGATCCAGCGGCGCCAGCAGATAATCGCCGAAACGCCTTAAGGCCGAAGTGCGGACGGTTTCGTTCATGGTGCATTATCCTTGCTTGATGCGGCGACGGCGGCAAAGGCTGCCTGAACCCGTGTCGGCTTGACCGTCATGGCGGTACGCACTGCCGCGGCAACCGGTGCCGCCGGTACCGTTTCCACAGCAGTGTTCAATTGCAGCAAGTAAAAATCCGCCAATTCGCGTGCAATCGGCGCGGCATTCGCACCCCAGCCGCCGTTTTCGATGATCACCGCCACCGCGATTTGCGGCTTATCGGTCGGCGCAAAAGCAATGAACCACGCATGGTCGCGGTGCTGCTCCGCCAGCGCGGCGGCGTTATACGAGGCGCCTTGCTTGATGCGCACCACCTGCGCCGTGCCGGTTTTGCCCGCCATGGGGTATTTCAAGCCCGCACCAATCCGCCACGCGGTACCGCCCGGTTGCAATACTTTGCCCATCGCCTGCTTCACGTAAGAAAAATAAGCCGGTTTGTACGGCACGGTGCGGCTGGGTTTCGGCTCGATGATGATGCTTTGGCGGTTTTCGTGGTCAATCAATTCCGACACCAAGTGCGGGCGATACACCTGTCCGTCCGCCGCCAAAATCGCGGTGGCAAACGCCATTTGCAGCGGCGTGTAAATATTGTAGCCCTGCCCGATGCTCACGCTGACCGTATCGGCAGGCAGCCATTGGCGCACATTCGGCGTGGACTTAGCAAAGCGTTTTTCTTTCCATTCCCGCGACGGCAATACGCCGATGTATTCGTTGGGCAAATCAATGCCGGTTTGCGCACCGAAGCCGAACGGCTCGAGATAAGTCGCAACGTTATCAATTCCCATGCGGTAACCGAGCTGGTAGAAAAACGTATCGGAAGAAACCTGAATCGCCTTGGAGAGATTGATCGCGCCGTGTCCGCTGCGTACCGAGTCGCGAAACTGATGGCTCGAACCCGGAATGCTCCACGCGCCGGGCGCGGGCAAAATCGAACCGGTACCGATGCTGCCGCTTTCCAAAGCCGCCATCGCCATAAACGGCTTAAACGTCGAGCCGGGCGGATACAGACCTTGCGTGGCGCGGTTGATCAAGGGACGCTGCCAGTCGGTATTGAGCCGGTTCCAGTTTTCGGTGTCGATGCCGTCGATAAACAGATTTGGATCGAAGCTTGGCTTGGAGACCAGCGCGAGCACGCCGCCGTTTTGCGGATTGATCGCCACCACCGCCCCGCGCCGTTTGCCCAACAAGCGGTCGGCCTCGCGCTGCATGCGCAAATCCAGCGACAGTTTTAAGGTTTGCCCGGTTTTGGGCGGGATGGTGCGCAACACCTGCACGATATTGCCTTGGGCATCTTTTTCCACCTCTTGAAAACCGGGCGCGCCGTGCAATTGCGCTTCGTAAAAACTTTCCAAACCAAGCTTGCCGATGTGGGTGGTGCCGCGATACAGCGCGCCGCGATTGTCGCGGTCGATGCGTTCCATATCGGCTTGGCTGATGCGCCCGATGTAGCCGACAAAATGCGCGGTCAGTTCGCCATGAGGATACTCGCGAAAGGTGCGGGCATTGATTTCCACACCCGGAAAACGGTACAGCTCGGACGACAGTCTGCCTGCTTCATCGGCGGTGAGTTTGAGTTTCAACGGAATATTGTCGTAGCCACGATAATCGGCGCGGAATTTCTCGAAACGGCGTAAATCGCCGGGGGTGATGTCCACATATTGCTGCAAGGCGGCAATGGTTTCGTCCAGCGGCGCGTCCAGCCGATTCGGGACGATTTCCAGCGAAAACGCAGGATAATTGCGTGCCAGCACCACGCCGCGTGCATCGACGATTTCACCGCGGATCGGCGGGGTCGGCAGCAGCGAAATCCGATTGGCACGGGCTTTATCAACATACTGTCGGTATTTCACCACTTGCAGACGGTAAAGCTGCCCGGTCAAAACGGCAAACATCACCAGCACCAAAGCAAACGCCACCATCAGGCGCAACACAAAGCGATGCTTGTCTTCATTGCGTTGCGGCGCAGGCAGATACCGATAATGACGCTGCGTTTTCATGATCTGCGCCAACGCAACGAAGAAAGATGCAGCATCAGCTTATTGAGCAAAGGCCACAACAAAGCCGCGCCAAGCGGCGGCCAGACGATATGCCAGCCGACAAAGCTGCGCGCCAGATACGCCCAAATCAATGCCAGCACAATCTGCCCGAGCAGTAATGCCGCCGCCACCACCGCCGCCTGCATGCCGAAACCGTAAGCGGCAATCTGGCGCCGCCGCTGCCACACCACAAAGGTACTGCATAAATACGCCAAAGCATGTGCGCCTAACGGTGCATTGATCAGAATGTCCAACAATAAGCCGACGCCGAACGCCGCGCCGAGATTGATGTCGGACGGGCGTTGAATCACCCAGAACAGCAAAACCATGCCCACCCAATCGGGCAGCCAGAAAAAATACTGCTTGGACAAAGGCAAAGCCGCCAGTAACAGCGCAAACACAAAACTCGCCACCAGCAAACGGCGCGAAGATTGAAAACCCGATCTGCCCCAATCGTTCACGGCGTCACTCCTCCTGCATTATGTGCAGGCAGCCCGGTATCGGCAGGCGGGCGGTTCAGCGGCAACACCAACACATGCTGCACCGCGCCCAAGCCGCCCAAGGCAACGGTTTGGGTGCGGTAATAAGGCGTGCCGACCGCGGTTTCCAGCCGCTGTACCCGCGCCACCGGAATACCGGCGGGATAATTGGCATCAATGCCGGAAGTCACCAACACATCGCCCACCCGCAAATCGGCATCGGTCGGGAAGTAGCGCAAATCCGTGCCGTGCGCATCACCATAAATCAAAGAACGGAAACCGGTGCGCGCCACCATCACCGGAATCACGCTGTTTTGGTAACGCACCAAAGTCACTTGAGCATAATGCGTGCTGACTGCGGTCACTTGTCCGATCAAACCCTGCGCATCCACCACCGCTTGACCTGCCTGCACGCCATCGGCACTGCCCTTGTCAATCGTCAGCCGTTCGCTTAAATCGCCGCCGGTCGCCACCACCCGCGCCGCCGCCACATGGTTCAGGCTGCCTGAACTCAATTGCAGCAGTTGTTTCAGCTGTGCGTTTTCGCGCTCGAGGGTTTGGGTTTGTGCCAGTTGCGCGTTGAGCACGGCATTGTCAGCGGCGAGTTTTTTGTTGTACGACACGAGGGCGGATTGATGAGTGATGAATTCGCGCCCGTCGGCAAAGGCATCGACCGGTTTTTGCAATAGCTGCTGTAGCGGCGCGAGCACGGTTAAGATGGACGAGCGCGCGCGCTGCATCGCCGACAAGCGCATATCGGCAATCAGCAACGCCAACGCACAGCTACTTAACAAGATAAACTTGGTCAGCGGCTTCAAGCCTCTATCGGTGAAATGCAGCGATTCTTGCGTCATTGCAGGGAAGATTCAAGTGAGGTAAAAGACAGATACGACAAAGTAAGGCAATCAAAAGGCATTGATGTGATGCAACCTTTGCAACATCCCTAATATGGATACAGCGCATAGCGATCGCACCGCAGTTTAAGCGCAGACCTGTCATGAAGATCAGCTCAGTTGGCGTGGAACGTATCGCGAAGCATGGCGCCGGAGGGTTTTTGCAAAGGCCTCTCACTGTTTTAAGCGAAAGATTCAGGCAGCCTGTCACCTTAACGGCATTTTCAGGCTGAGACCTTTGCAAAAATCCATCCTGCGACGCATTTCTTTGAGATGCGCTCCTCGGAATCTTACCTATCTGCATGATATGTCTGCGTTTCCTGCGGTGCTATCTCTTCGAACTGCATCCACATTACGGTCTTTTGCAAAGGTCTCAGGCTGCCTGAAAAATGGTGTGTTAAGGATTACGCACAAACACCGTGCCGACTTTACCCACCAAGTCCAGTGCGCGTCCCGAACCGCGCACCACGCAAGTCAGCGGGTCTTCGGCAATCGTCACCGGCAGGCCGGTTTCTTCGGACAACAAGCGATCCAAATCTTTGAGCAAAGCACCGCCGCCGGTGAGCACCAGCCCGCGCTCGGCGATGTCCGCACCCAGTTCGGGCGGGGTTTGTTCCAGCGCGCTTTTGACCGCCTGAATGATTTGATGCAAGGGGCTGCTCAAGGCTTCCAGTACTTCGTTGGACGAAATGGTAAAGGTGCGCGGCACGCCTTCGGCCAGATTGCGGCCGGTGGCTTCCATTTCCTGCACTTCCGTGCCGGGGAAAGCGCGCCCGATGTTTTTCTTGATGTTTTCCGCCGTGGCTTCGCCGATCAACATGCCGTAATGATGACGCACATAATTGATGATCGCCTCGTCAAACGCATCGCCGCCGACGCGAATCGAGTTCGAGTACACAATGCCCGACAAGGAAATCACGCCCACTTCGGTGGTACCGCCGCCGATGTCCACCACCATCGAACCGCGCGGTTCTTCAATCGGCAAACCGGCACCAATCGCCGCCGCCATCGGTTCTTCAATCAAGCTCACGCTGGACGCGCCCGCCGCCAGTGCGGAGTCGCGGATCGCTTTGCGTTCGACTTGGGTCGAGCCGCACGGCACGCACACCACGATGCGCGGTGCAGCGGCAAAACGGCTGTTGGTGACGCGTTCGATGAATTTTTTCAACATTTTTTCGGTGATGTTGAAGTCTGCAATCACGCCGTCTTTCATCGGGCGGATCGCCTGAATCGAGCCCGGGGTTTTACCGAGCATGCTTTTGGCTTCCGTACCGACGGCGCGGATCGAGGTTTTGTTGCTGTTCGGATCGGTTTCCATCGCCACCACCGACGGCTCGTCCAGCACAATGTCTTTGCCCTTAACGTAAATCAAAGTGTTTGCCGTGCCTAAGTCAATGGCCAAGTCATTAGAGAAATACTGCGTGATAAAACGAAACATGTTGCGTCCTAAACTGTCATGCTGTCGCCACAAGCGGCCATGCATTTTCGGTTATAATGTGCACCGCCGCGCACGAGAAGTTCGCCCGACACGGCAGCCCAAAGGCGCAATGATACCCGATAACCCGATTATTCAACAACGATTTTATAAGGAAAGAACGCGATGGCGCTGACTTTATCCGACGTGGAAAAAATCGCCCGTCTTTCACGTCTGGCACTCTCCGACGCGGAGCAGGCAAAAATCCTCGAACAGCTCAACGGCATTTTCGGCCTCATTGCCAAAATGCAGGCGGTCGATACCGACGGTGTCGAGCCTTTAAGCCATCCGCACGAAGGCGCGCAACGCCTGCGCGAAGATGTGGTCAGCGAAAGCGACCGCCGTGAGGATTTCCAAGCGATTGCGCCGCAAGTCCGCGACGGACTGTATTTGGTGCCGAAAGTGATCGAATAATATTTAAGGAACCTCAGAGGCTCCTTAACTTCGCGCTGCCGTTTTCAAGCAGCCTGATGAATATGGTTTAATTAAATCTTAAATGGCTTTCAGGCAGCCTGATTGACTTCTTTGAAAAAACATCATGCACAAGCTCACTCTTAAACAATGCAGCGAACTGCTGCAACAGAAAAAAACCTCCGCCGTCGAACTGGCGCAAGATTATTTGACCGCGATCCAACGCGATAACCCCGCGCTCAACGCCTACATCGACACCAACCCCGACCTCACGCTGGCCGAAGCACGCGCGGCGGACGAACGTTTGGCAAAAGGTTCAGGCAGCCTGCTCACCGGCGTGCCGCTGGCGTACAAAGACAATTTCTGCCAGCAAGGTTGGCGCGCCTCGTGTTCGTCCAAAATGCTGGACAATTTCATCTCGCCCTACACCGCGACCGTGGTGCAAAACCTCATGAACGAAGGCATGGTGACGCTCGGGCACACCAATCTGGACGAATTCGCCATGGGTTCGACCACCGAAAGTTCCTACTACGGCGCCACGCGTAATCCGTGGCAGCCTGAACACGTTTCCGGCGGTTCATCGGGCGGCTCGGCGGCGGCGGTGGCGGCACGGCTGGCTCCGGCGGCTTTGGGCAGCGATACCGGCGGCTCGATCCGCCAACCGGCTTCGCATTGCGGCGTGACCGGAATCAAACCGACGTACGGCACGGTGTCGCGTTTCGGCGTGGTCGCCTATGCTTCCAGCTTTGACCAAGCGGGGCCGATGGCGCAAACCGCCGAAGACTGCGCCTTGCTGCTCAATGTCATGGCGGGCTTTGACCCGAAAGACTCGACTTCGCTCGAACGGGATAAAGAAGACTACAGCCGCGATTTGGCAAAACCCTTGCAAGGCATGAAAATCGGTCTGCCGCGCGAATATTTCGGCGACGGTCTGGACGAAGAAGTCCGCCGCCGCGTACAGGCAGCCATTGAGCTGTTGCGCGCGCAAGGCGTGGATTTTATCGACATCGAACTGCCCCACACCGAATTGTGCATTCCGGCTTATTACGTGCTGGCGTCCGCCGAAGCCTCAACCAATCTGTCGCGCTTTGACGGCGTGCGTTACGGTCACCGCGCCGCCGATTTCGACGGTTTGGAGGAAATGTACGCCAAAAGCCGCGGCGAAGCCTTCGGCGAAGAGGTCAAACGCCGCATCATGATCGGCACTTATGTGCTGTCGCATGGTTATTACGATGCGTATTACGTCAAAGCGCAAAAGCTGCGCCGACTGCTGGTGAATGATTTTCAGGCAGCCTTTACCCGATGCGATGCGATTCTCGCACCGGTCGCGCCGACCGCCGCGCCGCTTGCCGGCAGCATCGGCGACGATCCGGTGAAAATGTATCTGTCCGATATTTTCACGCTGTCGCTGAATTTGGCCGGTTTGCCCGGCCTGTCCGCACCCGCCGGTCTGACCGCCAACGGCCTGCCCGTGGGCGTGCAGCTGATCGGCAACCATTTCGCCGAAGCCAAAATCCTTAACGTGGCGCATCAAATGCAGCTTCACAGCGACTGGCATTTGAAAGCACCTTCTATCTGATTATCAAAGCCTTCCATCCAAACTTATGGCTAAGATTATTCCTTCTTTAAACAAACAAACTCTTGGCAAAATGACAGCAGGGGAGAGACATGTTGCCCGTTGTTTAGAAAAACAGTTGGAGGATGATTACCTAATTTGGTACGACATACCGATTGGCAAGATAAGGCGATATCCAGACTTTATTATTTTACACCCCGCGCGAGGTTTATTATTTTTAGAAGTCAAAGATTGGAAAGCAGATACTATTCAAAAAATCAACAGAACTGATGTTACTCTTCTAACAAAACAGGGTGTTAAAACTGTCGCACATCCACTAGAACAAGCGCGCCAATGTACTTACCAAGTTATCAATCAGTTGTGTACAGATAAAGTACTATGCCAAACTTCGGAAAAATATCAAGGTAAGCTGATTACACCTTATGGTTGGGGCTGTATTTTTACCAACCTGACTCGAGAATATATCCATCATCATATGCCAGAAGATACTCGAGATTTATTATTACCCGACCATTTAATTATGTATAAGGATGATTTATCAGAGGATCTTGATGGTGAACTTTTTCAGGAAAAACTGTGGAATATGTTCCATTATCAATTTAGTCACATTCTAACTCTCCCTGAAATAAATAGAATTCGCTGGCACCTTTTTCCTGAGATTCGTATTGACACCCCCACTCAAGAAGGTTTTTTTGATGAAGAAGACAGCAACAATATAGCCAATACGTTGCCAGATATTGTTAAAATTATGGACGTCCAACAAGAGCAACTGGCGCGTAGCTTAGGTGAAGGACATAGAGTTATTCATGGTGTTGCAGGTTCAGGAAAAACCTTGATTCTAGGTTATCGTTGCCTTCATCTAGCCGGATGCATAAGCAAACCAATTTTAGTATTATGTTTTAACATAACCTTAGCAATTAAACTAAAAAGCTTTATTGCAGGAAAAGGGCTTGGTCATAAAGTACAAGTCTACCATTTTCACGACTGGTGTGGGCAGCAAGTAAAAACTTACCATATAGACATTCCAGAGTCGGACCGACCTGTTTATGACAGATGTGTTGAAGCAGTTATTCAAGGTGTAGATAAGGGGCATATCCCACGAGAGCAATACGGTGCCGTATTAATTGATGAAGGTCATGATTTTGAGGAATCATGGTTGAAACTCATTACTCAAATGATTGACCCAGAAAATGACAGCCTTCTTTTACTGTACGATGATGCGCAGTCTATTTATAAGAATAAAACCGGTTTAGGGTTTAGTTTATCTAGCGTTGGGATTCGTGCTCAAGGCAGAACAACTGTATTAAAATTAAATTATCGCAATACACGTGAAATTTTAGAATTTGCTTATCAGTTCTCGCGAGATTATTTGAGTCCTTATCATAGCGATGAAGATCATATTCCATTAATTCAGCCTGAATCGGCAGGTACATCAGGGCAGCATCCTGTCGTCAAAGCACTTTCCTCATGGAATGAGGAACTAGAATTTCTGGTTAAATGCCTAAAAAAATGGCATGAAGATGGGTTAATGTGGAAAGATATGGCTGTTCTACATGAGCAAAAGTGGCAAGCAGACAATATTGCGAGTAGGTTAAGGAAAAATCAGATCCCCTTTAGTAAAGATAAGAAGGGGTACGACCCTAGTAAAGACCAAGTTACTCTATTAACCTTTGCAAGCAGCAAAGGGCTTGAATTTCTTTCTGTTACTTTAGTTGGCATCGGCTTTATGAAGGATGATGAAGAGGTTCTATTAGATAAAATGCGCCTACTTTATGTCGCCATGACACGAGCTCAAAAACAACTGCTGATTACTTATTCAGGGAGAAATAAAATTACAGAACGGTTGCAAAATAATTTTTAATTTTTTAAAAAATTGCTGCATACACTACTCATACCATATACAGCCTACATATTTACACATATCAACTGAAAGAAAAATATGACTTGGGAAACCGTAATCGGACTGGAAGTCCACGTACAACTGAACACTCGCTCCAAAATCTTCTCCGGCGCGTCCACGGCGTTTGGCGCGGAACCGAACACGCAGGCGAGCGTGATCGACTTGGCTTTTCCCGGCACTTTGCCGGTGATGAATAAAGCCGTGGTCGAAAAAGCGATTAAACTGGGCTTGGCCTTGAACGCCACGATTAACCGCAAAAACATCTTCGACCGCAAAAATTATTTTTACCCCGACCTGCCCAAAGCTTATCAAATCAGCCAGTTGGCGCACCCAATTGTCGAGCATGGGCAATTGGAAATCGCCGTCGGTGACGATGTGCGCATCATCAACGTCACCCGCGCCCACATGGAAGAGGACGCGGGCAAATCGGTTCATGACGCCGTGCCCGATGCCACCGGCGTGGATTTGAACCGTGCCGGCACGCCGCTGTTGGAAGTGGTGTCCGAACCGGAAATGCGCTCGGCGGCGGAAGCGGTCGCCTATGCCAAGGCTTTGCACTCGCTCGTGACGTGGCTGGACATTTGCGACGGCAATATGGCGGAAGGTTCGTTTCGCGTCGATGCCAACGTTTCGGTGCGCCCACGCGGACAAAGCGAGTTCGGCACGCGCTGCGAAATCAAAAACCTCAACTCTTTCCGCTTTCTCGAACAGGCGATTAACTTTGAAGTCGCACGCCAAATCGAAGTCATCGAAGACGGCGGCCGCATCATTCAGCAAACGCGCCTGTTTGACCCCGACAGCGGTGAAACCCGCGCCATGCGCTCGAAAGAAGACGCGCAGGATTACCGCTATTTCCCCGATCCCGATTTATTGCCGATTGTGATTTCGGACGAGATGATGGCGGCGGCACACGCAGCCATGCCCGAGCTGCCTGCCCAAATGGCGGCGCGTTTCGTGCGCGATTACGACGTCACGCCTTACGATGCGCGGGTTTTGACCGCCACGCCTTTTCAGGCAGCCTTTTTTGAAGACGTGGCGCGCCGAAGTAACGCGGGTAAGCTTTCTGCCAACTGGATCAACGGCGACCTTGCCGCCACGCTCAACAAAAACAATTTGACCTTGGAAGAGTCGCCGATTAACGCCGCCCGACTGGCGGGTTTAATCCAAAAAATCGCCGACGGCACTTTATCCAGCAAATTGGCCAAGCAGGTTTTTGAAGCCTTGTGGGACAGTGATTTGGATGCGGAAGCGATTATTGCGCGTGACGGTTTGCAGCAAGTCACCGACAGCGGCGCGATTGAGAAAATGGTGGACGAAGTGATTGCCGGTAACGCCAAATCGGTCGAAGAATACCGCGCAGGCAAAGACAAAGCCTTTCACGCACTCGTCGGACAAGTGATGAAAGTCAGCCGAGGCAAAGCCAATCCGCAGCAGGTTCAGGAAATCTTAAAAGCGAAATTGGGTTGATGGAAGGCTGCCTGAAAGCTAGGCAGCCTTACTCACACTGAAAAGGCGCGGTAAAACTTTCTTGCCTGAATACACTCTATTGATGATGCCCTCTTCATCAAGCACTGTTTAACATCATGACCACACCTGTCTTAACCGCCCGACAAAAACGCCGACTGCCATGGATTTTGGCCGTCGGTATTTTTATGCAGATGCTGGACGCGACCATTCTGAACACCGCTTTGCCGGTGATGGCGAAAGATTTGCAGGTCTCGCCGCTGAATATGCAGATGGTGGTCATCAGCTACGCGCTGACTTTGGCTTTGATTATGCCGTTGAGCGGCTGGCTGGCGGATCGCTTCGGCACGCGCACGATTTTTCTGACCTCGATTGTGCTGTTTAGCGCAGGTTCCTTGTTTTGCGCTTTGTCGTCCTCACTGGAGGAACTGGTGTTTTTCCGCGTGGTGCAAGGCACGGGCGGGGCGATGATGATTCCGGTGGGACGGCTGGCCTTGATGCGTTCGTTCGACAAATCGGAATGGCTGGACGCGATGAGTTTTGCGGTCACGCCGGCGTTAATCGGCCCGTTGATCGGCCCGCTGCTGGGCGGTTACCTTGCGCAATGGGCAAGCTGGCATTGGATTTTCCTGATCAATCTGCCGATCGGCGCGCTCGGTTTATGGTTCGGTATGCGCTATTTTCCGAATTTCACCAAACCGGGCGGGCGCATGGATATCAGTGGTTACGCGCTCTTTACCTTATCCGCGCTGCTGCTCACGCTCGGGCTGGATTGGGCGGGGCAAGGCGGCAGCGGCGCACTGTTTAGCCTGTTGATTGCCACCGGCTTACTGATGTTGTGGGGCTATGTGCGCCATGCGGAAAAACGGCGTGATGCCTTGTTTCCCTTGGAACTGCTGGCGGTGCGCACGTTTCGCGTCGGGCTGGCGGGCAATCTTTTCAGCCGCATCGGCATCAGCTCGATTCCCTTGCTGTTGCCGTTATTGTTGCAGGTAGCCTTCGGGCGCACGCCGGAAATCGCCGGTTGGATGCTTGCGCCGATGGCCTTAAGCGGCATTGCCGCCAAGCCTTTGATTGTGCCCTTGATTCACCGTTTCGGTTATCGCCGCGTGCTCACCGTGAACACGACCTTGGTCGGCTTGTGCGTGATGTCGCTGGCTTTGCCGTCCGCCGACACGCCCTTACTGCTTTTTCTGCCCTTGCTGCTCGTGGTCGGTTTGGTCAATTCGATTCAATTCAGTGCCATGAACACCATCGCGCTGGCGGATTTGCACGAATCCCAAACCGGCAGCGGCAATAGCTTAATGTCGGTTAATCAGCAGCTTGCCATCAGTTTTGGGCTGGCAGCCGGCGCATCGCTGCTGCGCTTTACCCATCAGCAAGAATGGCTGACCCACGGCGACACCCATCTGGCTTTTCGCTGCACTTTTATCGCCCTCGGCGCGATCACCTTGGCTTCGACTCTGATTTTCAAACGGCTGCATCATGGTGACGGCGATAACTTGGCGCAGCGCATTTAAGGAGCCTCTGAGACTACCAAAAACGCGGCAACACCGCCTTGCCGTGCGGCCGCCGCAAAAATTCACACAATGTCGCTTCCAACCGCGACTGCCCGTACAAACGGATGTCCATAAAATAATCCGCCACCGCGTCCGCTTGCTGCTCCATGTTCATGCGCGCAAAACCGCCAAGCGTACAATGACGGGCGTAACGATAGCCGCGCCGCCGCCAATAACCGCCGCGCAAGCACAACCACACCCCCGCCACCAAAACCGGAAAGCCTTGCTGCGACTGCCACACATGGGTCATCTCATGGATAAACCAATGCTGCATCGCCGGTGACTCTTGGGCAAAATCATCACGATAATGCGCCCGTGGAAAATAAATCCGCCCGCCGACACTGAACGCGGCTCCGTTTTCAGGCAGCCACCACACCCCGCCGTAAATCCGCACCCGCGCAGTATCCACCCCGTCGCCAAAGACGGCATGCACGAGTTCGCATTCTGCTGCGGTTAAGGTTCGTATGACGGTCATGGTTTGTTTATCCGTTGACGATAAAGGCTGCCTGAAAATGTTCAGGCAGCCTTTTGATGTTGATCACGCAATCGATTACAGATTAAAAATCTCTTTGGCACATACATCGACCGCTTCGTCCGCTACTTTATTGAATTTTTTCACGACTGCGCTATCGGGTGTGCTATCGAGTTTTTCACCGGCGGCAAGAAACTCTTTTTCCGTCAGTTTCTTCTCGAGTTTATCCAAGGTGCAGCCGCAGTATTCATTACTGATCGCAGCCGTTTCGGCGTCCTGTTGCAGCACTTGGGTGCAACCTGCCAAATATTGCTCGCGGGTTTGTTGTGAATACGGCGCGGCCGCGACCATTGCCGATGCGCTTAACAGAAACAAAGTCAATACCGTGGTTTTGATGCTCATAACATACTCCCAAAAATAAGGGTGGGGTGAAAAAGGGTATTCTATGGAGAAAACGCTTCATCAACAACAGCTATTTACGGTGCGGCGCCAAAAACTTCTTGCGAACAAGTGCCCGCTATTTTTTCCAAGTCGCGGCGCAGCTTGCCAACGGGCGAATTGTCGGGAGCACTGTCCAGTGTATCCGCCGCATCCAGAAAAACCTGCTCGGAGTATTTCTGTTCCATTTTTTCCAAGGTGCACGTGCAAAAACGTCTGTTCTGTGCCGCAACCTCAGCCGAATCGCCTTGCTCATCCAAAGTCGAAGTGCAACCATACACATAACCATAACGGGTCATGGTCGAATACGGCGCGGCGCTAACCGCTGCCGTTGCCGCCAGTAAAGTCAAAATCAATACTGCTGCTTGAGTACGCATCATCTATTCCTTTGTCAATTATCTGCCCATGCCATTTTCCTGCACCGCAGCCTGTTGCAGGCTGCCTGTAACCATGCCGTCACGGCTTACGGCTGGGCATTAAAAACTTTCTGGATACACTGTTCCGCCATGCGGTCAATGAATTGCCCCAGCTCTTGCGCGGCAGGATCATCGGGAGCGGTGTCAAGCTTGTCGCTGGCATCCAGAAACGCCTTTTCGGGGTATTTTCGTTCGATTTGATCCAAGCTGCACGCACAATAAAGTTTGATGGTCGGCATCACCGACGGATCCGTCACCTCCACCGCCGCATCCGCACAGGCACGCATAAACGCTTGACGGGTCTCCTCCGAATACGGTGCGGCCGCTACCACCGTGGCTGCGCCCAGTGCCAATAAAGTCCATACTGCCGCTTGAATACGCATGCTCATTACTCCTTAAAAAATGCAACAAAAACGTGATGAAAGTGGCGGATCACTGAAAAACCTTGGCGCACTTCATCCACTCTGCCTCTACAATCCGATAAAGTTTTTTGACGGACGGGTCGTTGGGGTCGCTTGCCAGTTTTACATCGGCTTGAATAAACTCTTGTTCTGTCATGTTCTGTTCGAGTTTATCCAAGGTACAATTGCACCATGCTTGATTGATGGCGGTGGTGAGATTGGGGTCTCCCTGTTGCATGCCTTGCGTGCAAGCCTGCAAATAATTGCTGCGAATATTGGCCGAATACGGTGCGGCTGCAACCATTGCCGACGTGCTCAACAAAGCTAAAGTCAATACCGTGGTTTTGATGCTCATAACATACTCCTAAAATATTAAAGATAATGGAAATGCCGTATTCTATGGTCAAATCCCTGAACACATCATGGCAGGCATTAACCGTTCAGGCAGCCGCTTAAAGTTGGTTTACAGTTTCAAAACTTCTTTCTGGCATACTTCTGTCGCTTCGTCTGATGCTCGGTTAAACTTTTGGGCCAGTGCGCTCGCGGGGGTTTTTGCCATTGCGTCCCCGCCTTCGGTAAACTCTTTTTCCGTCAGCCTCTTCTCAAGTTGATTCAGGGTGCAGCTGCAATATTCTTTGCTGGACGCTGCCAGTGCAGGTATTTGTTCAAATATTTGAGTGCAATCGGACAAATATTGCGTACGGGTTTGCGCCGAATACGGTGCGGCCGCAACCATTGCCGACGCGCTCAACAAAGCCAAAGTCAATACCGTGGTTTTGATGCTCATGACATACTCCCAAATTGAATGGTGGATGGAAATACCACATTCTATGGGTAAAGCCCTCAACAAACAACATCGCTGCCATGATACTTTTGCGTCATGCTTTCAGGCAGCCTGCAAGCTGTTTCTTTACACGCCTTTATGTTAGAATTTTGCGTTCCGGCGGCTTGTGCCGCTTTCTTTTCGGTTGTTGGGAATCTTTATGCAGTTTTGGCAATTACCTGAATACATTGCAGACATTCTGCCCTCGACGGCTCGGCGTTTGGAAAGTGCGAAAGAAGAGCTGCTCACGCTGTTTCGCGCACACGGTTACGAACTCGTCAGCCCGCCTTTGATGGAATACACGCAGTCCTTGCTGACGCGCATCGACCCCGGCCTGTCGCTCAAAACCATTCGCATCACCGACCAGCTTTCCGGTTTGCAGCTCGGTTTGCGCGCCGACATTACGCCGCAGATTTCGCGCATTGACGCGCATTTATTGGTGCAAAACAACGGTGTAAACCGTCTGTGCTACGCCGGCGCGGTATTGCACGCGCAGCCGGACACTTTATACAGCACGCGCGAACCACTGCAAATCGGTGCGGAATTGTACGGTTTTGAAGGCTTGGCGGCGGACATCGAACTAATTGATTTGATGCTCAAAAGCGTGGCGCGTCTGGGTGTGGACAAGCCTTTATTGTCCTTGGGGCACATCGGCGTGTTCCGCGCTCTGTCCCGCGCGGCGGCATTGTCCGATGACAATGCGCAGCAATTATTGGGCTTGATGCAAAGCAAAGACGGCGCGGCGGTGGCGCAATGGTGCGCACAGCAAGGGCTGCCTGAAAACCTTGCGCAGGCTTTTGTCGAACTCACCGTGCTGTATGGCGCGCCCGATGATGTTTTGGCACGTGCCGAACGCGTTTTGCCCGCTTGCGAAGGTCTTCAGGCAGCCTTAAACGATTTGCGCGAGGTGTGCCAAACCTTCTCTGCTTATGCGATTCATGTGGATTTGGCGGAGTTGCGGGTGGATTATTACCACAGCGGTTTGCTGTTTGCCGCGTATCGCAAGGGCGATTCGGACGCGCTGGCACGCGGCGGACGTTATGACGGCTTGGGACGGTATTTCGGCCGTCCGCGCCCTGCGACCGGTTTCAGTTTTGACTTGAAAAACTTTCTTGACCTGCTGCCGCAACAGTCTGCCGCCGCAGGTATTTGCGTGGCGGCCACCGATGCCGCAGCCGCCCGCGACACCATGGACACACTGCGCGCACAAGGCGAAATTGTCCTGATTGATTATCTGAACGAAGGCGCGGCGGCGCTGAACTGCGACCGCGTTTTGACCCAACACAACCGACAATGGCAAGTCATTGCCGCAACTGAGGAATAAATCATGGCAAAAAACATCGTGGTCATCGGCACGCAATGGGGTGACGAAGGCAAAGGGAAAATCGTCGATTGGCTGACGGAAAACGTTGCCGCCGTGGTGCGTTTTCAGGGCGGGCACAACGCCGGACACACCTTGGTGGTGGACGGTAAAAAAACCGTGCTGCGCCTGATTCCGTCCGGTATTTTGCATGAGTCGGTGCATTGCTACATCGGCTCGGGCGTGGTGGTGTCGCCCGCCGCCCTGTTCACCGAAATCGGCGAGCTGGAAAGCGCGGGCGTGGACGTTGCTGCGCGCTTGACGATAGCCCCGACTTGCCCGTTGATTTTGCCTTACCACATTGCTTTGGATCAGGCGCGCGAAGCGGCCAAAGGCGATCAGAAAATCGGCACCACCGGACGCGGCATCGGCCCTGCATACGAAGACAAAGTGGCACGCCGCGCGATTCGCATGATTGACCTGCTGGATTTGGACGCGCTGGCGGATAAACTCAAAGCCGTATTGGACATTTACAACGTGCAGTTGCAGCATTTATACGGTCAGGCACCGATTGCGTTCGAGACCGTGTACGCGGAAATCGCAGGCTATGCCGAGCGACTGCGCCCGATGATCGGCGATGTTTCCAACACGCTGTATCGCCTGCATCAGGCAGGCAAACATATTTTGTTTGAGGGCGCGCAAGGCACGCTGCTGGACATCGACTGCGGCACTTATCCGTTTGTGACCTCGTCCAACTGCGTGGCCGGTGCGGCAGCGGCCGGCGCAGGCGTGGCACCGCAAATGCTGGATTATGTATTGGGCATTGTCAAAGCCTACACCACCCGCGTCGGTTCGGGGCCGTTCCCGACCGAGCTTTTTGACGAAATCGGCGCAGGTCTGGCACAGCGCGGCAATGAATTCGGCTCGGTCACCGGACGCGCGCGTCGTTGCGGCTGGTTCGATGCCGCCGCACTGAAACGCTCGATTCAAATCAACGGCGTTTCCGGCATGTGCATCACCAAACTGGACGTGATGGACGGCTTGGAAGAAGTCAAAATCTGCACCGGCTATCATCTGCACGGCGAAAAAATCGACATTTTACCCTTCGGCTCAGAAGCGGTCGCCGCGTGCAAACCGATTTACGAAACCATGCCCGGCTGGACGGAAAGCACCGTAGGCGTCACTGAATACGATAAGCTGCCTGAAAACGCCCGCCGCTATCTGGAACGTTTAAGCGAACTGACCGGCGCACCGATCGCCATGGTCTCCACCGGCCCGGATCGCGCGGAAACCATTGTGCTGGAACACCCGTTTCACGACTAAGCCACTTTGCACAACAATCCCGCCTGTCCGGCGGGATTTTGTTTAGAAACTTCTGAAACGTCGTTCAACGAAGTTAGAAACTCTGGCGAATAGATTGGGCTGCGATTTTTTTAAGCGGTAAGCATGACGTAAAAAGAGCGGTGAAAACCGCCGCCATACGTTTTCTAGCTGCGCAGAAACTTCGTTTTAGCTGCGCAGAAACTTCGTTTTCTGCATCACCGCAGTGCCTTATCCCCTCTGATGCTTGATTTGGGTTAAACTTATCTTCCTTTATCTAAAAAAAATGATCAACACTGCCATGACCGACACATCGACCCGTATTCGCGAAATCCCCTATAACTATACCTCGTACTCCGACCGAGAAATCGTGATTCGCCTTTTGGGCGAGGAGACGTGGGATGTCTTGCAAAATTTACGCTCGCAACGCCGCACCGGACGCTCGGCGCGCATGTTGTTTGAAGTGCTGGGCGATATTTGGGTGGTGAAGCGTAATCCTTACCTCGTGGACGATTTGATTGCCCACCCGACGCGGCGCGATGCTTTGGTGCGCGAAATGCGCCACCGCGTGGCAGAAATTCAAAAACGCCGCGATGAAAACAATCAAGTCACTTTATTGGTTCAGGCAGCCTTAAAGGCGATTGACGCTTTTGTCGAAGAGTTTGAAACCATTAAGCAACGCCGCGCCAAAATCGTGCGCCAATTAAGCCGCCACACCCACCGCGACAATATTCTGTTTGACGGCTTGGCGCGGGTCAGTCATGTGACCGATGCTACCGACTGGCGGGTGGAATACCCGTTTGTGGTGGTATGCCCCGATCACGAAGATGAAGTTGCACCACTCGTCAGGGCTTTGATTGATTTAGATATTTCCATTATTCCGCGTGGCGGTGGCACGGGTTATACCGGCGGGGCGATTGTGCTGCACGAAATGAGTGCGGTCATCAACACCGAAAAGCTGGATAAACATCGCGGCGTGGAGCACGTTGCCTTGCCCGGACTGGAAGGCACGCACCCGATCATTCATTGCGGCGCGGGCGTGGTCACGCGGCGTGTGGAAGAGGCTGCTTCGGCGGCGGGACTGGTGTTTGCGGTCGATCCGACTTCGGCTGATGCTTCCTGCATCGGCGGTAACGTCGCCATGAACGCAGGCGGTAAAAAAGCCGTGCTGTGGGGTACGGCATTGGACAATCTGGCCTACTGGAAAATGGTCAATCCGCAAGGGCAATGGCAGTTAATCGAGCGCGTGCGCCACAATTTCGGCAAAATCCACGACGAAGCCACGGCGGTGTTTGACGTGCACACGCTGGCGGATGACGGCAAAACCATTCTGTCCACCGAAAGACTGGAAATCGACGGCAGCAAATTCCGCAAAACCGGCTTGGGCAAAGACGTCACCGACAAATTCCTCGCCGGTCTGCCCGGCGTGCAAAAAGAAGGCTGCGACGGCATCATCACCAGCGCGGCATTTATCCTGCACCGTATGCCGGCGCATATCCGCACCGTGTGCATGGAGTTTTTCGGCACGGTTGCCAATGCCACGCCGTCGATTGTCGAAGTGCGCAACTATCTGCTGGATCACCCCACGGTGCAGTTGGCGGGCTTGGAGCATCTGGACTGGCGTTATGTGCGTGCGGTCGGCTACGCCACCAAAGCCGCCGGTCGCGGCCGCCCAAAAATGGTGCTGCTGGCGGATATCGTGTCCGACGACGAAAACGCCGTTGCCGAAGCCGCATCGCACATCGTGCGTCTGGCCAACGCCCGCGACGGCGAAGGCTTTATCGCGGTGTCGCCCGAAGCACGCAAAACTTTCTGGCTGGATCGCTCGCGCACGGCGGCGATCGCCAAGCACACCAACGCGTTCAAAATCAACGAAGACGTGGTGATTCCGCTGGAACGCTTGGGCGAATATTCCGACGGCATCGAGCGCATCAACATCGAATTATCCATCCACAATAAGCTCGCCTTGTGTAACGCGCTTACGCAATACCTTTCAGGCAGCCGCCTGCCCGTGGATAAGATGGGCACGGATTTGCCGCGCAAAGAATTGCTGGGCAACCGCGCCGAACACGGTCTGGCCCATATCGAATCCATCCGCGAACGCTGGCAGTGGATTTTGGACAATCTCGACGCGCCTTTGACCGAATATTTAACCCGCTACCCCGAAGTCGATTTAGAGGACAAAAACCCCGACCGTTCAGGCAGCGTGTTCACCACCATGCGCGACTTCCGTCTGCGCGTGTCGGTCAAACGCGACATCGTGCAGCCCGTCAGCGAGATTTTCAGCGGCAAAACCGACATCATCATTCGCGAAGACCTCGCCAAAATCCACAAGGCGGTGGTGCGTTCGCGCGTATTTGTCGCGCTGCATATGCACGCCGGCGACGGCAACGTCCACACCAATATCCCCGTGAACTCGGACGACTACGACATGCTGCAAACCGCACACCGTTCGGTGGAGCGCATCATGGAGCTGGCGCGTTCGCTGGACGGCGTGATTTCGGGCGAGCACGGCATCGGCATCACCAAGCTGAACTTCCTCTCCGACGAAGAGTTGCAACCTTTCTGGGATTACAAACAAAAAGTCGATCCGGCAGGACGCTTTAACCGCGGCAAACTGATGCGCGGCGGCGATTTGCACCGTGCGTATACGCCGTCGTTTGAGCTTTTGGGCGCGGAATCGCTGATTCTGGAGCAGTCCGCGCTGGGCGATATTTCCCACATGATCAAAGACTGCTTGCGTTGCGGCAAATGCAAACCCGTCTGCACCACCCACGTGCCACGCGCCAACCTGCTGTATAGCCCGCGCAATAAAATCCTCGGCGTCGGGCTTTTGACCGAAGCCTTCCTGTACGAGGAGCAAACCCGCCGCGGCGTGTCGGTGTTCCATTTTAAAGAATTGAACGACGTTGCCGACCATTGCACCGTGTGCCACCGTTGCGAAAAACCTTGTCCGGTCAATATCGACTTCGGTGACGTGACGATTGCGATGCGCAATTTCCTGCGCTCGGTCGGTAAAAAACGCTTCGATCCCGCGGTGGCGGTAGGCATGGCATTCCTTAATGCCACCGACCCCGCCACCGTCAAAGCTTTGCGTCTGGGCGTGATCCGCTTTGGTTACGCCGCGCAAAACTTTGCCTACCGCTGGGGCAAAGCCTTGCTTTCAGGCAGCATCAAAAAACAAAAAGCCCGTCCGCACGCCACCGTCGGCAAACCCGAAATCAAAGAGCAGGTGATTCATTTCATCAATCGCCCCTTGCCGCGCCATGTGCCCGCCAAAACCTCGCGCGCCTTGCTCGACATCGAAGACCGCAAGTTCGTGCCGATTATCCGCAATCCCCAAGTTTCGGAAGAGGCGGAAGCAGTGTTTTACTTCCCCGGTTGCGGTTCGGAGCGTTTGTTCAGCCAAATCGGACTGGCGACCCAAGCCATGCTGTGGCACGCCGGCGTGCAAACCGTCGTGCCGCCCGGCTATTTGTGCTGCGGCTATCCGCAAACCGCCTCGGGCTTCAAAGACAAAGGCGATGCCATCACCACCGAAAACCGCGTGCTGTTTCACCGCGTCGCCACCACTTTGAATTATCTGGACATCAAAACCGTACTCGTGAGCTGCGGCACGTGTTACGACCAGCTGCTGGAATACCGTTTTGAACAGATTTTCCCCGGTTGCCGCGTGATGGACATTCACGAATACCTGCTGGAAAAAGGCATCATCGCCGAAGGGCTGCAAGGCAAACCTTATCTGTACCATGATCCCTGCCACAGCCCGATCAAAACCACTTCGCCGATGAACGTAGTGAAAGGCTTGCTCGGCGACGGCACGATTTTGTCCGACCGCTGCTGCGGCGAATCGGGTACGTTTGCGGTCGCCCGCCCCGACATCGCCACCCAAGTCAAATTCCGCAAACAAGAGGAAATCGAGAAAAATCTCAGCGCCTTGGGCAGAGAAAAAGACGATGTCAAAATCCTCACCACCTGTCCGGCGTGTTTGCAAGGCTTGTCCCGTTACCGCAACGACACCGGCACGGAAGCAGACTACATCGTGATCGAAATGGCGAAATCCATCCTCGGTGACAACTGGCAAGACGACTTCGTGCAAAAAGCCATGAACGGCGGCATTGAGCGCGTTCTTTTGTAAAAATTTAATTTTTATCAACACCTTACAGGCTGCCTGAAAGCATAGGCTATGATTCAGGCAGCCTATCACGTTACACACTGACCACATCACCCATTGCAATAGGAAAACACCCCGCATCATGACCGTATTAAGCACCGATGGATTATGCTTTGCCGTAGGGCATCACGCTTTGCTCGACCATGTTTCGTTCACTTTGGAAGCAGGCGAAAAAGTCGGCGTGATCGGGCGCAACGGTAGCGGCAAGTCTTCGTTTTTGAAAATCTTGGCGGGCGTGGTGCAGGCGGACGATGGTTTGTTGAGCATTCAAAACGGTTTGAACGTGGTGTATGTGCCGCAAGAGCCTGAGTTTGACCACAGCATGACCGTGTTTGACGCGGTGTCGGCAGGCTTGGGCGAGGTGCGCGAACTGCTGCGCGATTACCATCGTTTAAGCGCGGCCTTGGCACAAACGCCAGACGACGAAGCCTTGCTCAAGCGTTTGCACGAGCTGCAAAACGCGATTGAAGCGCAGGACGGCTGGCAAGCGGATGCCGCCGTGGCACGGGTGTTAAGCGACAGCGGGCTGCCTGAAGGCGCCATCATCGCCGAGCTTTCGGGTGGTCAAAAAAAACGGGTTGCCTTGGCGCGCGCCTTGGTGCAAAAACCCGACGTACTGCTGCTGGACGAGCCGACCAACCATCTGGACGTGGGCGCGATTGCCGAATTGGAAAAAAACCTCAATGCGTTTTCAGGCAGCCTGATGGTGATTACCCACGACCGTCAGTTTTTGGACAATGTGGTGTCGCGCATCGTGGAGCTGGACCGCGGCAACTTGGTCAGCTTTGACGGCAATTTCGCCCGTTACCGCGAGCAAAAAGACGCGCAACTGGCGGTTGAAGCGGAACACGACCGCCTGTTCGATAAATTCCACGCACAAGAAGAAGCATGGATACGGCGCGGCATCGAGGCTCGGCGCACGCGCAATCAAGGGCGGGTCAAGCGGCTGGAACAATTGCGCCGCGAACGCTCCGCACGGCGCGAACGCCAAGGTCAAGTCACGCTGCAGCTGACGCGCGGCGATGCCGGCGGCAAAATCGTGGCAGAGCTGGAACACGCCGCGTTTGCCTATGGCGATCAAACCATTATCCGCGACTTTTCCGCCATCATCGAGCGCGGCGACAAAATCGGCTTAATCGGGCCGAACGGCATCGGCAAAACCACTTTTTTACGGTTGGTCTTGGGCGAGATTGCACCGACAGCGGGCAAAGTGCGCTTGGGCAGCCGGCATGCGGTGGCATATTTCGACCAGATGCGCAGTGCCTTGGACGATACACAAACCGTGTTTCGCACCATCGGCGAAGGCAATGATTTCGTTGACGTCGGCGGCAGAAAACGCCATGTGATGAGCTATCTCGGCGATTTCCTGTTTCCGCCCGAACGCGCCCGGTCGCCGGTGAGTGCCTTGTCCGGCGGCGAACGCAACCGCCTGCTGCTGGCGAAACTGTTCACCCGCCCCGCCAATATTCTGGTGCTGGACGAACCGACCAACGACTTGGACATCGACACGCAGGAAGTGCTGGAAAATCTGCTGCAAGAATATGACGGCACGGTGTTTTTGGTCAGCCATGACCGCCGCTTTTTGGATAATGTGATCACTTCGTCGATTGTGTTTGAAGGTTCAGGCAGCCTGAAAGAATACGTCGGCGGGTTTAACGATTATCTGGACGCGGTGGCGCGTGAGGAGCGTTTACGCGCCCAAACCGCCGCGCCGCCCAAACCTGCGGACAAACCGCAACCCGTCGCCAAAGTACGCAAAAACCGCCCCGACAAACTGAGCTTTAACGAGCAACGCGAATTGGCCGCGCTGCCTGACGCCATTGCCGCGCTGGAAGCGGAACAGGCCGATTTGCAACACAAACTGCTCGACCCCGAAGTGTTCAAGCAAGATTATCAAGCCGCCGCCGCATGGCAGGTGCGCATCGCGCAGATTGAAGAAGAACTGCTGGCCAAGCTGGAACGCTGGGAAGCGTTGGAAGCGCGAACGTAAGGTTTTAAGCTTCGCAGAAACTTCGTTTTAGCTTCGCAGAAACTTCGTTTTCAGGCAGCCTGAATGTTAAGGAACCTCTGAGGCGACAGATGATGTTTTGGCGGTTTCACGCTACAATGCTGATCTTCATGTTTAAGGAAAGTGTCATGAAAAAAATCACTTTACTGTTGTTGCCGACTTTACTCTTGGGTGCTTGCACTTGGGTGACTTATGACGACAACGGCACGACGCGCCTGCGTCAGAAATACCCGACCGGCACCTCGGTGTATTACGAAGACGGCACCTACCAGCAAGATCGGCGTTATCACGAATACCGCCCGAAACAGCACGCCATCGAGCCTTAATAAAGTCTTCAGGCAGCCTGTTGGCAGCGTTTTTCAATTTTCTGATTGATTTTTCTCGCCTATGTCTCATCCTCATCTTTCTGTTTTGATTCTCGCCGCCGGTCGCGGCACGCGCATGTATTCCGACTTGCCCAAGGTATTGCACGAAATCGGCGGTAAACCGATGCTCTCGCACGTGATTGATACCGCTTTGTCCTTGCAACCTACCACCGTCGGCGTGGTCATCGGTCACGGCAAAGACGCGGTGCGTGCACGCATCAGCCAAACCGTGCAGTGGATTGAACAAGACCAACAGCTGGGCACGGGTCACGCGGTGCAAATCGCCATGCCGCACCTGCCTGCAAACGGCCACACTTTGGTGCTGTACGGCGATGTACCTTTGATTGACCGCACCACGCTGGAAACCCTGCTCGCTGCTGCCGGTGACGGCGTGGCATTGTTGAGCGACGTGTTGGACCATCCGACGGGCTACGGGCGGATTGTGCGCGAACAGGGCGAAATTGTCGGCATCGTCGAAGAAAAAGACGCGAACGCCGCCGAAAAAGCGATTCGGGAAATCAACACCGGCGTGATGGTGCTGCCCAATGCGCATTTGCCTGCATGGTTGGGCAAGCTGCAAAACGCCAACGCGCAGGGCGAATACTATTTGACCGATGTGATCGCGCTGGCGGTGGCGGACGGGGTAACGGTCAGCGGCATCACCGTGCGCGCCCATCACTTGGCGGCAGGCGTGAACAATAAATTACAATTATTTGAATTAGAAAGAATTTTCCAAAAAGAACAAGCGGAAAAACTGCTCGGCGCAGGCATCACCCTGCGCGACGCCAACCGCTTTGACCTTCGAGGCAGCCTGCAACACGGGCGCGACGTGGTGATCGATGTCAATACCGTGTTCGAAGGCGATTGCGTACTGGGCAATGGCGTGGAAATCGAAGCCCACTGCGTGCTGAAAAACGTCACCATCGGCGACGGTACACGCATCAAAGCCTTTTCCCATCTGGAAAACTGCACCGTCGGCGCACGCGCAACCATCGGCCCGTTTGCCCGTTTGCGCCCCGATGCCGCATTGGCGGACGAAGTGCACGTCGGCAATTTTGTCGAAATCAAAAAATCCATTGTCGGCCACGGCAGCAAAGTCAATCATTTGACCTACATCGGCGACACCGACATCGGGCAAAACAGCAACATCGGCGCCGGCACGATCACCTGCAATTACGACGGCGTGAACAAATTCCGTACCGAAATCGGCGACGACGTGCGCATCGGTTCGGGCACCATGTTGGTAGCACCGGTAACCGTCGGCGATCGCGCCACCACCGGCGCAGGCAGCGTGATCACCAAAGAGTGCCCGCCGGATAAACTCACGCTCAGCCGCGCACAACAAGTCACGGTGCGCAACTGGAAACGTCCCGAAAAAAATAAAGCGTGACCACCCTTTCAGGCTGCCTGAAAGTGATTATTTTGAATAATATTTGAATCGTAAAGGAAGCATTATGTGCGGTATTGTGGGTGCGATCCGTTCGCAGTTGAATGTGGTGGATTTTCTGACCGACGGTTTACAACGCTTGGAGTATCGCGGTTACGACTCCTCGGGCATTGCGGTGTTAAATGACGCGGGCGAAATCGAACGCGTGCGCCGTGTCGGGCGCGTGGCACTGATGGCGGAGGCGGCACGCGCAGCCGGTACGCACGGTTTGCTCGGCATCGGCCATACCCGTTGGGCGACGCATGGCGGCGTGACCGAGCCGAACGCGCACCCGCATGTTTCGGGCGATTTGATTGCGGTGGTGCATAACGGCATCATCGAAAATTTCGAGAGCGAACGCGCGCGCCTGCAAGCCTTGGGTTATCGCTTTGAGTCGCAAACCGACACCGAAGTGATTGCACACGCGATTCATGCCGAATACCAAAACAATCCCGATCTGTTCCAAGCCGTTCAGGCAGCCTGCAAACATTTTCACGGCGCTTACGCCATCGGCGTGATGGCACGCGACAAGCCGCAAGAGTTGATCGCGGCGCGCATGGGCTGTCCGCTGCTCGTAGCATTGGGCGAAGACGAAACCTTTATCGCCTCGGACGTCTCGGCAGTGATCGCCTACACACGGCGCGTGGCCTATCTCGAAGACGGCGACGTGGTGCGTTTGACCACCGGCGGCATCGCTTTATTGCACGACAAAAACGGGCAATGTGTCGATCGCGAAATCAAGGTTTCCGCCTTGTCCTTGTCTTCGCTGGAACTTGGCCCCTACAGCCATTTCATGCAAAAAGAAATTCACGAGCAACCCAAAGCGGTCACCGACACCATCGAACCCTTGCTCGATGACGCGTTTGATCCGGTGATTTTCGGCAAAAATGCCGAGAGCGTGCTGCGCGCGATTCACGGTATCAAAATTCTGGCTTGCGGCACGTCGTATTATGCCGCTTTGACCGCCAAATATTGGCTGGAAGCGATTGCCAAAATCCCGACCGACGTCGAAATCGCCAGCGAATACCGCTACCGTAACGTGATTGCCGACGAAAAACAGCTCGTCGTCACCATTTCCCAATCGGGCGAAACCTTAGACACCATGGAAGCCTTGAAGTACGCCAAATCCTTGGGGCATCGCCACAGTTTGTCGATTTGCAACGTGATGGAAGCCGCTTTGCCGCGCGAAAGCGAACTCGTGTTTTACACCCGCGCCGGCGCGGAAATCGGCGTGGCATCGACCAAAGCTTTCACCACCCAGCTGGTCGCGCTGTTCGGTTTGGCGGTGTGTCTGGGCAAAATGCGCGGTCATGTGAACGATGTTCAGGCAGCCTCTTATCTGGACGAGCTGCGCCAATTGCCCGGCAGCATTCAACACGCCTTGAACCTCGAGCCGCAAATCAGCGCATGGGCGCAGGAATTTGCCAAAAAAGACCACGCGCTCTTTTTGGGACGCGGCATTCATTACCCGATCGCGCTGGAAGGTGCGTTAAAACTCAAAGAAATCACCTACATCCACGCCGAAGCCTATCCTGCCGGCGAACTGAAGCACGGCCCTTTGGCACTGGTGGACGAAAACATGCCGGTGGTGGTGATCGCGCCGCACGACAATTTATTGGACAAAGTCAAAGCCAATATGCAGGAAGTCGGCGCGCGCGGCGGCAAGCTGTACGTACTCACCGATGCGGGCAGCGATGTGCAAAGCGACGAGCATCTGCACGTGATCCGCACGCCGCGCCACGTCGGCACGCTGTCGCCGATTGTTCATGTGATCGGCGTGCAACTGCTCGCCTACCACACCGCACTGGCACGCGGCACCGATGTGGACAAACCGCGCAATCTGGCAAAATCGGTCACGGTGGAATAAAGGCTGTCTGAAAGCCGATTGCCGCTTCAATCAAAAACCCCGCTTCGCCGATAACGAAACGGGGTTTTTGATTGTGGATAACACAATTTTACAGCAACTCTTTTCGCAATACCTCACCCGACTTGGGCGACAACCACGCCGGTGCAATGTCGAATAAGGTTTTTGCACCGCGCAGCTGCATGTTTTTCATCACCCAAGCAGCACGCGCATACGCCACCAATACGCTGGCGGTGAATTCGGGATTACTCTCCAGCTTTAATCCATACTCCATCACCTGATGCGTATCCTTGCCGCTGATACCGCTACGCAACACTAAACCGCCGTGCGGCATACCGGCGTGCTCGCGCCGTAACGTTTCCTCGTCAATAAAATGCACCGTGGTGTCGTAACCGACAAAATACGCCGGCATGGTGCTGATGTCGCGCTCGATTTGCGCACGATCCGCGCCTTCTTCCGCCACCACAAAACATTCGCGGCGATGCGAAGCATACATATTCAGTTCAGGGTTATCGCCGCGACGCACCGCCGCAATCGCCGCCTCATCAGGCAGGGTGTATTGCACGCCCGCCTTCACACCCGCCACACGGCGAATCGCATCGGAATGCCCTTGGCTCACGCCTTTGCCCCAAAAAGTATAGGTCTTACCCTGCGGCAATACCGCCTCGCCCAATAAGCGATTCAAGGAAAACAAGCCCGGATCCCAACCGATGGAAATCACCGCCACCGTCCCTGCCGCTTGCGCCACCTGATCCACCGCCGCAAAATATTCGGGAATTTTGGCATGGGTGTCAAAACTGTCCACGGTATTGAACCACTGCGCCAACTGCGGCACTTGCTGCGGCAAATCCTGCGCCGAACCACCGCACACAATCATCACGTCAACCTGATCGCGATATTGCGCCGCATCGTCCAAGGCAAAACATTTTGCCCCGACCTGTGTTTCGTCCAGAGCACGCCGCGAAAACACGCCGAAAAGCTCCATATCATCCTGCTGCGCCAAGGCTGCCTGCACCCCGCGCCCGAGATTGCCATAACCGGCAATCGCCACTTTAATTTTCCGCATCATCTCAAAAAGTCCTTGTGAACAGGCAAAGCCGCTATCCGCAGCGAGGTTTCTTTGCCTGAAAGAAACAGCATCATACCGCAAGAATTTTCAGGCTGCTGATGAATTTGCACAAGGCGAAAGGGTGTTGTAAGCTGCCGTTTCGGGCTTACCTTCCATTAACCCTTAACAGGAGAACCACCATGGCCATGACCAAAAAAGACTTTGACAAACTCAAACAAATGCAAAGCTTATGCGCCGAAGTCGAATCGGACAATAAGCAATTAAAACAACTGCTGCGCCTGTTCAAAACCGCCGACAAACGCCGCGACGAACTGCAAACACTCTACGAAAACGACTGGCTGCATCTGGTTGAATCGGAAGAATTAAGCAAAGAACAACGCCGCGAATTGGAAAGCCTGCAAGCCAAAGGCAAATACTCCATTTTGGATCAAGACACCATTTGGAACGCTTTAAGCGATCAGTATGATTTAAGGGTGCAGCTGATTAAAGCGGCGGTGAAGACGCTGTAAACATCAAGAAACCTTAAAAATTAAGATCCTTTAAAAGACGATGCCCCTTAAGACAAAAGCCTTAAGGGGCAGAACGTCACGGTATATCTTATAAAGAAAACCTTATTGTAGCAACGTCTCTCATTTCGCAATGCAACAATAGCCCTATGCTAACAAGCATGTGATCCACTGTCAAATTTTATTTGCATAAATTTTAACAATTGCTATATAGTTGATGCATAACTCAACAACACAGGAAATCATCATGCTAACTTCCCCCTTAAAACCATTGAATTACATTCTGGGTCTTGATTTAGGTATTGCTTCTGTCGGCTGGGCAGTTGTTGAAATTGATGCTGAAGAAAATCCCATTCGCCTGATTGATGTTGGTGTGCGTACTTTTGAACGCGCCGAAGTTCCTAAAACAGGTGAATCTTTAGCTGCTGCGCGTCGTCAGGCACGCAGTATGCGCCGCATCATCCGCCGTCGTACGCACCGTTTGCTGCGTGCCCGCCGCCTGTTAAAACGTGAAGGCGTATTGCAAACTGATGATTTTGATGAACACGGTTTGATTAAAGGCTTGCCCAATACGCCTTGGCAGTTGCGTGTAGAAGCTCTAAGCAGAAAATTATCACCCAAAGAATGGGCAGCAGTTTTGCTGCACCTGACCAAGCGTCGCGGCTATCTTTCTCAGCGCAAAAACGAAGGTGACCAAGCCGACAAAGAGCTGGGTAAACTTTTGGCTGGTGTCAGCACCAATCACCAAGCTTTACAAAGCGCAGAATACCGTACGCCTGCCGAATTGGCCCTTAAAAAATTCGAGCATGAGCGCGGACGCATTCGCAACCGTACCGGTGATTATTCGCACACCTTCAGCCGAAAAGATTTACAACAGGAGCTGCAACAGCTTTTCACGGCACAAGCATCTTTGGGTAATCCATATGTTTCAGACAGCCTGCTGCAAGGCATTAATGATTTGTTGATGCAGCAACGTCCTGCTTTATCAGGTAATGCTATACAAGCCATGCTGGGGAAATGCACTTTAGAACCTGATGAATACAAGGCAGCCAAACACACTTACTCTGCCGAACGTTTTATCTGGCTTACCAAACTCAACAACTTGCGTATTCAGCAACATGGTGCGGAACGGTCATTGAATCAAGACGAACGCCGTCAGCTGATCGACCTGCCCTACCGGCAAGCCAAGCTCACCTATGCCCAAATCCGCAAAGCCTTAGATTTACCCGAGCAGGCCTATTTCAAAGGCTTGCGTTACGGCGAAGACAATGCCGAGAATGCCACGCTGATGGAAATGAAAGCCTATCACGCTATTCGCAGAGCCTTAGAAAAAGCCTGTTTAAAAACCGAATGGGAAGGATTGAAAGGTAAGCCGGAACTACTGGATGCCATTGGTACGGCCTTCTCGCTCTACAAAACCGATGACGACATTTCAGGCAGCCTGAAAGGTAAATTAGCTGATAATGTTTTACAGTCCTTGTTGGCAGGATTAAATTTTGACAAATTTGTTCAACTCTCGCTCAAGGCATTAAACAATATTCTGCCGCTTATGGAGCAAGGACAACGCTATGACGAAGCCTGTGCTGCCATTTACGGTGATCATCATGGGCAACGATCGCAACAGCAAAACATGCTACTGCCTGTCATCCCTGCCGATGAAATCCGCAACCCTGTGGTATTACGTACCCTTTCTCAAGCGCGCAAAGTGATTAATGCCATTGTACGCCGCTACGGTTCTCCTGCTCGCATTCACATCGAAACCGGTCGAGAAGTCGGTAAATCATATAAAGATCGGCAAGAAATTAAAAAACGACAAGAAGACAACCAAAAAGATCGTCTGCGTGCCGTTGAAAAATTTCGTGAATATTTCCCCGGTTTTGTCGGGTACCCCAAAGCCAAAGACATCCTCAAACTGCGTTTATACGAACATCAACACGGACAATGCTTGTATTCAGGCAAGCCTTTAGACATTAATCGCCTCAATGAAAAAGGTTATGCGGAAATCGATCACGCTTTGCCTTTTTCGCGCACTTGGGACGACAGTTTTAACAACAAAATATTGGTGCGGGCAGGTAAAAATCAAAATAAAGGCAACCGTACACCGTATGAATGGTTAGACGGGCAAGGTAACAGTACGCGCTGGAAAGAATTCGCAGCGCGGGTGGAGGGCTGCCGCTTTCACCACAGTAAAAAACAACGCATTCTGTTGCAAAAACTGGACGAAGAAGGTTTCAAGGAACGCAATCTGAACGATACCCGTTATGTCGCCCGTTTTTTGTGCCAGTTTATCGCCAACAATATACTGCTGACCGGTAAGGGTCAAAAGCGTGTATTTGCCTCTAACGGTCAAATCACCGCTCTGCTGCGTGGTCGCTGGGGTGTACGCAAAGTGCGCGAAGAAAACGACCGTCATCACGCGCTGGATGCCATTGTAGTGGCTTGTTCCACGGCGTCCATGCAACAGCGGATTACCAACTTTGTGCGCCGACAAGAAATGAATGTTTTCGACGGTGAAATCATCAATAAAGCCACCGGAGAAGTGACACGTCCGCACTTTCCTCAGCCATGGGACTTTTTCCGTCAGGAAATCATGATACGGGTATTTGGCAAACCCGACAGCGAACCTGACCATCCGGAAGCAGATACACAGGAAACCTTGCTGGCACTTTTGCATGAACGCTTACCCTCGCGCCCGCAAGCGGCACATGAACATGTCACGCCGCTCTTTGTTTCACGTGCGCCTAATCGAAAAATGAGCGGGCAAGGACATTTGGAGACCATTAAATCCGCCAAACGCTTAAATGAGGGCGTTAGCGTATTAAAAGTAGCACTAACCCAATTAAAACCAAATTTATTGGAAAACATGGTTAATCGCCTACGTGAGCCACAATTGTATGAGGCCTTGAAAGCACGGCTTGCTGCTCATGGTAACGATCCGACCAAAGCCTTTGCCGAACCTTTTTATAAAAATGGCGGGCAGCCGGTTAAGTCCATACGAATAGAACTGGTGCAAAAAACCGGCGTATTGGTGCATGAGGGACGTGGTATTGCGGACAATGCCACCATGGTACGCGTCGATGTGTTTGAGAAAGCAGGAAAGTATTACTTGGTGCCGATTTACAGTTGGCAGGTGGCAAAAGGCATATTACCGAATAAGGCAATTATTCAAGGTAAAGATGAAGAAAAATGGGAGCCAATCGACAAGAATTTTATATTTAAATTTTCCTTATATCCAAATGATCTTGTTGAGGTGATTACCAAAAAAACCAAGTTATTTGGCTATTTTGCCGGTTGCCATAGAGGTACAGGAAATATTACGATCCGTATCCATGACTTGAATGCTTCTATTGGCAAAAACGGTATTTTAGAAGGCGTCGGCGTTAAAACCGCACTTTCTTTCCAAAAATACGAAATTGATGAGCTCGGTAAAACCATCACCCTATGCCGTCCTAAAAAACGCCAACCCGTTCGTTAAATAATATCCCTGTTTCAGGCTGCCTGAAACAGGGATATTTATCATCAAGGAGGAATGCATGAGTTGGCGCAGCTTGTTGATACGTGGAGGTGGAAAGCTATCCTTGCAAAAGCAACAAATGCTGATACAGCAGCAAGACAATGCTTATACCGTTCCACTGGAAGATATTGCCGTGATTGTGATTGAAAGTCCGGAAACGTTGCTGACTGCACCACTGCTTTCTGCCTTAGCCAAGCACGGTGCTACTTTGTTAACTTGTGATGAGCAATTTTTACCTTGTGGACAATGGTTGCCTTACTCCCAGTATCACCGTCAACTTAAAACTCTCAAACTGCAATTAAACGCCAGCGAACCGCAGAAAAAGCAACTGTGGCAAGCCATCATCCGGCAAAAAATCCATAATCAAGCACAGGTAGCCGATGAGACCGGTAACGACTTGGCTGCGCAACGTTTACGCGCCATGGTCGCGAGTGTTAAATCCGGCGATAGCGGCAATATCGAAGCACAAGCCGCCATTTTGTATTTTCAAGCGATTTATGGAGACCGTTTCAAACGCTGGCAAGAAAGTCCTATCACCGCTCATCTGAATTATGGCTATGCGGTCTTACGTGCCTCCATCGCCCGCGCACTGGTGCAATATGGTTGGCTACCCGCGCTTGGTTTGTTTCACAAAAGTGAATTAAATCCTTTTAATCTTGCTGATGACTTTATCGAACCCTATCGCCCACTGGTCGATTTAATGGTATGGCATTTGCATGATAAAAACCGTCTCAATCAAACCCTGACCCCCGTGACCAAACAACATTTGGTTAGCCTGCTACATCACCAAATTAACTTAGATCAACAAACTTTCAGCGTACTGGCTGCCATTGATCGTACAGCAGCCTCTTTTCAAAACAGCCTAGCAAGAAAAAATGCCAAGCTGCTCAAGCTGCCTGAAATCCTGCCTCTGAAAGAACACCCATATGAGTGAGGTCAAATTTATGCGCCTAATCGTATTTTTCGACCTACCCGTAACCACTACTGCCAAACGTAAAGCAGCCCATCAATTTCGCTTGTTTTTGCAAAAAGATGGCTACCAAATGCTGCAATTATCTGTCTATAGCCGTATTGTCAGAGGGCGTGATGCGTTGCAAAAGCACCACAGCAGGCTCCGCGCAAACCTACCCGAAGAAGGATCAATACGCTGTTTGGAGGTAACGGAAAAGCAATTTGCTGCCATGCATCTACTGTTAGGTCAGCTAAAAACCCAAGAAAAAAAGGTCAACGCAAACCAACTTCTACTGTTTTAGAATCATTTTTTTAGACAAAAATAAACGGCAAATCCGGGGTAAGGGACAAAAAAGGTGCTAAAAATCGCTGAAATGCTTATGCTGTAAGG
>JAUNUS010000025.1 GCA_030538055.1 Neisseria sp.
TCGCGAAGGCGGACGTACGGTTGGCGCCGGCGTTGTATCGCAAGTCATTGCCTAAGCTAAAGGACGAAAACGATGAAAACCCAAAAAATCCGTATTCGCCTGAAAGCTTATGACTACGCGCTGATCGATCACTCCGCTCAGGAAATCGTGGAAACGGCCAAACGTACCGGTGCCGTGGTAAAAGGCCCGATTCCGTTGCCGACCAAAATCGAGCGTTTCAACATCCTGCGCTCGCCGCACGTGAACAAAACCTCGCGCGAGCAGTTGGAAATCCGCACCCATTTGCGTTTGATGGACATTGTCGATTGGACCGACAAAACCACCGATGCGCTGATGAAGCTGGATTTGCCCGCAGGCGTTGATGTGGAAATTAAAGTACAGTAATTCGGCTATTTGTGAGAAATTAACTTGATTTCTCATGTGAATTCTGTATATAATCGCGGACTTGGCATCTTTGCCAAGTCCGTTTTTAGTGGGCGGTCAATCGTAACCGTCCTTTTTATAAGGAAATAATCATGGCTTTAGGTCTGGTAGGACGTAAAGTGGGTATGACCAGAATTTTTAACGACGAGGGTAACTCCATCGCCGTTACGGTTTTGGACATGTCTGCCAATCGCGTCACACAGCTGAAATCCAAAGATACCGATGGCTATGCAGCCGTTCAGGTTACCTTTGGTCAGAAAAAAGCAAATCGACTGAACAAAGCTCAGGCGGGACATTTTGCGAAAGCAGGTGTTGAAGCCGGGCGTGGTTTGGCTGAATTCGCGCTTTCTGAAGAAGAGCTTGCCTCTTTGCAGGCAGGTGGCAGTATTGAAGTGACGATGTTTGAAGCGGGTCAGCTGGTCGATGTGACCGGTACGACCAAAGGTAAAGGTTTTGCCGGCGTGATCAAACGTCATAACTTTAATTCGCAACGCACTTCGCACGGTAACTCCGTGTCGCACCGCGCTCCGGGTTCTATCGGTCAATGTCAAGACCCCGGTCGCGTCTTCAAAGGCAAACGCATGGCAGGACACATGGGCGGCGTACGCGCTACCGTGCAAAGTCTGGAAGTCGTACGTGTCGATGCCGAGCGTCAATTGTTGCTGGTTAAAGGTGCCGTTCCCGGTGCCATCAACAGCGATGTCGTGGTTCGTCCCGGTGTAAAGGCAGGTGCATAATGGAATTGAAAATGATTAATGCCGAAGGTCAGGTTGCAGGCAGCCTGGACGCTTCGGATGCACTGTTTGCTCGTGAATACAACGAAGCTTTGGTTCATCAGTTGGTAACGGCTTATCTGGCTAACGCCCGTTCGGGTAACCGCGCTCAAAAAACGCGTGCCGAGGTTCGCCACTCCACCAAAAAACCGTGGCGCCAAAAAGGTACGGGCCGTGCTCGTGCCGGTATGACTTCTTCGCCTTTGTGGCGCGGAGGTGGTCGCGCATTCCCCAACAAACCGACCGAAAACTTTACGCAAAAAGTTAACCGCAAAATGTACCGCGCCGGCATGGCGACCATTTTGTCGCAACTCGTGCGTGACGAGCGTTTGTTTGTGGTGGAAAACCTGACGGTCGACACCCCGAAAACCAAAGAATTCGCCAATTTGGTGAAAAAAATGGGCTTGGAAAAAGTATTGTTCCTGACCAAAGAATTGGACGAGAACGTTTACCTTTCCAGCCGCAATTTGAGCGATGTTTTGGTGCTGGAAGCGCAGGAAATCGATCCTTACAGCTTGTTGCGCTTCAATAAAATCGTGCTGACCCGTGAAGCCGTCAGCCACCTCGAGGAGCAATGGGTATGAATCAGGAAAGATTGATGCAAGTGATTCTCGGACCCGTGGTTTCCGAGAAAAGCAATGAACTGTCCGAAAAACGCGGACAGATCGTGCTCAAAGTATTGCCGAACGCCAACAAAAAAGAAATCAAAGCAGCTGTCGAGCTTTTGTTTGAAGTCGAAGTGGCATCCGTCACGACCGCTTTGCAAAAAGGCAAACAGAAACGCTTTGGTCGTTATGTCGGTCGTCGCAATCATGTGAAAAAAGCCTATGTCAGCTTAGTTCCGGGTCAAGACCTTGACGTGGAAGCAGCTGCCGCCAAAACCGCAGAATAAGGATAGAGAAAAATGGCTATTGTAAAAATGAAGCCCACCTCTGCAGGTCGTCGCGGCATGGTTCGCGTCCTGACGGAAGGCTTACACAAAGGCGCGCCTTACGCTCCTTTGCTGGAAAAACAAAAATCGACGGCCGGTCGCAACCATAACGGGCACATTACCACCCGTCATAAAGGCGGCGGTCATAAGCACCACTATCGTGTCATCGATTTTCGTCGTAACGACAAAGACGGCATCTCGGCCAAAGTGGAACGCATCGAATACGATCCGAACCGTACCGCATTCATCGCTTTGTTGTGCTACAGCGATGGCGAGCGTCGCTACATCATTGCGCCGCGCGGCATCAAGGCTGGCGATGTGGTGGTTTCCGGCGCGGAAGCTGCGATCAAAGTCGGCAATACTTTGCCGATTCGCAATATTCCGGTGGGTACGACCGTACACTGTGTTGAGCTGAAACCGGGCAAAGGCGCGCAAATCGCACGCTCCGCCGGCACTTCCGCCATGTTGTTGGCGCGTGAAGGCATTTACGCACAATTGCGTTTGCGTTCCGGCGAAATCCGCAAAATTCATGTTGACTGCCGCGCCACCATTGGCGAAGTCAGCAATGAAGAACAGAGCTTGGAAAAAATCGGCAAAGCCGGTGCCAAACGCTGGTTGGGGATTCGCCCGACTGTTCGCGGTGTTGCCATGAACCCGGTCGATCACCCGCACGGTGGTGGCGAAGGCCGTACCGGCGAAGGTCGCGAACCCGTCAGCCCGTGGGGTACACCTGCCAAAGGTTACCGTACGCGTCGCAATAAACGCACGGATAATATGATTGTCCGCCGTCGTTATTCGAATAAAGGTTAAACACTATGGCTCGTTCATTGAAAAAAGGTCCGTATGTAGACCTGCACTTGCTGAAAAAAGTAGACGCAGCGCGTGCAAGCAACGACAAACGCCCGATCAAAACTTGGTCGCGCCGTTCCACCATTTTGCCCGATTTCATCGGCTTGACCATTGCTGTGCATAACGGCCGCACTCACGTGCCGGTTTACATCAGCGACAATATGGTCGGTCATAAGCTGGGCGAATTCTCATTGACCCGTACCTTCAAAGGCCACTTGGCCGATAAGAAGGCAAAAAAATAAGGGATAAACCATGAGAGTATATGCACAACATAAAAATGCGCGCATTTCGGCGCAAAAAGCCCGTCTCGTTGCCGACATGATTCGCGGTAAAGACATCGAGCAAGCATTGAATATTTTGACGTTCAGCCCGAAAAAAGGCGCCGGACTCGTCAAAAAAGTGCTGGAGTCTGCCATCGCGAACGCCGAACACAACGAAGGTGCCGACATTGACGAACTCAAAGTCGTTACCGTCTATGTGGACAAAGCAGGCAGCCTGAAACGCTTTCAGGCGCGTGCCAAAGGTCGCGGCAACCGCATCGAGAAACAGACTTGTCACATCAATGTGACAGTCGGAAATTAAAGGAAACGCAATGGGACAAAAAATTAACCCCACAGGTTTTCGTCTTGCCGTCAATAAAAACTGGTCGTCGAAATGGTATGCCAAAAGCAGCGAATTTCCGAGCATTTTGAAACAAGACATCGACGTGCGCGACTACCTGAAAAAACGTTTGGCCAACGCTTCGGTGGGTAAAGTCGTCATCGAACGTCCTGCCAAAAGCGCGCGCATTACCATTCATACCGCCCGCCCAGGGATTGTGATCGGTAAAAAAGGCGAAGACATCGAAGTATTGAAAAAAGATTTGCAAAATCTGATGGGCGTGCCGGTGCATGTCAGCATCGAAGAAATTCGCAAACCCGAAATCAATGCGCAAATCATCGCCGATAACATCGCGCAGCAACTGGAAAAACGCGTACAGTTCCGCCGTGCCATGAAACGCGCCATGCAAAACGCGATGCGCGTCGGTGCTAAAGGCATCAAAATCATGTCGTCGGGTCGTTTGAACGGTATCGATATTGCCCGTAGCGAATGGTATCGCGAAGGTCGCGTTCCTCTGCACACCTTGCGTGCGGATGTGGACTACGCCACCAGCGAAGCCAACACCACTTACGGCATCATCGGCATCAAAGTATGGGTATACAAAGGCGAAACCGTAGCCGGACAAGCAGCACCGGCAGCGGCAGAACCCGAAAGAAGACAAAGAAAGGCAGGCGGACGTCATGCTACAGCCTAAACGAATGAAATACCGCAAACACCACAAAGGTCGCAACACCGGCGTGGCCACCCGCGGTAATAAAGTCAGCTTCGGCGACTTTGGTTTGAAAGCCACCGGACGCGGTCGTCTGACCGCTCGCCAAATCGAGGCGGCACGTCGTGCCATGACCCGTCACATTAAACGTGGCGGTCGCATTTGGATTCGCGTATTCCCCGATAAGCCGATCACCACCAAACCGCTGGAAGTGCGGATGGGTGGAGGGAAAGGCTCGCCGGAATACTACGTTGCCGAAATTCAACCCGGTAAAATGCTGTACGAAATGGACGGTGTCGATGAAGAACTCGCTCGCGAAGCCTTCACGTTGGCTGCGGCCAAGCTGCCGATTTCGACCGTATTTGTTACCAGACAGGTAGGTCAATGATGAAAGCAAAAGATTTAAGAGCAAAAAGCACGGAAGAGCTCAATGCCGAACTCTTGAGCCTGGGCAAAGCCCGTTTTGGTTTGAGAATGCAGGCAGCCACTGGACAATTGGGCAAACCGAGCGAATTGAAAAAAGTGCGTCGCGACATGGCGCGCATCAAAACCATCTTAAGCGAGAAGGGTAAAGCATAATGAGCGAAAAAACAGTTCGTACCCTCACCGGTCGCGTGGTCAGCGACAAAATGGATAAAACCGTTACCGTGCTGATCGAGCGTAAGGTCAAACACCCCTTGTACGGCAAAGTGATTCGCCGTTCCAACAAGGTACACGCGCATGACGAAGCCAATGCTTACGGCATCGGTGACGTGGTGGTGATTGCCGAATCCCGTCCTTTGTCCAAAACCAAATCTTGGGTTGTGACCGAGCTGGTGGAAAAAGGCCGTATCGTTTAATCACGGTATGCTACACAGCAGACGCGCAGCAGATGAAAATCTGTTGCGCGTTTTTGTGTTTGAATTTGATGAATATTATTCTGAAATGTTTAAGCTTTTTTTGTTTTGCTGTCCGTGTTAAAACCGCTAATTGTGCTAAAATTTATTCGGTTTGGATAAAGACGGGTACGGAGCTGTTGCAGCGTTCCGATGTATAGAGCGTAACGGTGTCGTATTGTGTGTTTATTCTGTTTTAACGGATTGAAACCGCAGAATCATTTCGCCGCTGTCTTTTCAGGCTGCCTGAAAAGATCGTGGTTTCTTATTTTTGAGCGATTATGAATCATTCATCTGAACGTACTTTGGCGCAATGGTTGGCGTATTTGGAGCAGGGGCAGGCAGGCGGTGTGATCGACATGGGCTTGGAGCGCGTGCGTGCGGTCAAGGAGCGCATGAATCTGCAGCCGCGCTGTCCGATCGTGACCGTTGCCGGCACCAACGGCAAAGGTTCGGTGTGTGCATTTTTAACCGCGATTTACCGTGAAGCGGGCTTTCGGGTCGGCACGCTGACGAGTCCGCATTTATTGCGTTTTAACGAGCGCATTGCCTTAAACGGCGAGCCGGCGGACGATGCGGCGATCGTGGCGGCATTTGAGCGGATCGAAGCGGCGCGCGGCGACATTGCCCTGACTTATTTTGAATTCAATACCTTAGCTGCAGTCGATGTGTTCATGCGCGCCGAGGTCGATGTGATGGTGTTGGAAGTCGGCTTGGGCGGACGCTTGGACGCGGTCAATGTGTTTGATGCCGACGTGGCGGCCGTGGTGTCGGTGGACGTGGATCATCAGGCGTTTCTGGGCGATACGGTCGAAGCGGTGGCGTATGAAAAAGCCGGAGTGTTTCGTCACGGCAAACCCGCGATTTGCGGGCAAAATCCGCCGCCGCACTCTTTAGCCGCTTATGCCGCAGAAATCGGTGCGCCGCTTTTGGTGGCGGGGCGGGATTTTACGGTGCAGAGCATGGACAATCAGCAATGGTCGTTCCGTTTTCATCCGCAAAGTTTCAGGCTGCTTGAACGTGCGCGCCATGCTTTGCCGATGCCTGCGCTGCGCGGGGCGTATCAACTGCACAACGCCGCTTGCGCCCTAAGCGTGATCGAATGTTTGAACACGCAACTGCCGATCGACATTGGTGCGATCAAGCGCGGACTGCTGATGGCGGTGAACGCAGGACGTTTCCAAGTATTGCCGGGCCGTCCGTTGCGCGTGTGGGACGTGGGGCATAATCCGCACGCCGCGCGCGCTTTGAAAAACAGCTTGCAACGCCTGCCGTTCGCGCAAAAGCGCACGGCGGTGTTTTCGATTTTGGCGGATAAAGACATGGCGGGCGTGGTGTCGCTGCTGGACAAAGAATTTGACGAATGGCTGATTGCACCGTTGGACTTGCCGCGCGGGCGCAGCGTGGACAATATGCTGCAAGTGTTTGCCCAAGTCGGCATCGAACGCCGCAAAATCCATGCGTTCGACAGTGTGCCGGCGGCATGGGCGTACGCTTTATCTACTGCGGGGGAAGATGATAGAATCGTGCTTTTCGGCTCGTTCCATACCGTGGCGGAAGTCGCGGCCACACACTCATGAGAAACCGTTATGAACACCCAAGAAGAATACGAACAACTCAAACGCAATAACCGTCGCCGTCTGATCGGTGCGATTGTGGTGGTGGTGATTGCCGCCGCGATTTTATTGAAAGTTTTGAATCACCGCAGCGATCCGCCGCCGGTGGCGCAAGTGGACATCGGTGATGCCGCATCTGCAACCCAAACCACGGAGTTACCCAATCCTTTGACCGCCAGTGAGGTTGCCCCTGTTACGCCGGTTGCAGGCAGTGATGTTGCACCGATTGCACCGTTGCCGGCCAGTGAAGTGGTGGCGCCCGTCGAAGCAACGCCACCGCCGTCCGCTGACGCTACACCACCTGCGGATAATAAGCCCGCCACAAGCCCCGTTATCGTCAAAACAGAACCTAAGCCGAACAGGCCGGCAAAAAAACTCAGCCCGCAGGAAATTCTGGACGGTAAAGCCGGTAAAACAAAAGCCCAACCTACCACCGTGCGCAATACTGTCGGCAGCATGATCCAAGCCGGTGCGTTCACCAGCGCGCAGCAAGCAGAAGTGCAACGCGAACGTTTGGCAAAAATCGGCATTCAGTCCAAAGTTTACCGTGCCGACACCGCAAAAGGCGAAGTGTATCGCGTGCGCATCGGCCCGATCGCTTCGGACGCAGAAGCACAAAGCACCCTGAATACCTTACAGCGTAATGGCTTTGACGGCATTGTGATTCGTAAATGACGATTTTTGACGGACTTGCGCTGGGCACGATTCTGGTGCTGATGCTGATTTCGATGATGCGCGGTCTGGTGTCCGAAGTGGTGGCACTGGCGCGTTGGGTGGTGGGCTTGCTCGCGGCGTGGTTGTTTGCGGGTACGTTTGCCGAGCTGGCTTTAAGCGGCATTCAACCGCCTGCCTTGGCTCATGCCGTCGCCTTTGTGGCGATTTTTGTTTTGGTGTTCATCGTGATGTATATGCTGCGTGAACTCCTAAACGCGGTGGTGTCGAAAATCGGCTTGGGCGGCGTGAACCGTATTCTCGGCGGCGTGTTCGGCTGCATCAAAGGCATTGCGCTCGTGACCTTGGTGGTGATGCTGTGCCGTTTTACCGATTTACCGTCAGAACCAGCTTGGCAAATGTCCCTGAGCGCACCGTTTTTTGAAAGTTTGGGGCAAATGGCCTTGCCGTATGTTAAGGCGGCGCAAAATATACCGCCCGCTGCGCCGTAAGTTGTCCAAAACGTTGTTGAATATATTGTTCAAGGTATTCAGGCAGCCTGAATATTATCTTTAGTATCATTTCTTTTGAAAGATTTTTATGTGTGGCGTATTGGGCATGATCAGCAGTGAACCCGTCAATCAACTGCTGTATGACGGTTTGCAAATGTTGCAGCATCGCGGGCAGGACGCGGCGGGGATAGTCACCACCAAAGGGCTGACTTTCCACCTGCATAAAGGGCGCGGTATGGTGCGCGACGTGTTTCGCACCCGCAATATGCGCGATCTGCTCGGCAATGCAGGCATTGCCCATGTGCGTTATCCGACCGCGGGCAACAGCATGGACGCCGCCGAAGCACAGCCGTTTTATGTCAATTCGCCGTTCGGCATTGCCTTGGCGCATAACGGTAATCTCACCAACATCGACAGCTTGTTCTCCGACATCATTCATAGAGATTTACGCCACATCAATACCCGTTCCGACTCCGAAGTTCTGCTGAATGTTTTTGCGCATGAACTGGAACGGCAGGTTTCAGGCAGCCTTTTGACGGTGGATGCGGTGTTTGCAGCGGTCGCGGCACTGCATCGCCGTGTGCGCGGTGCGTATGCGGTGGTGGCGTTGATCGCAGGGCATGGCATGGTGGCGTTTCGCGATCCGTTCGGCATTCGTCCGCTGGCCTTGGGCAAGCGGGCAAACGCTCAAGGGCATCACGATTACATGGTGGCGTCCGAATCGGTGGCGTTTAACGGTACGGATTTTGAACGCGAACGCGATATTTTGCCGGGCGAAGCGGTGTTTATTGACTTTGCAGGCAACCTTTCGGCACGCGTGTGCTCGGACACCGCACGCTTATGCCCGTGCTTGTTTGAATATGTTTATTTTGCCCGGCCGGACTCGGTGATGGACGGAGTTTCGGTGTATCAGGCGCGATTGGACATGGGGATTGCGCTGGCGGAAAAAGTACGGCGCGAACTGCCGCAAGACATCGACGTGATCATGCCGATTCCCGATACCAGCCGTCCGTCGGCGTTGGAATTGGCGCGGCATTTGCATTTGCCCTACCGTGAGGGTTTGATCAAAAACCGCTACATCGGGCGCACCTTTATCATGCCCGGACAGACGGTGCGCAAAAAGTCGGTACGGCAAAAACTCTCACCCGTCGGTTGTGAGTTTGTCGGCAAAAACGTGTTGCTGGTGGACGATTCCATTGTGCGCGGCACCACCAGCCGCGAAATTGTCGAAATGGCACGGCAGGCCGGTGCGAATAAGGTTTACCTCGCTTCCGCCGCGCCCGAAGTGCGCTATCCGAACGTGTACGGCATCGACATGCCGACGCGCAAAGAGCTGATCGCCAACGGGCGCAATGCGGCACAAATCGCCGCCGAGATCGGTGCGGACGGCGTGGTGTTCCAAGAACTGGACGATTTAACCCGTGCGGTGCAGAAATTGAACCCCGCGATTGAAAGTTTCGACACTTCATGCTTTAGCGGCTGTTATCTGACCGGCGATATTGACGAGGCTTATTTGGATAAACTCGCGATCGAAAAAGAGCTGGCCAAGGCAGCGGCACAGGCCGGTTAAACGTATATACCAAGCGCGTTTTATGCTTAATAGTGTATGCAGGCTGCCTGAAATGATAGGCAGCCTGTAAGATTTTGAGCGTTGATTTCGGCTGTGTTGAACAACCGTCAGCAGCTCAATTACCTTGCCGATGACTGGCGTCTCACCCCGAAAGCTTGTTCAGACGGCCTGAATATAAGCACCGTTTCAAGCCGTATACGGAATCTGCCAATTTGCCCTTTCTGCTTACGGTGACGTTTATTTTTGAAAGTTTATTGTATGCTTAACGCAGTATCCGCACCCGTTTCCCCGCGTGATGAATTTTTACCGCAACGCGAACCGACTTTAAGTTTAATGCTGGTGGTGGCGTTGATCGGCGTGTCGGCGTTTATCAATGTGTATTCGGTACAGTCGATTTTGCCGCTTTTGATTGAAGACTTTCAGGTGTCGGCGGTGGCGGCAGGGGCGACGGTCGGCGTGACGGTGCTGGCCATTGCCATGATTTCCCCTTTGATCGGCATGCTGTCCGATGCGATCGGGCGGCGTGGGCTGATTGCCTTTTCCGTTTTTTTTCTGAGCGTGCCGACAGGGTTGATTTATTTTGCCGATTCGATTGAGACCATCTCGGTGTACCGCTTTATGCAAGGCTTGGTGGTGCCCGGCATTGCGGTGGTGGTGATGGCGTACATCAGCGAGGAGTATTACGGCAAGGCGATGGCAAAACTGATGTCGGCCTATATTGCCGGTACGGTGTTGGGCGGTTTTCTCGGGCGGTTTGTGGTCGGGCACCTGAGCGATTTTTTCGGTTGGCGCGAGGCGTATTTGATCATGGCGGCGATGAATTTGTGTGCGTCGGTGTTGGTGTTTGCCAAGTTGCCCAAATCGCAGTATTTCGTCGCCGACCGCAATATCCGCCATGCTTTTTCGGTATTGGGATCACATCTGCGCAACCGACAGATTGTGGCTGCCTGTTGCGTCGGTGCATGCTTGCTGTTTTCTTTGGTCGGGTGTTTTACCTACATCAATCTTTATCTGGCGCAAGAGCCGTTTTCGCTCACGCCGGCGGGGCTGGCAAATATTTTTGCGGTGTATTTGATCGGCGTGGTGGTGACGCCGGTTTCGGGGCGGGTGATCGGACGCTTCGGCTCGCGGCGCACGGTGGTTGCAGCATTGATTTTTTCCTCATGCGGTTTGTTGCTGACGCAATTGTCGAGCTTGCAAGGGATTATTATGGCGTTGGCGATTGCTTCTACCGGCATTTTCATTACCCAGTCGGCCGCGGTGAGCTTTGCCGCATCAAATGCACGTGAAGGACGATCACTGGCGGCGGGTTTGTACAATATGAGCTACTACTTCGGCGGCTTTGTTGGGGCGTGGGTGTGCGGTTACGCCTATATGTATGGCGCATGGCGTGGCACGGTGGCGGTGCTGGTGCTTGTGCAAATGATTGCCATGGGCATCGCATGGAAATTTATGTGTCCGTCGGGCGAGCAATAAACAATCCATCCGTTGAGGCTGTCTGCAAGTATGGTTGGTACTGCAACCATGTTTTGGCTTCATAAAAAACACGCTGTTTGTAAAAGCGCAATATTCCGATCTTGCCGAGCGCGCCTTGGATAAACCGTCATGCTGTATTACACTTGATTCGGGCAGTCGGCGGGTAGATGCCGGTACCCGGCGAAACGTATTTTGTTGTCAATTATGGTCTTTTTTACTTCAATCCTTCGGAGGTCATCATGAGTGAAATCATTGAAAACATCACCTTTGACGAACTGTCGCTCGGGCAGAGCGCGTCGTTGAGCCGTACTTTGCAGGCAGCCGATATTGCGGCGTTTGCTGCGGTCAGCCATGACACCAACCCTGCACATTTGGACGCGGCTTACGCCGAGCAGACCATGTTTAAGGGCGTGATCGGGCATGGCATGTGGACGGCGGGCGTGGTGTCGGCTTTGCTGGGGACGCGCTTTCCGGGAGCAGGGACGATTTACTTGGGGCAGACTTTGCAGTTTCGCCGTCCGGTGCGTCCGCAGGACACGATTACCGTGACCTTGACCGTGGCGGGCAAAAACGAGGAAAACAAACAAGTCGAGTTGGATTGTCTGGTGGTGAATCAAAACGGTGAAAAAGTATTGACCGGCAAAGCGACCATTCTTGCGCCGACGCAAAAAATCAGCCGTCCTGCCTGCGCCGTGCCGCAGATTGAGCTTTTGTCATGAGGATTGCCGATTGCGGTGAACTGGAAAGCCGCGCCCGTGCATTGCCGGCGGTGCGTTGCGCGGTGGTGCATCCGTGCGATGCGGGCTCGCTGGACGGGGCGATGTTGGCGGCGCAAACCGGTTTGATCGAGCCGATTGTTTACGCGCCGCGTGCCAAATTCGAAGCCTTGGCGGAAGCCGAACAGCGCGATGTTTCCGCATGGACGATTATTGACGTGGCGCACAGTCATGCGGCGGCGCAAGCGGCGGCGCAAGCTGCTGCCGCAGGTGAAGTCGAAGTGGTGATGAAAGGCAGCCTGCATACCGATGAGTTGTTGCGCGCGTTGCTGGCGGAGCGCGGTTTGCGCACGGCGCGGCGCATGAGCCATGTGTATTATTTTGATATTCCTGCTTACCATAAGCCTTTGTTGTTAAGCGATTGCGCCTTGAATATTGCTCCGAAGCTGCCTGAAAAGGCGGACATCGTGCAAAACGCAGTCGATTTGGCGCATTTGTTGGGTTGTGCAACGCCGAAAGTCGCGGTGTTGGCAGCGGTGGAAACGGTCAATCCCGATATGCCCAGCACCTTGGATGCGGCGGCATTGTGCAAAATGGCGGATCGCGGGCAGATTCGCGGTGCATTGCTGGACGGGCCGCTGGCGTTTGACAATGCCATTTCCAAAGAAGCGGCGGCGATCAAAAAAATCACCTCGCCGGTGGCAGGCGATGCCGATGTGCTGCTGGTGCCCGATTTGGAAGCGGGCAATATGCTGGGCAAACAGTTGGAATATTTTGCCAACGCCCAACTGGCGGGCATCGTGTGCGGCGCGCGTGTGCCGGTGATCTTGACGAGCCGTGCCGACCATGCGCCGGTGCGGCGATTGTCCGCCTTATTGGCGAAGCTGATGGCGCATCACTATCGCGTTTCTCCTCCTTAACAACGAAAGGTCAATATGGCGGTTTTGGCGGTGAATGCCGGTTCTTCTTCTTTGAAATTTTCTTTGTTTCGGGTGGAAAATCATGAAATCGGCGCGTGCGTGCTCAGCGGTGCTTTTCAAGGTTTAGAGCCGCACGGTGCGCCGCGTTTTGCCTATACGGTCGATGGCGAAACGGTTTCAGGCAGCCTTGAACACGCACAGGAACAACCCTTTCAGGCCGCCTTGATGTATTTGCAGCAACTGCTGACGGCGCGCGGCGATGTCTTACGCGCCATCGGGCATCGCGTGGTGCACGGCGGTACGCAATATCGCCGCAGCGTGGCGGTCACGCCGCAGGTGATTGCCGATTTGCTGGCTTTGCATCCGCTTGCGCCCTTGCACGAAAAACACAATGTCGCCGGCATTCAAATCTTTCAGGCAGCCTTTCCCGATGTGCCGCAGGCGGCGTGCTTCGACACCGCTTTTCATGCCGGACATCACGAGCGCGAATACACCTTTGCCCTGCCTCTGTCTTATCGTGAGCAGGGCATTCGCCGTTACGGTTTTCATGGTTTGTCGTATCAGTTTATCCGCGATACTTTATTTGCCGTCAGCGCACGCGCCGCGCAAAAAACGGTGATGCTGCATCTAGGCAACGGCAGCTCGGCGTGCGCGATGCGAGACGGGCGCAGCATCGCCTCCAGCATGGGTTTTACCGCGCTGGAGGGTTTGATGATGGGTTCGCGCTGCGGTGCGCTGGACGCGGGCGTGGTGTTGCATTTGATGAGCGCAGGCATGGATCACGCCGCGTTGGAAAAACTTTTATACCGCCAAAGCGGCTTGCTCGGCGTGTCCGGACTCTCCGCCGATATGCGCGTGCTGCGCGCCAGTGATGAAGCGGCGGCACGTTTGGCGATTGATCTTTACACGTATCGCGTGGTGCGCGAAATCGGCGGATTAAGTGCCGTTTTGGGTGGTTTGGACGTGCTGACGTTTAGCGCGGGCATCGGTGAGAACGATGCCGTATTGCGCGCCGAAGTCTGTGCTGCCTTGGCGTATTTGGGCGTGAAAATCGACGCTGCCCAAAACCATGCCGCTGACGGTAAAAGTGCGGTGGCGATTCATGCCGCCGACAGTCGGCAGGAAGTGTGGGTGATTCCGACCGATGAAGGCAAAGTGGCGGCGCAGCAGGCATTGCAGGTGGCGCAAGAGCTTGCTGGTGAACAAATAGCATGAACGCCGTGATTGAAGATTATTTAAGCACCCAAGGCTTGCGTGTGCCGGTGGCGCAGGTGCGCGAGGCGGTGCAGGTGTTGGGGCTGGTGTTGCAACACGCCGAGGTACAGTTGGCGGACGAAGCCTTATGGCGTGCACCGGCGCGTCAGGATGGTTTTCAGGCAGCCCAAGTGTTTGACCTGCACGGAGAAATCCCTGACGATGTGGCGCGGCGGCAACTGCTACGACGTGTGTACGCCGCCGCCGAAACCGCTTTTGCACAGCATACGTGCAGCCACTTGAGCGTGTTTTTGTTGCAGCCTGAACGTTTGCTTCGGCTGGTGTCTTGCGGCAGGATTGCCGAGGGCGAATTACCCTGCGGGGCGGACGATTGGGACAAACATCTGGCGGTTCGTTGTGCGCAATCGGCATGGTTGAACGTGGTCGAAGACAGTGCGGAATGGCTGCGCAGCGGCGATCTGACGGGCGAACGGCATCTGCCGCCGATGCGGCAATGGGCATTGCCGATTTGTCGGGAAAACGGCGCGGTGCTGGGCGTGTTGTACGGTGAAGGCGAATTGACGCTGCCTGTAAGCGATGAGCTGCTGGGGTGGTGGGTAGGTTTCGCCATAGCATTGGTAAATGTTATGGATAAATTTAACGACTGCACCGATGATGCGCTTTGCCCGTAAAATGGCAGCTGTTTAACTCAAATACATAAATAAAATCATGGCACCACACACACCTTTAAACCGCGTCGCCGTTTGTCGCTTGCCGACGGAATACGGCGAATTCACCATGACAGGCTATGTCGATGCGGCAGGCAAAGAACACATCGCGCTGTCGGTCGGCGACATCTCAGGCAGCGAACCGGTGCTGGCGCGGGTGCATTCCGAATGTCTGACCGGCGACGCTTTATTTTCACAGCGTTGCGATTGCGGCGCACAGCTTGCCGCCGCGATGCAGGCGGTGCAGGCAGCAGGGCGCGGCGTGATTGTTTATTTGCGCCAAGAAGGGCGCGGCATTGGTTTAATCAATAAAATCAAAGCCTACCACTTGCAAGATCAAGGCATGGACACGGTGGAAGCTAATCTGGCCTTGGGTCTGCCTGCCGATGACCGCAATTTCACGTGGGCGCGCGATATTTTTGCCGATTTGGGCGTGGAGCGCGTGCGCCTGATGACCAATAATCCGCAGAAAATCACGATTCTGAAAAACTGCGGCATTGATGTCGCCGAACGTGTGCCGCTGCAAGTGGGTGTGCAGGCGCACAATAAAGATTATCTGCTGACCAAAGCCCGTAAAATGGGTCATTTGCTGGACGAAACCGAGCTGTAAACCATGCCGAGTTTAAGGATTTTGCCGCCGTTTTTTGCCCATTGGCTTGTTTTTGCCGCGACGTTGCTTGCTTATGCGCTATGGGCGTGCGGTGCGGAAGCTTTGCGCCACGGCGCATTGCCGCAAAACACCGCACCTTTGGGCGAGGGCGGGATTTTGCTGTACACGGTGGCGGTGACGCTTTTTTACACCATCGGTTTGACGCGGCTGACCGAACGTTACATCGCCATGACCACTGTGGTACAGCAGCGTTGGTTTTATGCCGGTTGGTTAATCGACATGAGCTTGTTTTGGCTGTTTGCCGCTTATTGTTTATGGCGCAATTATCAGGCGGAAGACGTACCGTTTTTCGGCTCGTGGGCGTTATGGACAATGCTGGCGGTTTATTTGCTGCTGTCGGCGGCGGTGCATTTTGCGTTTTATCCGCGTGGCAAACAGCGTTAATCAGCATTCAGGCTGCCTGAAAAGTATTGATCTAAGGAATCTCTGAAACGAAGTTCAGCGAAGCTAAAAACCCTGGCGAGTGGATTTGGCTGCTATTTTTTTTGCAGGCAAGGAGCATATTTAGGGCAATAGTGGTTCTATTGCTCTAAATGTGGGACGCAGTATGACGAAGAAAGAGCGGTTAAAGCCGCCGTCACGAGTTTTTAGCTTCGCTGAACTTCGTTTCAGAGATTCCCTAATAATAATATGAAGTGACGCTTATCCGAATGACTTCGCTTCAAAACCATTCATCGAAAGGAACATCATGCCCAAAATCACCGTGCTGCCGCACCCCGAACTGTGTCCCGAAGGGGCAGTATTGGAGAATGTTACCCGCGGCGAGAGTATTTGCGACGTGCTGCTGAAAAACCATATCGACATCGAACACGCGTGCGAACAGTCTTGCGCCTGTACCACGTGTCACGTGGTGGTGCGCGCCGGATTTGACAGTTTGAATGAAGCGGAAGAACTGGAAGAAGATTTGCTGGATATGGCGTGGGGGCTGGAAGCCACGTCGCGCCTAAGCTGTCAGGCGATTGTCGGCGAGGAAGATTTAACCGTGGAGATTCCACGCTACACGATTAACCATGCACGGGAAGGTTGATGGTTGTGAAACTTTCAGGCTGCCTGAAAGCGATAAAAATGCTGCCTGAAGTTATGTTTATCAGGCAGCATTGATTAGGTTTGATGTACTTAAGGAGCCTCTGAGAAACTCATGACGGCGGCCTTAACCGCTCTTTCTTCGTCATACTGCGTCCCATATTTAGGGTAATAGAACCACTATTACCCTAAATATGCTCCTTGTCTGCCAAAAAAATAGCAGTCAAATCCACTCGCCAGAGTTTTTCAGAGGCTCCTTAATAAGCAGCGCAGTCAGCGGCATCGGCAGCGACATTGCTTTGGCATAACTGCATTTTGCCTGCCTCGTCCAACACCAGCACGCGAGGTTCGGCATTGGCATTTTTTGAAGTGGCAATCATGCAGTAGTGGTCATTGTCATTGGGCGAGGCGCTGCAAACCGTGCCGTTAGAAAAGGCAATATTGAAGTGGGCGGTCTGGGTTTTGGTCAATGCGGGGCGTGTGCCGTCGGTATTTCTGAAGCGGTTATTCTGGGCATAGAATTGCTCCATAAAGTACGCATTTTCCATTAAAGCCGCCTGTGCATCACGCAGATGCGCTCTGCGCGTGAAATGGCTGTAAGACGGTACGGCAACCGCCGCGATGATCGCCAAAATCGCGACGGTAATCATCAACTCGACCAAAGTAAAACCCTGTTGCGAACGTGACATGTGAAATCCTTCAATAAAAATAAGATTATACGATTATAATATTTCTTCCGAGGAAAAGGGAAGATTCCGTGATTCAGGCAGCCTTAAGGTGAAACTGCTGCGCAGCCAAAATCGATGGCGGCGATGCTCTTTAAATGACTTATGCAATTGTCATTCCATTTCTTAGATTAAAACATTATGAATGCTCAAAAACTTGATTTGTCCGTGATTATCCCTGTTTACAATGATGCCGCTGCACTGGCTTTGTTTTTGCCGCAGCTCTTTACCCGCTTGCAGCATTTTGCAGGCGAGCATGAATTGGTGGTGGTCGATGACGGCAGTAAGGACGACTTGGAAACGGTTTTCCGCGAACACACCGCAAGGCTGCCTGAAAACTGTCGGGCGCGGCTGGTGCGTTTTTCGCGTAATTTTGGCAAGGAAGCGGCCTTGAGCGCGGGTTTGGCGCAGGCGCAAGGCGAGGCGGTGGTGATGATGGATGCGGACGGTCAGCATCCGGTGGAGCTGCTCGCGAAAATGCGCGAGCTGATTTTAAGCGGTAACGATATGGTGGCGGCGGTGCAGAGCTCGCGCGAGTTGGAATCATGGGGCAAGCGCGCCGGCAAACGTTGGTTTTACCGCTTGATCCAAGACAGCGATCGCTTTGAAATCACGCCCGGCGCGGGTGACTTTCGCATGATGAGCCGTCGGGTGGTCGATGCGCTCAATCGGCTGCCTGAACGCAAACGCTTTATGAAAGGGCTGTATGCTTGGGTTGGCTTTCCGACGGTGTATCTGCCGTTTGCCGCCGAAGAGCGATTGGCAGGGGCGAGCAAATTCGGTTATCGGCAACTGTTCGGTTTGGCATTGACCGGCTTTACCGCGTTTTCCACCCGTCCTTTACGTTGGGTGTCGCATATTGGTTTGCTGGTGTCGTTATTCGCTTTGATTTATGCCGCCTACGTGGTGATCGAGACTTTGTTTTTGGGCAAGCATTTACCCGGTTGGCCGACCTTGGCGGCGGGCATGATGCTGTTTTCCGGCGTGCAGCTGATTTGTTTAGGGGTGATCGGCGAATACATCGGCAATATTTACACCGAAGTGAAGCAACGTCCGCCGTACATCATCGACAGCATCGAGCATTCCGATGAGGCTGCCTGAACGCGATTGGCAGCGGGCGCGCCAGCCGTTGCTGTTTATTGCGGTCGGGGTCGCGGCGGCATTATGCCATTTTCTGTTGCTGACTTTGTGCGTCGCGCGGCTGCACATGACACCGTTATGGGGTAATTTCATCGGTTTTTGCGGTGCTTTTTTGCTCAGTTTCGGCGGGCACCGCTATCTGACTTTTCAGGCAGCCTCGGCGCGTGCGTTGCGGCAAATGTTGCGTTGGGCGGCGGTGTCGCTGGCTGGTTTTGCCGCCAACCAAAGCTTATTTGCCGTGCTGTTGGCATGGTTCGGTGCGGCGCATTACCGCCTGTGGTGGTTGCTGGTAACGCTGACGGTGGCGGCGGCGACTTTTATCATCGGCAAATACTGGGCTTTTCGCCATGAAAAAATTAATCATTAACGCGGACGATTTGGGTTTTTCGCACGGCGTGAACGCGGCGATTGTCGAACTGGCGGCACGCGGGCGCATCAGCAGTGCGAGCTTTATGCGTTACGGTGTGCTGGAAACATCGCAGCGCGATGCCTTGACCGACAGCGGTATCGATATCGGGCTGCATTTTGATTTGACGTCACCCTTATGCCCCGATGCGCGCCCTTTGACGGCATGGCTGGCAAGCAGTCTGCTCGGCATGGTTTCTACGACGAGCATCAGACGCAGTGCGGAGGCGCAGTTGCAAGGTTTTGCCGACGTGTGGCAACGTCCGCCTGCCTTTATCGACGGGCATCAGCACGTGCATCAACTGCCGGTGATACGCGATGCTTTGTCTGCCGTGTGGGTGCATCATTATCCTGCGCACGCGCCGCAATGGCGCATTACCCGCCCGTTCCAAGGTACAGGCAGCCTGAAAGCGCAGGTGATTTATGCTTTGGGCGGACGCGGATTGTTGCGCCGTTGTCGCGCAAGCGGCTGGCGGCACAATACGGCGTTTGGCGGTGCATACGGTTTTGACGGCGATCTTGCGGCGTTGGCAACACAATGGGAACGATGGTTACACCACGCACCGCAACACGGTGGTTTGGTGATGTGTCATCCGGCGCAAACGACGGATACCGCCGCGCCGGACGATGAGATTGCCGCTGCCCGTGTGCGCGAATGGCAATGGTTAAACAGCGAAGCTTTCGAGACAATGCTGGCGCGGCATCAGGTGCAGGTGACGGGTTGGCAGCGGAGTTTGGCAGGCGATTGAGGGTTCAGGCAGCCTTAGTCATGACGCACATAACGAACATATTGTTTGCCAAAAAAATAGCAGTCAAATCCACTCGCCAGAGTTTCTCAGAGATTCCTTAAAATAGTTCATTAAAATTTTATACAATAGAATCATTCTTGCGTGATTCATCAGTTCATTCAAAATTTCTTGAGCACAGGAGCAGAAAATGGAGTTGATTTTATGGCGGCACGCCGAGGCCGAAGACGGCAGCAATGATTTGATGCGCGAACTGACCGAGCGCGGGCAGGATCAAGCGAAAACGATGACGAAATGGCTCAAACCGCGTTTGCCGAAAAACTATACGGTTTGGGTATCGCAGGCAGCGCGTTCGCAGCAGACCGCAATGGCATTGAGCAAACAGTACACGATTCAGCCGCAAATCAACCCCGATAGCTCGCATGAGGCGGTGTTGCAGCTCTTGTACGAGACGCATTGGCAGGAAAATTTGATTTTGGTCGGGCATCAGCCGTGGTTGGGGCGGGTGTGCGCACAATTGCTAAATGGCCGCGCAGCCGATTTATCGACGAATTATTGGTCGGTGAAAAAAGGTGCAGTGTGGTGGTTGGACATCAAAGCCGATGAGACGGCGATGATGGCACGGGTGAAGGCGGTGATGCCGCCGGCGTTGTTATTGCCTAAGTCTAAGCACTGAGGCTGAAACGCAGCACATGAAAAAAGCCTTTGTAGGGAATACAAAGGCTTTTTATGCATGAGGCAAAGAGATTTATTTGATTTTGGTTTCTTTGTAAATCACATGCTTACGCGCTACCGGGTCGAACTTTTTGATTTCCATTTTGTTCGGCATGTTGCGTTTGTTTTTGGTGGTGGTGTAGAAATGACCGGTTCCTGCGGTCGATTCCAGTTTGATTTTATCGCGCATGGTGCAATTCCTCGTTAAATTTTGCTGCCGGCGGCACGCAGTTCGGCCAAGACGACATCAATGCCGTTTTTGTCGATGGTGCGCAAAGCAGCATTGGATACGCGCAGGCGCACCCAGCGGTTTTCACTTTCTACCCAAAAGCGGCGCGATTGCAGGTTCGGCAAAAAGCGGCGTTTGGTTTTGTTGTTGGCATGTGACACATTATGCCCGCTCATCGGACGCTTGCCGGTCACTTTACATACTCGAGCCATGATGTACTCCGTAAATCTGAATCTGGGAAAAAGGAGTTTATACCATGAAACCGGATTGGGTTTCAAGTTCGGTTTGATTTTTTTTGGAATTTCAGGCGAAAAATGCGGCTTTACCACAATTTTCGTTGCTCGTTGGCGGCGCGCGCGGCGAAAAACAAATCTTGGAAATCGGTTCCGGTGGCGGTGGTCAGTTGCGCGGCGCGTTGTTTGAGTTGGTGATTGCTGATGCCGCGCGGCAGGTTTCTGAACGCCAGCACGGCGACATTACCGTGGGTGGCGGCAGGGATTTCCAGAATTTTGCCGGAAAAAACCGCCGCAAGGCGTTGCACAAACACCGCGTAACGCGCATCGCCCGACCATAAATTGGTCGCAAAAATACCGTTTTTGGTCAAAGCATGATAACAGTCGGCAAAAAACGCTTCGCTGACCAAGTCGTCAATAATCTGCTCGCCATCAAAGCCGTCGGTCAAAATCACGTCGGTGCTGCCGTAGAGTACACGGATGAATTCCGCGCCGTCGGCCACCACGATTTCAAAGTTTTCGTCCTCATGCGGCAGCTCAAACATGGATTTCGCCACGGCGACGATTTTCGGGTTGATTTCAATCGCCAGTTGATGCAAATCGGGAAAATGCGCGTCCAGCCAACGCACCATCGAGCCGCCGCCCAAGCCGATATGGGTGAGGTGTTGCGCCTCGTCGGTGAACAGCAGCCACGCCATCATGGCGCGGCTGTAGGACAGTACGAGCTCGCTGGGATTGTCCAGATTCATCGCACTTTGCACGGTGTCCGTGCCCAGATGCAAGGAGCGGATGTTGCCGCTTTCGGAAATGCTGACTTCGGGGAAATGCCGGCGTTTGTGACGTTGGTAAGGGTGATGTTTCATTAGGGAAAATTCAATCCGTTTCAGGCAGCCTGTTACAGCGATATGCTGACGCGCAAACCGTCATAAGCCGGCGCGATGCGCGGCGGACAGCGGCGGGCAAGTTCGTCGTAATCCAGCTGGTGGGTCATGTGAATCAGATAAGTCTGACGCGCGTTAATGTTTTGCGCAAAGGCAAACGCTTCCGCCATGCCCAGATGGCTCGGGTACGCCGTTTCCATTAAACAGTCCAAAAACAGATAATCCAAGCCCTGTAAAGCGTTCAGGCAGCCTGCGTCAATATGGTTAATGTCGGTGAGCCAAGCGATGTTACCGATGCGGTACACCGTGCTGCGCCAATGTCCGTGCGGCAGCTCGAAGTGTTGAACCTCCAAGCCGCAAATGTTTTCGGGGCTGCCTGAAAGAGTGTGCGCGCTCAAAACCGGACGGTTCCAATGACGGCTCGGCGGCAGAAAAGCATAATCAAAACGGCGGCAGATGTTCTCGATGGTGAATGCGCTGCCGTAAATGTCGATCGCGGACTTTTGGCGAAAACAAAAAGCACGCAAGTCGTCAATGCCGTTTAAGTGGTCGGCGTGCGGATGGGTGTACAGCACCGCATCAACACGCGGAATCTGCTCGCGCAATGCCTGCGCGCGAAAATCGGTACCGGTGTCGATGACGATGTGCGCGTCGTCGGTGTGCAGCCATGCGCTGCAACGGCTGCGGCGGTTTTTGGGGTGCCCGCCCGTGCACACGGCGCATGTGCAGCCGATCACCGGCGCGCCGGACGAACTGCCGCAACCGAGTACGGTCAGCGTGATGTCGCTCATAGGCGTTGTGCCTTATCAAACAGGCGGAAAAAATTATCGGTGGTGGTTTCCGCCACGTGTTCAAAAGATTGTCCGCGCAATTGTGCCACAAATTCCGCCGTATGCCGTACATAAGCAGGGCGGTTGAGTTGACCGCGATGCGGCATCGGCGCAAGATAAGGCGCGTCGGTTTCGACCAATAAACGGTCATCCGGCACATATTGGCAGGCTGCCTGAATCTTTTTGGCGTTTTTGAAGGTCACCACGCCGGAAAAAGAAAGGTAAAACCCTAAATCCAAAGCCTCGCGTGCGAAATCGACATCTTCGGTAAAGCAATGAATCACCCCTTTGCCCGCACGGTATTCGCGCAGCAAACGCAAAGTGTCCGCCGCCGCTTCACGCGTGTGCACAATCAAAGGCAAACCGCTATGCCGCGCCGCCGCGATGTGGGTGATGAAACGCCGATGCTGCCAGCTTAAATCGCCTTTGCACCAATGGTAATCCAAACCCGCCTCACCGATGGCGACCACTCTCGGACGTTGCGCCAGCTCCAATAGTTGCGCCAAGGTGAATTCCTCCGCGTCCTGATACGAAGGATGCACCCCGACCGAAGCAAACACCGACGGATACTGCTGTGCCAAGGCCTCGACCTCGACAAAAGTCTCCCGCGACACACTCACCGCCAAAGCATAAGCGACACCTGCCTGCTGCATTTCAGAGAATAATTCAGGCAGCCTGTCGGCAAGCTCGGGGAAATTAATATGGCAATGGGAATCGACCAGCATGATAAAGGTATGTAGAAAAAAGGTTTATTGTAGCGGTAAATGCGGTGGGGATAAAAGACGCAGTGTGACGGAGATTTTTATCAAGTATTGTACGATACATCAAAAAACGGACTTTATCCAAAGTCCGTTTTCTTTGTCTCAATCTACAGCCTAAATAATCGCCGCACTTCCCGCTGCCGTCCAGTACTCTTCCATCGCCGTTTGTTGGGCGTAGTTTTGCATCTGCGTGCTCACGCTTTCGGCGGCATTGTCCTGCGGTTTGAAGGTTGCCATTTTTTCGATCAGACGATCCAACTGTTCCGCATTGATCTGTTTGCCGTCAGCAGTGTGAATCTGCTCGATTTGATTGGGTTTGCCGAAGAACCATAAATGGTGGTTTTCGACGGTGATGCGATCTTCGCTGCCGATGACTTGAATTTCCAAATGGCTGCCTGAACGGCTGAACCATAAATCGCCCGCGGTCAAATCGCTGAATCGAATCACATCGTTATCACCGCCGAGATCGTAAATTTTGTCTTGTCCGTCGCCTTTGGCAAAGACATAGGCATCGCTGCCCAATCCGCCTTGCAAACGGTCATTGCCCGTACCGCCAATTAACGTTTCGTCGCCCCAGCGTCCATTTAAGGTGTCGTTGCCTTCCTGTCCGTAGAGGGTGATGCCGTCTTTGAAGGCGTGCAAGGTATCGTTTTGTTCCGTGCCGACTTGTGCGCTGACGGCGGAGATGATGTTTTTGCTGCCAAGCAAGGTCGTATCGCTGAAGGTGATGCTGCGCAGATTACCGTAGGCATGGCTGAAATAGCCTTGAACATTCACCGCATCATCACCGTGATAGTCGGTAATCACCAAATCTTGTCCCGAACGCAGCAATTGCGCTTCGTTCGAGGCGATTTCGGTGAATACCAAACGGTCATGCGCGGTGCCGCCGCCAACCATGCCCGGTATCACGATGTCGCGCCCGTCGCCTTTGTGGAAGATATAGGTATCTTGCTGCTGCGAGCCCACCAACAAATCATCGCCTTTGCCGCCGATTAAAGTATTGTTGCCCAATCCGCCGCGCAGGATGTCGTTACCTTTGGCACCGATTAAAGTGTCGTTACCGCGCCCGCCATAAAGATGGCTGCCTGAATCGTAAGCATACAGTGTGTCGTCACCATCGGTAGGCTGAATCACCAATTCTTTGACTTCTGCAATGCCGATCTGCGAACCGTCGGCAAAGCGAATCTGTTGCACCGCCCAATCGCCGGCCGCGTCTTGCTCGAAGTATTTTTCCACCGTGATGTGGTTATCCGTACCGTGCTGACGAATAATCAGATCTTTATCCTGCCTGCGGAAGGTTAAATCCTCCTGCGTAATACCCTCGGTAAAAACAATCGTATCGACATCGCTTTGGTTGGGGTTAAAGTTCAGGATAATGTCTTGCCCGAAGTTTTGCCCGAAGACGTAAGTGTCCGAGCCGATACCGCCTTCGAGCCGGTCATTGCCTTGACCGCCATTCAGGGTGTCGTTGCCACCATCACCATATAAGGTATCGTTGCCGTCACCGCCATAAACCGTATCGTTGCCATCACCTGCAAACACCAAATCATCTCCACCCAGCGCATCGATGACATTATCCAACTCGTTCAAATACAGCTTATCATCGCCCTCGGTGGGTTTGGGTTCGAGTTGTTTGGCGATGTCCTGCCAAGTCCATTCCGTACCATCGGCAAAGCGTATGTTTTCAATCCGCCCCTCACCGGTCATGCCGTTGAAATCAAAGAAATTATCGATTTGAATCACATCATCGGTAGCGTTACCTTGCTCATCAATACGGGTCAGGTAGACGGCGGTTAAATCACGTGATAACTGTATGTGATCAGGCAGGATATTTTGACCGAAGACAATACGGTCTTCTCCACTGCTGTCGTAGAGGCGGTCACGACCAAAGCCGATTTCAAAGCGATATTCATCGTTGCCCGCACCGCCATGCAAGGTATCGTTACCGGCACCGCCGACAATAATTTCATGCTTACCGCTGCCAAACAGTTGGTCTGCGCCATCGGTACCGATCAGCCAAGCATCATTTAAAAACGCGCCTAATTCGGGGTTGTTTTGTACCAAGGCATCCAGATTTTTTGTCAAGTCCGCACGATAAAAGCTGTTGTATTGCCCCAAACCTCGCCCTGTATCCAGCAGTAAACGTGCTGCAGTCAATTGTCCGGTGGTGAATAACTCATTCAGTTTGGCATTAAACGCCGTCCAATCCGCACGCAAAGATTGGCTTTCAGCGTGCCATTGCGGAATAAAAACAGGATGAAACAGTTCGGGATAATCATGCTGCGCCGCCAATTGCGCCGCGACATAATCTGCAAATTTTTTGAATTCGGCAATCAATTTCGGGGCTGCCTGACCATGCGGATTCGGGTCACGTTCACCCCAACACCATGTGCCCAGGTAATCAGAGCCGGTGAGTTTTTCCAGCGTCACCAGTTGGCGCGCATCCATGACATGCCCATAGATTTTGGAAGGATCACGGCTGTAGGGATCAACCCCATCACTACCTGCCCAGCGGTAAATCAAATCGTTCAGTAACGTCGGGCGAGTAGCTGCATCGGCAGAGAGGTAGTTTTCGAGCAGGGTTTTAAGTTGCGGGTCTTTACTTATAGAGATATGCAGATTGGCGAGATTGCCAAAACCGCGCACATTGGGTAAAGATAAAACATCTGCAGAAATGGACACATCCTCAGTTAATCGACTGTCGGCATGGTTGACCTGAAACCAAATATCACTGACAGCAGTTGTTTTACCATCTGCCCAGACAGCATTGGTCACGCCGCGATGGATATTGCCATGAACATCACGTACTTCGCTGGATGTAACATTTAAATCAATAGCTTTCAGTCCTCGTTCACTCAATGAAGAAAGTTCGCCATTATCAACCCGACCATTTTGATTACGATCTTCCCATAACTCTAATTCAGACCATATCGCATCTTCAGCCGTCAGCTGACCATCTGCATTACTGTCTAAAGCACTTAGTGCTGCGTAGCCGTCTACCGCTTTAACACCGCTTGGCAGCAAAGTATGATTACCAAAGAGCTCATTGCCATTATCGATCTGACCATTACCATTTTTATCCCATACCAACAGAGCATTGTTTGCCCCAACCCAACCTGTATTACCAGCAAAACCATTGCCGTCGTGATCGAAATAGACATGACCGCCTTCTGCCAAAGTATGAATACCGTCACCGGCCAGATCGATCACAATGGGCGACAGTGTGGTTTCGGGATCTGTTTTGCTGGGTTCTTCATCTTCTTTGATATTCAATGTGATGCCGAGATCGCCGTTTTTGAAATTTCTGATTGACAGGCCATCATTAACAGTCAGATCCCCTCCTTTCCAATAATATTTATCACCATTGCCAAAGTAGGTATGCTCGGGATCTGTATCAGGATTACGTTCGCCGCCACGCAAAACTTTTTTGTCGAGCTTTACCTTTCCTTTGCCATCTGCGTCATAAAGAATATCTTGATCATCCACTTGATAGATATCATATCCTTCCCCTCCAGATAAGAAATCACGTTCTCCGTCATCAGCTATCATTAAATCATCATACTTGCTACCATTAAAAGCATCTCTTCCTTTTCCTCCGACTAGGGTGAATCCTGAGTAATTAAATAGCCCATCTTTACTATCCCCATCAAGAATGCCGTCATGGTTAATATCTTGACCATCATAATAAACTAAACGACCTTCTGCATCAGTATGTTTTATTGAACTTGAGTTTATGATTTTATTTTCTACAGCTAAAAGGAAGACGCTTAATGTTGGAAGTAAAGATAAGTCTGACGCCTCCAAATACTCCTGTTTTTTAATCAACTCAAAAAAATCTTTTTGAGAAATATTAAATGAATCAACATCTCCAGTAAAAATAATCGGTACTTTCCGGCCAATTCCTGATGGATCAATAATTTTTTCATTAACTTTGTTAAAGTAATTCACGTGCCAACCTTGACCATCAAAGTCAAAATCATCTTTTGCCGGAGTAATTTTTAAGTTCTGAATTTCTTTACTGCCATCAGAATGTACCACAAATGTAATGGAATTTACATTAGCTTTAAACTTTGTTGAGCCAAAAACAAAGGCTCGGGTAATGTAATCGGGAGAGCCGATACCGGTGTAGTATTGATAAACATCTGTCATAAAATCTTTTTCTGAAACAGGGTCATCTTTTTTATTTGGATGTAAAATAGCCCACATCTCATTATAGCTATACGATTTTGGTGCTAAATCTTTTTGATTAAAAAAATCTTTAAAAAACTTAAAATCGGCTGCCGATACAAAGCGACCTCCACCGTGCATCATATAATCCTGGGTATTGATTTCCAATGGGTCAGCATTATATTTATCAGAATTTTCTACATCCTTTGGCCGAATCCATTTGTCATCATTAAGTTCTGATGGGCTCGGTGGTGTTTTTTGATTCCATAAATACATTGATAATATTTCATCCACATTAATCAAATCACGTCCGGACTGTACATTATAATAGTTCATTATACTACCCTTTCTTAAAAATTAAGAATCAACGATATAGTAAGGTTTAAATAACAAATCTCCACAATTGCTTAGGAAAAAAACATTTTTATAGTAGTTTTTATAACCCTCTTGAGAATCAAAATAAAAAGTATAAAAATCAACCTGTAAAAAATAATTTCCCACGCCTAAAGATTCCGGATAAATATCAACAGGAATTTCCGCATCAATTGGAGAGCTTCCTACCTTTTTGGTGGCTAATCCTTTGATATTGATTTTTCTAAGATCATCTTTGGATAAAATTTCACAACACTCGGAAGAATAGATATCTCCAGCTAAGTAATAAGTTACAATTAAAGAGTAATCTGCACCATAAATAATTTTTTTATTCTCTAGTCCAGAATCCTTTGTAAGCTCGATGGTATTATTTTGTAGAAAATGATTCAGCTTATGATAATTTTCCCGTGTGTTTTTATGATTGTTGATTAAATCCCTAAGCTCTTTGTCTGTGGTTTTTTTGGGGTAAAACCAAACACGGCAATAGTAAGGGTACCTACGGCATATTACGTCTGTCTCTGCATCAATTTCATCATTGGCGTTAAGCACTTGCTCGTTACGATAAAACTCTGTGGTTTCAAGCATGCGCCGACTTAAACCCACCATGGCTTTTTCTTTTAGCTCCTCCATGGTGTAATATTTCTTGTCACGCCAGCAGTAACCTTGCAAATTTTTTTCCTTAAATTCTTGATCAGAAACACTTATAGGCTTAGGATTGACTGCAATCATTTCATCCCAATATTTGAACTTGTTTTCATGATTGAAATATTGAAATAGCTCAATCACAAAAAAGGCAACAATGATTAAACTTAATGCAAAGAAAATCCATGATTCATTTTTATTTAACCGCATAACATTCACCGCTTTGATCATTTATGAAGCTGCTGAAACAGACCAACAAACCTCGTTTACCTCCTACTGCAACGATTTTTCAGAGGTTCCCAAGAATCCGCCTGCAAACCTCTAAAAATCCCAAAAAAGGACAAATTCATCCCATTTCTTGCCCTAAATACGACCTATGTCACCTCATGCTATTACCTCTATCGACCTGAAAAGATTAAGCTGTCTACATCGCTTGCATTTGGTGATGTTTAATACTACAGGTAGAGAAAAAGTATTTATCTATCAATCATCAATATGCTATTTAGTTATTAAACCAGTACACCTTTCCCATTTGGATCATGAATCAATATTGTGAAAGCAATATGAAACACGCACCCAAGATTAAGAGCAAAGAGTCTAGCACAAAAGCTGTTTACTTGAATTCAATATTTTCAATAATATTTTGATTTTACATAGAAATATATTATTTCTTGTTCGCGCACCCTTTAGCCATAATGAACTTCGCTTTAACACGGTCTGCGTTTTAGCTTCGCAGAAACTTCGTTTTAGGGCAGCCTTTCTATTATTAAACCACCTTGCCGCTGAATACATCGGGATCGAGCAAATCTGCGGCGCGTAAAGTATCGTTACCGTCCGTGCCGTTTTGCGCGGTAAGCTGATTCACTGCCTCACTGCCCAATGCGCCTAACCATACGTTTAGGCTGCCTGAACGGCGGTGTAATCGAGGGAGAGTTTACCGCTCATGGTTTGCAAGTTAGTGACACCGAAGTAAGGAAGCCTCTGAACTTAACTTCAGAGGCTTCATGTTTTAGGCCGGTTGGGAACGGCGAAGATGATGGCTTTACCATTTTTTGTGTTCGAGCGTGCTCAATCGGTGTTGCCATCCGCATCGTGTTGCGCGGCTTCGCCGCAAATGGCGATGATGTCCGCGCCGAAGGCGGCGATTTTTGCTTCGCCCAAGCCGTAAATACTGCTTAATGCCGCGAGCGACTGCGGCATGTTTTCCACCAAATCCTGCAAAGTGCGGTCGTTGAAAATCACAAACGCGGGGATGTCTTCGCGGCGGGCGCGTTCCAGCCGCCAAGCGCGTAGGTTTTGCCAGAGTTTTTCCTGACGTTCGGTGCGGAAGGTTTGCGGTGCGGCGGATTTTTTGCCGTTGCGCGCCGGACGCAGTACGCGCAGACGGATGGTTTGTTTGCCCAGTAACACGTCGCGGGCGGTGGCGTTCAGTTGCAGCGATTGCGTGACGGGTGAAATATTGAGATAGCCTTGCGCGACGCATTGGCGCACCACCGAACGCCATTCTTTGATGGTCAGGGTGCTGCCGATGCCGAAAGTGGAAAGCTGTTCGTGACCGTTGCGCGTGATGGTGTCGTTGCTTTTGCCGCGCAGCACGTCGATCACGTACGATACGGGGTATTGTTGTCCGAGCCGCCACACGCAGGAAAAAAGTTTCTGTACCGGTTGCAGCGCGTCGAAGCTGGCGGGCGGGCGGCGGCAATTATCACAATGCCCGCACGGCGCGATTTGCTCTTGGAAATGCGCCAATAAAAACTGGCGGCGGCAAGTGGCGCACTCGCAGTAACCGAGCATGGTGTCAAGTTTGGCGACTTCGATGTTTTTCTGGATGTCGTCGGCATTGCCTTCCAAAATACGGTCGCGCATCAACACCCAGTCGTTCAGTCCATAACACAACCAGCTGACCGCAGGCAGCCCGTCACGCCCTGCGCGCCCCGATTCCTGATAAAAATGCTCGACGCTTTTGGGCATGTCCAAATGAGCGACAAAGCGCACATCGGGTTTATCGATCCCCATGCCGAAGGCAATCGTCGCCACCATGATGATGCCGTCTTCACGCGAGAAGCGGCGTTGATGTTCGGTGCGCACCGTCATGTCCAGACCAGCATGGTAGGGCAGGGCGGCGAAGCCTTCTTCGCATAAAAAGGCGGCGATGTCCTCCACGCGGCGGCGCGACAGGCAATACACAATGCCGCACACGTTTTTGCCTTGGCTGCGGATGAATTGCAGTAATTGCTTTTTACCGCCCGCTTTTTCCACGACTTGATAATCAATGTTGGGGCGGTCAAAACTGTCGATAAACACCTGCGCGTCAGACATCGCCAGATAATGCAAAATATCGGCACGGGTTTCCTTGTCCGCGGTGGCGGTCAGCGCGATGCGCGGCACGTGTGGGAAACGTTCCGCCAGCATAAACAGGCGGCGGTATTCGGGGCGGAAATCATGCCCCCACTGACTGACGCAATGTGCTTCGTCAATCGCTATCAAAGAAATATTGACCGAATGTAGAAAATCGAGAAAACGTGCGGTCACGGCGCGTTCCGGCGCGACGTAAAGCAGTTTCAGGCTGCCTGAACGCATATCGGCGGCGATGGTGCGGATTTCTTCCGGTGCGGTGCCGCCGTGCAAGGCCGCTGCCGACACGCCTGCCAAACGCAACGCCGCCACTTGATCGTCCATTAAGGCGATCAAGGGCGAAATCACCACCGCCAGCCCGTCATGCAAAATCGCGGGAATTTGATAACACAAAGATTTGCCCGCGCCGGTGGGCATCAGTGCCAAGACGTTTTGTCCGCCGCACAAAGCCGCTATAATCGCGCCCTGAGAAGCACGAAAATCGGCATAGCCGAACACTTCGTGCAAAACGGTACGGGCGCGGGAAAGAATATCGGTTTGGGACATGGGGCGGTATTGTACCTTTTTTGCAGCGTCTTTTGAGCTTGCGAAGGCTGCCTGAAAGTCTTTGGATGACAGAAACGCCGGATGAGCGGTTTTGACCGCATCAAAAAGATTCAACCGTGAAGCTGCCTGAAACGCATCATAAACCTTTCAGGCAGCCTGAAACACAGCATCAGATTGAAGGATTTTTATGAAAAAACTCAACCGTAAGCTTGCGCTGTTCAGTGTGTTGTTACTGGGCGCGTGTGTGCATAACGATTTTTCATCGTGGCAGAAAATCGGTAGCGACCGCGAGACCAAGGCCGAGTATTTGCTGGATACGGCAGGTATGCAGCGTAATGGCGATACGGTGACGTTTCGCAACCGCATCGACTATCCGCAAACGGTCACGCCGCCCGCCGCCACAGGATTGCAAGCTTATCGTTCCATGATCGGAACGTGGCGCATCAATTGCCGTACGCGCAGCTATGCCTTGCTGGCGGCCGACTTTTTCGACGACAATGGTAGACTGTTGCGCCACGAAACGTTTAACGCCGCCGCCGAACAAAACATTGAGCTTAATCAATCGGCTTTGCATAAGCAATATAAACGCTTATGCTTGCCGAATATTGTCAGTTCTTCTTTGGAGAATCAGCCGTGAAAAAAATCGCTTTGGGTTTAATCGTGATGTTCAGTAGTGCTTTGTGTGCCGCGCAAGGTGCGCAGACACCGCAGGAAGCCGAGCTTTTGTCGGCACAGGTTGCCTACAGTCAGGCTTTGAAAAAATACAATGCAGACGGTAACCGCATTCCCGATATTCAGGTGCGTCTGGATAATGCCAACCGCCGCTTGCAGGAAGCTCAATCCGATGTGCAGCGCGCCGAACAAGAACTGGCCGCAGCTCGCGCCGCCCACAGTGCCGCCGATGCCGAATTAAAAGCCGCCGGCGCGCGCTTGGACGCGGCATGGGCAGCTTCGCGCGGACAGTAACATAGATAGCGTCTGCGCCAAGTCAGTGTGGGCGTTTTGCAAAAGCTTATCTGTAGGAAAACTTTAAACGGCTGCCTGAATGATGACCGTAGGGTTCAGGCAGCCTAATTACTTTACAGAAGCTGTTTACTTTGTGCTTCATTGCCGCACGGGCAACTTACTTTCTTTGCTTCGTCAAAGAAAGTAAGCAAAGAAAGACGACCCCACGGCGCAGGTTTGGCTACGCCAAAACTTCCCGTTCAAAAAGCCGTTTGTGCGGCGGGCTTGAACTCGTGTCGGCTGTGCCGCCACTCAAACAGGCAAGCCCTT
>JAUNUS010000026.1 GCA_030538055.1 Neisseria sp.
CTTACAGCATAAGCATTTCAGCGATTTTTAGCACCTTTTTTGTCCCTTACCCCTAAAATGTCGAAAAAGGCTGCCTGAAACATTGGATTTCGTTTCAGGCAGCCTTTTTGTATTGTACCGAATTTCGTTTCAAAACCCTTTTCATGGTCTTTGCTGAATCGGCGGGAGTGAGGGTTTATTGAATAATTATAATAAATTCAATAACTTCTCATGAATGCCGTTAAAGTCGCCGTTGCTCATGACGACGATTGCATCGCCGCTTTGGGCGGTGGCGGCGATTTGGTGCAGCATGATTTCAAAATTCTGTTCGACCTGTACTTTTTCACCCAGCGATGCGAGTGCGGCGGCAACATCCCAATCAATTCCCCCTGCGTAACAAAACACCTTATCGGCAGGGCTCAGTGCGGCGGGCAGGGCGGCTTTCAGGCTGCCTTGTTTCATGGTGTTGGAGCGCGGTTCGAGCACGGCGATGATGCGGCGTTGCGCTTGGCGGCGGCGCAGGCCTTCGAGGGTGGTGCGAATCGCGGTCGGGTGGTGGGCGAAGTCGTCGTACACGGTGATGCCGCGCACTTCGCCTTTGCATTCCATGCGGCGTTTGACGTTTTCAAAGCGGGATAAGGCTTTACAGGCAGCCTCGGGATGCACGCCGATGTGGGCGGCAGCAGCCACTGCCGCCAGTGCGTTCATGCGGTTGTGCGCGCCGCTTAATGACCACGTGATGTCGCCGACTTTGTTCGCGCCGTGATAGACGGTGAAAGTGCCGTCGGCGTTCTCTTCGCCGGCGTGATAGCCTTGGTCGTTGCCAAACCACACCACGGGTGTCCACGCGCCTTTGTCCAAGACGGCTTGCAGGTTCGGTTCGCACGCATTGACGATCAATTCGCCCTCACTTGGCACGGTACGCACCAAATGGTGAAATTGGGTTTGAATCGCGCCCAGATCGGGGAAAATATCGGCGTGGTCGTATTCAAGATTGTTCAAAATCGCGGTGCGGGCGTGGTAATGGACAAATTTGGAACGTTTGTCGAAAAAGGCGGTGTCGTATTCGTCCGCTTCGATCACGAAATAGGGTTTGTCGTTTTCAGGCAGCCGTGCCGAGATGCCGAAGTTTTGCGGTACGCCGCCAATCAAAAAACCGGGCTTTAAGCCGACCTCTTCCAAAATCCATGCCAGCATGGAGGCGGTGGTGGTTTTGCCGTGCGTACCGGCGACCGCCAGCACATGGGTGTGGCATAAGATGTTTTCCGCCAGCCATTGCGGGCCGGAAATATAGGGCAGATGACGGTTCAAAATGCTTTCGATCACCGCCATGCCGCGTTTGGCGACATTGCCGATCACGTACACATCGGCAGGGTAAAGGTCTAATTGCTCCGCATCGAAACCTTCATGTGCATTGATGCCTAGTGTTTCCAGTTGGGTGCTCATCGGCGGATACATTTTGCCGTCGCCGCCTGTGACCCGAAAGCCTGCCGCTTGCGCCAAAGCCGCCAGCGATCCCATAAACGTGCCGCCGATGCCGATGATGTGGATGTGTTTCATAATGATCAAGATGATAGAAGAACGGCGCATTGTAATATGTGCGCCTGCAAAAACAAAGGCTGCCTGAAAAGGTTTCAGGCAGCCTTTAAGAGGCCATGCAAGATTTACATCAAGAAGAAGTAGGTGTAGAGAGTCAAAATCACCACACAACCTAAGCTCAAGAACGCACCGGCTTTCATCATTTCACGCTGGCGAATCAAGCCGGTACCGAACACCACCGCGTTGGGCGGCGTTGCCACCGGCAGCATAAAGGCACACGATGCGCCGATGCCGATCACGAGTACCAGTACTTCTTTGGGCAGGCCGATTTGCGCGGCGATGGTGGCGAATACAGGCACCAAGAGCGCGGCCGAGGCGGTATTGCTCGTGAACTCGGTCAGGATGATAATGAAGACCGCCACCACGGCAATGATGACAATATGCGGTGCATTGCCGAACACACGTGCAACTTCTTGACCCAATGCCAGCGATGCGCCGGAATCACGCAGCAGCGCGCTTAAAGTCAAACCACCGCCAAACAGCATCAATACACCCCAGTCGGTGCCTTTGGCCACATCGCCCCAAGTCGCCAAACCGAGTGTCACCACCAAGATGGCAGCGCTTAAGGCGACCCAACTGTCACTGACGTTAAACCCGACAATGGCAGAGATATTTTTGCCGAAAATCCATGCCAACGCGGTACACAAGAACAAAATCATGGTCATGACACGGGTCAGATTCCACGGGATTTCTTCGGTTTCCAGTTGGATTTTGCGGTTTAAGTTCGGGCGTAGCACAATGTATAAGGTCAGCAACATCAAGGGCAGCAAAACCAGCATCATCGGTAAGCCGACTTTCATCCATTCGGTAAAGTCCATTTCCAAAGCCGCAGCGGCAATCGCATTAGGCGGTGAACCCACCAGCGTACCCAAGCCGCCGATACTGGCGGAATACGCAATCCCCAACAGGATAAACACAAACGTGCTGCGGTCTTTTTCTTGGTCAAGGTGAGTCAGCATACCCAGAGCCAAGGGCAGCATCATGGCGGCGGTGGCGGTGTTGGAAATCCACATTGAGAGCGCAGCAGTCACGCCGCAAATCGCAATCGTGGCAATGCCCAAATGCGAACCGGACAATGAAATCAGCCACATGGCGATTTTCTTGTCCAGTTTTTGAATATGCAGCGCGGTCGCCAAAGCAAAGCCGCCGAAAAACAGGAAGATGATCGGGTCGGCAAAGGTGCTCATCGCCTGTTTGATGGACATGGCAACATCACCGCCGGTTTTGGCATCTTTGGTGGTGATGCCGATCAAAATCGCCAATACCGGAATCATGAATGCCGTGATGGTGATGTGTACTGCTTCAGTAAACCATAAAATGGCGATAAACAGCAGTAATGCCAAGCCTTTATTGGCTGAGTTCGAATAAGGCAGAATGTTGTACAGGCCAAATGCCAAAATCGCGGCAATCGCAATAATAATCAGGCCTTTACGGGTAAAGCGCGGTAATCCGCTTTGAAGTTCAGGGTTTTCAGACATGGTTTTCCTTTTTCATTGTGTAAAACGGCGCGATTATACCTCAAAAAGTAAATACTCCGTATCCTAAAGAGTGATTCAAACCAACAGGCTGTCTGCAGCAAAACGATAGTATTTTAATCAAAAGGCTTTTGTTGCCAATAGGGTCGATAGCTTACTGTCGGTGAGATTTGAATCTCTTGTGATAACTCAAGCTGTATCGCGCCTTGCCAATCGGTGCGCCGTACCTTGATTTGCCGTGCGTGCAGACGTTCGATGATGCGCGGATGAGGATGGGAAAAGCTGTTGCCGAAACCCGCCGAAACAATGGCATATTGCGGAGCAACCGTATTCAAAAAACGCGGCGAAGATGAAGTCAGGCTGCCGTGATGACCCAACACCAAAACTTGCGAATACAAAGCATCGCCATAATGTTCGACCAAGGTCGATTCGCCGTCCGTGCCCAAATCACCCGTGATCAAAAGGGCATTTTTACCTGCCAGTACGCGCAGCACGCAGCTTTGCTCATTACTGTCGACGGCGTGTTCAGGCAGCCTCGGCGTAAGCCATTCAAACCATACGCCGTCCCACGTCCACGCCATGTCATCGGTGCAATGCGTGGTCGGAAAAGCATAAGCATCGGGCTTGCCCGCCCAGATATGGCGCACCGGCAAACCGGCGCGGATTTCGTCGCGTGCACCGTCATGGTCGTTATCGTTATGCGACAAAACCAGCGCGTCCAAGCGGTGAATGCCGTCGGCGTACAAAGCAGGCAGCAGCGATAAATTCGCGCCGGATTTGCCGCTGTCAAACAGCAGGGTGTGCTGACGGGTTTGCAGCACTACCGATAAACCTTGCCCGACATCGTAAACCGTGGCGCGTAAAGTGTTTTCAGGCAGCCTCGGCGCAGGAAAAAACACAAAACCGCACAAAACCGCCGCCGCCCATAAGCGCAAACCCAAACCGCGCGGCAATAACCACACCGCCGTTGCACCCATCGCCAACAGCATCCACCACCACGGCGCGCGCGTAACGGGGTGCATCGGTGCAAAAGCGGTGAGCGATTGCATCATGTCCAGCGTGTGTGTGCACAGCCAAATGGTCAGCCGCAATAAACCGTCCCACGGGCACAATAAAGACAATAATGCCAGCGGGGTCAAAACCATCGAAAACCACGGAATGGCAAGGATATTGGCGAGCGGCGACAACACGGGCAGGGCGGCGAACATCACCCCCAACGGCACCACCGAAGCCAGCGTGGCGGCATATTGGGTTTCGGCAAAGAGGCGCAGTTTGCCGCTTGCTTGCAAGCGTAAACGGCTGCTTGAAAAGAATAGCAAAGCCGCGACCAAACCAAACGACAGCCAAAAACCCACCGTCAATACTGCCAAAGGATCAAACAACAACACCGCCGTGAGTGCATACCACCAAATTTGCCAAGCGGTGAAATAGCGACGTGCCAACAATGCGCCCGCAGCCACCGCCAACATCACCACGCTGCGTTGTGTCGGCACGGAAAACCCTGCCAGTAAAGCATACGATATTGCCGCGCTCACGCCGATCATGGCGTACAACATTTTCGGGTGTTGCGGCAGCGGTAAGCACGCCACGCGCGCCCATAACCGCAGCAACAATGCCGCCAAACCTGCCGCAAACAAACCCGCCATGCCCACGTGCAAGCCCGAAATGCTGATTAAATGGGTCAAGCCGAGCCGCCGAAATGCTTCCCAATCCTCAGGGCGCACATCGGCACGCACGCCGACGGTCAATGCGGCGACCAATGCCGCGCCATGCGGAGCGTCCGCGCCGACGCGCGCGATTCTTTGCGCCGCCGCCATGCGCCATGCGGATAAAAGGCTGCCTGAAACAGTATTGGAGAAGATTTGCCGACGTTCTTTATGCACGCTGCCGAAAGCGTCGATGCCGCCTGCCAACGCCCACGCTTCACGGTTAAAACCCGCCGTATTGACCGTGCCGATCGGCGCGTTTAAGCGTGTGGTGATTTGCCATACGCTGCCGGGTTCCCATGTGCGGTGACGATAGTCCGACAGCATAATGGTGTGCACATTGACGTTATCGCTCAAGACTTTTGCCGAAAAGCGCGTCGCCCACGGAAACTTTTCAGGCAGCCCATTGACCTGAATCGTGATCGACTGCACCCGTCCCGTATCCGCCGCCGCCAGACGATGCTCCAGCGCGAGATCGGTGCGCCACACGGCATAAGCACCGCCTGCCGCAAGCGCAGCAAGCAACAAACATAATCCGCCGTAAGGCTTGGCATGCCAAACGTAAGCCCATGCCAACAGCACTGCCGCCATCATGGCCATCAACCACCACGGCGGCGCAACGGGCAGGGCAAACGATAACACTGCGCCGCCACACCACCACGGCGCGATGCGCAAACGGGAAATCATGATTAACGAAAATAAAAAATAAATAATGTGATGAAGTATAACCGAACGTGGTAAAGATAGAGCATAAACTTCGTTTTAGAGGCTACTTAAACATTTGATGTTCAGGCAGCCTGAAAGAATATTGAATTAACTAAGGAAGCTCTGAAACGAAGTTACTCAAATATCATGCGGCAATCGTTTTGACTTTTTCGATTAAGTTTGGGCATAATCACTTTTATCTCTTTGTTCAATCAAGCCATTAAATAGAAAGCAAATGATGCCGAAAAGTCAGTTAGTGTTAAAAGCAGTGTCTGCGGTTAATCCGCAGCAGGTATTGAGCACGACCACCTCAGGCTCTGCGGTGCAGGCACGCGCAGGCGCGGCTTATGTACTGGAGGCTGAAGACGGGCGTTTGCAAGAAATCGTGACCACGCGCAAGGGTAATCATTTATTGATACAGACTGCAGACGGCGGCGAATTCACCGTGCTGGATTATTTTTCTTATGCCCCGAGCGATACGCCGACGCTGTTTGCGCTGAATCAGTCCGGAGCGTTGCTTCCTTATACCAATGATATGGGCTATGTGCCGTTATTGGCGCAGGAAGTCGGGCAAGCGCAGACTTTGCTGACGGGCGGAGAATTGATGAACATGGCAGCCGGTACGGCAAGCACAAGTGCTGCCGTCGGCGTATCGTCAGCTTGGCTGATGGGCGGCGGTTTATTGGCAGTGGCAGGTATTGCTGCCGCAGCGGGCGGTGGAGGCGGCGGCAGTAGCAGCAGCGAAAGCAGCACTCAACCGCAGCCGCAACCAGACCCCGATCAGCCGGTCACACCGCCCGTAACCCCGCCGACACCGCCCAAACCATTCGATCCCAATGCGGACTATGACTTGGTGATTGACCAACCTGCTGCGGCCAAAGAAGGCACGGGTTTGCAGTACACCTTACGCCTGAACGCCACCTCGAGCGCAGGGCAGGTGATCAAGATCACGGCAAAAGCCCAAGACAGCAGCTTGGATGCCGAGACGATTTCCCAAACGGCCGACCCGTTTGCCAAGGGCGAATATTTGGGTAACGGCACGGTGTTCACGCGCGGCGTGGACAATATGCCTTTGGCGGGCAACAGTTCGGAAATCGCAGCCTTTGCGCAAAGTATGCCGCCCAAATACAACAATAAAGGGCAGATGACGAGCGTCAATACGGAAAACTTCAATATCCCGATTTACATTGTGGACTCTTCCGATCCGAATCAGTATTACATCACGCTGACCTCGAGAGATCCGCGCATCACCGCCAATTCGGAAATCGTCAAACACACCATGGCGCGGATTCCTTTTCCCGAATACGGCGAGCCGGACGACATCGGCGACAGATCCATGGCGGTGTACGACAAAGCCACAGGGATGATGCGCGAGTATTTTTATGTCATTAAACCGGCTGATCCTAACGGCGTGTGGACGGCGAATTCCGCCGGCTATTTTCAGGCAGCCCCCGGATTAGAAACCTTGAGCGAATTGAACTATTGGATGCAGCTGACCTACGGCAGTTCGGCCGTGGTAAAAATGCTCAATCCATTAAGCCAAATCGGCATTTCCGAAGCCTTGGCAGGGGAAATCAACCACGCCGTTTCCGTGACCCTGCCCGATGCGAAATTAAACGTAATTTCTTTTCCGGCGAAAGGCAGCGACGGACAAAGCACCGACCCGAACGCACCGGCGCAAGGGCAATGGTTCCGCTTTGATCCGAATCTGGATTTAGACAGCTTGGGCTTGCGCCCCTTTACCTTATTGGTGGCGAAAGCCGTACAAAAATACGGCGGTTACGGCGCGGACAGGAATGCTTTTAATTTCGCCTTCAATGCCGAAGCACCAAATAATTATCTGGCGCAAGGCAAGAGTAATCCATGGCGCACCGGTGGCGAAATCGAAGCCAAATACGGCGCATTGATCATGAACGATTTTCCGTGGCACTTGACCCAATGGGCTCCCGTGAGCTGGAACGGACAGGGCAATGACCAAGGCGTTTACATCGACACCCGCCTGCAAGTGACGGTGGACGGCGTGATCCACTATCTGCCGGCTGCCGGCGGCGAAATCACCTTGCCTGCAGGCGTGACCGAAATCCAAGTCACCGTCCCGACCCTGACCCACAATAATTTCAAGCAAACCGACAGCGTGACCTTGGACGCGCAATGGCTTTCAGGCAGCCAAGTCTTGGATCAAGAAAGCCAAATCGGACAGGTCACCCAAACCGAATGGACGATTGCGAAACCTCTGGACACGACGGACGGCAACGATATCATCATCAGCCCGAACATCGACCCGACCCATATGGCGGCGATGAAAGACTTAAGCGGACAGGCATTGATTGATTACATTGCTAAAAACAGCTCGGATTTACTGAAAAACGCACCGTCCGCGCTGTCGTATAACATGGATGGCGGCGACGGCGACGACGTATTGGTGGCCGGTCATGGTGTGAGCATCATGCGCGGCGGCGCGGGCAAAGACACGTTTATCTTCACCACCGAACACTCACGCGATTTCAACACTGCGTTGGTCGATCAAATTTTGGATTTCAATCCTGGCGAAGACAAGATTTTACTGACCCACTCGGAAGGCTGGAGCGTGATTCAAAGTCAAGGAAGTTGGGTTGAAAGCCTGCAACGCTTCCAATACCACGTGGCAAAAGACAACGCATGGTATTTCAACGGCATCAGCATCAGGACTTATGACGGACACGCCATGACATACGACGAGCTGATGAGCGCGGTGGAGATTATCGGTTAAGAAATTTATTAAACAAAAGCGCATAGACTTTCAGGCAGCCTGAAGTGTATGCGCTTTTATGGTTTTGGTTTTGCAATGAAACAATGTGATTTGAAATCGAAACAGGCAAAAAAATAACCGCTCAAAAAGCGGTTAATGGTGGCCAGAGGCAGGATCGAACTGCCGACACACGGATTTTCAGTCCGTTGCTCTACCGACTGAGCTATCTGGCCTTAATCTGTGGTTGCGGGGGCAGGATTTGAACCTACGACCTTCGGGTTATGAGCCCGACGAGCTACCATGCTGCTCCACCCCGCGTCAGATGAAGAGTGAGACTATACCTATTCTTTTTTTGAGTGTCAAGGGTGTTCTGGTGTTGTTTGCGTGCGTAATGCCGGTGTGGCTTAAGTTTTTATGATGATCTGTTTGATTCGATTGCTAAAAAAATAATGCGGTAAAATGGCTTTAACCGCAAAGCATCATTATGACGAATAAAAGCTTTCAGGCAGCCTGAAATGGGTTTGATGATGATGTGCATTGGTGCAAATTTCACCGCTGCTTTTTTTTGGGCGGCAAGGAGCAGGTTTGGGAAAATGTGGTTCTATTGCCTGATGACGGGTGATGCAGCATGAGGGAGAAAGAGCGGTTAAAGCCGCCGTCACGAATTGCTCAGAGGTTCCCAAGCATTCGTCACCATAGTATGATAGCCGCCGCACATCTGCCGCCGTTTTTCTCTTATGTATAAACTTTTGCCGACCCTGCACGTTTTTGCCCAGCTAAGCTGTTTGTTTGCATTGCTGCTGCTGGCGCCGGTGCCGATATCGTATCTGTATATGGACGATTTGGCATTAACGCACGTGCTCTCGGCGGTGCTGACTTTTGCCTTTTCGTTTGCGTTGTGGGCGGTGACGCGCCCTTATCAGCGCGAATTGCAGGCGCGGGACGGCTTTACTCTGGTGGTATTGCTGTGGTTGGGTTTTGCTTTGCTCGCGGCGGTGCCGTTTTATTTGTCGATACCGAATATGCGCTTTATCGATGCGTATTTCGAGGCGATTTCGGGGCTGACCACCACCGGCGCGACCGTGATTTCCAGTTTGGATACGCTGGCGCCGTCCTTGAACTTTTGGCGGCATATGCTCAACTGGCTGGGCGGCATGGGGATTATCGTGTTGGCGGTGGCGATTTTGCCGCTGTTGGGCGTAGGGGGAATGCAGCTTTTCCGTGCCGAAGTTTCCGGCATCAACAAAGGACGCAAACTCGCACCGCGCATCACCCAAACCGCCAAAAACATGTGGGCGATTTATATTCTGTTCACCTTGTTGATTTTATTGGGTTTGAAGTGGGCGGGCATGAGTTGGTTCGATGCTTTGTGCCATGCGATGTCCAGCGTGTCGCTGGGCGGGTTTTCCACCCATGACAGCAGTGTGGCGTATTTTAATTCCGTGCCGATCGAGTTGGTATTGTCTTTAGGGATGCTGCTGGGCGGTATCAGCTTTACCAACCACTTCGCCGCGTTTCAAAACCGCAGTCTGAAAACCTACTGGCGCGATTTGGAAGTGCGCGCATCGTTTTATGTGCTGTTCGGCAGCATTATTGCGGTCAGTTTTTATCTGTGGGTGAAGGATTTTTACGGTTTCGGCGAAGCTTTGCGTTATGTTTCGTTCAGCTTTATTTCGATTGGCTTGGCCAGCGGTTTTACCAATACCGATTTCGGGCAATGGCCGCTGACCGCATCGCTGTGGATGTTTCTGCTGGCGAACGTGGTGGCAAACTCCGGCTCGACCGGCGGCGGCATCAAGATGATCCGTGTGCTGGTGCTGTTCAAATTTATGCTGCGCGAGATGACTTTGCTTTTGCACCCGAATGCGGTGCGCACCGTGAAAATCAATAATTTCACCGTGCCGGAACGCACCGCTTTGACCGTGCTCGCGTTTATTTTCGTGTATTTTATGAGCGTGGTGTTGTTTACTTTTGTGTTGATGATCAGCGGTTTTGATTTTGTGTCCGCGCTCAGCACGATTGTGACCTGCATCACCAATGCCGGCCCGGGCTTGGGTATGTCCGGCCCGTCGGGGAATTGGTCTTTATTCAGCGACGGGCAAAAAAGCATTTGCGCGTTTGTGATGCTGCTGGGGCGGCTGGAGATTTTCACCGTGTTTATTCTGTTTACGCCCGCGTATTGGCGTAAATAAAGGAGTGCCTTCATGCAAAAACCTTCTTTTCTTCAGGCAGCCTCTTGCTTGATTTTATTGACGTTAATTGGCTGCGCGAGTACGCCGCAACCGCCGGAACACGCGGTGCAGGCGGACGATTCGATGTTGTTGCCGCAGGTGCGTACCGTGCAGGAAGCGCAATGGATTTTGGACGATTATGCGCGTTACCGGCAGGCATTGGATGCCGTCAAAAATAATGACGATTTACTGCCGATGCAATATTTGGCAACGCAGCGCGCGGAAAATGCACTGGCCGACGCGGTGCGCGTGCAGTGGTTGGCGAGTTTGGGCAATCGCGGACAATGGGAAATGTTTGCCGAGCAATACAACAGGCTGCCTGAACGTGCGCGCACGCAAAATGTGCGTTGCTATCAAGATTTGATGACGATTACCCACAGCAAAACCGTGTCGCCCTTGGCGCGTGAGCTGGCGCGTTCGGCGGACAATTTACCCGCGTCGTGCGGACAATTGATCACCGCAGCGGCCTTTACAGGCAGCCTTGACGGGCAAGACGCATGGCGGCGCGTGTGGGTGGCGCTGGCGTACAACAAGATTTCCGAAGCACGTGCTTTGGCGCAAGCTTTGGGCGAGCCTTTACCGGCACGGTTGGGCGGCGACCCTGACGGGACAAATGCCGGTGCGGCTTCGGCGTTAAGCGGCATCATCACGCCGACGGCGCGCAATGCCGCCGGTGCGGATGAGCGATTGGCGGCTTTAGAGGCTTCAGGCAGCCTGAATGCGGCGCAGGCGGCTTTTGCCCACGGCATTCTCGGCTGGTCGCAGGCGCGGGATTTGAACATGGCCGGAGCATTGCGCCATTTTCAGGCAGCCGATCTCAAAGCTTTGAATGACGATCAGTGGCAATGGTACGCGCGTGCTGCGTTGCGTGTGCAACAATGGCCGACGCTGGATCGCGTGATCGCCGCCATGCCGCCGTCTTTGCAAAAAGACCCTGCATGGCAATACTGGCGCGCTCGCGCTTTAAGCGCGCAACAATACACCGCGCAGGCACAAACCTTATATCAAAATGCCGCCGCCAGCGGACGTAATTTTTATGCGATTTTGGCGCAAGAAGCCTTAAACCGAGCTTTGGACGTGACCAATAATGCGCCGAGCGCGTCGGCTGCACAGGTTGAGCAAATTTTACAAGACGGCGCGATCGATCACGCCTTGGTGCTGTTTCAAGCTTCATTGATCGACGGCGATCGCGATATGCGTGTGGCGGCAGGTTTGCAATGGCGTTATGCGGTGCGCGATTACGGTGAAGATGCCTTGCTGGCGGCGGCGCAATTGGCGTATCAACGTCAATTTTACGAAATGGCGATTTACAGCGCGGAACGCACCAACCACAAGCTGAATTTTCAACTGCGCTACCTTGCGCCGTTTCGCGATTTGACCGAACGCTATGCGGGAGAAGTCGGGGTTGATCCGGCGTGGGTGTACGGGCTGATTCGGCAGGAAAGCCGTTTTATGATCGGCGCGAAAAGCCGTGTCGGCGCATCGGGTTTGATGCAGATTATGCCGGCCACCGCGCAGCATATTGCCCGCAACATCGGTTTAGAAAGTTATGATGTCAATCACATGGAAACCAATATCCAAATGGGCACATGGTATTTGGCGGACATTAACCGTTCGCTCGGTGACGAAGTGCTGGCGACGGCGGGTTATAACGCCGGCCCGAGTCGGGCGCGCCGCTGGCAGGCAAGCGTGCCGCTGGAGGGCGCGATTTATGCCGAAACCATTCCGTTTAACGAAACCCGCGACTATGTGAAAAAAGTCATGGCCAACAGCGCGTACTACGCCAAACTTTTTGGCGAGCAAGGTACTTTAAAACAACGCTTAGGCACGGTTGCGGCACGATGAGCGATTTTGATTATGCCGCCGCACTTCAAGGCTGCCTGAAAGCCCAAAATACGCCGCTGAAACGGCATGATTTAAGCAATGGCGAAAGCGTATGGGTGCGACAGCTTAACCGTGGAAATCCGCGCATTTATTATGTTTTGTTGGACTGGCTGACGCGCTATGTGCTGCGTTTGCCGATTTTGCGTCCGGCTTATCGTGGCGGTTCGCAAGCCATTGCCGCCGAAGCACGGCGGCTGCGTGATTTGGCGGCGGCAAACATTCTCGCGCCGCGTCTTTTGGCAGAGAATACCGACGGCTTGATGATGAGCGATTTATGCACGCACCAAAGCGCGCAAACTTTCGATAGCCGCTTGGAACACGCCGATGATGTTGTGGCAGTATGGTGCGAAGGAGTGGATGCGCTGTTTGCATTGCATGAGCGCGGGCAGTACCTCAGTCAGGCGTTTGCGCGCAATATTCTGTATTTGGACGACGGCAGATGGGCGTTCATCGACTTTGAAGAAGACCCCGCTGAACTGCTGGATTTGGCATCTTGTCAGGTGCGCGATCAATTATTATTGCTGCATTCTACGGCACACTATTTACCCGATCTCGATGCCGCCGCTGCGTATTGGCGCGCAAAGCTACAGCACATTCCCGAAGATACCGCTGCCCTGTTTCACCATACCGTCAGCCGACTGGCATGGACACAAAAAGTGCGCCTGATTCGCCATTTGGGGCGTGACGGCAGACGTGTGGCGAAAGCTTTGGATTTGCTGGCAAAAATCATACGGAAATAAATCAATTCAGAGAATCCTATGGATAACAATCGACCTTTACGCATCGGCGTGGTTGCCGGCGAAGCCTCCGGCGACTTGCTCGGCGCGCATTTGCTCGAAGCGATTCGCGCTACTCACCCGAACTGCGAAATCATCGGCATCGGCGGGCCGCAAATGATCAGGGCAGGGTGCAACAGCCTGTATCCGCAAGAAAAACTGGCGGTGCGCGGCTTTGTGGAAGTGTTCAAAAGGCTGCCTGAAATCTTATCCATACGGCGCGGCCTGCTTCGGCAATTGTTGGAGAAAAAGCTCGATGTCTTCATCGGCATCGACGCGCCGGATTTTAATTTCGGCGTGGAAAAACGGCTGAAAAAAGCAGGCATCCCCACCGTGCATTACGTCAGCCCGTCGGTGTGGGCATGGCGCAGCGGACGCGTCAAAAAAATCGTCAAAATCGCCGATACCGTGCTGTGTCTGTTTCCGATGGAGCCGGAACTGTACCGCGCAGCAGGCGGGCAAGCCGAGTTTGTCGGCCATCCTTTGGCGCAAACTTTGCCGCTGGAAGCGGATAAAACCGCCGCGCGCGAGACTTTGAAAATCAAAGCGGAAACACCGGTTTTTACCCTGATGCCCGGTTCGCGCGTCAGCGAAATCGACTACATGGCCGAGCCTTTTTTACAGGCTGCGGAACATATTCACCGCGAATATCCCGATGCGCTGTTTCTGCTGCCTGCCGCCACCGCCGCCACGCGCGATCGTTTGCAAACCTTACTGCGACCCGAAGCCTACCGCAAGCTGCCGCTGCGCCTGATGAGCGGACACGCCCAAACCGCGATCATCGCCGCCGATGCGGTGCTGGTGGCCAGCGGCACGGCCACGCTGGAAGTTGCGTTGTGCAAGCGCCCGATGGTGATCGCCTACCGCGTTTCGCCCGTAACCTTTTCACTGGTCAAAAGCCGCTTCAAACTGCCCTTTGTCGGGCTGCCTAATATCCTGTTGAACCGCTTTGCAGTACCCGAACTGCTGCAAGATGAAGCCAATCCCACGCAACTGGCCGCCGCACTGCTTGACTGGTACAGGCAGCCTGAAAAAGTCGCCGCCGTGCAACAAGAATTTTTACAACTACACCAAACCCTGCGTAAAGACACCGCACAGCTGGCGGCGGATGCAGTATTGGCTTTGGCGAAAAAATCTCGCTAGGAGACCTCTGAAAAGCTCTGGCGAGTGGATTTGACTGCTATTTTTTGGCAGACAAGGAGTACCTTTAGGGCAATAGTGGTTCTATTGCCCTAAAGGTGGGACGCAGTATGATGAGAAAAGAGTGGTTAAAGCCGCCACTATGAGTTTCTCAGAGGTTTCCTAAACTTTCAGGCAGCCTGAATAATCTATTCTCTCGAGTCGAATCTCTGTATGGAAAAACGCGAAGATGCTTGCTATTGCGCGCGCTTTTCCGTAGAATCCCACTCTTCACTCGAAACAAAACGACAGGCACGTAGCTCAGTTGGTTAGAGCATCACCTTGACATGGTGGGGGTCGTTGGTTCGAATCCAATCGTGCCTACCAAAAAACAGCGAACCGACACGTTTCGCTGATTTTTTTGCTTGTCGTTTTTATCGGTCTTTTCAGGCAGCCTGAGACCTTTGCAAAAGTCCGTAATGTGGATGCAGTCGCTTCAGATAGTACCGCAGGAAGCGCAGACATATCATGCAGATAGGCAAGATTCCGAGGAGCGCATCTCAAAGAAATGCGCCGCAGGACGGATTTTTGCAAAGGTCTCAGCCTGAAAGACGACACGCTTAAAGTTATAGATAAGTTTCTGAAACAAAAGAAAGAATATTATGCCCGCGATTACCTTGCCGGACGGTTCCGTCCGTACTTTTGATGCCCCCGTAACGGTTGCCGATGTGGCGGCGAGCATCGGTACGGGCTTGGCGCGTGCGGCTTTGGCGGGGCGCGTGGACGGTAAGTTGGTCGATACGTGTTATGTGATTGATCATGACGCGCAGCTGGCGATCATCACCGCGAAAGACGAAGACGGGCTGGAAATTTTGCGCCACTCGACCGCGCATTTGATGGCGTATGCGGTCAAAGAATTGTTTCCCGAGGCACAGGTGACGATCGGCCCTGCGATTGCTGACGGTTTTTACTATGATTTTTCGTATAAACGTCCGTTCACGCCGGAAGATTTGACCGCGATCGAGCAAAAAATGGCGGAGCTGGTTAAGGCGGATATTCCTGTAGAGCGTTTTGAGCTGTCGCGTGATGATGCGGTGAAATTTTTCGCCGATCAGGGCGAAATGTATAAAGCCGAGATTATTCAAAGCATTCCTGACGATGAAGTGTTGTCTTTATACAAAGAGGGTGACTTTACCGATTTGTGCCGCGGCCCGCACGTGCCTTCTACCGGCAAGCTTAAAGTGTTCAAGCTGATGAAAGTCGCCGGCGCGTATTGGCGTGGCGACAGCCGCAATGAAATGTTGCAACGCATTTACGGCACGGCATGGGCGAGCAAAGAGGATTTGAAAGACTATCTGCATCGCTTGGAAGAAGCCGAAAAGCGCGATCACCGCAAATTGGGACGGCAGTTGGATTTATTCCATTTGCAAGACGAAGCACCGGGCATGGTGTTTTGGCACCCGAAAGGCTGGACCTTGTGGCAGGTGATTGAGCAGCATATGCGGCGCGAACTCAATGCCGCCGGTTATCAAGAAATCAAAACCCCCATGATCATGGACAGAAGCCTGTGGGAGAAGTCCGGTCACTGGGAAAACTACCATGAAAATATGTTCACCACCGAGTCGGAAAAGCGCGATTATGCGGTGAAGCCGATGAATTGCCCCGGTCATGTGCAGGTTTTCAACAAAACCTTGCGTTCTTACCGCGAGCTGCCTTTGCGCTTGGCGGAGTTCGGCGCGTGTCACCGCAATGAGCCTTCGGGCGCGCTGCACGGCTTGATGCGGGTGCGTGGTTTTGTGCAGGACGATGCGCATATTTTCTGTACTGAAGAACAGATTGACCGCGAAGCACAAGCGTTTAACCGTTTGGTGGTGCGCGTGTACAAGCAGTTTGGCTTTCACGATGTGGCGATCAAACTGTCGCTGCGCCCCGAACAGCGCGCAGGCTCGGATGAAGTATGGGATCGCGCCGAAAACGGTTTGCGTTCGGCCTTGACCGCCTGCGGCGTGGAATGGGAAGAATTGCCCGGCGAGGGCGCGTTTTACGGGCCGAAAGTCGAATACCACATTAAAGACGCGATCGGCCGTTCATGGCAATGCGGCACGATTCAGCTGGATTTTGTGCTGCCTGAAAGACTGGACGCGGAATACGTCACCGAAGACAATGGCCGCGCCCGTCCGGTGATGCTGCACCGTGCGATTCTCGGTTCGCTGGAACGCTTTATCGGCATTTTGATTGAAAACCATGCCGGCGCGTTTCCGTTGTGGCTCGCCCCCGTGCAAATGGTGGTGATGAGCATTTCCGAGCATCAGGAAGATTATTGTCTGGATGTGGCGGAGCAATTGAAAGCGGCCGGTTTGCGCCCCGAAGCGGATATTCGCAACGAAAAAATCGGCTACAAAATCCGCGAACACAGCGGACAGAAAATCCCTTACCAAATCGTGGTCGGCGATAAAGAAAAAGCCGAGGGTAAAGTCGCCGTGCGCCGTCGCGGTGAAGATTTGGGCTCGATGAGCGTGGACACGTTTATCGCCATGATGCAGCAGGAAATCGCCGCTGCCGTGGTGGTGAGCGAAGATTGATGGCTTGCCTGTAAGTCTTTTCAGGCAGCCTTTTGACATCAAAACATTTTTAAGCGATGCGTTTGCACGGATACGCCGCAACGACGAACGCATCAAACATTAACTTGTACAGGAGACAGAACCATCGCACAGGAAAAAGAAAAAGAAGCACGGATTAACGGTGAAATCACCGCGAAAGAAGTGCGTCTGATCAGCCAAACCGGAGAACAACTGGGTATTGTTGCCTTACGCGAAGCTTTGAAGCTGGCGGAAGAGGCCGATATCGATTTGGTCGAAATCGCACCGACGGCCAAGCCGCCGGTATGCAAAATCATGGATTTCGGTAAATACAAATACGAGCAGTCGAAAAAACGCGACGAAGCCCGTAAAAAGCAAAAACAAATCCAGATCAAAGAAATCAAATTCCGCCCCGGTACGGACGACGGTGACTACAACATCAAGATGCGCAACATCCGCCGCTTTCTCGAAGACGGCGACAAGGTCAAAGTGACCTTGCGTTTTCGCGGCCGCGAAATGGCGCATCAGTATTTGGGCGCGCAGCTTTTGAAACGGGTCGAAGAAGAACTCGCCGAAGAAGCCCAAGTGGAGCAGTTCCCGAAGATGGAAGGTCGCCAAATGGTGATGATGATTGCCCCGAAAAAGAAATAATGCCTTGGGCAAAGCCTGCGGCGGTTGCTTGCAGGCTGAGATCTTTGCAAAAGTTTGTCATGTGGATGCAGCTCTCAGGAATAGCACCGCAGAAAGTGCAGACATATCTTATAGATAGGCAAACTTTCGAGGAGCGCATTCCAAAGGAATGCGCCGCAGGACGGATTTTTACAAAGGTTTCAGGCTGCCTGAAAGCCTTAAACACTGAAGAAGACGCGCTGAAATGGCGCGTCTTTTGCATTGCTGACAAAACCCCATCATAATACTTGACTGGTTTACTTGGTTATTGCATAATTTGCCGCAGCAGTAAACAGGCCGCTGTCTTGAACCATCAAGACAGTCTTTAGATTTTTAACGTTGCATTGGAGTTTAGAGGAGTACGAAATGGGACAATATCGCAAGGTATGGTGGTCTTTAATCGGGGTTTTGGTGGTGACGTTCTCGATTTTAGGCTACTACGGTGCCGAAATATACCGTCAGGCACCACCGATTCCGCAAGAGTATGTGAGCGCATCGGGCGAAGTGATCATCACGCACGAAGACATCATGCAGGGTCAGGAGGCATGGCAGAGTACGGGTGGGATGCAGTTGGGCTCGGTATGGGGACACGGCGCCTACCAAGCGCCCGACTGGACCGCAGATTGGCTACACCGCGAGCTGGTGGCATGGTTGGATTTAAGCGCGCAAGAAGCATTTGGCAAACCTTACGCCGAACTGACCGAGACGGATCAACTGCTGCTTAAGCAGCAATTGCGCGCGGAATACCGCACCAACACCTATGACGCGGCCAGCGACAAAGTCATCTTATCAGACAGGCGCGTCAAAGCCATGGCGCAAACCGCACAATACTATGTCGCACTGTACGGCGATGATCCCGCGCTCAAAGAAACGCGTAAAAGTTTCGCCATGAAAGACGGTACGTTGCCTGACGAAACCGCACGTCAACGTCTGACCGACTTTTACTTCTGGACGGCATGGGCCGCATCCACCGAACGCCCTGACAGCGAAGCGACTTACACCAATAACTGGCCGCACGAGCCGCTGATCGATAATCGCCCGACATCGGAAAACATCATGTGGTCGATCATCAGTATCGTGTTATTGGTGGCAGGCATCGGGTTGCTGGTTTTCGGACGTTTCTTCTTAAGCCGGCACGAAGAAGCGCCGCAAGCTGCGCTCAACGACCCGATCACCTCTTTTGCCTTAACTCCTTCGCAAAAATCTTTGGGCAAATACCTGTTTTTGGTGGTCGCCTTATTCTTGGCACAAGTGCTGCTCGGCGGCGTGACCGCTCACTACACCGTGGAAGGGCAGGATTTTTACGGCATACCGATTTCGCAATGGTTCCCGTATGCACTGGTGCGTACTTGGCATATTCAAAGCGCACTGTTTTGGATTGCGTCCGGATTTTTGGCGGCCGGTTTGTTTTTGGTGCCGATCATTAACGGCGGAGAAGACCCGAAATACCAAAAGCTGGGCGTGGATCTCTTATTCTGGGCGTTGGTGGTGCTGGTGGTCGGCTCCTATGCCGGTAATTACTTTGCCGTGGCGCACATTATGCCGATTCACCTGAGCTTCTGGTTCGGACACCAAGGCTACGAATTCATTGACTTGGGCCGTTTCTGGCAAATCGTCAAATACGCAGGGCTGCTGTTTTGGTTGTTGCTGATGCTGCGCGGCATCATTCCGGCCATGAAACGCAAAGGCGATAAAAACCTGCTGGCCTTATTCGCCGCATCGTGTATTGCTATCGGCGTCTTTTACGGTGCCGGATTATTCTACGGACAACGCACCTCGCTCACCGTGATGGAATACTGGCGCTGGTGGGTGGTGCATCTGTGGGTAGAAGGCTTTTTTGAAGTGTTTGCCACGGCCGCGATTGCGTTTATCTTTGTTAACTTGGGCTTGGTTTCCCGCACCACCGCGACTGCAGCCACCATTGCTGCCGCTGCGATCTTCATGCTCGGCGGTGTTCCCGGCACTTTCCACCACCTGTATTTTGCCGGTACAACCACCCCGATCATGGCTATCGGTGCGACCTTCAGTGCTTTGGAAGTGGTGCCCTTGGTGATTTTGGGCTACGAAGCGTGGGAGCATTGGTCGCTGCGCCAGCGCGCCCCGTGGATGGACGCCTTGAAATACCCTTTATACTGCTTTGTTGCCGTATCGTTCTGGAACATGATGGGTGCGGGCGTCTTCGGATTCATGATTAACCCGCCGATCTCGCTGTACTACATTCAAGGACTGAATACGACGGCGGTTCATGCCCACGCGGCTTTGTTCGGTGTGTATGGCTTTCTGGCACTGGGTTTTGTGCTCTTGGTGGCACGTTATCTCTACCCGGACGTTGCCTTCAGCGACAAGCTGATGAGCCGCTCCTTCTGGCTCCTGAATGCAGGCTTGGTATTGATGATTGTGACCAGCTTACTGCCGATCGGTATTTACCAAGCTTATGCCAGTATTTCCCAAGGACTGTGGTATGCGCGCAGCGAAGGGTTTATGCAGCAAGACTTCTTACAGACCTTGCGTTGGATTCGCACCATTGGTGACGTGGTGCTGATTTTAGGTGCCATGGGCTTCTTCTGGCAAATCACCTTAATGGTCACCGGAAAAGCCAAAAAAGCTTAAAGTGTTGCGTGGTATAAAGTTTAGGATGGGCTGTTCAATAGCTCATCCTTTTTTTATGGGTGGAGAGTGTGAAGAGTTTAACAATGGAGCCTCTGAAAAATTCTGGCGTGTAGATTTGGCTCGCTATTTTTGGGCAGACAAGGAGCAGATGTAGGGTAATAGTGGTTCTATTGCCCTAAATATAGGACACAGTATGACGAAGAAAGAGCAGTTAAAGCCGACGTGACGTCACGAGTTTCTTAGAGGTTCCCCAAGCTCTTTCAAAGTCTGGTGCGTTTTAAACGCAGCGCATTGCCCAATACCGATACCGAACTCATTGCCATCGCTGCACCGGCAATCATCGGGCTGAGTAAACCGAATGCCGCCAAAGGAATGCCCAAGCAATTATAGAAAAAGGCGAAAAACAGGTTTTGCTTAATGTTTTTCAGGGTGGCGCGGGCGATGGTGACGGCGGCGGCGACTTGCATCACCGAGCGGCGCATCAGGGTGGCGGACGCGCTGTGTTCCGCCACATCAGTGCCGCCGTGCATGGCAAAGCCGATGTCGGCGGCGGCGAGGGCGGCGGCATCGTTAATTCCGTCGCCGACCATGGCGACGGTAGCACCTTCTGCTTTCAAGCGGGTGACGGCTTCGGCTTTGCCGCGCGGGGTCATTTCGCCGTAGGCATCACTGATGCCCAGCTGTGCCGCGATATGCGCCACGGCGGTATTTTTGTCGCCGCTCATCATGATCACGCGTACACCTTGCATCTGCAGGGCGGCGATGGCTTGCTTGCTGTCGCTGCGCAGAGCATCGGCCACCGCAAAAGCGGCGTGTTGCCCGTGGATATTGACCGCAATCACGCTCGCGGCGTGCCATGCCTCGCCTAAATCTTCAGGCAGCCTGAAGCCGCAATGCTCCGCGCTGCCGACGCTGACGGTGCCGTAGGGCGCGACCTCGGCACGCACGCCTGCACCGGCGGTAACGTGCAGGTGTTCAACCGGCACAAGCGATAAGTTCTGCGCTTGCGCCGCCTGCATCACGGCATTGGCCAAAGGGTGGCTGACATGAGATTCCAGTGACGCGGCAATACGTAAAATTTCCTGCTCAGACAAAGTATTGTTTTCTGCCTGCCAAAAGGCGGTGATTTGGGGTTTGCCGACGGTCAGCGTGCCGGTTTTGTCCAATACCACGGTGTCGATATGACCTGCGCCTTCCAGCGCGGCGGCATCTTTGAACCAAATGCCGTGCCGCGCCGCCAATCCCATGCCCACCATAACGGCGGCAGGGGTTGCCAAACCGAGCGCGCACGGACAGGCGATCACCAGCACCGCGACCGAATGCATCAACGCGCTGTTCAGGCTGCCTGTAAGCCAATAAGTCAGCGCAAACGTCAGCAGCGCGATCGCCACGACGACGGGCACAAACACCGCCGCGACACGGTCTGCCAGCCGTGCGATCGGCGCTTTGCTGCCTTGCGCTTCGCTCAAAGCGTGCATCATGTCGCCGAGCAAGGTTGCGCTGCCCAAAGCTTCGGCACGGAACACGAGGCTGCCATTGCTCACCAGCGATCCTGCCAACACTTTATCGCCGCTTTGTTTTTTGACCGCTTCAGGTTCGCCGGTCAAATGGCTTTCGTCGCACCATGCCGTGCCGTCCGTGACCACGCCGTCCGCCGCCACGCGCGTGCCTTGTTTGGCGCGCAGCACATCACCGCGCAGCACTTCGGATAAACCGGCCAACTGCCATTGCCCGTCGCGTTCGACTTCAACCTGCTGCGGGGTAAGGTTTAAGAGCAAGCCGATGCTGTTGAGGCTCTGGCGTTTGACCCGTTCTTCCAGATATTTGCCCAAAGAAACAAAGGCGATCACCATCACCGACGCTTCAAAATAAACGGCTTCGGGGCTGCCTGAAAACAACATCCAAGTGGAATACGCCCAAATCGCCAGCGTGCCGAGCGACACCAGCACGTCCATATTCGCCAAACCGCCTTTAATCGAAGCATACGCGCCGCGATAAAACGGCCATGCCAAGGCAAACTGCACCATGGTCGCGAGTGCAAATTGCGCATACGCAGGCAGCATCCAATGCCGGTGCAGCAACATACCGACCATGCCGATCAAAAACGGCACCGCCGCCAACCAAATCAGCCACAAGCGCACGCTCGGCATTGCCGCTTGATGAACCGCTATGCCGTCGTCTGTGGCTAAGGTTGCCTGAAAACCTGCTTTACCCACGGTGGCGATGATTTTTTCCACGCCGATCGTGCGCTCGTCAAAATCCACTTGCGCCGTTTCACCGGCAAAATTCACCTGCGCCGCCGCGACACCGTCTTGGCGTAACAAGACTTTTTCGATGCGGCTGGCGCAGGCTTGGCAAGTCATGCCGTCGATGGATAGGGAGATTTTTTGCATGGTTTTTTCCGATAGGGTTGAGGTGTTCAGGCAGCCTTTGGGCTTATTGCACGACATCAAAGCCCGCATCTTCGATGGTGGCAATCAAGGCGGCGAGCGAGGTTTGGTTTTCATCAAACCTTATCTGTGCTTTGGCTTCCGCCCAATCAACATTGACCGCGGCCACGCCCGCTAAATCGCCTAACGCGCGTTCGATGCTTTTGGCACAGCCGCCGCAGCTCATGCCGCCGATTTTTAAGATCATTTCCTTCATGATGGTGTTCTCCTGAAATAAAATTGTTCAATGGCGAAACGAAATCCGGTGAGGTTAAAGTCCGCTGATCAAAGTTTTTTCACGCCTCACTTGAAATCTCTGTTACAGCATAAACCTTAACCTAATGTTAAAGTCAAGCAGTAGGAGCCAGTCATGAACATCAGTCAAGCCGCACAAGCCAGCGGGCTCAGTGCCAAAATGATTCGGGATTACGAAAAAATGGGTTTGATTCCGTCGGCAAAACGCAGTGAAAACGGTTATCGCCGCTATGATGAAAACGATGTTGCGCTGTTGCAGTTTATCCGCCGTGCGCGCGAGGTCGATTTTTCGCTGGCGGAAACCGCCGAATTGCTGCGTTTATGGCAAGACCCCCAGCGCACCAGCGCGGCGGTCAAAGCGATCACCGCTAATCACATCGCCATGCTGGATCAAAAAATCGCCCGATTAAGCGCGATGCGCGACACCTTGCGCGGCTGGCATACCGACTGTTGCGGCGATCAACGACCGGAATGTGCGATTTTGGACGGCTTGTTGTCGTGAAGAGCAATCAACAGGGTGAGACCTTTGGAAAAGTCCGTCATGTGGATGCAGAAAGAAATGCGCCGCAGGATGGATTTTTGCAAAGGTCTCAGGCAGCCTGAAAGCAAATAAGACCTTGCACGGCGCAAGGTCTTTTGTTTGATGTTTCAGGCCGCCTGTTTAAGGCTGATGACGCGGCAATTGTCCGTTGGGCAGCAGCGTCCACACATAGCCGGGGTGTTTCATTTTGCCCGCAAACGTACCGGCTTCGGCACCGTAACCCCAGAAGAAATCAACCCGTACCCCGCCGGTAATCGCCGAGCCGGTGTCTTGCGCCATCACCAGTCGGTTCAGCGCGCGGCCGTTACGCGGATCGGTGGTGGCGACAAACAGCGGTGAGCCTAAGGTGATGTGGTGCTTATCCACCGCAGCGGAAAAACCTGCGCTCAAAGGTACGCCGAGCGCGCCGGACGGGCCGTTATCGTGGTCGTCAGGCAGCTTGCGGAAAAACACAAAACTGGGGTTTTGCCCGAGCACTTCTGCCAGCTTGGCAGGGTTGTCGCGCAGCCAGTTTTTGATCGACGGCATATCGGTATTGCTCAAAGGCAGATAGCCGCGATTCGCCATGTAACGCCCAATCGATACATAGGGGAAATCGTTTTTATCGGCAAAAGCAAGGCGCACGCTGTGTCCGTCAGGGGTAATCAGCCTGCCTGAACCTTGTACCTGCAGGAAAAAAAGCTCTACCGGATCATCGGCATACGCCAGTATCGGTGCTTTGCCGTTCAGCGCACCGGCATTGATTTCGGCACGGGTGTAATAGGGCACAAAGCGGTTGCCTGCAAAGCGGCCTTTTAATGCACGGGTGCGTTCGGTGATCGGAAACTCGCTTAAATTCGCGGTGTAAGAGCCGTTAGCGTCCACCACGCCGCTGTTGTTGCCGGTGGCGCGAATCCGCACCGTGCCGCTGCGCTTGCCGCTTGAATAAGGTACGGAGACAAAATCGTACGGAACGCCGTAAATCGGAAATTTTGCTTGGGAAGTGGCGGTGAGAGAACCGCTTAAACCCGGTTCGTAATAACCCGTCACCGTACCGGCGAGCTGTCCGTTTTGGCTGACGCTCCACGGGGTGAAATACTGCTCGAAAAAGGCGCGCGCGGCTTGATCGGTAAGCGGTACGCGCGCGGCGATGCCGCATAAGGCCGTCCATTGCGCGTTATAGCTCAAGCGGCGGCAGCTGTTATGAAAAGAAGCGAGGCTGCCTGCAAAAGGTTGCCGATTCCAGTCGGGCAAGTCATTGAACTGCATGGCAATGTATTGCACATTGCCCGCGACATTGACTGTTTCGCCGACGGCAACACGCGGCGTATTCCAATGGGGCAAAGGCGTACCGTCGGTACTCGGAGCAGGTGCGGGCGGTGTGCCGCAGGAAGCGAGCAGCAGCAAGCCCGTAAACGCTAAAGCGGCACGCCATCGGCGCGCGGTCGGAAAATTCATCATTGCTTAAAACTTAAAACAAATTGTCAAAATCGCTTTGCCCGCCGCGATTGGTCGGGTCAAGCGGTTTGCCGGGCAATTCGCCTGACTCGGGCAGGGCGGCGGGAATTGCCTGATTGGGGTCAAGCTGTTCAACCGCAGCGGTGCCGGTGGCATCGTTGGCAGGCAAAGAGGGCATGGCTTCCGATGCGCCGCGCGGTGCGAAAACGGCCACATCGGATGCTGCGTCGGACGCACTGCCCGGCGATTCGTAAGTTTGCTTTTCCCCGCTGGTGAGCAGGGCGTACGCCATGCCGGCGAGAATCAGCGCAATCAATGCCAATGCCGCCAAGATACCGCCGACCACTTTGGTGAAGCTTTTTTGGGGTGTTTGTTCGGCGGAAGGTTCGGTGATGTTTTCGGTCATGATGCAGCCTGTTTGATCAAGGCAGCCGCGCAAGGTTTATTGCTGCGGTGCGAGGGTAAAGGTTTCGTACAAAGTCACGACTTTTTGTACGCCCGAAGTGGTGCTGACTTCCTGGGTGGCGGCGGCCTGTTCTTCCGCCGTGAGAATGCCCATGACATAGGTTACGCCGTTATGGGTGACGACTTTGACGTGGTTGGGCGAAAAGCCGCGCGGTTTGAGCATCATGGTGCGGATTTTTGAAGTCGTCCAGCCGTCGCGCGCAATCTGATCCGCAGAACGTCCTGCACCCACGGTGATGTAGTTGTACACATGGCGTACCGCTTGCTGGGTGCGGGCAATGCGTTCGGCGGTGAGCCGTTCCTCTTCCGAGGGCACTGCGCCCATGAGCAGAATATTGCGGTTATAGCTGACCACGGAGACACCGGTATTGGCGGCGTCGGGGGTTTTCTTCAGGTAGCCGTCAATTTGGTTTTTGACCGCCAATTCCATGATTTGGTCGTCGGTTTGCGCGCCGACGGTGCGTCTTTCGGCCAAAGCCAAGCCGCCGACGGTTGCACCGCCAATCGCCAGCAAAGCACAGCCCGACAGCGATAAAGACAACATCAGGGTTATGATGCCCCAGCGTAATGATTTCATATTGATTTCCTTTGTATGATCTGAAAAAACGTTCAGGCAGCCTTAAACCGCATCAGGCATTTCGCCGAACAGTAAATAATCAATCGCATCGCATAAGGCATGAATCAGCAGCAAATGCACTTCCTGAATGCGTGCGGTGCGCTGGTGCGGCACATTGAGCAAGACATCTTCCGAGCGCAGCATTTCGCCGATTTTACCGCCATCGCGGCCGGTCAGGGCGATCACGTGCATGCCGTGCTGATGCGCGGCGTGGATTGCAGCGATGACGTTGGAGGAATTGCCCGAAGTGGAAATCGCGAGCAAAACATCGCCGCTTTTACCCAAGGCGCGGATTTGTTTGGAAAAAATGACGTCAAATTCGTAGTCGTTGGCGATCGCGGTCAAGATCGAAGAGTCGGTGGTCAGGGCAATCGCAGGCAGCTCCATGCGTTCGCGTTCAAAACGTCCGACCAGCTCCGCCGCGAAATGTTGCGCGTCGGCAGCCGAACCGCCGTTGCCGCAGGCGAGGATTTTTTGCCCGTTCATCAATGCTTCAACCGCCAGTTGTGCCGCTTGCGCGGTTTTTTCAGGCAGCAGGTCGCGGCATTGGGTTTTGACGGTGATGCTTTGGGTGAAGTGTTCGCCGATGCGTTCGCTTAAAGAAAGTGTCATGGGTGTTTTAATCCAAAATATTTTCGATGTGGCGCAATGCCTGACCTGCTTGCAATAAAACCGCATCGGCACGCACATCGCCGCGATGCGGATGTTGCTGCAAATAAGCCAAAATACTGCGCTGCATTTTGTTTTTCTTGGCGGCGGTGATGCTGTGGATAACGCCGCCGAAGGCTGCAGATCGGCGGTATTTTACCTCAACAAAGATTAACAATTGTTTTTTTCGCGCCACAATGTCGATTTCGCCGTAAGGGCAATGCCAGTTGCGCTCGATGATGCCAAAGCCTTGTCCGCGTAAATATTTGCAGGCAGCCTCTTCGGCGGCTTGGGCGTCGGCGTGGTTCAGGCGCATCGGTTTTTTCCGAACATGGTATGATTCCTCCGTTTATTCACGACAAGGTCGTTTTATGCAACAACACCTGCTCAAAGCCAAGGAGAGCGTTCGTTGCGGCGCATTATATGTGGTCGCCACGCCGATTGGCAATTTATCGGACATCAGCCTGCGTGCTTTGGCGGTGTTGGAGCGTGCCGATGTGGTGTGCGCCGAAGACACGCGCGTGACCGCGCGGCTGCTGGCGGCGTACGGCATTCGCAGCTCCTTAATCAGCGTGCGCGAACACAACGAGCAGGAAATGGCACAAAAAATCATTGCCCGATTGCAAGCAGGCGAAGTGGTGGCGCAGGTTTCCGATGCCGGCACGCCCGCGATTTGCGACCCCGGCGCACGTTTGGTGCAAGCGGTGCGCACGGCGGGTTTGGCGGTGTATCCGATTCCCGGAGCGAGCGCGGTGACGGCGGCATTGAGCGCGGCAGGTTTGGTGGCGGAAGATTTTTATTTCGGCGGTTTTTTGCCTGCGAAAAAAAGCGAACGCCAAAAACGCCTGACAGAACTCTACGCTTATGCTTGTCCGGTGGTGGTGTACGAAACGCCGCACCGCATCGCCGATACTTTGCGCGACATGAGCACGCTGCCTGAACGCACCGTTACGTTGGCGCGCGAACTGACCAAAACCTTTGAAACCATGCTTTCAGGCAGCCCTCAGGATTTATTGCACATTTTGGACAATGACACCAATCAGAGCAAAGGCGAAATGGTATTGCTGCTGCATCCCTTGGAAAAAACCGCTGCGGCGGGCGAAAGTGCCGATGTAGAAAAAATGCTGCAGGTATTGGCGGCGGAATTGCCCACCAAACACGCCGCGCAACTGGCGGCACAAATCAGCGGGCTCAATAAAAAAACCTTGTACGAACGCATCTTGACCTTGAAAAACACACCATGAACCGTGAGGAATTTTTCTCTTTCCGTGAAGATTTTTTCACCCGCCTGCGCCAGAGCGGCATGTCGGAGCATACCCAGCTGGCTTATCGGCATGATATGGAGCAGTTATCTGATTTGATTAAAGATTTACCTGAAGAGAACATCACCCGCAACACTTTTGTGTACGCGCTCAAACGCTTGTCCGCGCAAGGTTTGCACCCGCGCAGCATGGCGCGCAAGCTTAGCGTGTGGCGGCGTTACGTGGCGGATTTAATCGAAAAAGGCTGCCTGAACGATAACCCCTTGGCCGGTTTGAAAGCGCCGAAAGCACCGTCACGCTTGCCCAAGGCGGTGGACGCGGAAAAGCTGAACCGCATTTTTGATGCGCCCGAAGAGGCGGATAATGTGTACACGCGGCGTGACGCGGCGGTGTTTGAGTTATTGTACGGCTCGGGTTTGCGCGTGGCAGAAGCGGTGGCGTTGGATTTGCATCATATTGATTGGGAAGAAGGATTGGTACACGTTTCGGGCAAAGGCGGTAAGGAAAGGGTCGTGCCTTTGGGCAGGCAAAGCGTGGCGGCGTTACAAGCGTATTTACCGCTGCGCGTGGCGCTTGCCGGTGAAAATGCTTTGTTTACCAACCGTTTCGGCACACGCATCACGGATCGCCGCCTGCGTCAGTGTCTGAACGACTGGACATTGCGCCACGGTGCAGACCGTCATTTAAGCCCGCATATGCTGCGCCACAGCTTCGCCGGTCATGTGCTGCAAAGCAGCCGCAATATCCGTGCGGTGCAAGAACTGCTTGGGCACAGCCGATTGTCCACCACCCAAATTTATACCAAGCTTGATTTTGACCATTTGGCGCAGGTGTACGACGAAGCACATCCGCGCGCAAAAAAGAAAGCGGACAAATAAACGGCTATTGTCTTCAGGCAGCCTTAAACACCGTTTCATAGCTTCCTTAAAAGCTTGCTGCGGTATTTTTTGAAAGCCACTATAATTCGCGCTTGATCTGAAAAATACCTGATAGGAAAGCAGATATTTTTCAGTATTTTTATACCTTTTAATTGAAAAAACACACGGAAAAAACATGAGCATCGTCATCAAAAATGCCGAAGAAATCGAAAAAATGCGCATCGCCGGACGCTTGGCGGCGGAGTTGTTGGATTACATCACGCCGTTTGTGAAGGTCGGCACGACCACGGAAGAAATCAACCGCCTGTGCCACGACTACCAAGTCAATGTGCAACACACCATTCCCGCGCCGTTGAATTATGGACAACCGCCGTTTCCGAAGTCGATTTGCACCTCGGTCAATCATGTGATCTGTCACGGTATTCCCGATGATAAACCATTGAAAAACGGAGACATCGTCAATATTGACGTGACCGTGATCAAAGACGGTTTTCATGGCGACTCCAGCCGTATGTACTGCGTGGGCGAAGTGTCGCCGATTGCACGGCGTTTGGTGGAAATCACCCACGAATGCATGATGATCGGCATTCGCGCGGTGCGCCCCGGTGTGCGTTTGGGCGATATCGGCTACCTGATTCAACAATACGCTGAAAGCAATGGTTACTCCGTGGTACGCGAATTTTGCGGTCACGGCGTCGGACGCTTGTTTCACGAAGAGCCGCAAGTGCTGCATTACGGGCAAAAGGGTACGGGCGTAGAGCTTAAACCCGGCATGATTTTCACGATCGAACCGATGATTAACCAAGGCAAGCGACATTTGCGGATTCTCGGCGACGGCTGGACGGCGGTCACCAAAGACCGTTCGCTTTCGGCGCAATGGGAGCACGAAGTGCTGGTAACGGAAAACGGTTACGAAATTTTAACCGTCAGCCCGCTGACGGGAAAACCGTAAACCCTTTTCAGGCAGCCTGAAAAAGATTCAATCACCTGCGACAATGTTTCAGGGAGCCTCTGAAACGGCATTTTTAGTTCTTCAGTACGAATAAGCTCATAAGGTCGGAACCATGTTTTATTCGGTGTTGGCGGTAGCGGGCGGTGCGGCGTTGGGCGCATTATTGCGCTGGTTGCTGGGCTTGGGCTTAAACGGCTTGTTGCCGCAGTTACCTCCCGGCACGCTGGCGGCCAATCTGATCGGTGCTTATCTGGTCGGCATCGCGCTGGCATGGTTTATCGCCCATCCCTTGCTGGCGCCGGAATGGCGTTTATTTGTGATCACCGGCTTTTTAGGCGGTCTGACAACATTTTCCACTTTTTCCGCCGAAGTGGTGACGCTGCTGCAAAACGGACGTTTGGCATGGGCGGCACTGGCAGCCTTGGCGCATACCGGCGGTTCATTGCTGATGACTTTTTTGGGTTTGGCCACGGTGCAGTGGTTAAAGTGAGTGTGCGATTGTAGAGTTGTTCGTTTGCTTTGTCTGAGTTAGCACTTGCTTTAGAGTATCGATATAGTTTAATATTCGATAATAACGAATTACCTAGTTGCCCATAATAATGAAAAACTATCCAACACACATTGCCGGTGTACTTTCCCTATTGCTTATGATGGGGATGCTGCCGCTTTACGCTGCACCCTTACCTCCGCACGTTACACAAGAGTCACAGCAACTACAGCAGGATCATCTTTTACGTGATCGGCAACGTCAGCAGGAATTACAACAGCAGATGCTGCCTGAAAGCGATGTACGGCTGGACGGTTCGATCACAGAACCTCCGGTCGTTTTTTCATTGCAGCAAGCAGAAACGCCGTGCTTTGCCGTACACGAGATCGTGTTGGAGGGTGATGCTGCCGATTCATTTCAATTTGTTCTGAATCAAGCGATTACCCGTTCGGGCTTTACATCCGGCATGTGCTTGGGTGCGCAGGGCATCAACCACATCATGACTTTGGCGCAGAATGCCGTGATTGAGCGCGGTTATACCACCACCCGTATTTTGGCTGCGCCGCAAGATTTAAAGAATGGCGTATTAATACTGACGGTTATTCCCGGGCGTATTCGCCAGATTCGTATTGATACCGGTAATGCCGCCCGGACGCATGCCGACCGTATTGCCGTCTTTCAAAATGAATTTCCTACTGCGGCGGGCGATATACTGAATCTGCGCCATCTGGAGCAGGGTCTGGAAAACCTCAAACGCATCCCGACGGCGGAAGCCGATATTCAAATCGTTCCGGCGGAAGATACCCCCAATGCCAGTGACGTTGTTATTTTATGGAAGCAACGCTTACTACCGTATCGCCTGTCGCTCAGTGTGGACGACTCAGGCAGCAAAAGTACCGGTAAATATCAAGGCGGCATTACCTTTTCTGCCGATAACCCTTTGGGTCTAAGCGATCTTTTTTACGTATCGTACAACCATGATTTAGGACACAAGGCCGACCATACCGATAAAGACGGCAAGCGCACCGACAGCGGCACCACCGGCTATGCGGCACATTATTCCGTACCGTTTGGCCATTGGCTATGGTCATGGAATCACAATTACTACCGCTACCACCAAGCGGTTGCCGGCGATAGTGAAAATTATGACTATAACGGTAAAAGCTGGAACAGCGACATCGGCGTCAGCCGTCTGCTGTACCGCGATGCGCAGCGTAAAACCCATTTGGCGGCCAAGCTGTGGCAGCGGGAAGCACACAGCTACATCAACGATGCCGAAATCAAAGTACAACGCCGCCGCACGGCGGGCTGGGCATTGAATCTAACCCATAAAGAATACATCGGTAACGCCACTTTAGATGTCGGCGTCGGTTACAAGCGCGGTACCGGTATGCGAAACAGCCTGAGAGCACCGGAAGAAGCCTTTGGCGAAGGCACGTCCCGTATGCAAGTCATCACAGCCGATTTAGGCTTAAATCTGCCCTTTCAAATCGGCGCGCAGCATTTCAGTTACGACAGTACTGTTCGTGCCCAATGGAACAAAACCCCGCTGACCCCTTTGGATAAAATCGCCATTGGCGGGCGTTACAGCGTACGCGGCTTTGACGGCGAGACGACCTTATCGGCCGAGCGCGGCTGGTATTGGCGCAATGATCTGGCTTGGCAGTATCAAGCAGGACATCAGGCATATCTCGGGTTGGACGGCGGGCATGTTTCCGGCGCATCGGCTCGGCATCTGGTCGGACAAAGCCTGATTGGCGGCGTGATCGGCGCACGCGGACAATTCAAAGTCGGTGGAAATCTGCATTATGACGTGTTCATCGGCAAACCTTTGAAGAAACCGACCCATTTCCGTACGGCGAATACTGCTTACGGTTTTGGTTTGAACTATACGTTTTAAATCAAGGAGGCTCTTAATAGAGCCTTCGCAACAACCCCTGTAAGCGGATTCAGGCAGACGATATTCATCAATAAAGAGCATGTAAAGCTTTGAGCGTTATCCGCCTATCTCTATCTTAAATATTATTTAATTGGTAAGGATAAAGTATGAACAAGCGCCTCCACAAAGTGATCTTCAATAAAAAACGCGGGCAAATGGTTGTTGTCGCCGAAAGCGCCTTACGCGAAGGCAAAAGCACCCAAGACAGCGTGGCAGAGCACATTGACGCAGCAGGTGTTTCTTCAG
>JAUNUS010000027.1 GCA_030538055.1 Neisseria sp.
GACTGCTTTAGACGAAAAAAATGCCCCAAAAAGGGGCAATGTGGCGCGGCGGACGGGGCTCGAACCCGCGACCCCCGGCGTGACAGGCCGGTACTCTAACCAACTGAGCTACCACCGCGCATTTTCAGAATCGTGGTGGGTGATGACGGAGTCGAACCGCCGACATTCTGCTTGTAAGGCAGACGCTCTACCAACTGAGCTAATCACCCGTGTCGTTCACGAAAGACGTGCATTAAACCAGATTTCTTGTCTTTTGGCAAGTGTTGCGTGGCGTGAAAATGATGAATTTTGATAAATGGTTGAAGCGTATCGTAAAAATATCGATTCAAAAATGCCCGTTTGCTGTGGGGTGATGTTTTTGCCGTCGGGGGGCGAAAGTATGCAGACCTTGGTCGGATTGACTATAATCGCTTTTTTGCAGGCAGCCTGAAAACCGGATCATGAACGAAACCCTTTCCTTGGTGCAAGCCAATATTTTTGACGGCGCGGACTTTTCCGCGGCAGCGGTGGCGCGGACATTTGATGCCATGGACAGTCATCACGCCGACTATGCCGATGTCTATGTCCAGCACGGCATTTACGAGAGCTGGCAGTTGGAGGAAGGTATGGTCAAAGCGGGCAGTTTTGCCACGCGGCGCGGCTTTGGCGTGCGTGCGGTGTCGGGCGAGAAAACCGCTTTTGCCTATGCCGATAGTTTGAATAACGATGCCTTGATGCAGGCGGCGCGGGCGGTGCGTACCATTGGCAAGCAGGGACAGCAGCAGCGCGTGCGGGTGGCGACCCCGCCGCAGAGCCATCATCTGTACCCGCAGGATAATCCGATCACCGGCATGGACGCAGCGGATAAAGTGGCTTTGCTGCACACGATTGATGCTTTGGCGCGGGCGGCGGATCGGCGCGTGACCGAGGTGCAGGCATCGTTGGCGGCGGCGTATGAATACATATGGTTGGCACGGCGTGACGGGCGGATTCATGCCGATATTCGCCCTTTGCTGCGCTTGTCGTTAAACGTGATTGTCGAGGAAAACGGTCGGCGCGAGCAGGGTAATTCCGGCGGCGGCGGTCGCGTGACCACGGCGTATTTCGATACGGAAAGAATCACCGCTTACGTCACCCAAGCGGTGGCGCAGGCAATCTTAAACTTAAGCGCGCGCCCTGCGCCTGCCGGTGAAATGACGGTGGTGCTCGGCTCGGGCTGGCCGGGGGTGTTGCTGCATGAGGCGGTCGGGCACGGACTGGAAGGGGATTTTAACCGTAAAGGCACGAGCGTGTTCAGCGGACGCATCGGCGAACGGGTGGCGGCGCGCGGCGTGACGGTGATCGATCAGGGTAATTTACCCCTGCGGCGCGGCTCGCTGAACATTGACGACGAAGGCAATGCCACGCGTGAAAATATTTTGATTGAAGACGGGATTTTGCGGGCTTATTTGCAGGACGAAACCAATGCCCGTCTGATGAAAACGGCGGTCACGGGCAACGGGCGGCGCGAAAGTTACGCGTATGCCCCGATGCCGCGCATGACCAATACCTTTATGCAAAACGGTACGCACGATCCGCAGGAAATCATCGCTTCGGTGAAAAAAGGCATTTATGCCGCCAATTTCGGCGGCGGACAAGTGGATATCACCGCCGGACAGTTTGTGTTCAGCGCGTCCGAAGCGTGGCTGATCGAAAACGGCAAGCTGATTCATCCGGTCAAAGGCGCTACCTTAATCGGCAACGGCGCGCAAACCTTAAAACACATCAGCATGATCGGTAACGACTCTGCCTTGGACAGCGGCGTCGGCGTGTGCGGCAAAGACGGGCAAAGCGTGCCCGTGGGTGTGGGTCAGCCGACTTTGCGTATTGACGCGGGGCTCACCGTGGGCGGATCGCAAGTGTAAAGTTTTCAGGCTGCCTGAAAGCGAAGAGAAAGGTTTAACCATGAAATACGCGGATTTACGCGAATTTACGGCGCAATTGGAACAAGCGGGCAAGCTCAAACGCATTGCCGCGCCGGTGTCGCCGCATCTGGAAATCACTGAGATTGCCGATCGCGTGTTGCGCGCAGGCGGGCCGGCATTATTGTTTGAAAATCCTGTGCGTCGCGACGGCAGCCGTTACGCTTATCCGGTGCTGGCGAATGTGTTCGGCACCACCGAGCGCGTGGCCTTAGGCATGGGCGCGCAGGGCATCGAGGAATTGCGCGAAGTCGGCCGTACCTTGGCGTATTTGAAAGAACCCGATCCGCCGCGCGGCATGAAGGACGCTTTCGCCAAACTGCCTTTGCTCAAAGCCTTATGGGACATGTCGCCGCATGTGGTGAAAAAAGCACCTTGCCAGCAGATTGTGGTGACGGGTGATGAAGTCGATTTGACGCAGTTGCCGATTCAGCATTGCTGGCCGGAAGATGTTGCGCCTTTGATCACATGGGGCTTGACCGTGACCCGCGGGCCGCACAAAAAACGGCAAAACCTCGGCATTTACCGCCAGCAATTATTAAGCAAAAACAAAGTGATTATGCGCTGGCTGGCGCATCGCGGCGGTGCGCTGGATTACCGCGCCCATTGCGAACAGTTTCCCGATACGCCTTATCCGGTGGCGGTGGTGCTGGGCTGCGATCCGGCCACCATTCTCGGTGCGGTCACGCCGGTGCCGGATACCTTGTCCGAATACCAATTCGCCGGATTGTTACGCGGTGCGCGCACCGAACTCGTCAAGTGCATCGGGAACGATTTGCACGTGCCGGCGCGGGCGGAAATCGTGCTCGAAGGCGTGATTCACCCGCATGAAACCGCGCTGGAAGGGCCTTACGGCGATCATACCGGTTACTACAACGAACAAGACCATTTCCCCGTGCTGACGGTGGAACGCATCACCATGCGCGAAAACCCGATTTACCACAGCACCTACACCGGACGACCGCCCGATGAGCCCGCCATGCTGGGCGTGGCGTTAAACGAAGTGTTTGTGCCGATTTTGCAAAAACAATTTCCCGAAATCGTCGATTTCTACCTGCCGCCCGAAGGTTGTTCGTACCGCATGGCGGTGGTGTCGATGAAAAAGCAATACGCCGGTCATGCCAAACGGGTGATGATGGGTGTGTGGTCGTTTTTGCGCCAGTTTATGTACACCAAATTCATTATCGTGGTGGACGATGACATCAACTGCCGCGACTGGAACGATGTGATGTGGGCGATCACCACCCGCATGGATCCGGTGCGCGACACGGTGCTGATGGATCATACTCCGATTGATTATTTGGACTTTGCCAGCCCGATCAGTGGTTTGGGCGGGAAAATGGGCTTGGACGCAACCAATAAATGGCAGGGCGAAACCATCCGCGAATGGGGACGCATCATCACTCGCGATCCGGCGGTGGTGCAAAAAGTGGACGCAATGTGGCAGGAATTGGGTTTATAAAATGTCGTATTGCATTAAAAAAGGCTGCCTGAAAGGTTTCTGCGAAGCTAAAACCTTTCAGGCAGCCTGAGACCTTTGCAAAAGTCCGTAATGTGGATGCAGTTCGTAGAGATAGCACCGCAGGAAGCGCAGACATATCATGCGGATAGGCAAGATTCCGAGGAGCGCATCTCAAAGAAATGCGCCGCAGGACGGATTTTTGCAAAGGTCTCAGTCTTTTTGTTTTGTTGATGTTATTGCGCGCTGTTTTCCAGCTTATGTTCGACGGTCAAGCGTTTCAGTTCGATTGAGGCTTCGCTCATCAATTGTTGTGCGTCGATGATTTTTTGCTGAATCCGTTGCTGCGCCGCAAAATCCTGATTATTCGCCCCTAGCGTTAAGGCTTCCCGCATACCTGCCGCCATATTGTCGGACGCGGTTGCCATCTTGTCGCGCAAGGTTTTGACTTGTTCGCTTTTAAGCGGCAGCGCACGTAGTTGGTCACGGAAAGTGCTCAGTGCCGTCACCATTTCTTGAAGTGCTGCCCGTCGGTCCGCGTCCGAATGCGCGGTGGCCATTTGCCGGTTAATCCGTGCAGTATTTTCGGGTGAGAAACTGCCGGTTTTAAAGGTTTGTTCAAGGGCTTGCAGATCGGTTTTGACCGGATTGGTACAGCCTGCCAACAGCAGTAACGACAGCACCAGCCACAGCCAGTGGCGCAAAGCGGATAAAGACGCAACAGAGCTTCGATTCATGGCGGAGATTCCAAATAAAAGATAAGGGAGAGGTATTTTATAGCGAAAGTGAGGAGTTTGGTTTTTTATCCGTGAATGCAGTGCGGAAAGGCTGCCTGAAATGAAGTGTCTGCGAAGCTAAAACCTTTCAGGCAGCCTAAATGAACCATCAATCGCTGCCGACATTGACCACCGGAGAAGCAGATTCCTCGGAAAGCAAAACGGTCATCATATTGGTGACCAGTTTAGCTTTTTCGCTATCGCTCATCTTGACAATTTCATGCTGTTCCAGTGTTTTGACCGTGCCCTGAACCAGAGAAATCGCACCGTGCACCAGTGTGGCGCGGGCATCGATGACTGCTTCCGCCTGTTGTTTGCGCAGCATGGCTTGGGCGATTTCGGGTGCATACGCCAAATGGGTGAAGCGCGCTTCGTCAATGGTAATGCCTGCCACATCCACCCGCTCCTGCACCATGTTACGGAAATTTTCCACAATATGTTCCGAATGATTGGCTAAGCTTTCGTTTTCGGCGGATGAATAAGGATATTGGGTGCTCAGTGTCCGCAGCGCGCTCTCGCTTTGAGTGTGCAAAAACAGATCCGCTTGTTCCACATCCAGCACCGATGCCGCAGGATTACTGATGTGATACACAATGGCGGCAGCAATTTCAATGGGCGTACCTGAAGCATCGTTCACTTTAATGGTCGGTGTGGTGTAGTTCTTGGTACGCAACGAAACCTTCTGCATCTGATAAATAAAGGGAATCGTCCAATAAAATCCGGCTGCGGTCAGCGAGCCGGCATATTTGCCGAAACAGGTTGCGACCAATCCCATATTGGGCTGGATGATGCGAAACCCCGAAACCGTGAAAGCCAATACGACACCTGCAGCCATGGCCGGTATGGTTCCAAACAGTGATGCCATCAGCGCAATGGCAATCAGCAGGAAAAACACGGCAAACCAGCCGTTGATATAGAACAGTGTGCGCTCTTCATTGCGTAAAAAAGCTCCCATTATTTTCCCCTTCAAATATAAACGATAAAATTGTACATCATCGTGGCAGGGCAAGCGTCAAAGTGTAGCGAACTGTCCGCTTAGCCACCGTTGTAGTTGGCTGCTGTGACACTCTTGGTTTTGCCGTTTTTCTTGACCGTAATGGTCGCATAGGTGTACTCACCACAACATGTCTCTACGTCAGAACCGCAAGAAGTATCCTGTCCGGTTATGCGAATTTCAACAATAATACTGCGGTCTCCGGATCGGTATTGTGATACGTTCTGCTGTGAATGTGTCATCGGAAAAACTTCAACCATTGCATCATCTACAAAGACAAGAGCGGATTCCTTGTGAGCATTTGGGAAGCCGAGATAGCATGAGCCATCGCCACCGGCTGGGGTTTGTTCGCCGTCGGTGTACCCAATATAGGGGAGATTTCTGGGAAACCAAAACCGCTGATTTTCTTGAGCGAAATCGTCTTGCAAGGAAGTATCGATACATTTTTCATAAGGAAGCTTCCCGAAGTCCAGCTCATCAGCATAAGCAGCAGCCCCGAAGAAGGGTAGAACAGCACTGGAAATGATCAAAAAAATGGTACGAAAGTTGCGCGTATTTTTCATATGCTTAACCGTTCATTATTTTTCAATTTTTCATTTATATCATTAGTTTAAAGTATTCGTACAGTAAAAATTTATGCTGCTGTTTTTTGTGTTTGCCGTCGATATTTTGGCTAACCAATGCCGAATATAGGCTTTTCAATATCTTTCAGGCAGCCTTTTATGTTGTATTTGACTGTAAAAAATGCTCTATCAGGCATCTGTCATCGTTAGCCTCTCACCCCGCCCACACCATACGCACGGCGAAAAACAGCAGCACCAGACCGCAGCCTAATTCAAACAGCGGGCGGATTTGCAGAAAGCGGCGGCGAATCGGGGCGGCGGACAGAAACAGCGCGACCATGCAAAACCAAATCATGGTGGTGATGCTCATCCATGCGCCGTAAATGCCTTGTACCCATAGCGGGGTTTTGCTGCTGACAATCGCGGTGAACACCGCCACAAAAAACACCGTCACTTTAGGATTGAGCGCATTGGTCAGAAAGCCGCGCACAAAAGACTGTCGCGCCGACATCGCCTCGCCGGTGTCGGTGGTGACGATGTCGGCGGCGTGTTGGGTGCGGCTGCGCCAGAAACTCATGATTAAGCCGTAGGCCAGATAAGCGATGTAGGCCGCGCCCACATAACGCACCAAGGCGAAAAGTTGCGGTGCGGCGTGCAACATCGCGCCTACGCCGGCCAAGGTGTAGGCGACGTGTAGGCTGATGCCGCTGCCGATGCCCAAGGCGCAGAAAATGCCGGTGCGTTTGCCGAAACGTACCGACTGACCCGCCACCAAGGCAAAGTCCGCCCCCGGCGCCATCATGGCGGCCAAGTGCGGCAAGAGCAACATTAAAAATTCACCGTAATAAGGACTGAAAGCATTCATGCGTGTGATTGGTTTTCTCAAAAAATCGGGCGCATCATAACACGGCGCGGCGCGCATCGCATGCGTGCATCAAGGGTTTCAAAACCTGCTTCAGGCAGCCTGAAAGTCTTGAATCAGCCCGTGACGCAGCCGATTTTCGAGCGAAAAGTCTGCCGTGAAATCGAAGGCTGTTTGTGGTAGAATGTCATGTTATTTTGACCTTCAAAACTTCCGCAGTAACTGATCCCGATGACCGATTCCCTATTTGCCAAAGAAACCCTTCCCGTCAGCCTTGAAGAGGAAATGCGCCGATCTTACCTCGACTACGCCATGAGCGTGATTGTCGGGCGTGCGCTGCCTGATGTGCGTGACGGCCTGAAACCCGTCCACCGCCGCGTGCTCTATGCCATGCACGAAAGCGGCAACGATTACAACAAAGCCTATCGCAAGTCCGCCACCGCCGTGGGCGACACCATGGGTAAATATCACCCGCACGGCGATTCGGCGATTTACGACACCATCGTGCGCATGGCGCAGCCGTTTTCCTTGCGTTACATGATGATTGACGGGCAGGGTAACTTCGGCTCGGTCGATGGCGATCCTGCGGCGGCGATGCGTTACACCGAAATCCGCATGGCGAAAATCGCCCATGAAATGCTGGCGGACATCGAAAAAGAAACGGTCGATTTCGGCCCGAACTACGACGGCAGCCGTCAAGAGCCGCTGGTCTTGCCGGCGAAAATCCCTTCGCTCTTGATTAACGGTTCGGCAGGGATTGCGGTGGGCATGGCGACCAATATTCCGCCGCATAATCTGGGTGAAGTCACCGCCGCCTGCTTTGCGCTGCTCGATAACGAAGATTTAAGCATTGATGATTTGATCGAGCATATTCCTGCGCCGGACTTCCCCACCGGCGCGACGATTTACGGTTTGACGGGCGTGCGTGAGGGCTATCGCACCGGCCGCGGCCGCGTCATCATGCGCGGCAAAACGCATTTCGAGCCCTGCGGCAAAAACGGCGAACGCGAAGCGATCATCATCGACGAAATCCCTTACCAAGTGAATAAAGCGCGCTTGTGCGAACGCATTGGCGAATTGGTGCGCGAAAAAACCTTGGAGGGCATTGCCGAGCTGCGTGACGAATCGGATAAATCCGGTATGCGCGTGGTGATCGAGCTCAAACGCGGCGAAAACGCCGAAGTGGTGCTCAATCAACTCTACAAAATGACGCAGCTGCAAGACACTTTCGGCATCAATATGGTGGCGTTGGTGGACGGGCAGCCGCGCCTGTTGAACCTGAAACAGATTTTGAGCGAATTTTTGCGCCATCGCCGCGAAGTGGTGACGCGCCGCACCTTGTTCGAGCTGAAAAAAGCACGGGAACGCGGTCATATTTTGGAAGGTCTGGCGGTTGCCCTGTCCAATGTGGACGAGATGATCGCGCTGATCAAAGCCTCCGCCACGCCGCCCGAGGCGAAAGTCGCCTTGCTCGCCCGTCCGTGGCGTTCGAGCTTGGTGGAAGAAATGCTCAGCCGCAGCGATTTGGATTTGAGCATGACCAAACCCGAAGGGCTGCCTGAAAACGTCGGCTTGGGCGCGGACGGTTATTTCCTGTCCGAAGCGCAGGCGCAGGCGATTTTGGAAATGCGTCTGCAACGCCTGACCGGACTGGAACAGGACAAAATCGTCTCCGAATACAAAGACATCATGCTCGTGATTTTGGATTTGCTCGATATTTTGGCGAAAAAAGAACGGGTCAATCAAATCATCCGCGACGAATTGACCGCGATGCAAGAGCAATTCGGCGATGCGCGCCGTTCCGAAATCAACCCCTTCGGCGGCGATATTGCCGATGAAGATTTGATTCCGCCGCAAGAAATGGTGGTGACTTTATCGCACACGGGTTACATCAAAGCCCAGCCTGCCGACGACTACCAAGCGCAACGGCGCGGCGGACGCGGCAAGCAGGCCGCGGCGACTAAAGAAGAAGACTTTATCGAGACTTTATTCGTCGCCAACACGCATGATTATTTGCTGTGCTTCACGAGCTTGGGACGTTGCCATTGGATTAAGGTGTACAAGCTGCCTGAGGGCGGTCGCAACAGCCGCGGCCGTCCGGTGAACAATGTGTTGCAACTGGAAGAAAACGAAAAAATCAGCGCGATTTTACCGGTGCGCGAATTCCCCGAAAGCGAATACGTCTTTTTTGCCACCGCGCAAGGCGTGGTCAAGAAAACCCCGTTAAGCGATTTCTCCCGTCCGCGCACTTCCGGCATTATTGCGCTGGCGTTGGATGAAGGAGACAGCTTGATCGGCGTGGTCAAAACCGACGGTTCGCACGAAATCATGCTGTTTTCCAATCTCGGCAAAGCGGTGCGCTTTAATGAGTCCGATGTACGCGGCATGGGGCGCACGGCGCGCGGCGTGCGCGGCATGAGGCTGCCTGAAAACGAAAACGCCCGTTTAATCAGCCTGTTGGCAGCGCATCCGCAGGATGATCAGGATAAACTGGTCTTGACCGCCACCGCCAACGGTTACGGCAAACGTACCCCGACCAATGATTACCGCCTCACCGGACGCGGTACGCAAGGCGTGATCGCGATCGACACCGGCGAGCGCAACGGCGAAGTTGTCGCCGCGACATTGGTGTGCGACAGCGATGATTTGATGATGATTACCTCGGGCGGAGTGTTGATTCGCACCAAGGTCAATCAAGTGCGTGAGACCGGCCGCGCCGCGCAAGGCGTACGCCTGATTAATCTTGATGAGGGCGAAAAACTCGTCAGCTTGGAACGCGTCGCCGAAACGGAAGAAGACGAAGCCGCCGAAGACGAAGAGGCGTAATCCTTGCATGACTTAAACAGGCTGCCTGAAAGCTTTTCAGGCAGCCTTTTTCATGACAGACAATCTGAGACCTTTGCAAAAATCCGTCCTGCGGCGCATTTCTTTGAGATGCGCTCCTCAGAATCTTGCCTATCTGCATGATATGTCTGCGCTTCCTGCGGTGCTATCTCTTCGAACTGCATCCACATTACGGACTTTTGCAAAGGTCTCAATCATCTTTCCGTGATGCCACACGTTTTGAATCCGCTATATAATGTTTTACTTTTTTTCGCAAGGCGAAGTCGAAAATGTCTGATTTTTTCCAGCCGCGTTTCTTGACCATGCTGTCGCAGGAGTGGGCGCAGTTTATCGGTTCCTTGTTTATGCGTCAGGAGTTTATGGCGCGTTTGATTCAGCGCAATTTCCTGACGGTTTCGGGGCTGGTGGAAATGGTGCTGGCACTGGTGCTTTTGTTGGGCACGGGCTATCTGGTGGCGCGTTGGCAGCGCAAAAATGCCGGCGGGACACCGCCGTTTCATGTTTATTGGCTGCGTCGTTTGCAATTTCCTTTACTGCTGCTGGTGGGCGCGGTGGCGGCGGTGTTTTTGTGGCGGGAATTTTCCGGACAGCGTTCGGTGTGGTTTCCGCTGATGATTATTGCTGCGCCGTGGATGATGGTGATTCGCACCGCCACCACGATTTTACATTATGCTTTATCGCAAAACCGTTTTTCCGCCGGTGCGGAACGTTTCACTTCAGGCGCGATTTGGCTGGCGTTTGTGCTGTGGTTAAGCGGCATTGACGACATGATGCGCCGTTGGGCGCAGTCCTTGGTGCTGCCGCTGGGCAAAGGCGAAATCAGCCTGTACACCATTGGTAACGGCCTGTTTTGGGTGTTGGTGGTGCTGGTGTTTGCGCTGTGGGTGGCGCGTCTGATTGAAAACCGCTTGATGAATGTCGATCGCATTGATCTGAATCTGCGCATCGTATTGGTGAAATTCGTCAAAAGTCTGCTGGTGTTGTTGGCGGTGCTGGTGACTTTACCGATGATCGGCATTGACCTGACCGTACTGTCGGTGTTCGGCGGTGCGCTTGGTGTCGGGCTGGGTTTCGGCTTGCAGAAAATCGCCAGCAATTATGTTTCGGGTTTTATTATTCTGCTGGATCATTCGATTCGGCTCGGTGACCGCTTGGTGGTGGAAAACTTTACGGGTTATGTCACCCGCATCACTTCGCGCTATGTGGTGCTGCGCAATGCGGGCGGTGCGGAGGCGCTGGTTCCGAATGAAACCTTTATCGCCAATATGGTGGTGAACGAATCTTTCTCTTCCAAAAAATTATCGCGCAGTTTGCCTTTGCAGGTAGCCTACGCTACCGATTTGCCGCTGGCGTTGGACTTGATGCGGCAAGCGGCGGCAAAATGTCCGCGCGTGGACAAAGAACAACCGCCTAATGCTTATTTGGCGGCGTTTGCCGATTCGGGTATCAATCTGATTTTGACGTTTTGGGTCACCGACCCCGAAAACGGTTTTATGTCGCTGGATTCGGAAATTTTGATGGAAATATGGCAAAAGTTTCAACAGCATGGGATTGAATTTCCCTTTCCTCAGCGCGAAATCCGCATTGTGGGCAGTGAACAGGCGGCAGCACCGCCGACGGACAAAAGCGATGACGTATAAAACCCCGATTTCGGTATTGGTGCTGTTGCACGACGGCATGGGCAATGCCTTATTGCTGCAACGCGCCGACGGCGAAAACCTGTGGCAGTCGGTCACGGGCAGCATCGAGGCGAATGAAACGCTGCCTGAAACCGCACTGCGCGAAGTACGCGAGGAAACCGGCATTCAGGCAGGCTGTGATGCCTTGTGCGATTGGCAAATATTCAGCGATTACGAGATTTTTCCGCGCTGGCGCCATCGCTACCCACCGCAGGTCACGCACAATCGCGAACACGTTTTTTCCTTGTGCATTCCTGCCGATACGGTGATTCAGCTTAATCCGCGCGAACACATCGCCTACCGCTGGTTGCCGTGTGATCAGGCGGCGACGCAAGTATTTTCGCCGTCCAATGCCGCGATGTTGCAAGCATTGGCACGGAGAATAAAATTTCCCATCATCGAATCATAAGGATAAAGCAATGAAACCTGCAATCACTCTACTTGGCGGCGGACTGCTCGGACGCGTATTGGCTTTGTTTTTGGCGGAAAACGGTTACGCGGTCACGCTGTATGATCGCGGCAGTGCGGACGGTGACGGTGCGGCGGCGTATGTCGCGGCGGCGATGCTCGCGCCGATGGCGGAAGCGGTTGATGCGACACCGCAAGTGATTGCCTTGGGCAAACAAAGCCTGCCGATGTGGGAAGCCATCATCGACAGGCTGCCTGAAAAAGTCATGATGCAGCAAGCAGGCAGCCTGATTGTGTGGCACCCGCAAGACAAAGATTTATCCACCCGTTTCGCGCAACATTTGCGTCACGGCAACGGCGGGCGCGAGGATTGGGAAAACTGGGATGCGGCGCAGATTGCCGCGCATGAAGCGCAATTGGCAGGGCGGTTTGCGCACGGTTTTTATTTGCCGGGCGAAGGGCAGTTGGATAACCGCCAGACTTTATCCGCGCTGGCGGCAGCGTTACGGCAACGCGGCGTGACCTGTCACTGGCACAGCGAACGCGCCTTGACCGATTTCGCGCCGCAAGACGGCTGGTTGATCGACTGTCGCGGTTATGGTGCGAAGCAAGATTGGAACGCGCACGGCACATCGCGTTTGCGCGGCATTCGCGGCGAAGTGGCACGGGTGTACGCGCCCGAAATCAGCCTGAATCGTCCGGTGCGGCTGCTGCATCCGCGTTATCCGCTCTACATCGCACCCAAAGAAAATCACGTGTTCGTCATCGGTGCAACCCAAATCGAAAGCGAAGATTTATCGCAAGTTTCGGTGCGTTCGAGCTTGGAGCTGATGAGTGCGCTGTATGCGGTGCATCCTGCTTTCGGCGAGGCGCGCGTGCTGGAATTTCTCACCCAACTGCGCCCGACGCTGGATCACCACGACCCCGAAATCCGCGTGGACACCCAGCGGCAAATAATGTCGGTGAACGGACTGTTCCGCCACGGCTTTATGATTGCGCCTGCGGTGGCCGCGGCGGCAATGCGCTTACTGGCGCAACTGCATGCAGGACAAATGCCGCAACGCGACGAAGCCAGCGGCTTACCCTTGATTCAGGCTGCCTGAAAAGAGTCGTTAAGCGGTTCCGATAAGGGTTCTGATACGGAGATCTGATACCGGGTCTCCGTTTTTTGAGGTGAAGATTCGGCAGGATTGCGCCGGTGTTTTCAGAAAAAAGCTTGTGCAAGAGAGTGACGGCTTATTGTGTTGCAGGCAGCCTTAAGTTTATCGGGGCGTGTCGGGGATTTTATCCAAACGGCAAATCTCGCCGCGATGATTGGGGTGTGCCGTACCGTCGTTACCGCGCATTTCCAATCTGCCGTCCGTGCCGATGAAAAACACCATATGGTCACCGTTTTGATCCAGTTCAATCAAACCGTCTTCACGCCAGACAAACCGCCCGCGCGCCACTTGCGGCGGTGCTTGTACGTGACCGACGCGCAAAGTGCTCATGCGGTAGCGTAAGTCGGGATAGAGCGTGATGTGCAGTTCAATATGGCTGCAATCCGCACACGGCAAGCGTCCGCGATAATCGCCCTGCCAACGCAACACATCACCCGCTGCCACGGCGTGTACCTTTGTGTCGGATGTCGCCGCTTGCTCGGGCGCGCAGGCGGCAAGGTTCGCTGCCAAGATCATGCAAGCCAGTAATCGCAAGCCTGTTTTAGCTACGCAGAAACTTCGTTTTAGGCTGCCTGAAAGCTTGGAATAAGGTAAATCGAAGCGCATTATGATGCAAAACGTGGTTATTGATAAAAATAAGGTTTCTGTAAGCAAAAGCAGAGAGTCACTACGGCGGTAACGTTAAAATTTTCCTGTTTGATTTCCTTTCAGGCAGCCTGAATTTCAGTTTCTGAGCAGCCCAAGCGCAGTGTGCAGCAGGGCAATAAAAAAGGCGCGCATAGCGCGCCTTCTTATGCGTTTAGACGTATGCGCGTTCTTCGTCTTTGCCGTCCAGATTGCGTGCACAACGCACACAAATCGATGGGTGTTCGACCACTGCGCCGATGTCGTCGGTGTAGTGCCAGCAGCGTACGCATTTGTGTCCGGTCGAGGGTTGGGCGGCGACGCTTAAGGTATCGCCTGTGCTGACCGTGATTTTTGAAACGAGGAAGGCAAAGCGTAATTCCGCGCCGAAGCTGCGTAAAACGGCAGCGATTTCGGCCGGAGCGATGACTTCGACTTCCGCTTGCAACGACGAACCGACGGCATTGCCTGCGCGTAAGCTTTCGATTTCTTTGTTCACGAGTGCGCGCACTTCGCGCAAAATCTGCCAGCGGTGGTTGATGCGCTCTTCGCTGCTGTCGGCGGCTTCGGGAAATTCATACAGGGTGTGGTAGAGCACGCTGTCTTCGGGGCTGCCGGTCATCTCTTCCCATGCTTCCTCGGCGGTGAAGCATAAAATCGGCGACATCATCAACACCAAGGCACGGGAAATGTGGAACAGTGCGGTTTGCGCGCTGCGCCGCCCATGGCTGTTTTTGGGCATGGTGTAGAGGCGGTCTTTGAGAATATCCAAGTAAAACGCGCCCAACTCTTCCGAGCAAAACTGGACAATCTCTTGTGCGGCAAAGTGAAAAGCGTAGCGCGGGTAATAATCGCCCGCGAGTTTTTCTTGCAAACGGCGCGTTTGTGCCAAGGCGTAACGGTCGATTTCCACCATGCGTTCATACGGCACGGCATTGTCCATCGGGTCGAAGTCGGAAATATTCGCCAGCAGGAATTTCAAAGTGTTGCGAATGCGGCGATAGCTTTCGGTGACGCGTTTGAGGATTTCGTCGGAAATCGCCAATTCGCCCGAATAGTCGGTCAATGCCACCCACAGGCGCAAAATATCCGCACCCAAAGTGTCGTTGACTTTTTGCGGAGCGATGACGTTACCGATGGATTTGGACATTTTCTGCCCTTTACCGTCCACCACAAAACCGTGGGTGAGCAGTTGCTTGTACGGCGCACGTCCGTCAGTGCTGCACGCGGTGAGCATCGAGGACTGAAACCAGCCGCGATGCTGGTCGCTGCCTTCGAGGTATAAATCCGCCGGCCAAGTCAGCTCGGGGCGGTTGCGCAACACCGCATAATGGGTGCTGCCTGAATCAAACCACACGTCCAGCGTATCGTTGAGTTTTTCGTAATCGTCCGCTTCGTCGCCGAGCAGCTCGCGTTTGTCCAAAGCAAACCATGCTTCGATGCCGGATTTTTCGATGCGGCGGGCGACTTCTTCGATCAAATCACGCGAACGCGGGTGCAGTTCGCCGCTTTCTTTGTGCACGAAAAACGCCATCGGCGTACCCCATTGACGTTGACGCGACACGCACCAGTCGGGGCGGCCGGAAATCATCGCCTCCAGCCGCGCCCGTCCCCACGACGGGAAAAATTCGGTCGCATCGACCGCGTTCATGGCGATGTCGCGTAAGGTTCGGCCGCCGGTGCCGGCTTTGTCCATGGCGATGAACCATTGCGCGGTGGCACGGAAAATAATCGGGGTTTTGTGCCGCCAGCAATGCGGATAGCTGTGCCGGATTTTTTCAAACGCCAACAGGCTGCCTGAACGTTTCAGCTCGTCAATCAACACATCATTCGCCGCCCACACGCTCATGCCGCCGATTAAAGGCTCCTCGCGGCGGAACGTGCCGTCCGAGAGCACGGGATTGTCGATTTCCAGATGATAACGCTGGCCGACCACATAGTCGTCCAAGCCGTGCGCGGGCGCAGTGTGCACAAAACCCGTACCGGCATCGGTGGTGACGTGTTCGCCCAAAATCACCGGCACTTGACGCTCGGCAAACGGGTGTTGCAGCAATAGGTTTTCCAAAGCGGCACCGGCAACTTCGCCCAGAATCATCTCTTCAGGCAGCTTATAGCGTTGCAATGCGTCATCGGTTAGTTCTTTTGCCAACACCAGACAACCTTCGGGTGTGGATACTAATTGATAAATCGCTTCAGGGTGTGCGCTGACTGCGCGGTTTGCAGGCAGCGTCCACGGGGTGGTTGTCCAAATCACGGCACGCACGTCGTCATGGATTTTGGGAACGCCAAATGCTTGTGCGACTTTTTCCTTATCGACAAAACGAAACGCAACGTCAATTGCCGGCGAATGTTTGTCGTGGTATTCGACCTCGGCCTCGGCCAGCGCGGAACCGCACTCGATGCAGTAATGCACCGGTTTTTCGCCTTTTTGCAGGTAGCCTGCTTCGTAAATCTTGCCCAAATTGCGCACGATGTTCGCTTCGGTGACAAAATTCATGGTCAGGTAAGGATTATCCCAGTCACCGATCACGCCCAAGCGGATAAAGTCTTGTTTTTGACGGCCGATTTGTTCGGCGGCGTAGTTGCGGCATAATTCGCGGAATTTCGCCGGCGCGATGTTTTTGCCGTGCAGTTTTTCCACCATCAATTCAATCGGCAAACCATGACAGTCCCAACCCGGCACATACGGCGCGTCAAACCCCGCCCATGTTTTGCTGCGGACAATCATGTCTTTGAGCACTTTGTTCACCGCGTGACCGATGTGAATGTCGCCGTTGGCATAGGGCGGACCGTCGTGCAGCACGAATAATGGCCTGCCCTTGGCGATCTCGCGCAGTTTTTGGTAACGCTTTTGCGCGTACCATTGTTGCAGCCACGCCGGTTCGCGCTGCGCCAAATTGCCGCGCATCGGAAAGTCGGTTTCGAGTAAATTCAACGTTTTGCTGTAGTCGGTCATGATGGTTTTCCGTTCTATATTTTAATGATTCAGGCAGCCTGAAAAGGATCAGGCTTATTTTTCCGTTTTTCTTTTAATGGTGTGCTTGAATTTCAAAACAGTGAAATTCAATTCGATTTCTGTTTCGGTATCGGTTGTTTTCATGTCTTCTCCCAGAATATCGGTGATGATTTCGCTGCTTCTGTGCATCAGTGACTTTTGTCCGGATTCGTCGGGCGCAGCAGATAGCTCGCCGATTGTCCGTGATAATTCTCTGATTTTTGAAAATGTTTCGATGATTGCCAATGTGGTTTGGGTGGCTTGCTCACTTTTGATGATGGTTGCCAGCATATACAGTCCGCGTTCGGTAAATGCCGTCGGCGTGACCGTTGAATGTTTAAGCGGGTTAAACCGGTGGAAATTTTCCACCAGTTCGGTTTTTTCCTGCTTGTTGAGCTTAAACAAATAGCCCTGCGGAAATTTATCCGGATTGTTTTTGATGGCACGGTTAATTTCTCTGGTTGGGACGTCATAAAGTTGTGCGACATCACGGTCAATCACAACTTGAACATCGCGCAGCACGATGATTTTGTCTTCCACTTCAGAAAATTTAACCACTGCCGTCATGTTAGAGCCCTCTTGATAATTGTTCAGGCAGCCTGAGACCTTTGCAAAAATCCATCCTGCGGCGCATTTCTTTGATATGTGCTCCTCAAAAGCTTGCCTATCTTAATGATATGTCTGCGCTTTCTGCGGTGCTATGTCTGCGAACTGCACCACATTATAGACTTTTGCAAAGGTCTCAGCCTGAAAAGGCTTTACGTTCCCCATGCGCGCGCAGCGTCCATATCGCGGAAAATCTGCTCGCGCAAAGCGTCAAGATTGTCAAACTTCAGTTCGTCGCGCAGTTTGTGCTTGAAGCATATGCTGAGCCGCTGTCCGTATAAATCTTGGTTTAATTCAAAAAGATGCACTTCCAGTTTTTGGCGGGTGGTGGCGGAAACGGTGGGGTTGAGGCCGAAGCTGGCGACGCCGCGCTTCGTGCCAAATGCGCCCGTCACCTCCACCACAAACACGCCCGATAAAGGATAACGATGCGGCGGCAGGTAAATATTGGCGGTCGGGCAGCCGATTTTTCGCCCCCATTTGCGCCCGTGCATCACGCGCCCCGATAAACAATAATCATGCCCCAAAATTTGCGCCGCCATCGCCAGATTGCCCATGCTTAAAGCCTCACGCACGGCGGTGCTGGAGGCGCGGTTGCCTGCGGCAAGAATGGAGGAGACTTGTTCGGTGACAAAAGCTGATTGTGCTTGCAATAAAGCCACATCACCGCCGCGCTGTGCGCCAAAACGAAAATCGTCGCCGATCAGCAAATATTTGACGTTTAATTGCTCCATCAAAATGCGGCGGATAAAAGTTTCCGCATCAACCGCGGCGAAGGCTTCGTTAAAGCGCGCCACCCATACCGCGTTCAGGCAGCCTGAACTTTCCAGCAAGCGCAGTTTGTCGCGCAAGGGGCTTAAACGATAGGGCGTTTCCCGTCCGTGGATACGGGCGAAATATTCCGCAGGCTGCGGCTCAAACAACATCAATACCGTCGGCAATCCGCGCGCGTCCGCTTCGGCGCGCAGGCGTTGCAAAATGCGCAGATGTCCGCAATGCACGCCGTCAAAATTACCGATGGTCAATGCCGAACCATGCGGGAAATGCGGGATAAAAGATTGTCCAGGATAAATCTGCACGACAAATGTCCGCCAAAAAGCGTTTATTGTAAACCAATTGCATCGAAATGCCGCAGCATTGTATAAAAATTATCGCCCATCCGGCTTGGGTGGGCGGGAAACCATATTTCAAAGGCTGCCTGAAAAGTTAAACCAAGATAAAAAAGCGGTACGTTGAACAAAACGTGCCGCTTTGGGAGTGGTTTTTGTAAGATGCGGTAAGGCTTTAGTTTTTGGCAGCGTGCGGTTTACGTGCCGGAGCTTTGGGGGCAGGAGCGGGTGTTTCTGCGGTATTGTCCGCCCATAAGTCCTTGACCACAATCGTGATGCTGTCGTCACTCGGATCTTTTTCCACCGTGAAGCCGAGCTTGCGTACCAAGCCTTGCATGGCTTGGTTGTCTGCCAGCACTTCGCCGCGCATGATTTTCAAGCCTTGCTCACGGGCAGCCAGAAACAGGTGGTTCATCAGAATCGACGCGATGCCGTTGCCTTGCCAATCGTCCGCCACCGACACGGCAAATTCGCACGCCTGCATGTCGGGGTCGGTCACATAGCGCGCAATGCCCACGGCTTCATCGCTGCCGTCTTCAAGCGTTCTGACCATGGCCAGACCGATGTCGCGGTCGTAATCCAGCTGGGTGAAACGCACCAGCACATTGTCGGACAATTCTTTAATGTTCGACATAAAGCGGTTGTAGCGGCTTTCTTCGGAAAGATTGCGCACAAAGGTTTGGATCATGTCGCCATCCACCTCACGCACGGGGCGGATCAGTACCGGCGTGCCGTTTTTCAGGGACAGTGTTTTTTCCAGATAATGCGGGTAGGGCATGATCGCCATATGACCGCAACGGGCGGGCGCGTCATCGTTATTGATGATTAAACGCACGTCCGAGGCGATCGCTCCTTGCGGCGACACCAATAAATCGATTTTCAACTCGGACACTTCAGGCAGCTCGCACACCAGTTCGGATACGCGCGCCAAGACCTCGTGTAATGCAGCGTGGTCAATCGGCTGCATGTTTTTGTAATGCCCGAAGGTGCGGCTGATGCGGGTGCGGCCGATTAAATCATCAATGATGACATCGCTCAACGGCGGCAGAGCCAAAGCGCGGTCTTGCTGAATCGCCGCGTCGCCGCCTGCCGCAAACACGATGATCGGGCCGAATGTGGCGTCTTGCGCCACGCTGATTTTGACTTCGCGCACATGGTAGTGCGACAGCATCGCCTGCACGCTCACGCCGTTGATGACTGCCTGCGGCGCCATCACCATGATGCGCTCGGTCATTTCTTCGTAGGCGGTTTCAAGCTCTTCGCGGTTTTTGATGTTCAGGCGTACACCGCCGACGTTGGCTTTGTGAAAAATATTGGGCGAGTCAATTTTCAAAACCACGGGATAACCTATGGTATCGGCCAAATCCGCAGCCTGTTGCGGTGACTGTGCCAAGTCGGTGTAGTTGCTCTCGATGTGAAAACAGGCGAGCAGTTTTTTGGATAAGTGTTCAGGCAGGATGTAACGCTGTTTGGCGCGTGCTTCGGCAATCAAATGCCGTGCTTCCGTCACATCGGAGCGCGTGCGGCGGTAATTTGCCGGCGCAGGAATCTGCATCAACAGGCGTTGATTGCGGTAAAACTGTACCAAGCTGCGGAACACTTCCACCGCGTATTCCGGCACGCCGAACTGTAACGCACCGTGGCGCGCAAACAAGGCACGGCTGGCGGCGACTTTTTCCCCTCCTAACCATGACAACAGTAAAGGCTTGCCGGTTTCTTTTTGCAATTGCACCATCATCTCGGCGGTTTTGAGGTGTTCGTCGTTGTTGTCGCTTTGCGGGGAAAACACCACCAATACGCCATCGGTGGCGGCATCGTCCAAACACAGTTTGACCGCGGTGCGAAAGCGCAATGCACCGGCATCGCCGCGTAAATCAAGCGGATTGCCGATGTCGATGCCGGAGAGGGCATTGCTCATGGCTTTGCAGGTTTTTTCGCTGAATGCCGCCAAGGTCACGCCGCTGTCGGAGGCGGCATCAGCCGCCATCACGCCCAAACCTTGTCCGTTGGTGACAATCGCCAAGCGTTCGCCGCCGGTGCGGTAGTCGGCGGCCAAGGTACGCACCGCACTGAACATTTGGGCAAAGTTTTTCACTTGCAACACGCCGGCACGCGCTAGTACGCGGCTGAACACTTCATCCGCATGCACGGTGTCGGCAACATGCAACGCCGCATCGGCGACGCGTTCCTCCGCACGTCCCGACTTGATCACCACCACCGGTTTGACGCGGGCGGCAGCACGCAGCGCACTCATCAGTTTGCGTCCGTTGCCGATGCGGTGAATGTGCAACACGATACCGCGCGTGGCTTTGTCATTGACCAAGAAATCCAGCACTTCGCCAAAGCCCAGCGTGCCCGAGTTTTCGCCAAACGACAACACCGTAGAAAAGCCGATGTTTTTGCCTGAGCCCCAGTCGAGAATCGCCGAACACAAACCGCTGGATTGGCTGATTAAGGCAATGTTGCCGGCAGCGATGTTGCCGCGATAAGTACCGATATTCAATCCTGCGGCGGGGCGCATCAGACCCAGCAGGCTCGGGCCGATCAGGCGGATGCCCAGCTGTTTGGCTTGGCGAATCGCCGCCGCAATCAGATGGCGGTCATCATCACTGGCGTCTTCTTGGGCGGTAATCAGCACCACATAAGGCACGCCGACTTCATGGCAGTTTTTCAGCACTTCGGCATAACTGGCGGGAGGTGTGGCCACCACGACGACATCGGGCGGTGTGGGCAGTTCTTTGATGGTGGCCACCGCCGCCATGCCGCCGACGATCTTGTGGCGCAAATTCACAGGCGAGAGTTTGATGCCGCTGGTGCCGGAGAGTAAATTGACAAAAACGGTCTGCCCGACCGAGCGCGGGCGGTCGGATGCGCCGATCACGGCAATATGTTGTGGGGCAAAGAGTTGATTAAGATAATGGATTTCCACGGTAAAACTCCGTTCGGCTAAGGTTAGGTTGGCTGCTGCGGTTTACAGGCAGCCTGAAAGCTTTACGCAAATACTGTGCATCGTGCGTGTCTGACAGGTGTTTGGGTAAAGGTTTCGGCGTGATGGTTGGTTAGCGGCTCGCAGTAAACCTCCATAAAAAAACCGCCCCGTGCATTGTACCGACTAATGCATGAGGAGCGGCTTTCAGAAACGGATGGGGTTTATTCGGGAATGCGCAGTTTTTGTCCCGGATAAATTTTGTCCGGATCGCTCAACATGGGTTTGTTGGCTTCAAAAATTTTCATGTATTGGTTGGCATTGCCATAGTATTTTTTGGCAATGGCGGACAGGGTGTCGCCTTTTTGTACGTCGTGGTAACGGCCTTCCGCACCGCCGCCGACAACTTTCAGTTGGTTATTCACGCCGGAAACACCAGTAACGTTGCCGCAGCACAAGACGATTTTTTCTGCCGCTTCTTGAGTCGGAGCATCGCCGGTCACGGTAACCACACCGCTGGCACCGTCAAAGGCCACGCCCAGATTGGTGATGCCGAGGTTTTGTTTTTCGATGTAGTCTTTGATCGCAGCCGAAGCTTTGGCATTCAAATCGGCCACATTGCTTTGTGCGGCTGCCTGAACTTCTTTTTCGTCCTTACCGAACAGTTTTTCGCCTGCGCTTTTGATAAAACTGAACAATCCCATGGTGAAACTCCTTCATTATGAGTGGAAAATACCGCTGCCGGAAAGTGGCAACAGCACATACAATATAGGCAACCCATACAAAAATCAAGCAAGCCCGATAAACTTTTTATCACGGTTTCTATGCCGTGCTCAATATGCATGCGTGATCGCGGTGGCGGGGCACGTTATGATGATAGCTCAGGCAATATGGCGGTTTGATGAAACACCGCCGGCAGATGGCGGCGCACGCTGCCGATGCGGTTTTTATCCAGCGTGGCCATCGCCATGCCTTCGCCTTCTTCGACGCAGGCGACGATTTCTCCCCACGGGTCAATCACCATGCTGTGACCAAAAGTGCGCCGTCCGTTTTCATGCGTACCGCCTTGTCCGGAGGCGATGACGTAGCATTGGTTTTCCACCGCGCGGGCGCGCAGCAGCAGTTCCCAATGCGCTTGTCCCGTGACATGGGTAAACGCCGCAGGCAGCACCAGAACATCGCATATGCCCTGCGCCCGAAAAAGTTCAGGGAAACGCAAATCGTAGCAAATGCCTTGCGCAACGCGCCATGGCTCGATTTCCAAAGCGGAAACGTGCTCGCCGGCGGTAAGGGTGTCGGCCTCGGCATAACGCTCGCCTACGCCGCTGTAGCTGAACAGATGGATTTTGTCATAACGTCCGATGCAGTGGCCGTCAGGCGCAAAGGTCAGCAGGCTGTTGTAAATCTTATCCGCAACCGTGCTGCGCAGCGGAATCGTGCCGCCGAATAAAGTGATGCCGCATTCGCGTGCCAACTCGGATAACGTACTTTGCAGGCTGCCTGAACCGAACGGTTCTGCCAATGCCAGCTTATCGCGGTCACTTTTGCCCATCAAAATCCAGTATTCAGGCAGCACTACCCATTGCGCGCCGCGTGCGGCGGCTTCGCGCACCAAGCGTTGTGCCGAAGCGATGTTTTCTGCAGGACGTGTGCCGGAGACCATTTGAATGGCGGCGACGGTGACGGTGCTCATGGTCATCTTTGTTTTTGCGTCCAATAGGTAACGGTGACCGCCAATAAAATAAACAAGGTCATCGGTAATCCGCCCGCCAGCAAGGGCGGTAAATGGAAGAGTTCGGCGTAAAACCCGAAAAACCGCCCGATAAAGTGAAAGCCCACACCCAAGCACATACCGAAGAAAATCCGCCACCCCATGCTGCTGTGACGGGCAATCACCGGCGTGAACGATAAGGCCACGAGCACCATTGCCAATGCGCCGAAAGGGTAAAATATTTTACGCCAGCGCGTGACTTCGTAAGTGACGGTGCGCTGTTTGTTGTCGCGTAAATGCTTGATGTAATCACCCAAGGCGGTGATGGACATTTGATGCGGATTCACAATCAAGACATTAAGCAGCTGCGGATTGATGTTGCTGTACCAGCTCTCGGCGGCGGCGCGACGCACGGTGGTGCGTTCATCGGCAAAGTCCGTCGCGGCGACATTGTTCAGTCGCCACAAACCATCATCGGTGTACTGTGCGGTTTGTGCCGTTTCCAGCGCAACCAAACGGAAATCATCGTCCAGCCGATAACGCATCACGCCGCGTAAAGTATTGTCCGGCAGCATGGCATTGACTTGCACCATATCGTTGCCCGACTTCAGCCATAAGCCGCCTTTTTTGGTGACGGTGGCACTTTTGCCGTGCATGGCGTTGTAAGCCAGATTGTCGGCGGTGCGATTGCCCAAGGGCATTAACCATTCGCCGATGGCGGTATTCACGAGCGCGCAGCCGAGCGCGAAAGCGCATAACACGCCGATGATGCGGCGCATGGAAACACCGGCGGTACGCATCACCGCATATTCGCTGGTGGACGACAGGCGTGTCAGCGCAATCAATGCGCCAATCAGCACCGCAATCGGGAAAATCTCATACAAATAAAGCGGAACACGCCATGCGACGTATTGAAACAGCGTACCGGCGGAAAATTGTCCGCGCCCGATGTTTTCACTTTCCTCAATCAGGTCAAATATGGCGTAGAGCGCGGCAAAGGCGAACAAGACATACAGTGTCGCCTGCGTCAGTGCACGCAACAAATAGCGGCTGATGATGTTCATGATTTGGCTTTCCGTGCGAAACGTGTCGGTTGATTGCGGTAATACAAAAAGAGCGCGGCGACGGCCAACATCAGCAGATGCACCGGTAACAGCCCCGTCCAAAAATCCAGCTGACCGCTGCTGATGCGCGCACGCATAAAGGTGAGGGCGTTTTGATAGACAAAGAAAAACACCACCGCCAGCAAAATATTGTAGGTGCGTCCGCTGCGCGGGTTGTAATACGACAGAGCCAATGCCAGCAATGCCAAAATCGGCACCACCAGCGGCATGGATAAGCGCCACATCAGTTCGGCGCGGTAGTCGTTTTTATCGCTTGCCCATAATTGTGCCGGCATGGCGGTTTTTCGCCCCTCTTCGAGATTGACGACCTTGGGCGTTACCGCCACGATTAAGTCCGCGCGGTCAAAACGCACCCGTTCAAAATCCGCCTGTCCGGGCATACCGCTGTAACGGTAGCCGTTATTCAAAGTCAGAATGCGTGTATTACCGTCTTCGCGCAACACGCCGCGTTGCGCCAGCGTGACCACGGTTTTACGGGTCTTGGCATCGGTGCTGCGCAGAAAGACGTTTTTGGCAACGCCTTGTTCGGCATCGAAGCTTTCCACAAAATACACCGAGCCGTCTTTATCCTGCACGCGGAAAATGCCTTCTTCCACCAAAGTCATGTCTTGTTTTTGCTTGAGAAATTGGGCAAAAGATGCGCCGCGCGCCTCCGCCCACGGCGATGCCCACAGGGAAATCGCCGCAGTCAAAGCGGCAAACGGCAGCACAAAAACCATTAAAGGCATAATCCATTGCCGCAACGACAAACCGCACGACAGCCATACCGCCATTTCGCTGTCACGCCAATAGCGCGAAAACACGGTGAGAATGCTGATGAAAGCGGTCAAAATCAGCAGCAGCGGCGTCAAACCGAGCATCCACACCGCCAGCAAGGTACCGACCGCATCCAGCGCGACGCGCCCGACCGCGACGCGACCGAGCAGGTTGATGATTTGGGTGGAAACGAGAATCGCCAGCAGCACGAAAAAAATGCCCACCGCGGTCAAGGTTAATTCTTTAATCAGTTGTCTTCGATAAATCATAAGGCGGTTGGGAGCGGTGCTCGCTTGCGTTACAATGCACGAATCAAATTCGTGGAGGAAATTTTATGAAATTTAGCATATCTGCCAAAAAAAATCAGCAATCATCCGCCGCCGCCGAGGTTTTGTGCATCGGTAAAAATGCGGTTAAGACCAAGGTTTTGGCATTATTGGGTAAAGAAACGGCTGCGACCGCCGCCGTTTTGAGCGAAATCGCGCAAAACGACGACAAAAAACGCTTTCAGGCAGCCTTCAGTACGGAAAATACACCGCACCGCTTTGCGCTGTGGTGTGTCGAGCCCAGCGAAAATGCCGCTGCGATTGCCAAAGCCTGCGCGCCATTGACCGCATGGCTCAAGGCAGGTGATGAGGCGCAAATCGTGGTTTATGTGGACGGTTTAAGCAAAAAAGAAGCCGCCGCGCTGGTGTCGCCCTTGGTGCGCGCCGTCGGCGATGCCGATTACGCTTACCGTGCGGGCAAAACCCGCGACAACGAAGCGCGTGAGCGCGAACTGGTTTTTGTGGGTGAAAACACTGCCGATAAAGACTTTCAGGCAGCCTTTCGCGCGGCGGAAGTTCTGGTGCGGGCGATGGATTTTGCGCGGGATTTGGGCAATGCGCCTGCCAATTTCTGTACGCCGGAAAGCTTGGCCAATCAAGCCAAAGCGCGTGCGAGCAAAGTTGGCGTAAACGTCAAAATCCACACCCCTGCACAAATCGCCAAGCTCGGCATGCATGCCTTTTTGTCCGTGGCGCGCGGCAGCGATACCGAACCGCGCTTTATCGAATTGCATTATCAAGGCGGCAAAAAATCCGATGCGCCGATCGTGCTCGTGGGCAAGGGCATTACCTTTGACTCGGGCGGCATTTCGCTCAAACCCGGCGAAGGCATGGACGAGATGAAATACGATATGTGCGGTGCCGCTAGTGTGATCGCCACGCTGTGCGCCGCTGCTGAGCTGCAGTTGAAACTGAATGTGGTGGCATTGATTCCGACTTGTGAAAATATGCCGTCGGGTCGTGCTAATCGTCCGGGCGATATCGTGACGGCGCTCAACGGACTGACGATTGAGGTTTTGAACACCGATGCCGAAGGGCGTTTGATTTTGTGCGATGCGCTGGCGTATGCCGAACGCTTCAAACCGCAAGCGGTGATTGATGTTGCCACGCTCACCGGCGCGTGCATCATCGCCTTGGGGCACGTCGGCAGCGGCGTGCTGGGCAATGACCAAGCCTTAATCGACCGCCTGCTGGCCGCCGCCGACGGCAGCAACGACAAAATCTGGCAATTGCCCTTGTGGGAAGAATACCGCGAACAGCTCAAAAGCAATTTTGCCGACTTGGCGAACATCGGCGGTCGTCCTGCCGGCACGATTACCGCCGCGACCTTTTTGTCGTATTTCACCGAAAACTATCCGTGGGCGCATTTGGACATTGCGGGCACGGCATGGAAAAGCGGTAAAGACAAAGGTGCCACTGCCCGACCGGTGCCGTTGTTGCTGGAGTTCTTAAGCCACAGCGCGACATTGTAAATGTTCAGGCAGCCTGAAACGTCTAAAAGGCTGTCTGAAACCATTGATTATCCTTAAACATCCTAAAATGCCATGAAAACCGCTACTTTTTATACCCATGTTGCCGTACCCGAGGTTTTTGCCTGTCGCCTGATTGGCACGGTTTACGATAAAGCGTCGCGCCTGTTGGTGTTGTGCCAAGATGAGGCTGAGATGGCGCGCTTGAGCGACAGCTTGTGGGCGCAGGCAGACGACAGTTTTTTGGCGCATGAAACATGGACGGGCGATGCGCCGTTTCCTGCCCACGCGCCGATTGTCCTGACGTTTGGCGGACAAACCTTGCCCGAGCAAGGCGTGCCGACAGTCGCGCTGAATCTGGCGACGGATTTATGCGCTTATCCGCAATTGGCACGGGTGCTGGAAATCGTCGGAGCTGACGAGGCGCAGCTGGCAGCAGCACGCGGGCGGTTTGCCGCGTACCGCCAAGCGGGATTGACGTTAGAACATTATTCTATGCAGGGTAAAGCGTAATGGGATTGTTGCAGGATAAATTACATAACGCGGACTACATCGCGCTGATTGAGCGCACGTGTCGCGGTTTGGAAAACGATGAAATCGCTTTATTGAATGAAATCCTTGCCGCTTATGACTTTGACATCATGCAGGAGCAGGCGTTGGTGCAAAGCGTGTTGGCGCAAGCGCGCTTTGATCCGAATGCGGGGCATATGGCGGAAGAGGACGACGATGAAGACAATGTCGGCATTTGCCCGCACTGCATCAATCCGCCCATGCCGCCGCTGGTGGATTACCGGCAATGGCGCGAGAATAACAAGATACAGGGTTAAGAACGGTTGAACTTGGTTTCAGAGATTTCTTGGATAATGTTTACATGAGTTTTGTTTTGAGGTTTTTCAGTATTACTCAAATCCAAAACGTAACAACCAAAAGAAACCTTTATTTCATCCGCCCAAACCCTTGAAGCAGCCGTTCAAAAAGGTGTTTTTGCGGAGAAAAGGGCTTGCCTGTTTGAGCATTTGCTAAGCAAATGCGAGTTCAAGCCCGCCGCACAAACGGCTTTTTTAACGGGAAGTTTTGGCGCAGCCAAAACCTGCGCCGTGGGGTCGTCTTTCTTTGCTTACTTTCTTTGACGAAGCAAAGAAAGTAAGTTGCCTGTGCGGCAATGAAGCACAAAGTGAACAGCTTCTGTGACGCAATACAGGCTGCCTAAAACGAAGTTTCTGCGAAGCTAAAGCATACGGACATTATTCAGGTAGCGGTCTAAGTTTTACTGCAGATAAGCTCTTGTCAGAAGCTCTATAAAACTTCAGGCAGCCTGAAAGCTTGCCAAGCACGATTGACCGCAGCTAAACCCGTCTTTACAATGCGCCAGTCTTACTAAATCTATCCCGAATCCATCAGGATTTTCTTTGTGCGGTCAATAATAAGGAGAGCAGTATGAGTACGCAGTGGTATTACACCGAAAACGGGCAACAGCAAGGCCCGGTCGGTGCGCAGGAATTACGCGCCCGCGCCGAAAGCGGACGGTTGTTGCCGACCGATCTGGTGTGGCGCGAAGGCATGGAAAACTGGGTGGAAGCACGTCGGGTAAAAGGTTTATTGCCTGCTGCGCCGCCTGCTGCACCTGCGGCATCACCTTTGTCTTTGCAACCCGACACTGCGCCGAATGTACCCGCGCCGGCCGTATCACCCTACGATGCGCCCGCCATGCACACCCAAACCTACGGGCAGTCGGAGCAGGGCTATGCGTTTAGCGAAGCACCGGTTAAGCCCGCCAATTTCTGGTTGTATTTCGGCTTGTATTTGGGCGGATTTATCTTGGCGGTGATCGGCCTAGGCATGGGGATGACCGAGGAAGATCCAAGCGGTTTAAGCGGCTCAAGCGGCAGTTTGATGATTTTGTTGCTCGGCGTGGTGGCACTGGTTGTGGGCTTTGTGCTTTATTGTATTTATATTTACCGCGCGTGGTTCATGATTCAGTCCGGCAGAAGCACCCGCACCACGCCGGGTAAAGCGGTCGGTTTTTTGTTTATTCCGTTTTTTAATCTGTACTGGGTGTTTATTGCGCTGCATGGCTGGTCGAAGGATTACCATGACTTTCTGGACGAACATGCTTTGTATGAAGCGCCGCGGGTGAACGAAAATCTGTTTTTGGCGGCGGCGATTCTGACCGTGGTCGGAGGGTTCATCAATGCGCTGGCGTTTATTTCGATCATTGTGACGTTTGTCGCGATGTATCAAATGTGCAAAGCCATCAATTATTTTGCGGCACAATCGCAACAATAATGACCTCGTCAACACACCAAGGCTGCCTGAAACCTTTCAGGCAGCCTTTTTCACGCAAGCGTCACCGAAGATTCACCATACCGTCATAATCGCTTTGCATAATCGCAACACGATCCACAAAAAAAAGGACGGGAAATGAGTGCATTGCAGAAAATGGCGGTCATCGACGTACGGTTTTTACTGTGGTTGCACGCCATCAGCCGCCGTAAAGTGTCGGCATTCGTGGCGCGCAATGTGTCGCGTTGCGGTGACGGTTATGTTTATGCGTTGGCAGGCGTTGCCGCGTGGCAGTACGGCGGCAGTAACGGTGTGGATTTTTTCCGCACCGGCGTTATGGCTTATCTGATTGAATTATCTTTGTATTTTTTCTTGAAAAACACCATTCGCCGTCCTCGTCCGCACGGCTTGGGCGGATTGTCGGCTTTGATCAATCCTTCGGATACCTTCAGCTTCCCTTCGGGGCATACCGCTGCGGCGTTTGTGTTCGCCACTTTGTGCGCGGTGTTTTTCCCCGCATTTGCATTGCCTGCGCTAATCGCAGCGGTGCTGATCGGCTTGTCGCGTGTGGTGCTGGGGGTGCATTACCCGTCGGATATTGCCGCCGGTGCTGCTTTGGGCGTCGCTTGTGCAGGTGTGGCATTATTGTTGATATAATTGCATTGAAGGCTGTTCGGTTTAAACGTTCTTTTAGCTTCGCCAAAACGGCGTTTTTAGGCAGCCTGAAACCATAAGGAGGTTCTGAGTTCGCGACGCCTCCTTAGAACAATCTCTTGCTCAAAAACTCCAATTGATGAAAATACTTTACGGGGTGCAGGCGACGGGTAACGGTCACATCGCCCGCGCCCGTGCCATGTTACCGGCGTTGCAGGCGGCGGATATTGCCGTCGATTTCTTATTCAGCGGCGCGCCGCGCGAAACATTATTCGATATGGAATGTTTCGGTGCGGCGCGTTTTTTTGCAGGATTCACCTATCGCATCGCCGACGGTAAGTTGGATCAAATCACCACCGTCCGCGAGCTGCGCCCGCTGCAATTTGTGCGCGATGTGCGTGCGCTGAATGTGGACGATTACGACATGGTGCTCAATGACTTTGAGCCCGTCAGCGCATGGGCGGCAAAATGGCGCAAAGTGCCGTCGGTCGGGCTGTCCAATCAATTTGCCTTGACCGCGCCGCTGGAGGCGTTCCGCCCGCCTTGGTTGAATCGTCTGCTGCTGCGCCATTTTGCGCCGTGCGATATTGCCTTGGGTTTGCACTGGTACCGTTTGCACGATGCGGTGTTGCCGCCTTTGACCGAAAGGTTGCCTGAAAGCGCGCACCGGCGCGGGGATTTTATTTTGGTGTATTTGCCGGCGGAAAACCCGACGGTGATTTTGCATTGGCTGGCGCGTTTTCCGGAGCAGATTTTTCATGTGTATGCACGGGTTGAAGAAGCGCAGGCAATCGACAATATCCGTTTGTTTCCCTTAGCGCGCGCGGCGTTTCTGCATGATTTGGCAGCGTGTGACGGTGTGTTGTGCAACAGCGGTTTCGGTGTTTGCACCGAGGCCATGCAATTGGGCAAAAAAATCCTGACCCGTCCGCTGTTCGGACAATTCGAACAGCAGGCGAATGCGGCGATTTTGAAGCAATACCGGCGCGCCACCGTGCTGCACCACTGGGATGACGACACCATGCGCGACTGGCTTGCCGCCGACGGATTTGCGCCGCTGCATTTTCCTGATGTGGCGCAAGCGGTAGCGCAGTGGCTGCGGCAGGGCTGCCGCGAATCGCCGCAGGCATTGTCGGCGGCTTTGTGGGAAGAAATGCGTCGGCTTAATGAATAGGCTGCCTGAACGGCACTGGGCAGACTTGAAGAACCTCTGAAACGAAGTTCAGCGCAGCGAGAGATTCATGACGGCGGTTGCTTCAATAATACTTCAGGCAGCCTGAGACCTTTGCAAAAGTCTGTCATGTGGATGCAGTTCGCAGGAATAGCACCGCAGAAAGCGCAGACATAGCTTAAGCTAGGCAAGATTTCGAGGCGCGCATTCCAAAGAAATGCGCCGCAGGACAGATTTTTACAAAGGTCTCAGCCTGAAGATATTGTGCTATGACCGGTGATAAAAAAACCGCATCTTTTGACCGATGCGGTTTTTTTATCGATATGA
>JAUNUS010000028.1 GCA_030538055.1 Neisseria sp.
TCCGTTAGCTGTAAAAACAACCTAACGACGACTGATGTTTTAGTGAACCACTACATACAGCATAAGCATTTCAGCGATTTTTAGCACCTTTTTTGTCCCTTACCCCCTCAAACCCAAAACGTGAAACCTGAAGAAATCTTTATTTCATCCGCCCATCCCCTTGAAGCAGCCGTTAAAAAAGGCGTTTTTGCGGAGAAAAGGGCTTGCCTGTTTGAGTGGCGGCGCAGCCGATACGAGTTCAAGCCCGCCGCAAAAATGGCTTTTTTGACGGGAAGTTTGGCGCAGCCAAACCTGCGCCGCGGGGTCGTCTTTCTTTGCTTACTTTCTTTGACGAAGCAAAGAAAGTAAGTTGCCCGTACGGCAATGAAGTACAAGTGAACAGCTTCTGTAAAGCAATACAGGCTGCCTGAAACCTACTGACATTATTCAGGCAGCCTGTGTAAAGTTCTCCTGCAGATAAGTTCTTGTCAAAAGCTTAACTTGATTGGTGTAGGCTCTCTAGAGGCTGCCTGAAAAGATTGCCCGCACGCGCGCCAAATCTTCCGCCGTGTCCACGCCGGCGGCAGGTGCGTGTTCGCAGGGCAAAACGCTGATCGGGTAGCCGTGCCACAGCACGCGCAATTGCTCCAGAGACTCGGTCTCTTCCAATGGCGCAGGGCTTAAGGTGTGGTAAGTGTGCAAAAACGGCACGCGATAAGCGTAAATGCCGATGTGACGCAATGCGTTCATGCTTTCAGGCAGCCCTTGCGCGGCATTGGCACGCGGATAAGGAATCGGTGCGCGGCTGAAATACAGTGCGTGTTGGCGACTGTCCAGCACCACTTTGACCACGTTCGGATTCAGAAACTCGGCATGGGCGGTCAGAGGATGGGCGGCGGTTGCCATCGGTGCACTGCCTGCGGCAAGGTGTGCTGCCAAGCGGTCAATCAGCATCGGGTCAATCAAGGGTTCGTCGCCTTGCACATTCACCACCAAAGCGTTTTCAGGCAGCTTCAATAACACCGCCGCTTCGGCCAAACGATCCGTGCCGCTGTGATGATTCACATCGGTCATCACCGCTTCAATGCCGTGCGTGGCGCAAGCGGCCATGATGCGTTCGTTATCGGTGGCGACCGCCACACGCATCGCACCGCTGCGGCGCGCCGCTTCGGCGGTGCGCACCACCATCGGTTTGCCGCCAATATCCGCCAAAGCTTTTTCAGGCAGCCTGGTAGAAGATAATCGTGCGGGAATAATCACCGCAAATTCAGGGTTTAACGACATTCTTCTGCGCTCAGCTCGCGTGCTTCGCTCACCATCATCACCGGAATGCCGTCGCGAATCGGGTAAGCGAGTTTCGAGGTTTTGCAGATCAGTTCCTGCGTGTCGGCGCGGTATTCCAGCGGGGCTTTGCTTAAAGGGCAAACCAAAAGTTCAAGATGTTTTTTGTCCATGACGTTCTTTCATTTCCAAGTGGCAAACGGGTGTTTGCTTAAATAAGCATTGCTGTAACGCCCGTCGGCGGTGATTTCCACGCCCAACCAATCGGGAACGGAATAGGGCGTGTTTTCGTCGGGCAGTTCCAGCTCCGCCACGATCAGCGGGGCATTTTCCCCTTCGTATTCGTCGATTTCAAACAATAAATCATCCACATACACCAGATGACGGGTTTTCTGCAGCACAAACGGGCACATTTCGCGCATCATGGTGAGCGCATCGCTCAGCGCAATCGGGTATTCAAACTCGTGGCGCGACACATCGCTGATAAAGCCTTTAATCGTCAGCCAAGCTTGGTCATCGATGATGCGCAGGCGGATGGTGCGTTCTTTTTCCACGCTCAAATAGCCTTGCTGCATGATGATGGAACGGGTGATTTGGCTGCGCCAGCTGTCGTTTTTCAGCAAAAAGCGGCGTTCGATTTCAACGGACATAACGGGAGATGATTTCGGCGGATAAATCAGGCGTGATTATCGCATAAACCGGCAGCACCCACACCTGCGGCAGCGCAAAACGCGCCAGTTTAACCGCATCTTTTTCCGTCACCAGCACGATGTCGGCATCGGACGGTATATCGTCCGCGCTCAAGGCTGCGTGATCGGGCAGGGCAATATGCGCGGTGGGGTGAATGTTCAATTGGGCCAAGGTGTTGAAAAAACGTTGCGGACGGGCGATTGCCGCCAAGGCAACGACTTTTTTGCCCGCGAAAAAATCGGCGGCAACCGTGCGCTCGGGCTGGTTCAAGGCATAAAAATCTTGCTGAAACAAACGACTGCGGTACAAGCAAACCTTTTCAGGCAGCCTGAACGTGGGCGTGACGTGCTGTTCGTCGTTGCTGATGATCAAAGCATCGGCATCACGCAAACGGGATAAAGGCTCGCGCAACGGGCCGTTGGGCAGCACATCAAGCCGTTGCCGCCGCGCATCGCCGGCAGGGAAAACCACGATTTCCATATCGCGCGCCAGACGGTAATGCTGCAAACCGTCGTCGCTTAAAATGATTTGCGTCGCCGGAAAATGCTGCAACAGTAATTGCGCCGCCGCCGCACGGTCACGTCCGACCGCCAGCGGCACGCCGGTTTTTTGTGCCAACAATAATGGCTCGTCGCCATAATCCGCCGCATCGCCGCGCACATCGACCAATAAAGTCTCTTGGCTTTCCCTGCCGTAACCGCGACTGACAATCCCGACCCGAATGCCTTGTTGGCGCAAAGACTGTGCCAAAGCAGCGGTCACAGGTGTTTTGCCGACACCGCCCGCGTGCAGATTGCCCACCACGATCACCGGTACGTTCAGACGCACGCTTTTCAGGCAGCCTGAACGGTAAAGAGCCGTACGCAATCCCGCGACGACTTGGAACAAGCGCGACAAGGGATAGAGCAGGCAAGTCAGCCATAAGCGCGGTTGCTGCCAGTGCGATTCGATGAGACGGGTGAGAACAGACATCAATCGGCCGTTTCGGTTGGTGCATCGCTCGCCAGCGTAATGCGGGTCAAACCTGCTTTTTGGGCTGCCTGCATCGTATCGATCACGCGTTGATAAGGCGTGTCGGCATCGGCATAGACAATCACCCAAGCTTCGTCGTCGCGTTGTTGCGCCGCTTGGTGCAATGCGGTGGAAAGTGCGGCGAGGTCGGGGACAGGCCGGTGGTCAAGCTGCCAACCGTCGGCGGTCACGGCAAGCAGAATGTCTTGTTGCTGCAAGGTTTCGACGGTGGGGCTGTCGGCGGTCGGCAGTTGGATATTCAAGCCTTGCAAACGGTTATAAGTCGTCGTGACCATGAGAAAAATCAAAATCACCAACAGCAAATCAATCAAGGGAATAAAGTTGATTTCGGGTTCTTCGGCGCGGCGGCGGGAACGAAAATTCATGGTGTCCGCCCCGTCAATGCCGAATCATGATGTGCCATAAACGGTTGGCGGCGGTTTCGGCATCAGCCAGATAGCGGTCAATGCGTGCGCGAAAATGGCGGTAAAAAATCATGGCGGGAATCGCCACCATCAAACCGAACGCGGTGTTGTACAAGGCAATCGAAATACCGCGTGCCAGCATCGCGGGGTCTGAACCGCTTGGTGATTGTGATGCGAAGATCTCAATCATGCCGATGACCGTGCCGAGCAAGCCCATCAACGGTGCCATGGCGGCAATCGTGCCTAAGGTATTCAAAAACCGCTCCATGCCCACCGCCTCGATGCGTGCTTGGTTTTCCATTTCGTCGCGCAGCGATTCTTTGCTTAAGTTACGCTGTTTGGCACCGGCGTAAACAATGCGATCCAGCACGGTCTCTTGCGGGTTTTCAGGCAGTGTTGGTGGTTGGGTGAGCAGGGCGACGCGCCACGCTTCTTCGCGTTCGCGCGGCACGCCCGCGCTTTTGCGCAAACGCCAGCTGCGCTCGAAAATAATGGCCAAGCCGATGACGGAGGCCGCGATGTTCAACCAGATCGGCCAGCCGGCTTCTTCGATGATTTGCCACATGATTATTGCCTTATATCGTTGACGATGTCGGCGCAGACTATAAAACCGAACGCGGGGAATGGCAAGCCGTTTTCCCCCTTATGATAAAAATTGTGTAAGATAGCAAAATCTGTATTTTCCCCCGTATGGAGTATCCATCATGTCTTTTTTCAAAAAAATCATTGCCGCTTTTGCCGTTTTGCTGTTGTTGTCCGGCTGCGGTTACAACACGATGCAACAACAGGACGAAGCCGCCAAAGCTGCATGGGCAGAAGTTCTGAATCAGTACAAAAGCCGTGCCGACTTGGTGCCGCAGCTGGTTGAAACCGTCAAAGGTTATGCTAAGCATGAAGAGAAAGTCTTCACCGAAGTCACCGTGGCGCGTTCCAAAGTCGGTTCGGTGCAGCTGAATGCCAATGAACTGCCTGATGAGGCCGCGCTGAAACAATACAATCAGGCGCAAGGCGAATTGTCTTCGGCTTTGTCGCGTCTGCTGGTGGTGAGCGAGAATTATCCGCAACTGAAAGCCGACCAAAACTTCCGCGAATTACAAGCGCAACTGGAAGGTCGGGAAAATCGGGTCAATTTGGCGCGCAAACGCTTTATTGATGCGGTGCAGGCTTACAACACCACGGTGCGTTCTTTCCCGAGCAATCTGACCGCGATGGTGTTCGGCATGAAAGTGCGCCCGAGCTTTACCGTGGAAAACGAACAAGCCATCAGCGAAGCGCCGAAAGTCGAATTCTGATTTAAGGCTGCCTGAAGTCATGACGGTGATTGATGCAATTGCCGTCATTTTGCCATTGTCCGAGGATCAACACCGTGCTGCGGATTTGTCGATTTTTACTGTTGTGGTGTGTGCTGCTGCTTGCGCCGTTTACCGTCGCGCAAACCGCCGTGCCGCTTTTGACTGCGCCGGTGATGGACGAGGCGCAGATGCTCAGCCCCGACTATCGCGCCCGATTGAATCAGGAATTAACCGAATATTCACGGCGTTACGGCAGTCAGATTGTGATTTTGACCGTGCCGACGGTGGCGCCGGAGACACCGTTTGATTACGGTACGCGCGCCTTTGACGCGTGGAAAGTCGGGCGCAGAAGCTTGGACGACGGTGTGTTGCTGCTGGTCGTGCGTGACGAACGCAAAACCCAGCTTTTGGTCGGACGCGGTTTAGAGGGAGCGATTCCCGACGCTTATGCCAAGCGGATTTTGGACAACGAAATCATGCCGCGCTTTCGCAACGGCGATATTGACGGCGGCATCGGTGCGGCGGTGACCCGTTTGCAGCAACTGATTGCAGGCGAGAAGCTGCCTGAAGCCGGTTTCAATACTACGCAAGGCAGCGGGGAAGATATCTTCACCTTGCTGATTTTTGCGGTGTTTTTCGCGCCGATGCTGGCGGGTTTATTCAAAAAAATCTTCGGCAAAATGCTGGGCAGCGCCTTCACCGGTACGCTCATCGGCGGCATCGGTTGGCTGCTCGGCTTGTCTTTATTCACCGCGCTTTTTCTGGCGGTACTCGGCTTTGTGTTTGCCTTGCTGCCCGTACTGTCGGCGTTTGGGAACGGCGGCGGTGATTATGGCGGCGGCTCGCGCGGTGGTTTTGGCGGCGGCGGCTTTGGCGGGGGCGGTTTCGGCGGCGGAGGCGGAGGCTTCGGCGGCGGTGGTGCGTCAGGAGGTTGGTGATGGGCTTTTTTAGTAAAATCAAACGATTATTCGCGCACTTGTTTCATCCGTCATGGCGCGTGGAAAATTATTTCCCGCAACGTTCGCTGACCCGTTTGCAGGCAGCCATTGCCGACTCAGAACAGCAACACCTCGGGCAAATCCGTTTTGTGGTGGAATCCGGTTGGAATGCAGGTGCGATTTGGGACGGAAAAACCCCGCGCGAACGCGCTTTGGAATGGTTCGGTTTGACTCGGGCATGGGATACTGCGCGCAATACGGGCGTGCTGTTGTATGTTTCTTTTGCCGATCATGCGATTGAAATCATTGCCGATCGCGGGCTGGTGCAGCGCATCGATAACCGCGTGTGGGAAAAAATCTGTCAGGACATGCGTCCGCTGTTTATCGATAAAAGCTATATCGTCGGTCTGGAATTGGGTTTGGATGCGATTCATCAAGTACTGTGCCGGCATTTCCCACGCGGTGATGAAGCTTTTCAGAATGAGTTATCCGATGAAGTGATTGTGCGTTAATCTTTTATAGTGAAATAAAATAAGAAGTCTACGGTGTTGGCTGCGCCTTGCCGTACTACTTGTACTGTCTTCGCCTTGCCGCCTTGTATCTTTCTTATTTTATTTCACTATATCCATCTGTCAAAATATGCCGCAGTGTTGCGGCATATTTTTTTGTGTCGGATGGTCTCAGGCTGCCTGAAAAGATTCCATCAATTCAAATCAATACCGGCAAGTTTAGCCACGGTGTTGATGTCTTTGTCGCCGCGTCCGGAAAGATTCACCAAAATCACTTGTTCAGGTGACATTTGCGGCGCGTTGGCAATCGCCCACGCCAAGGCATGGCTGCTTTCCAACGCGGGAATAATACCCTCGAAATGACATAAATCGTGAAACGCGCTTAAGGCGGCATCATCATTGACGGCGGTGTATTCCACGCGTCCGATGTCGTGTAAGTGACTGTGCTCCGGCCCGATGCCCGGATAATCCAAACCGGCGGAAACCGAATGCGTGGCGGAAACCTGTCCGTGTTCGTCCTGCATCAAATAGCTTTTGAAACCGTGCAACACGCCGATCGGGCTGCCTGAAGAAATCGGTGCAGCGTGTTGTGCGTGATGATTTAAGCCTAAACCGCCTGCTTCCACACCGACCAAGCGCACCGCGCGCTCGGCAATATAGGGGTGAAACAGCCCGATGGCATTGGAACCGCCGCCAACGCAGGCAACCGCCACGTCCGGTTGGCGACCGATCAACTCTGTCATTTGGGTTTTGGCTTCTTCGCCAATCACGCATTGGAAATCGCGCACCAGTTCGGGATAAGGGTGCGGCCCGGCGGCCGTGCCGATGATATAAAAAGTGTCGTCCACCCGTGCCACCCATTCGCGCATGGCTTCGTTCATCGCGTCTTTCAGGGTGCGGGAGCCTGAATCCACCGCGACGACTTTCGCGCCGAGCAGTTTCATGCGAAAGACATTGGGTGCTTGACGTTCGATGTCGTCCGCGCCCATGAACACGGTGCATTCCATGCCGAAGCGAGCCGCCACCGTGGCGGAAGCCACGCCGTGTTGTCCTGCTCCGGTTTCGGCAATCACGCGTTTTTTGCCCATGCGGCGGGCGAGCAGGGCTTGGCCGATGGTGTTGTTGATTTTGTGCGCGCCGCTGTGGTTCAGATCTTCACGTTTCAGATAAATTTGCGCTCCGCCCAAATGCTGCGATAAGCGTTCCGCATGGTAAACCGGAGAAGGACGGCCGACGTAATGGCGTAAATCGCGGTGGTATTCTGCCCAAAAAGCAGGGTCTTGTTTGGCGGCGGCATAAGCATGACGCAGCTCGTCCAATGCCGCCATCAGTGTTTCGGAGACATACGTGCCGCCGAATTGACCAAAAAAACCGTTTTCGTCGGGAAATGAATAATTGTGCATGGTGTTCTCTGTTATGGGTTAGGGAGGTTCTCGGAGCCTCTTAGCTTGGTGCGTGCCGTGCGGCGCGGATAAAGGCGGTGATTTTAGCCGAATCTTTAATCCCTTTGGCCGCTTCGACGCCGCCCGACACATCGACGGCGTTCGCACCGCTGAGGCTGATGGCGTGCGCCACATTTTCGGGGGTCAATCCGCCGGCCAATACCCACGGGCGGTTTAAGCTTTCAGGCAGCATATTCCAGTCAAAGCACAGGCCGGTGCCGCCATAAGCGTCCTCATGGTAAGCATCAAATAACAACGCGCGTGCGTCGGGGTAATCGCGTAAGGCTGCCTGAATATCATCGGCATGGCGCACACGAACGGCTTTAATGTAAGGACGATGAAAACGGCGGCAAAAAGCAGCGTCTTCGTCGCCGTGAAACTGCAACACATCAAGCGGTACGTGTTGCAGCGTGTGGGTAATTTCTGTTGCATCGGCATTGACAAACAGACCGACTGCCGACACAAACGGCGGCAGCGCGGCAACAATATCTTGCGCGGTGTGCATGCTCACATGACGCGGGCTACCTGCATAAAAAACCAGACCGACGGCATCTGCGCCGGCAGCGGCGGCAGCTAAGGCATCTGTACGGCGGGTAATGCCGCAAATTTTAATGCGAAGCGGTGAAGTTGTCATGTTTCCCCCAAAACCATGTCGGCAACGGCGGTTGTTCAATGGCGCAGCGCGCCGGATAGTCGATGCGGGTCAGGTACAGACCGTCGGCCATAAAAGTCGGCGGTGCGCGAAGACGGTTTTTGGCGGCAATGACTTCGCAAAACTGTGTTGTGTTCAATTTGCCTTGACCGACATACAGCAAGGCTCCGACCATGTTGCGCACCATGTGATGCAAAAAACCTGATGCAGAAAAGTCAAAACAAATCAATCCGTTGCTTGAGTAAATATCTGCCGTGTACAGGGTTTTGATCGGCGTTTTGGCTTGACAGTCGGAGGAGCGGAACGATGAAAAATCTTGTTCCCCAAGCAAATGGTGGGCGGCCTGCTGCATGGACGGAATATCCAACGGCACAAACGTCCAGCCGACACGCTCGCGCAAAATCGAAGGTCGCACCGCCGCATTGCTCAACACATAACGATAACTGCGGCGACAGGCATCGAACCGCGCATGAAAGTCGGGTGCTACCGTTTGCGCCGCGATCACGGCAATTTCAGGCGGTAAAAATGTATTGACGCCCGCCACCCAAGCATTATTCGGGCGCACGGTGTCGGTATCGAAATGAGCCATTTGCCCTAAAGCGTGTACACCGCGGTCGGTGCGCCCGGCGGCAATCAGTTGCACGGGGTGTCCGGCAATTTGCGCGACGGCATTTTCTAAGGCTGCCTGAATGGTATTCAAATCATGCGCTTGCTTCTGCCAGCCGTGAAAAGCCGTGCCAAGGTAATGAATGTGTAAAGCGATGCGAGCCATGAAGTATTAAGCAATAAAAACCCGGACGGTAGCCGTCCGGGCGGGTGAAGCATGAGCGGCTTATGCCGGTTGCGGTACGGTGGCGAGCAGTTCGGTGGCTGCCTGATAAACAGCACTGCCTTCTTCGCAATCGTCCATCAAGTCGTACAGTGTTTCGATTGCACCTTCGGTATCGTCCATCGACAGATACATTTTTGCCAGCTCCAGTTTTGCCTGCAACGGTGCATCATCCGCTACCGTGATCGGGGTAACGCTCGGTGCCGGTGTGTTCGGAACAACAGGAGCTGCTGCCTGAATGGCAGGTGTAGGTGTTTCCGCTTGTTCTAAGTCAAATGCAAAGTCCATCGCAGTTTCAGGTGCGGCAGGCGCAGCATCGGTCGCTTTGGGTGCAAATTTGATCGTAGTAGGCGCGGCGTCGGCGGTGGTTTCAGCCGGCGGCTCTAAGTCAAATTCAAAATCCATCGCGGGCGCAGAGGCTGCAGGTGTACTTGCCGCCACAGGTGCTTTCGGTTCGTCCAATTCCAATGCGAATTCACTGGCAGAGACAGATTCGCCGGGTTTTTCCAAGTCGAATTCGAAATCCATGGCCAGTGCGGCAGGCGCAGCAACTTTCGGTTCAGGCGCATCGGGTGCGGGAGCAAAGTCAACCGCGAAATCGTCTGCAGCTGCCTGTTGAGCGGGTGTTGCTGCGCTCGGCTCGTCTGCCAATGCCAAATTAAAGTCCAGCGATGGGTCGAAAGCAAGTTTTTGTTTTTCGCCTTCTGCCAGTTGGTCTTCTACCGACGGCGCCCGACGCGGTTTGCTTTCTTCCTCAAAGAACGATGAAGCATCGTCTTCGACCATAAAATCAAGCGTTTCTGCCGCAGGTGCCGGTACGGTGGTGTGTTCACTTTCAAACGAGACAAAGTCGTCGGCAGCATGGCTGCTGCTTGCAGTCAGTGGTGCTGCGGCTGGAGCTTGTGGTGCGTCAAAATCAAAATCAAATGCGCTTTCTGTGTCAGCAACGACAGGTTGAGCTGCCGCTGTGGTGCTCTGTGGTGCGTCAAAATCAAAATCAAACGCACTTTCCGCATCAGCTGCGGTAGGTTGAGATACTGGTGTGGTGCTTTGCGGTGCGTCAAAATCAAAATCAAACGTACTTTCCGTGTCCGCAGCGGCAGGTTGAGTTGCCGGTGTGGTGCTGTGCGGCGCATCAAAATCAAAATCGAAAGCGCCGTCATCCGCAGCCGGTTGAGGTGCAGTGTATGTAGCTGCTGCTGCGGGCGCAGACGGAGGTGTGGCTTCGTCAAAGCTGAATAAGAAGTCATCGTCGCTTGCCGTGGCAGATGCTTTGGGCGCTTCTTCGATAAACGATTCGGCCTGCATAAAGGAATCGCTTTCAGGCGCGCTTAAATCCAAATCAGGCAGATCAAGATTGCTGTCGCCAAACGAAGCTTCTTCGGTCAATACCGGAATATCAGGCACCGCAGGTTTGGCTGCGGGCGAAGGAGTGATGGTATCGAATGTAATACCGTCATCATCGTCCAAAGAAAAATCATCTTGGAACGAATCATGCGCGATCGGCGCAGCGGCCACAGTCGCCGCCGCTGCAGTACGTGCGGGGGTAAAGAACTCATCCGAAGTTGGCACAAAATCTTCTTGTCGTGCTTTTTTATCGGCTTTTTTCGCTTTGGATACTTTGGGTTCTTTCGGTACTTTTGCCCGAGGGGCGGCTTTGCCGCGTTTGCTCAAGAGGAATGCCAACAACAATAATGCCAACACTCCACCGCCGATGTAAGGCAACCATGCCATCCAGTCGATGGATTGCTCTGCTGCGGCGGGTGCCGGAGTTTCCGGAATCACGGCAGGTGGTGGTGTTTGTTCAACCACCGGCGGCACAATAACCGGCTCTTCTACAGCCACTGCGGCCTCAGAAGCGGTCGCGTCAGGAGCAATTTCACTGGCGGTCAGGTCGGGTGTTACCGGCAGCGTGGTCACCGGAGGTTCAACAGCTTGCGGCTCAACCGCAGGCGGCACTTCCGTAGATGGTGTCTGTTCGGCTTTGGGAGGCGTAACCGGCTCGGTTTTAATGGGCTCGGCTTTAGGCGGAGTAAGCGGCTCGGTTTTCACGGGTTCGGGCTGAGGCGGCGGCGTGACTGCAGTAGTCGCCTCAGGTTTGGTGTGTGTCGGTGCAACAGGTTTGGTGATTTTGCTGCCTGTTTGAGTCGGTTTTGTCGTACGTGTCGGTTTGGCGGCTACCGGCGGACGAACCAGCTCGGCGGCAGTCGGAATGCGGATGGATACGCCGCTCATCAGGTGGTTAGGGTTGCCGTTACGGAAAGCATGCGGATTTTTGGCAGTGATGGCGCGCATGGTTTGACCCAGTGTGACATCTGGGGTTTTGATGCGGCGCGCAATCGAAATCACGGTGTCTTCAGGTTTGGTGGTGTAGCTTTCGCCCAAACGGATATCGCCTGAGGCAACTTTACCGCCGGCAGATGTGGTGGTGCTGGCGGTTTCGCTAGGAATGGTGCGCACGGGCACGGCGGTTGTAGCGCGTGGTGTCGGCGCGGGTGGCGGGTCGATGATGGCGGAATAATTGCGAGAGCTTGAGCCGACTTTGACCGTAAACGATGCAATCGGATCGGTGATCGGACGGCTGCTGCTGATCAGCAAAATCGGCGTATTGCCGCGACGGCTGACTTTGACGGCAAAATTTCCGCCGGAAACCGATACGGCGTTCGGTTGATTCAGTGCGGTTTGCGCCTCAGCTCCGCTTAATACAACGCTGGCAGAAAAAGGTTCACCCAGTTTGGATTGAACGGTCAGACCGTCCAGCGAGGCATGGGCAACCCAAGGTGCTGCGAGCAGCATCGCGGTGGGTAAAACTTTCAGGCAGAATTTCGTTTTCAAGATTTTTCCCCATTTTTATGAAGCGAGGCAAGTACATAACAAAAACTTAACTTTGTCATGCAATCGTTAAATTCGGCTTAGGTTAAAACAAAAATACAAATATTTCAATGCTAAATCTCAATTTTGTTGCAGATAAAAAACACCTTCAAAGTGTCGATAGTTAAGTTGTAAATTGATATGGTTTAATCATATATTTAATTACATTAGATAATACAATGATGTAATAATAAATTTTGTTAAGTTTTCTCTATTTTTGTGAATGATTGACGTTTTAACGTGTTTCGCTATTGTAGCGTTTTTCCAACCATGAGAAGAACCAAGTTAGGGCGACCGTCATGATCAGGTAGATGAATGCAACGGCATAATAGGGTGACTCATAAATAAAATAACGTCCCGAAATGGTGCGGGCGACAAAGGCGAGCTCCGCCACCGCGATTGCCGAGAGCAATGAGCTGTCTTTTAACAGCGTGATGAATTCGTTGCCGAAAGGCGGCAGCATGCGGCGCATGGCTTGCGGTAAAACAATATGGCGCATGGTTTGTTTGTAAGACAGGCCGAGCGAGCGCGCCGCTTCCACTTGACCTTTGTCGATGGACTGAATGCCGGCGCGGAAAATTTCGGTCATGTAAGCACCGGCATTTACCGACAACGCGAGTATCCCTGCGATCAACACCCCGTATTGCTGACGTATGGTAACGGCTGCTTCGCCGGAAATCAGCCAGCCGTCGGTAGGGTTAATCATGGCGGCGAACCAGACGAAATACCAGATAAAGATTTGCACAAATAAAGGCGTACCGCGGAAAAACGTTACATACGCCAAGGTCACCTGACGGATCATCCACAGTAAAATCTGCACAGGCGCACCGCCCTTTTCCGAATGGGCAAGCCTGCCCAGAGCGCCGAATAAACCCAAAACCATGCCGATGACCACGGAAACCGCCGTCAGCCATAAGGTGGTGAGGGCACCGTGCAAGAACATGTAACGGTATTCGTATAAAATATCGAAGCGAAGGTTCATATTTTCTAATAATCAATCATTTGCGTTGGGATTAGGGCTACCTGCACCGTGACGAATCAGCAATTCACTATCGTTTAAAATCTTGTGTAGCGGTAAACAAAAGACGTGCGGCAGGGAAAAGCGAATTATTTTACAGGATTTTGACATTTCGTGGCGCGCTGTGCTGCCTTATCGGGGTAAAATTTTAAGATGCTTTAAGTTTAATCATGACACAATACCGATTATCCTTAAGATTGGTTTGCACATTTTAAAGTAAATATTGATTAAAATTATAAGGTTAGATTATGCTTCCGCTTTATGCCGTTTTCGGTCATCCGATTGCCCACAGCCGTTCGCCTGATATTCACGCCTTGTTTGCCGCGCAAGAAGGCGTGGCGGTGCGGTATGAACGGCGTTTGGTGGAGGGTTCGTTGCACGATGCGCTGCTGCCGTTTGCCGCAGCAGGCGGCAGCGGAGCGAATGTGACCGTGCCGTGTAAAGAGGAAGCGTTTCATCTGTGCGCGGAACGTTCGGTGCGTGCCGAGCAAGCGGGCGCGGTCAATACTTTGATCAGGCTGCCTGAAAACGCATGGCGCGGTGACAATACCGACGGCATCGGACTGGTGAACGATATCACGCGTTTGGGCGTGTCGTTACGCGGTGCGAAAGTATTGTTGCTGGGTGCAGGCGGTGCGGTGCGCGGCGTGCTCGGGCCGATCTTGGCGGAAAATCCTGCTGCGGTTACGGTGGCGAACCGTACTGCGGCCAAAGCACACACGCTTGCGGCTTTGTTTGACGTTCAGGCAGCCTTATTTTCCGAGTTGGCCGGCACACGGTTTGATGTGGTGATTAACGGTACTTCGGCTTCTTTGGCGGGAGAAAATTTACCCTTGCCGTCCAATATTTTTGAACAGGCAAAATTGGCATACGACATGATGTACGCGCCGCAAGATACGCCGTTTTTGCGTCAAGCGCGCGGCGGCGGTGCGCAGCATTGTGCGGACGGATTGGGGATGCTGGTGGGGCAAGCGGCGGCGTCTTATGCTTTATGGCGCGGCTTTGAACCTGAACTCGAGCCGGTATTGCACACTATGCGGGAGCGATTGCGTCATGCTTAAAATCATCAAATACATGGTGTTGCTGCCGCTGGTAGTGGTGTTGGGCTTTAATGCGTTTGCTTATGGCAGCGTGTTGTTTTATCGCGCGTTTTACCCGCACCAAACCACTTTTATGCAATTGCGGATGTGGGAAGCCGAACGCGGCGTCAAGCTGGATTACCGTCCGGTGGCTTACGATCGGATTTCGCTGCACTTGAAAAAAGCCTTGATTGTCTCGGAAGATGCGGGCTTTGCCGATCATGACGGTTTTGATTGGAAAGGCATTCAAACCGCACTCAAAAAAAACGAACGCAGCGGGCGGGTACGCGCAGGCGGGTCAACCATCAGTCAGCAACTGGCAAAAAACCTGCTGCTGGTGCCGGCGCGCAATATGTGGCGTAAAGGCGAAGAAGCGTTGATCACCGCCATGCTGGAAGCGACCACGGATAAAGACCGTATTTTCGCGCTGTATTTGAATGTGATTGAATGGGGCGAGGGCTTGTTCGGCGCGGAAGCGGCGGCGCAGTATTATTTTCACAAACCCGCTCAAGATCTGACGCGGCAAGAAGCGGCGCAGCTGGCGGCGATGGTGACGCGCCCGCTGTATTATCAAGATCATCGCAATCACGGGCGCTTGCGCTACAAAACCAATATTATCCTGCGCCGTATGGGTGCGGCGCAATTGCCGGAGTAGGGGTGTTTAGCTTCGCCGAACTTCGTTTCAGAGCTTCCCAAACATTCAGGCAGCCTGTTTTAAGGCTGCCTGAAGATTTGATGGAATGTAAAGTGTTACTGCACGGACTGCGCGGCTTTCATCTGTTGCAGCATGGCTTCGGCATCGATCCAGCCGTTGGCCACAAAAAACGACAACACCAGCATCCCCAGCAGTGAAGCCGCCACCGCGTACAGCAGATAAGCCAGCAGCAACCATATCGGTTGCACGCGGCTGAAATGCAGCAGGCCGCGAATCTGTACCAGTAAAGCCCAAAACTGCCACGCCAGCCCGATGATGGCCAGCGCGGGTGCGTAGCTCATCACGATTAAAGGCACATTCAAAAACTCGCTCAGCAACACAAAGCCCAGCAGATTCATTTTCGGCGCACCTTTGTAATGCAGGAAAATCTGCATGACAAAAGCCAGCGTCAGCCATTTGACCGCAGTAATACCGACCATCAAGCCGACGGTGACCGCCGGTGGCGTGCCGATGTAAGCGGCAAACAAACCCGCATTGACCATGCTTAAAATCAATAATGCCGCCAACATGACCGTCGGCGGATAACGGTAATGTTCAACGTTTTGAAAACGTAAGCGGAAAATGGCAATCGCGTCTTGCAGAAATTTCAACATTAAAGCAGTACTCTTCAGGTTTTTTAAGGTAAAAAATCTTCAGGCAGCCTGAAACGTCAATAGGAGTTCAGGCTGCCTGAAAGCACTCAAAGCAATACATTAACGACAAGTCGGCTGCCACGTATCGACCAGCAGTTTTTCCATCATCTGATCGTTGTCCTGTTTAATACGCTCCAGCGGCGTATTCTCGGCAGGGTAACGAATGGCGGTGATGTAGTTAATCAGCTCGTTGTTGCAGGATTTGCTGATAAAGCTTTTGTGGGTGTTCGATTCGTAATGCGGAAATTCCGCCACCGGTTTGAACACTTGCCGAATGTAAATGGCATCGTTTTGTGCAAAAACATCCGAAGCCAAGATTTGCGGATTTTGCTGCATTTGTTGTTGGGCGATGGCACCGTAAGCGTTGAGGTCGATTTGCATATCCTTGGCGTATTGCAGGGTCAGGAGTTTGCTCCAGTTTTCCACGGTTTCGCCGCGCAGGGTGTATTCGAACACTTGCGGGCGTGCTTCGGTGTTTTGAAAATTCAGGTAGTAGGTTTCGCCGTTAAAGTTCAATTTCTGCGGCACGACCAAATCGGCGGCAAAAGCTGCCTGAAAACCGAATGCACACAGTAGGGCGATCAGTAGGCGTTGCATGGTATTACTCCTTATCGTGTAGTTTTGCTGCTTCCAGCGTGTTTTCCAGTAAGGAAGCAATCGTCATCGGGCCGACGCCGCCCGGTACGGGGGTAATGTAAGCGGCGCGTTCTTTGGCGGCATCAAATTCCACATCGCCGCATAATTTGCCATTATCCAAACGGTTAATCCCAACGTCAATCACCACCGCACCGGGTTTGATCCATTCGCCGCGAATGCAGTTGGGACGGCCGACTGCGGCGACCACAATGTCCGCGCGGCCGACTTCTTCCACCAGATCGCGGGTGGCGGTGTGGCAGACAGTAATCGTGCCGCGCGCCATCAGCATTTCCAAGGCTTGCGGGCGGCCGACGATGTTGGATTGGCCGACAATGGTCACGTTTTTCCCTTTGACATCAATGCCGTATTCTTTAAGCAAGGTCATCACGCCTTTCGGGGTGCAGGGGCGCATCAGCGGCATTTTGACCGCGAGCCGCCCGATGTTGTAAGGGTGAAAACCGTCCACGTCTTTGTCGGGCAAAATGCGTTCGATGACTTTTTGACTGTCGATGTGCGGAGGTAAGGGAAGCTGTACCAAAATGCCGTCCACGCTGTGATCGGCGTTCAGTTCATCAATCAGTGCCAACAGTTCGGCCTCGCTGAACGATGCCGGTTTTTCAAAAGCCAATGAACGAAAGCCGACTTTTTCGCAAGCGTTTTTCTTGTTGCGCACATACACCGCGCTGGCAGGATCGTCGCCGACCAGCACCACCGCCAAAGCCGGTGCGCGCAGCCCTTGCTCGGTGCGTTCTGCCACTGCCGCCGCCACTTTGTCCAAACATTTAACCGAAACCGCTTTACCGTCGATGATTTGTGCCGTCATGTTGATTCCCCGTGCAAGTGTAAAAAGCGTTATTTTCGCATTTTTTGGCAGATTATTCATCCGCAAAATCTTTCAGGCTGCCTGAAACGGGAAAATCTGCGATAATCCGACCATTCTTTCCATTCATGTTCGATTATGTCTAATCGCCGTCTGATTTTTGGTTTCCACGCCGTCAATGCCCGTCTGTGGCAAAATCCGCGCAGTTTGCTTGAATTGTATGTGGATGAGAGCCGTCATGACGCGCGCATGAAAGAATTGCTGGAAAAAGCCGCCGCAGAAAATGTGCGCGTGATCGCCGCCGACGGCGAACGTTTGAATCAATTGACCAAACAGGCACGGCATCAAGGTGTGGCGGGATTTATTGACGCTTCGCGCAATCATGTGGATTTGGACGATGTGCTGGAGCATTTAAGCGAACCGCCCTTGTTGCTGGTGCTTGACGGCATTACCGATCCGCACAATCTGGGCGCGTGCCTGCGCACCGCCGACGCGATGGGGGTGCACGCGGTGATTGCGCCCAAGGACAATAGCGCGGGGCTGAACGCCACGGTGAGCAAAGTCGCCTGCGGTGCAGCGGAAACCGTGCCATACATTACCGTGACCAATCTGGCGCGTACCTTGCGCGATTTGAAGCAACGCGATATTTGGGTGTACGGCACCGAAATGGGCGGTGATGCGGATTTGCACCATTGCGCCATTCCGCAAGCGGTGGCGTGGGTGATGGGTGCGGAGGGCAGCGGTATGCGCCGCCTGACGCGCGAATGTTGCGATGTACTGGTGTCGATACCGATGTTCGGCACGGTGGAAAGCATGAATGTGTCGGTGAGCGCAGGCATGGTGTTGAGCGAAACGCGACGCCAGCGCGGCAATATTCAGGCAGCCTGAACGCAGTAAATCGAAACCTGAGACCTTACAAGAAATGCGCCTCAGGACGGATTTTTGCAAAGGTCTCAACCTTTGAAACTAGGAGAAACGTGATGACATGGTTTGCATTAGCGATTATTTTTCTGGTGGTGGAGCTTTTTACCGGCTCGTTTTATCTGCTGGTGTTGTCGCTGGCGTTTGCCTTGACCGGCGCGATTGACTGGATGTGGACGTTGTCGGATGCGGCGGCATTGACCTTATGCGCGGTGTTTTCACTCATCGGCATTGTGGTGGTGATTCGCTGGCATAAACGGCAAAAACGTTCCGCTCCCGTCGAGGGCGAACGGGATGACGACGATTTGGATTTGGGGCAAACCGTGACCGTGGCGAGCATGGGCGAGGCGGGCGTGCTGCGGGTGCACTATCGCGGTACGCAATGGCAAGCGAAATCGGCCGATAACACGCTGCCTGAAGCAGGGCAAAGCGGCGTGATCGTCGGGCGCGACAGCAATATTCTTTTGGTACGATTCGATTCAACAGCACAGGAGTAAACTTACATGGAATTTTTAAGCATCCCCGTTTTATTATTGGCGGCCGCGATTTTTATCGGCTTCAAGGCGTTTAAAGTTGTGCCGCAACAAGAGGCTTACGTGGTGGAGCGGTGGGGGCGGTATTACAAAACCTTAACCCCCGGTTTGCGTTGGTTGGTGCCGTTTATGGACCGCATCGCCTATAAACACACTTTGAAAGAAATCCCGCTGGACGTGCCCAGCCAAGTGTGTATTACCCGCGACAATACCCAATTGACCGTGGACGGAATCATTTACTTTCAAGTGACCGATCCGCAATTAGCGTCGTACGGCTCGAGCAATTATGTGATTGCGATCACCCAATTGGCGCAAACCACGCTGCGTTCCGTGATCGGGCGCATGGAGTTGGACAAAACCTTTGAAGAGCGCGACGACATCAACCACACCGTGGTGGCGGCATTGGACGAAGCGGCGATTTCGTGGGGCGTGAAAGTATTGCGCTACGAAATCAAAGACTTGGTGCCGCCGCAAGAGATTTTACGCGCGATGCAGGCGCAAATCACCGCCGAACGCGAAAAACGGGCGCGCATCGCCCAATCCGAAGGCGTGATGCAAGAGCAAATCAACCTTGCCAGCGGTCAGCGCGAAGCCGACATTCAACGTTCGCAAGGTGAAGCGCAAGCCTTGATCAACGAATCCGAAGGTGAAAAAACCGCACAAATCAACCGCGCCACCGGTGAGGCCGAAGCCCTGCGTTTGGTGGCACAAGCGACCGCCGAAGCGGTACACGTGGTGGCGGCATCGGTCAAAGAACCGGGCGGTCTGGAAGCGGTGAATCTGAAAGTGGCCGAGCAATATGTCGAAGCATTCGGCAAACTTGCCAAAGAAAGCAATACCTTGATTTTGCCGGCGAATATTGCCGATGTCGGCGGTCTGGTGGCAGCAGGCTTGCAGATTGTCAAAGGGCAAAAAGGCGCGTAAAGCGATTGCAGATAACGCCGTAAGTTTTCAGGCAGCCTTATGTTTTCAGGCTGCCTGAAAATTATGCTAAAATTCCCCGTCCGAATACCGACCTTACGTGTCGGTATTCTTTATCGAATTTTCCGTACCGCCGTTTGAGGCGGTGGCGGATTGAACTTCTTGTTAATGTTGAATAATCGGAAAGCCTGAACACCATGACAGCATCGAATGCCACTATTTTACAAAACGTTCCCGTCGGCAAAAAAGTCGGCATCGCATTTTCCGGCGGTTTGGATACTTCCGCCGCGTTGTTGTGGATGAAGCAAAAAGGCGCGCTGCCTTATGCTTATACCGCCAATCTGGGGCAGCCTGACGAGAGCGATTACAACGCCATTCCGCAAAAAGCCTTGGCCTACGGTGCGGAAAAAGCCCGTTTGATCGATTGCCGCAGCCAGTTGGCGCATGAAGGCGTGGCGGCGATTCAATGCGGCGCATTCCACATCAGCACCGCCGGTTCGACCTATTTCAACACCACGCCTTTAGGACGTGCGGTCACGGGTACGATGCTGGTGGCGGCGATGAAAGAAGACGACGTTCACATCTGGGGCGACGGCAGCACCTATAAAGGCAACGACATCGAACGCTTTTACCGCTACGGTCTGCTCACCAATCCTGCCTTGAAAATCTACAAACCGTGGCTGGATCAAACCTTTATCGATGAACTGGGCGGCCGTGCCGAGATGTCGGCGTTTTTGATTGCCAACGGTTTCGATTACAAAATGTCGGCGGAAAAAGCGTACTCGACCGACTCCAATATGCTCGGCGCCACCCATGAAGCCAAAGATTTGGAATACCTCGACAGCGGCATTCGCATTGTTGAACCGATTATGGGCGTGGCGTTTTGGCGTGACGAGGTGGCGGTGAAAGCCGAAGAAGTGACGGTGCGCTTCACCGAAGGCGTGCCGACGGCGTTAAACGGCGTGGAATACGACGATTTGGTCGAGCTGTTTCTGGAAGCAAACCGCATCGGCGGACGACATGGCTTGGGCATGAGCGACCAAATCGAAAACCGCATCATCGAAGCCAAATCGCGCGGCATTTACGAAGCGCCGGGCATGGCTTTGTTGCATATTGCTTACGAACGCTTGCTCTCCGGCATTCACAATGAAGACACGATTGAGCAATACCGCATCAACGGCTTGCGTCTGGGACGTTTGCTGTATCAAGGACGCTGGTTCGACTCGCAGGCTTTGATGCTGCGCGAAACCGCGCAACGTTGGGTGGCAAAAGCCATCAGCGGCGAAGTCACGCTGGAACTGCGTCGCGGTAACGATTACTCGATCCTCAACACGGAATCGCCCAATCTGACCTATCACCCCGAACGCTTGAGCATGGAAAAAGTCGAGGGCGCATTCACGCCTGCCGATCGCATCGGGCAATTGACCATGCGTAATCTGGACATTGCCGACACACGCGGCAAACTCGGGCTGTATGTACAAAGCGGCTTGCTTGCACCCGGTCAGGATTCGGTATTGCCGCAGCTGGGTAAAGATTGATTTCACCATCATCGGAAGGGAATATCATGAATCGTGTCGCCGTTTACAGTCTGATGATTTCAGGCATCATCGGCTTAAGTTCCTGCAGTACTGCCGCCAAAAAAGTTGAAATGGAAGCAGAAGTCACCCCGCCCACAGAACAACGCACCCTGAACATTGAGCGCACGGTAGAAGTGGCGTATCAATGTCTGGCCGAGCAGAAAAAACAAACAGTGCGCGTGATGTATGGCATCGAGGGGGATCAGATTGTTGCGGCACAGCTTTCTGCCGCAGGCAAAATCACCCCGATTTTATTGCGCGACTTGACCGGCACGGCGGGCAATACTTTTCGTAACGGTCCGGTGACGTGGCTCGCGCTCAGTGCCGCTGCGGCCAACGTGGATAAGGTCAATGGCAATATGCTGACCGTGGAGGGCAAGGATACGATTGACGGTAAGCAAATCACCGTCAACCGCGTGGTGTTTGAATACTGCAAACTGGACAGCAAAACCACCCGCCGTTTAAATAAAGAAGCCGCCAAACGGCGTGCAGGCAGCCTGCAAGAAAAAGCGGTGAACGCCACGTTGTAATCGCGTTGCCGACAGTACCATCACAACCGTGCCGTTTGATGTTTCGGCACGGTTTTTTTGTGCGTGTTTGCTGCAATTGACAGAGATGTAGCTTGGATACGCTTAGATGGCTTGAAAGGTCGAATGGCTTTCAGGCAGCCTGTTTCATTCGCCGGCGGTTTTTTCATTTGTCTTGCCTGTGACTTCGATCATCATCACTTCCGATTGCGATCCTAAGCGCAGCGGCACGGCCCAAAAGCCGTAGCCGGAAGTGACGAAAAAATGTCCGTTGCCGATTTTTTCATGACCATAAGCCAGACGGTTGATGGCGCGGACAATCAGATTGGCGGGGAAAATTTGCCCGTTGTGGGCATGGCCCGAAACCTGAATATCGACCGGCAAGCGTGCATGTTGTTCGATGTGATCGGGGCGGTGATCCAGCACAATCACGGGGCGCGAAGTATCGACTTGCGCCAGCAGTTCGGCGGTGCTGCGACGTTGTTTGTCCATATTATCGGGACGGCCGATCAGGGTGATGCCTTGCGGCAGTTGCACCACGTCGTCATGCAAGAGTTCAATGCCTGCGGCGCGAATTTCCGCTGTGATTTCATGCTGATGACCGAATAAATCGTGATTGCCCAAGGTCGCGTACACGCCAAGCGGCGCACGCAGACGCGAGAAATGCTCTTGCATACCCTTGGCGCGATAGGCGATGACGTTATCGTCCATGATGTCGCCCGGCAGCAAAATCAAATCGGCTTTTTCCTGCTGCATGATGGCGGCGAGTTGATCCAATTGACGCTTGCCGAACCATTTACCCAAATGCAAATCGCTGGCCACGCCGATGCGTAACGGCTGCGCCAGCGGTTTATCCAGCGTGATGCGGTAATGGCGCACCGTCGGTACGTAAGCGTTATGCAGCGAAAACAAGCTCAGACCGATAAAAAACAACAGGGCGAACGCACGCAGTGCGGGCAACGGCTTGCTGCGCGGTGCGATGCGGCGCAGCAGCAGATACAGCACACCGGCGGCGATTACGGCGTACACGGTATACAGCATAAAAATCAACCACATCGCCATGCTGTGAAACGCCCCGTGCCACAAGCGCAGCAGCAGATTAAGCAGCAAAACATTCGACACGATAAAGATGATTGCGCTTAGCCGGCGTTTTGCCCGCAAAGTCAGCGCATCGCCCGCCAGCCAATGCAGGCTGCGCGCACAGGCATAAGACAAAAGCTGTAAACCAAACAAAAACACGATAAAAAACATTAGCCGCATCATGACCTCGTTTTAAGCGGAAAAGTTGTTATTCTTCAGCAATAATGCTTAAACATCAGGTTCCAGGCTGCCTGAAAACGATTGTGCAATATTGCACGACAAATCTTTCTGGGTTATGGTTGCCTCTAGAAAATCCATACACATCAACTCAAGGAGACCACCATGAAATGGACCGATTCTCAGCGCATCGCCGAAGAGCTGTACGACACCCATCCCGATATTGATCCGCGCACGGTGCGTTTTACTCAATTGCGTAGCTTGGTGCTGGACTTGCCGACGTTTGAGGATATTCCGCAGCATTGTGGGGAGAAAGTCTTGGAAGCTATTCAGCAGGCGTGGATTGAGGAGGCGGAGTAAGATCGTCTTCCGACAACAGAATTTCTTCCGTTGCCAAGAGTTCGCCCAGCTCGTCCAAAGAGGGCAGTTCGCTCAAATCGTTCAAGCGTAAATCATGCAAAAAGCACCCCGTGGTCGCCCATAAACTCGGTCTGCCCGGGGTGTCTTTCTGACCGATGCTTTCAATCCAGCCGCGTTCGCTTAAAGTTTGCATGATTTGTGACGAAACCGCCACGCCGCGCACCGCTTCGATGTCGCCACGGGTGACGGGCTGGCGGTAGGCGATGATGGCAAGCGTTTCCAGCACCGCGCGGGAATAGCGCGGGCTTTTTTCTTCATACAAATGCGGAATCTGACGCGCCACGGCTTCCTGCGCGGCAAAACGCCAACCTTGCGCGCTTTCGCTCAAAATCAGGGCGCGATCTGTCCAGCGGCGGCTTAAATTTTCCAAAGCATCGTTGAGTTTGTCTTGGGTCAGTTCGGGGCTGAAAAGCTGTCGCAACTGCTTGCCGGATAAAGGCTCGGATGCCGTGAGCAAAGCCGCTTCGATGATGCACTCAGGCGCGTTCATTTTAACCTTGCTCTTTGAGACGTTGTTTTTCAGCCAGCAGACGTTTGCGTTCCGCTTCAATCGCTTGCGCGCTTTTCAGCCAGCGTGTCCATTCTTTCGGCTCTTCCAGCGTGATCGCGCCGAGGCTGCCTGAACGAAAATCGTGCAGCACCAATTCGGCACATTTTTGCCAATCAATCCGTCCGCCCGATAAAATCGCACCGCGCCGCCGTGCAATCTCCGCCAACCATGCGTCGTCATGCGTGTCGCCGTCGGCGTCTTCGATCCGATAGCGCGCGCGCAGCAAATGCAGGTAATTTTTTTTCAGGTAGCCGATTAAATGTAAAGCGACTTCCTCTTCGTCCAAGGCATTACGCCCGACCGAGCCGGCGGCGGCAAGGTTGTAGCCGCTTTCGGGGACGATGATTTTTTGCCACAGCATCCCCGGCGTATCGTACAGCCAAAAATCATCCGCCAAAATCAAACGTTGTTCGCTTTTGGTGATGCCCGGTTCGTTGCCGGTTTTGGCGGATTTTTTACCGATTAAGCCGTTGATCAAAGTGGATTTGCCAACGTTTGGCACGCCGCAAATCATCACCCGCAGCGGTTTGTCGAGGCCGTGGCGATGCGGAGCCAGCGCACGGCAAGCGCGGATCACTTTTTGGCAGTCGTTTTTATTGTGCGCGTCGATTGCCAAGGCATCGGTGTCGCGTTGGGCTCGGAAATAGTCCAGCCACAAGGCGGTGCGCTCAGGATCGGCCAAATCGCTTTTGTTCAAAACCTTGAGCTGCGCTTTACCTTGAGTCAAACGTGCCAAGAGCGGGCTTAAACAAGAGGCGGGCAGACGTGCGTCGGTGACTTCGATCACCGCGTCAATTGCAAGGGCGCGTTCGGCGATGGCTTTTTTCGCCTTGTTCATGTGCCCGGGAAACCATTGAATACTCATGTTTTTTCTTTCAGGCAGCCTGAAAGTCTTTCGTGTGGGTTGATGATGAAATCATGGAAACGCAATGATTACCAGCGTTGCGATAAGTGTGGCAGTTGGCGATGGCGCAACAGTACGGGATAGGCTGCCTGAAAGCGTTCGGCTAAAGTTTTGGCAATGTACACCGAACGGTGCATGCCGCCGGTGCAGCCGATGCCGACCGTCAGGTAGCTGCGCATATTGTTGGCGGCGCAAGGCAGCCAACGTTGTAAAAATGCAGCGATATCGTCGCTCATCGCCGCCACTTCAGGCGCAGCGGCAAAGAAATCGCACACGGCGGCATCATAGCCGGTTTGATCGCGCAGGCTTGGATCGTAATAAGGGTTCGGCAGGCAGCGCACATCGAAGATATAGTCCACGTCCAGCGGCACACCGTATTTAAAACCGAAAGATTCAAAAGTCAGCACAAAAGAGTCGCTGAGTATTCCTAACCACTCATGAATGCGACGGCGTAAATCAGGAGCGGACAAGTCCGAAGTGTCAATGACAAAAGCATTATCTTTCAAGGGGTAAAGCATATCGCGCTCTGCCAGCATCGCTTCGGATAAGGTCTCCGATCCGCTTGCCAACGGGTGTGAGCGGCGGGTTTCAGAGAAGCGTTTGAGCAAAATTTCATCGCGCGATTCCAGAAACAGCACTTTGGTGTTCACGCCGTTGAGGCGTAACTGTTGCAGCAGGGCGGGGAAGCCTTCAAACCCGACCTGACTGCGGCTGTCGATGCTCACTGCCAGACGTGCGCCGGTTTTCTGTTGGCGATGCCATGCGGTCAGTTCCAGCAGTAATTCCGGCGGTAAATTGTCCACGCAAAAAAAACCGAGATCTTCCAACGACCTCAGGGCGATTGACTTTCCCGAACCGGAAAGCCCGCTAATCAAGGTCAGCATCATGGGATAAATTGTCCTCTTTCATGGCATTCATGTGCCGGTCCAAAAAATCACGCGTGCTGTCGATGCCGCGCAACTGCAAAATGTAATTTTGTACCGCCGCTTCAACCAATACCGCCAAGTTACGCCCGACGGCGACGGGCAGGGTGATTTTACGCACCGCAACGTTCAAGATTTCCTGACGCTCGGTTTGTATGCTCAAACGATCGAGGTTTTGCATATAGTGATCGTCTGCATGCACCAAGTTGATGATGAGATTGAGCTTTTTCTTGGGGCGCACCGAGGTTTCGCCGAAAATGGTACGGATGTTCAAAATACCCAAGCCGCGCACTTCCAGAAAATCGCGCAACACTTGCGGGCAACGACCTTCCAGCACTTCGGGCGCGGTGCGGTAAAGCTCGACCGCATCGTCCGCCACCAAGCGATGACCGCGCGAAATCAGCTCCAACGCCAGCTCGCTTTTGCCCAATCCCGACTGCCCCATGATCAGCACGCCGATTTCAAACACATCCAAAAACACGCCGTGCAGCACCGTGGACACCGCCAGCGCGCGTTGCAGATAAATCCGCAAAACGTCCATTAAATATGGACTTTCGATGGGCGATGTCATCAGCGGAATATTGTTGGTGTGGCAATAATCACGCAGCACATAGGGCACGGGCAGGTCGTTGGCGACAATCATCAGTGCCACGTTCAAATCCAATAAATCATCCAGCGAAGATTTGAGTGTTTCACCGCTTTCGAGGCGACTCAGGTAAGCGTGTTCGGTCACGCCCAAAACTTGAATACGGTTGGGGTGAATAAAGTTCAGATGCCCGACCAAGGCCAAGATCGGGTGTTCGTCATCGATCGAGATGCGGTTATCCGCGCCGGCGGTACCGGCCGACCATGCCAATTGCAATTTGGCTTGGTTGTCTTGGTAAAGGCGACGGACGGAGATTCCGGGCATGGCGCGTTACCTAAAATGCGGTTTTTAGAGGAAAACGGCGCGGACTTCTTCTGCGGATGATGCTTGCAACAAGGCTTCGCGTGCGGTTTTGGTAGAGAAAATATCCGCCAGTCGCGACAAAATTTCCAAATGATGTCCGGCGGCATTTTCGGGAACGAGCAAGGCAAACACCAGATTGACGGGCTTGCCGTCGGGTGCATCAAAGCTCACCGCCTCTTGCAAACGCAAAAATACGGCAACGGTGGTGTCAATGCCGGCAAACCGACCATGCGGAATCGCCACGCCTTGTCCCAAACCGGTGCTGCCGAGTTTCTCACGTGCAAACAGGCAATCGAACACCTCGCCGCGCATCAGACCGTAACGGTTTTCCAGCAACAGGGCAATTTCTTCCAACACCCGTTTTTTACTGCTGACACTTACATTCGGCAGAATGTTTTCTGCCGGCAATATCTCGCCAATCAGGCTCATACACACTACTTTCAGGCTACAAAAGAACGGCTATTTTACCCGTCGCCGCCCGTTCCAACAACCATTGACGGCACAAAGAAGCTCATGCTCGATAAAAGCGTGGCTTAAAAGAGCAGGCTGCCTGAAAACACCTTGCAGGTAACCTGTTATGCCGGTGGTGGGTTTTAGGCGTCATACGTTTTGATACTGTTTGAAAGCATAGGGGCGCGAGGGTTTGGTGACGGTTTTTGCCATCGGACCGCTTGGGTTGCGCACACTGTATGCAGCCGTCATTTTGCGGTGAGTCTTGAAATGGGGGATCAATTTTTGCTTGCATCGCTTTTTCGGCTGTGATTGAATGCGCTTTACCTTGTGCGTCACCGGCAGGCGGTGGCGGCAAGCAATGCGCGGTGGCGGTTCGCACAATAACATCAAGGAATTGCCGCCGTATCGATACATTTGCTTTGAGAGAGTAACCATGGAAGCATTACAAGAGTATTTGAATGTTGTCAGCGCTTGGGTGTGGGGTCCTTACATGCTGTTGTTGTTAGTGGGCACCGGCGTGTATTTGACCTTTCGTCTGTTGTTTTTGCAGTTTCGTTTGTTGCCGTTTGCCTTAAAACAGGCGTTTTGGCCGCATAAAGGCGCGAAAGACGGTTCGCAAGAGGGCGATATTTCGCATTTTGCCGCTTTGATGACCGCGTTGTCCGCCACCATCGGTACGGGCAATATTGCAGGTGTGGCCACCGCGGTGGTGGCAGGCGGGCCCGGTGCGGTGTTTTGGATGTGGATCACCGCGATTTTCGGCATGGCAACCAAATACGCCGAGGGCATTTTGGCGGTGAAATACCGCACCACCAACAGCAAAGGCGAAATGTCGGGTGGTCCGATGTATTACATCGAAAAAGGTCTGAACTGGAAATGGCTGGCGATTGCGTTTGCCCTGTTCGGTACGCTGGCTTCGTTTGGCATCGGCAGTTCGGTGCAGTCCAACTCGGTGGCGCAGTCGATCACCACCAGTTTTGCGATTCCCGGTTGGATCACGGGTATTGTGTTGACGGTATTGACCGCGATCGTGATTTTGGGCGGGATCAAATCCATTGCGCGTGCGTCTTCACTGATTGTGCCGTTCATGGCGATTTTTTACGTGCTGGGCGGTTTGATCATCATTGGACTGCATTTGGATTTGCTCGGAAAAGCGTTTACCTTGATTTTGACCGATGCGTTCACCGGACAGGCTGTGGCAGGCGGTGCGATCGGTACGGTGATCCGTTACGGCGTGGCGCGCGGGGTGTTCTCGAACGAAGCGGGTATGGGTTCCGCACCGATTGCCGCGGCCGCGGCCAAAACCGACCATCCGGCACGGCAAGCCTTGGTGTCGATGACGGGAACCTTTCTCGATACGATCATCGTGTGCTCGATTACCGGTTTGGTGTTGGTCATCGGTTACATTATGGCGGGCAATTCGTTTGAAGGGCAAAGCGGCGCGGCGTTGACCACGGTGTTTTTCAATAAACTGATGCCGGGACCGGGCGGTTGGATCGTGACTTTCGGTTTGATTTTCTTCGCCTATTCGACCATTCTGGGTTGGTGCTATTACGGCGAAAAATGTGCGGCGTATTTGCTGGGCGAATGGTTTGTGCTGCCGTACCGCGTGATTTACGTGGCATCGGTGATGCTGGGTACGGTGGTCAGCTTGGATTTGGTGTGGTTGGCGGCGGATACCTTTAACGGTCTGATGGCGATTCCGAACTTGATCGCCTTGCTGTTGCTCTCGGGTGTGGTGGCGAGCGAAACCCGCGACTTTCTGGAAAAACGCAAGTCGGGCGAGTTGTATTGATTTTCTGCTAGCCCAATCAACGACAGGCTGCCTGAAGATGTCTTTCAGGCAGCCTGTTGTTATGGATACGGCGCAAAATCAGCTTTCGGCGTCTTCCGCCAGATAATAATGCACACCGGCGGCGTCCATGCGGTTGCGCAGGGAGTCGCTCGGGGTTTGATCGGTGAAGACCGAATCGAAGTCGGTGATGTGCCCCAAGCGCACCAGAGCGTTACGGCCGAATTTGCTGTGGTCGGCGACCAAGTATTTCAAACGGGCGTTTTCCATCATGGCTTGGGCGACGCTGACTTCTTTGTAGTCAAAATCCAACAAAGAACCGTCGGTTTCGATGGCGGCGACGCCGATGATGGCGAAATCGACCTTGAACTGATTGATGAAGTCCAATGTTGCCACGCCGGTGATGCCGCCGTCGCTGGCGCGCACCACGCCGGAAGTGATCATAATCGTGTAATCGGGGCGTGAGGATACGATGGAGGCGACGTGGATATTATTGGTGATGATGCACAGATTTTTACGGGTACGGGTCAGTGCTTTGGCAACGGCTTCGATGCTGGTGCCGATGCTCAGAAACAAAGAGGCATCATCAGGGATATGCTCGGCAATCATCTCTGCAATATGTGCTTTTTCACTTTGCAGCTTGCTTTTGCGATAAAAATAATCTTCGTTTTCGACCGTGCTGCCTAAGGCTGCTCCGCCGTGGTAGCGACGCAAGACTTTTTCTTCGCACAATTGATTGATGTCGCGGCGAATGGTTTGCGGGGTAACGTCCAGCAGCTTTGCCAACTCTTCAATCGGCATAAAACCGTTCTCGCGAATCAGGCTGACGATTTTTTCGTGGCGCGGGGAAGATAAGATCATGGCATAAAGTGAAAAATCGAAAGACTCTATTGTGCCAAAATGTTCGATTTTGTGCAAATAACGAATACGCTTTGCACCATAAAACATGATATGCTGCGTGTTTCGAGTGCGATGTCTATTTTATATTGGCAGAGCTTCTGTCGCTCATGTTTTCAGGCAGCCTCTGCATGATTATTTTGTTCGTTAAAGAAAAGGAAAAACATGAACTTGGATTTGAACGGTAAAGTTGCCTTGGTTACGGGCGCGTCACGCGGCATCGGTGCGGCGATTGCCGAAACATTAGCACGGCACGGCGCACGGGTGATCGGCACGGCGACTTCCGAAGCGGGCGCAGCGGCGATCGGCGAACATTTGGCAGCTTACGGTGGCGAAGGACGGGTGCTCAATGCGGCACAAGCGGGCAGCATCGAAACCCTGATCGGTGAGATCGAACAAGAGCACGGTGCGATCGCGGTTTTGGTCAATAACGCCGGCATCACGCGTGATAATCTGATGATGCGCATGAAAGACGAAGAATGGGACGATGTGTTGGCGGTGAATTTGAAATCCGTTTACCGCGCCTCAAAAAGCGTGTTGCGCGGCATGATGAAAGCGCGTCACGGGCGCATCATCAGCATCGCTTCGGTGGTCGGGGCGATGGGCAATGCGGGGCAGGCGAACTATGCGGCGGCAAAAGCGGGCATGATGGGTTTTACCAAATCGTTGGCGCGCGAAGTCGGCAGCCGCAATATTACGGTCAATTGCGTCGCACCCGGTTTTATCGACACCGACATGACGCGCGCGCTGCCTGAAGACGGGCGCGAAGCCTTATTGCGCAATATTGCCTTGGGGCGGCTGGGTGAGGCGCAAGATATTGCCGATGCGGTATTGTTCCTCGCCTCTGACGGCGCGAACTACATCACCGGTCAGACTTTGCACGTCAATGGCGGGATGTTGATGCCGTAAAACCAAGTAATGTATTGATGAAAAAGGGCAATCGAAATATTTTTTGATTGCCCTTGATTATTTTCAGCCTGAGACTTTTGCAAAAGTCGGGGTAAGGGACAAAAAAGGTGCTAAAAATCGCTGAAATGCTTATGCTGTAAG
>JAUNUS010000029.1 GCA_030538055.1 Neisseria sp.
CAAACTTCCCGTTCAAAAAGCCGTTTTTGCGGCGGGCTTGAACTCGTGTCGGCTTTGCCGCCACTCAAACATGCAAGCCCTTTTCTCCGCAAAAACGCCTTTTTGAACGGCTGCTTCAAGGGGATTGGGGCGGATGAAATAAAGGTTTCTTCAGGTTTGATGTTTTGGGTTAGAGTAACGTTGAAAACACTCAAAACAAAAATTGTGTAAACGCTATCTAATCATCAGCTTAAATGACTTGCGCCGCGTAATTTCTCCAGCAAGTTTTTCAATGCCGACGGTAATTCGGCCGTCAAAACCAACTTCTCGCCGCTGAGCGGATGGATGATGCTCAAACGGTAAGCGTGCAAAAACATCCGTTTCAGTCCGATTTTTGTCCATTCCCGATTGCGTTCGTAATCGCCGTAACGCTCATCACCGAGAATCGGACAGCCTTGGGATTGCATATGGACGCGGATTTGATGGGTACGGCCGGTTTTCAAATCGGCTTCGACCAAAGAGGCTGCCTGAAAATGTTCCTGCACGCGAAACGCGGTATGGGCATATTGCCCGTCGTCTGCCACGCGCACCATTTTTTCGCCCGCCGCGCCGCTGTATTTGATCAGCGGCAGTTTGACATGGCGCACTGCGTCCGGCCAGCGCGGTGCACACAGGGCGAGGTAGATTTTTTCGGGGTGATTTTGGCGCAGTTGTTCGTGCAGTTTCACGAGCGTACTGCGTTTTTTGGCAATCATCAGCAAACCCGAAGTGTCTTTGTCCAAGCGGTGCACCAACTCCAAATAACGCGCATCGGGTCGGGCGCGGCGCAATTGTTCGATCACGCCGAACGCCACCCCGCTGCCGCCGTGCACCGCCGTGCCGGCAGGTTTGTTGATGACGAGCAAAGTGTCGTCTTCATACACAATCGGAAATTCTTGCGCCGGCGTATGTTTCAGGCTGCCTGAAGCTTCTTTGACCGCGATGCGTACCGGCGGAATGCGGACTTCATCGCCTGCATTCAGCCGCGTGTCGGCGCGCGCGCGTTTTTTGTTGATGCGCACTTCGCCGTTGCGAATCATGCGTTGCACATGACTTTTCGGTACGCCTTTGAGTGTTTTGAACAAAAAATTGTCCAAGCGTTGCCCGTCGGCTTCTTCGCCAAGGGTTAAAAAGTTCACGGAATCTTTGCCAATCGACATCATCTTGCTTATAATCCGATTCTTGAATTTGCGGTTTGTACGCGACAGTTTACGAAGCATTCGCCGTCACCGCAATCCCGAATATTCAGGCAGCCTGCCTGAAGCTCGGAATAAAACGTTCGTCCGTTGTCACATTCCATGATTAAGAAAACATCGAAGAGCTTAATAAGCTTTAAGCCGATTGATGTTTTCCGCATAAACAAAAAATGATTTGACGGCTGGCGAGACCCTGAATTTTGACACCACGCATCTGCACAGCGGCCGCAACGAACACACGCGGCACGGCAGCGGTCGGCGTATCTGCCCATGACACGGCGCAGTTGGTGATGCAGTCCCGCATCACGCCGATTCGGTAATTAAGTTTGACCACATCCGCACTCTCCCGTCGTAAGACTTGTTTCAAAGCAGCATCAGGATAGAGCGCGTATGCCAAGAAGGCGGACATAAACGTCGGGCGACTGCCTGACGACGAATGAATTTTTCAGGCAGCCTGAAACGCAAACGGGCAGCCTTTGCTCTTTATAAAAAACTTCTTAAAGAATCAATCCGTTGATGAAAAACGGATGTCAAATACTGATTACGCCTGCCTCGCGGATGCCACTACCACGAGGTTTATCATGAAACGTATGTTATTTAATGCCACGCAGGCGGAAGAGCTGCGCGTGGCGATTGTCGATGGCCAAAAACTGATGGATTTGGACATCGAAACGCTGGGCAAAGAACAGCGCAAAGGCAATATCTACAAGGGCACCATCACCCGCATCGAACCGTCGCTGGAAGCGTGCTTTGTCGATTACGGCACCGACCGCCACGGTTTTCTCCCGTTCAAAGAAGTCGCACGCAGTTATTTCCAAAATTACGAAGGCGGTCGCGTCCGCATCCAAGACGTGCTCAAAGAGGGCATGACGGTATTGGTGCAGGTCGAAAAAGACGAGCGCGGCAATAAAGGCGCGGCTTTGACGACATTCATCAGTCTGGCAGGGCGTTATTTGGTGTTGATGCCGAATAATCCGCGCGGCGGCGGCGTGTCGCGCCGTATCGATGGCGACGAGCGGCAAGAGCTCAAGGACATCATCAATCAGTTGGAAATTCCGCACGGCATGAGCATTATTGCGCGCACTGCGGGCATTGGCCGCTCGGTGGAAGATTTGCAATGGGATTTGAATTACTTGTTGCAATTATGGCAAGCCGTGTCCGATGCCGCTGCGCAAAAAAACGTCCAACCTTTGATTTTGCAGGAAAGCGCGCTGGTGATTCGTGCCATTCGCGATTATTTCCGTCCCGATATCGGCGAAATCCTGATCGACACCGAAGAGGTGTATCAAAAAGTTTATCAGTTTGTTTCGTTTGTGATGCCGTCGAATCTGCCGCGCATCAAACGTTACCATGACCACGCGCCGCTGTTTTCGCGCTTTCAAATCGAACACCAGATCGAAACCGCCTTTTCGCGCGAAGTCGCCTTGCCTTCGGGCGGCGCGATTGTGATCGACCACACCGAAGCCTTGGTGTCGATTGACGTGAACTCGGCACGCTCCACCCGTGGGGCAGACGTTGAGGAAACCGCTTACAAAACCAACCTCGAAGCGGCGGAAGAAGCCGCCCGCCAAATGCGTTTGCGCGACTTGGGCGGCTTGGTGGTGATCGATTTCATCGACATGGAAAACCAACGCAACCAGCGTCAAGTCGAAAATGCCTTGCGCGAAGCCTTGAAAAAAGACCGCGCACGGGTGCAAATGGGCAAATTGTCCCGTTTCGGTTTGCTGGAATTATCGCGCCAACGCCTGCAATTATCCTTGGGCGAATCCACCCATATGTCGTGTCCGCGTTGTCACGGCACGGGTTTTATTCGCGGCATCGAATCCTCCGCTCTGCATATTTTGCGCATCATTCAGGAAGAAGCGATGAAGGACAACACGGGCGAAGTGCACGCACAAGTGCCGGTGGATGTGGCTACGTTCCTCTTGAACGAAAAACGCGCCGAGCTTTTCGGCCTTGAAGAACGTTTGGGCGTGCCGATTGTGTTGATTCCGAATATTCATTTGGAAACACCGCATTACAATGTCGAGCGCGTGCGTCTGGACGATATGGACGAAAACGTTGCGCCCAGCTACAAACGGGTGGAAAAACCGGAAGAAGAACCGGTGATTCGCCCTGCCGACAAACGTGCGGCAACACAAACCGAAGCGGCAGTGCAGGGCATCACCCATATGCGGCCTGCACCGATTGAGCAGAAGCCGAGCAAGCCGTCATTGTTCGCCTGCATCGGCGCGTGGTTCAAAGGCTTGTTGGCGGAAGAAGAAACGCCTGCCAAAAAAGACAGCAAACCCAGCGGCAAACGCAGCCATGCGCCGGCCAAAGGACGCAAACCGCAGCCGCGCCGCCGTCAAAACCGTCGTGAGCAAGGTGCGGATAACCAAGCAGCACCCGTCCAAGCGGACAATAAGACCAACCGCAAACCCGAACGCCAAAAACCACGCCATACCGAAACAGTGGTTGAAAAAGCGAGCGAAAAACCCGTTCAGGCAGCCCTTGTTGCTGCAGCCGCACCGACGGAAACGGCTGAAAACGCCAACCGTACACCGCGCAAACCGCGCCGCAGCCGTAACCCGAAAGCAGAAACCGCCAGTGCCAACGAAGCATCAACACCGATTAAGGTAACTCCGGAGACTGATGCAGGCGAAGAGCAACCGCTGGTCATCAATATCGGCGAACCTTTGCCCGAAGTTGAGAAGGAAAGAAGCTCAAGCCGCAGCAGCAATGTGCGCAATCCGCGCCGCCGTGGCGGCACACGCGGCCGCATTCGCAGTGCGCAGGAAATCATGGATAACATCAAATACGGCGCAATCGTGCGGAATGTACAAATGACCTCGCGCCGCATCGCGCCGCCGCCCGCCGAGCAGCTGCCCGTGCCTGCACCGCAACACCTGCCTGCAGTGAGCGAGCAAGTGTCGGCAGCGCCTGTTGTTACGCCGGTTGTCACTGAAGCTGCGCCTGCACCGGTGGTCGTATCGCCGCAAGCCGCACCGCCGGTCATGGTTCCGGACTTGGGTGATTTGCAATTGATCGAGACCCGCCGCGATTTGCCGCCGGTCGAGCCCGAAACTCCGTTGCCGCAAGGCAAACGCCGCTCGGACTTGCCGCCGTCCGCAGCGGATAGCGAACCCGCGCAAGCATTGCAACAAGTCGAGACCAAAAACGTTTAAAAAGATGCGAGGGGCGCTTGACAGGCTGCCTGAAAGTGCCTAAAATCCTTTTCTCTTTTCCCCGATAGCTCAGTCGGTAGAGCGACGGACTGTTAATCCGCAGGTCCCTGGTTCGAGCCCAGGTCGGGGAGCCAAAATTCAAACAGCCTAATCAAATGATTAGGCTGTTTTTTATTGTATTGTTGTTATTCGGTCATTGGTGACGTTGCATCTTAATCATCACAAATACGAAATCGGTAAGGCGATTAAATTTTCTGCCAACCAGAGCTTTTGCGGATATTGGTTGATAATCGTGCCGTGAGCGATGCCGATTTCACTTTCAGGCAGCGTATTGCGCAGGATATCAAAATTTTTAGCCATTTTTTTATTGGGTGCGGCCGTGCTTTTGATCTCAATCGGATACAGTGTGCGGTTGTATTCAATCACCAAGTCGATTTCTTTTTGATTGGTGTCGCGGTAGTAATAAACAGGCGGTTCTATACCTTGATTGTAAAAAGATTTGATGATTTCGCTTACCGCAAAAGTTTCAAAAAACTGCCCGCTTTTCGCCCCTGACCGTATGGTTTCCGGCGTCAGCCATTTGGTGAGGTAAGCCATCAAACCGGTATCCAAAAAATACAGCTTTGGTGTCTTGATGGCACGTTTCAGGTGGTTATTGCTGTAGGGCTGCACCAGATACACGATATTGGACGTTCGCAACACGTCCAACCAGCGTTTGATCGTGTCCACCGATACGCCGACATCTTGTGCCACGCCGGAGTAATTGAGCAGTTCACCGCTGCGCGCGGCTACGGCTACCATAAAACGCATGAAATCGGTATGGCTGGCGATATTGGTGATCTGACGCACATCACGCTCAATATAAGTTGCAACATAAGAAGCGTAATACATTTGCCAATCCACTTCCTGCTCATGTAAGCGCGGCATATAACCTCGATGAATCACTTGCCAGATGTCGGAGACGGGCTGCCATTCTTGTTCGCGGGCGGTCAGATAGCCTGCATCAGGAATAAAAGCGCGCTTAAAGCTGATGTTCTGCATTTCACGTAAAGATAAACCCTGCAGCTTGAGAATGGCGATTCTTCCGGCAAGGCTTTCGTGCACATTTTTCATCAATTCAAAAGATTGCGAACCGGACAGCAAAAACAAGCCGTTTTGTTGTTGGCGGTCAATTTGCAGTTTCAGCAATGGGAACAGTTCCGGCACGTATTGCACTTCATCGAGAATCAACTTACCGGCATGGTTCAGAAAAAACAACGTACCGTCGGTTTTTGCCAGATCAAGCAGCATCGGGTCGTCAAAGCTCAAGTAGTGGTATTCGGGCGCGCAATGTTTTAACAAAGTGGATTTACCCACTTGGTGCGGGCCGGTTATCAACACCGCCGGAAACTGAGTAATAAGGGTGTTGAGCACGGATTGGATTTGGCGTTGAATGTACATTTAGTTTATTTTAAGATCGCATCGTAAATTAAACTAGATTTTAATCAGATATTCCCAAAAGGACAAGTTAAAAGAGATTTTGTCGATAACGTTATGGAGCATCTGCACTTCGTTTCAGGGCTTACCTATCTTTCAGGCAGCCTGAAACGGCTTCTTAAAGTCGGTTTTGGTAGGGTGAATCTCTGATGTGATACACTACTTTCTTCTCTCAAAACCATCATTTTTTACCATGAATCAAGAGCTGGATGTGACCGGATTGAAATGTCCGTTGCCGATTTTGCGGGCAAAAAAAGCCTTGGCGGCGTTGCAAAGTGGTGATTGTCTGACCGTGTTGGCTACCGATGCGGCTGCACCGGAGGATTTTGCTGCGTTTTGCCGTCAGACCGGACACGTGCTGCTGGATAATGAAACCTTGGCAGACGGAGTTTTCCGCCTGGTCATCGAACATAAATAAGGATTAACCATGAGCCGAAGATTAACTTTAACCCGCCCTGACGATATGCATTTGCACGTGCGCGACGGTGCGGCGTTGCAAGCGGTGGTGCCGTTTAGTGCGCGTCAAATGGGGCGCGCGGTGATCATGCCGAACCTCAAACCGCCCGTGACCGAAGTTCAGGCAGCCTTGGCTTACCGCGAACGCATCATGGCGGCGGTGCCTGCAGGCAGCCTTTTTACACCGCTGATGACTTTGTATTTGACCGACAACACCACGCCGCAAACCGTTCAGGCAGCCTCGGCTGCAGGCATCATCGCGTTTAAGCTTTATCCTGCCGGTGCAACCACCAATTCCGACGACGGGGTGACGGATTTATTCAAGTTATTGCCGACTTTACAGGCGATGGCGGAGATTGGGATGCCGCTTTTGGTGCATGGCGAAGTGACCGATGCGGCGGTGGATATTTTTGACCGCGAGGCGGTTTTTATCGAACGGGTATTGCAGCCGCTCTTGGCGCAAGTGGCGGATTTGAAAGTGGTGTTCGAGCACATCACCACCGCCGAAGCAGCGCGTTTGGTGGCGGCGGGTGATGAGCGGCTGGCGGCCAGCGTGACCCCGCAGCATTTGCTGATGAACCGTAACCATGTGCTGGTGGGCGGGGTGCGTCCGCATCATTATTGCTTGCCGATTTTGAAACGGGAAGAACATCGCCTTGCTTTGCTCGCTGCGGTGACGGGCGATGCTTCGCACAAATTTTTCCTCGGCACGGACTCTGCGCCGCACGCGCAACACGCGAAGGAATGCGCTTGCGGTTGTGCCGGTATTTTCTCCGCACACGCCGCGATTGAACTGTATGCGGAAGCCTTCGACAGCGTGGGTGCATTGCATAAGCTGGAAGCTTTTGCTGCGCATAACGGCGCACGTTTTTACGGCTTGCCGCTCAATAGCGAAACCATTACCTTGGTTGAGGAAACGCAACACATACCGCAAGCGTATGCGTTTGGCGAGCAGCGCCTGATTCCGTTGCGAGCAGGTGAAAGCGTGGCATGGCGCATGGAAAGTTAAGGGTTTTGGTCATCCATTGATCAAACTGTTTGCAATAGGTTTTCAGCGGTTTTTCTCTGAATATGCGCTGCTTTTTGGTGCGCCCAAACAGTTCCTCAAACAAAAATTTTTCAGGCAGCCTATTGCTTACTGTATCAATACAACAATAAAAAGCCGGAGCAAAGAAATCTGCTCCGGCTTTTTATTAGCAACAAGGCTGCCTGAAGGTTATACCACTGCTTCTTCCTTATGTTTGGGCGGTTTAATCAGGCTTTCGCGGGTCAAACGGAACATCAGCAGCAAGGGGCTGGCGACGAGGACGGAGGAGTAAACGCCGAAGACGATACCGATGGTCAAAGCCATGGCAAAGCCGTGCAGAGCGTCACCGCCGAAAAGCAGCATCGAAATCACCATCGCCTCGGTGGAACCGTGGGTGATGATGGTGCGGCTCATGGTGGCGGTGATGGCGTTGTCGATGACTTGCGGTACGGTTTTGCCGCGCATGCTCGGTTTGCGGAAGTTTTCGCGAATACGGTCAAACACCACCACCGATTCGTTCACCGAATAGCCCAAGACAGCGAGAATCCCCGCGAGCACGGTGAGGGAAAATTCCCACTGGAAAAAGGCAAAACAACCGAGAATAATCACCACGTCATGCATATTCGCAATGATGGCGGACACGGCGAAACGCCATTCAAAGCGCACCGACAGATAAATCACGATGCCGATGCACACCATGGCAAGCGCCGCCAAGCCATGTGTGACGAGTTCTTCGCCCACTTGCGGCCCGATGAATTCGACCTTGGTCATGCTGGCGGATGGTGCGTCTTGTTGCAGCAGCGACATCACGCGGTTGGAAAGTTGCGCGGCGGTTTCGTCTTGTTCGCCTGCTTTGTTCGGCAGGCGAATCATCACGTCACGCGTGGTGCCCAGTGCCTGCACTTGGACTTCGCCCATGTCTAAGGCTTGCAGGCGGGTGCGGATTTGATTCAAATCTGCGCCGCCGTCCTTGTATTCGACCTGCATCACCGTGCCGCCGGTGAATTCGACTGAGAAATTCAAGCCCTTATGCACCAGAAAAAACACGGCAAAAATAAAGGTCAGCAAAGAGATCGCCGTGGTGAGCTTGCCATAGCTCATGAACGGGATGTCGCGATGTATGCGGAAAAATTCCATGATGTTATTCCTCGCTGCCTGAAAGGGTTTTAGGTTGGTACACCGTGCCGATGGAGACGGACTTGAGCTTACGCTGCGTGCCGTACCACAGGTTCACCAGTGCGCGCGAGACCACCACTGACGAGAACATCGAGGTCATGATGCCCAAGCAATGCACCACGGCAAAGCCGCGTACCGGACCCGAACCGAAAATCAACAAGGCCAAACCGGCAATCAAAGAAGTGATGTTCGAGTCCACAATGGTCGCCCATGCGTGCTCGTAACCTTTGGTAATGGCGGTTTGCGGCGGCTGTCCGGCGCGCAATTCTTCACGGATCCGCTCGTTAATCAATACGTTGGAGTCAATCGCCATGCCGAGCGTCAGCGCGATCGCGGCGATGCCAGGCAGGGTTAAGGTTGCCTGAATAAAGGACAGCAAGGCAATCAAAAACAGCAGGTTACACGTCAGCGCAATCACCGAGAATATGCCGAACATGCGGTAATACATGATCATAAAACCGGCGACCACCAAGAAACCCCATAAGGTGGAATGAAAACCTTTGCTGATGTTTTCTTTCCCCAAAGACGGGCCGATGGTGCGTTCTTCGACGATTTTCATCGGTGCGGCAAGCGAGCCTGAACGCAACAGCAAAGCCGTGTCGCTGGCCTCGGAGATGCTCATTGCGCCGGAAATTTGTACCCGTCCGCCGGTGATGGTTTGGCGGATCACGGGTGCGGTCACGACTTCTTTTTTTCCTTGGTCAATCAACACCATCGCCATGCGTTTGCCCACGTTTTGACGGGTCAAATCGCCGAAAATGGCCGCGCCCTGATTGTTCAGGCGCAGTGCCACCGCCGGTGCGCCGTTTTCGTCAAAGTCTTGCTGCGCGCTGTTGATGGAGTCGCCGGTCAGTTCGACTTGGGTATTGACCAGAATCGGGATTTTGCGTTCGCCGGCTTCGTACAAAAGCTCGTAACCCGAAGGCATATTGCCTGCCAAAGCCTGTTGCAGCAGGGCGTCGTCCGCCACCATGTGCAGTTCCAGCGTGGCGGTGCGGCCGATGATGTCTTTGGCGCGCGCCGTGTCTTGAATCCCCGGCAGCTGCACCACGATGCGGTCCGCGCCGGATTGCTGAATCACGGGTTCGGCCACGCCCAATTCATTGACGCGGTTGTGCAAGGTGTTCATGTTTTGTTTGACCGCATCGCTTTTGATTTGCACCAAAACCGGATTGGGAATGCTGATGGTCAGCGTCTGCGCGCCGCTTTCGAGGATTTGCGCGTCTTGCAGGCTGCGTTGCAAGGCGGGCAGGGCGCGGCGCAGGGTATCGGTGTCCTGAAAGGCGACGGTTAAGGTTTCGCCTTTTTGGGTCACGCCGCTGTTGCGGATTTTCTCATTGCGCAAGGTGCGGCGGATGTCGCCCGAGTAGCTGTCGAGTTTTTTCTGCAAAGCCGCGTCCATATCGACCTGCATCAGAAAATGCACCCCGCCGCGCAAGTCCAAGCCGAGAAACATCGGATTGGCACGGATTTTTGCCATCCATGCAGGACTGTCGGGAATCAGATTCAGCGCGGTGATGTAGCCTTCGCCCAATGATTGTTCAATCACATCGCGGGCGCGTAATTGGGTTTCTTCGTCTGTGAAGCGCACTTTCAAGCTGCCATCGGCAATAAACATCCCGTCTTGGGGAATGCCTGCCTGTTGTAATGCGGCGGCGATGGTTTGCTCGGTGGCGGCGTTAATCGCCAGCGATTGGCGGTTGGTGGAGATTTGTACCGCCGGCGTTTCGCCAAAGAAATTCGGTACGGTATACAAACAACTGACCAGGATAATACATCCGATCATGATGTATTTCCAAAGCGGATAACGGTTCATGGTAAACCCTGAAAAACGACTGCATAAGCAGTCATGATGAGGAAACAACGATGATGCAAAAACCGACGGCAAGCTGATTTTTATTCTGCTTGCCGTCGGTGGCGAAGATTATTTTTTCTCGACTTGCTGTGCTTTTTCTTGAGCAGCGGCGGCAGGATCGTACTGTGCGGAAACGGCACCTTTCTCGATTTGGATTTCCACACCGTCAGCGATTTCGACCGAGAAAAACTGGTCGGTGACTTTGGTGATTTTGCCGAGAATACCTGAAGAAGTGATGATTTTGTCGCCGCGTTTGAGTTGTGCGACCATTTCTTGATGACGTTTGTATTTTTGCTGTTGCGGACGCATCACCAAAAACCAAAATACCACCAAAATCAAAACCAGCGGAGCGAAAGAAGAAAGCAGGCTGCCTGCAGGAGCGGCGTCTGCCGCGTAAGCGATGCTAATCATAAAAATTTCCGTTTCTTATTAAATAATTTCTATCAAAATCAAGAATATCGTACCACCGGCATCTGCGGGAATATTCATACCTATTGGTGATGAAGCGTCGTGCGGGTAGCGGCTATCTCATCTTTCAGGCTGCCTGAAAGCGATGCCGACCGCATGGGCGCGGCGGTAATGCGGCAAGTACGGATTCCGAAAGGTGTTATTGTAAAGGTCAGCGTCTTTTTTTCCAAGTATTTATCACGACTTCCGTCGGATTGATCAAGAAAAGTCACCGCTTGGGATGTGATGCCGGCAAAGACAGATGACTAAGCTTTTCCAAATGGTGTCGAGGGTACTTTTTTCAAGGTGTGGCTGGTGTAGGTGATTTTCTGTGTAACAGATATTGCGTTATCAAGACTTCAGGCTGTCTGAACGGCTGCAATGGTGCCGCCTTGATTTTAATTTCTCTATTGACAGAAACTTCAGAATGATTATAATCCGAACCATGAAACTGAATCCGACAACCGAAAAATTTATCCTGCACTGGGGCGAGATGGGTGCGCAATGGGGCGTGAACCGTACCGTGGCACAGATTCATGCCTTGCTGTTTATGTTGGCGCGACCATTAAATGCCGAGGAAATTGTTGAGACTTTGGGCGTGGCGCGTTCAAACGTCAGCACCAGCTTAAAGGAATTACAAAATTTACGGCTGGTGCAGGTAACGCATCGCATGGGTGACCGGCGGGATTATTTTGAAACTTTGGGCGACGTGTGGGCGTTATTTCGTGTGATTGTGGAAGAGCGGCAGCGGCGCGAGCTTGAGCCGACACGATTGTTTTTGCAGAGTTTAATCGAAAGCCCAGAGTTTGAGCAGGAAAATGAAACCGCACGCGAACGCATTCGCCAAACCCATGATTTGGTCAAAACCTTAAGCGATTGGGCGGGGCAGATGTTGAAATTATCCACCGGCACTTTGGTGAAGATTTTGAAACTTGGCTCGGCGATCCAGCGGTTTCTGAAGTAAGGCGTTGTGGTTTCGAGTGCGTTTGTGGCAATGTTGTTTTCGCTTCGCGAAATTTCGTTTCAGGCAGCCTTTATATTCCCATCAGGTTTGGCACCTGAAAATTTTTTAACTCAATATTTCTGTTTGAACAGAAATTACAGAAAGGATGTCAATATGCACAGCATGCAAATTTTACTGATGATGTTGCTCGTGCCGCTGGCGGTCAGTGTGATGTGCTGGTGGATTGTCGGACGCGCGCTGCACAGGATGTTGGCTTATTTGTGCAATGATCCGCGTCCTGAGGTGAAGGAAATCGGCGGGCGGTTTTGGCAGCGTTTGTATTTGTCGTTGACGGTATTGATGCCGCTTTTGTGTGTGTTGCTGTTTGCGCCGAATTTCGAGCGCGGTTTGGACAGTAATCTGCTGTATGCACTGCGCTGGTCGGTTTTTGGCGGAGTGTCTTTGTTGCTGACTTTGGCGTATTTGGTACGGCGGCAGATTCAATTGTTACAGCAGGAATCAGGTGTTGCTGCGGATGTACAGGCAGCTGAAGTGCATGACTTGTCGTTGGATATTGAATAGGCGAAAGGAAAAATCATGAATATCTTACTTTTGGGTGGAAGCGGTTTTATCGGAGCGCGGATTGCCGCGGCTTTACGTGCCAATGGTCATCAGGTGAATACGCCGCGCAGTCGTGACATCGATTATCTGCATCCGAACGAGCAGACTTTGCAGGCAGCCTTACAGGGGCAAGAGGTGGTGATCAATGCGGTCGGGTTGATGCATTACAAACAGGACGTTTTGGAGATGGTGCATCATCACGCGGTGCGCATCATCGCCACCGCAGCCAAAGCGCAAGGGGTGAGGCTTTTTGTGCAATTGTCTGCGTTGGGAGCGGATGCGGCGCACAAAGTGGCGTTCGTCGGCAGCAAAGGGCGTGGCGATGCGGCTTTGCTTGCCTTGGCCGATGAACATTTTCACGTGCAAATTGCCCGCCCGTCGGTGGTGTACGGTGTGGGCGGGGCAAGCAGTCGGGCGTTTGCACAGGCGGCACGTTTGCCGATGTTGATGCTGCCTGAACGAGGCGAGCAACGGGTACAGCCGGTGCATGTGGCAGATGTGGCGGCAGGATTTGTGCGCATGGTGGAGGCGCCATTGCCTTCAGGCAGCATCGTGAACATGGCAGGCGGCGAGGCGATGACGTTGGCGCAGTATCTGTCCGTCTTGCGCGAAATCTTATGGCATAAACCGCCGCTAAAGGTAGTGCGCGTGCCCGATGCGCTGGTGCGCATGGCGACTTTGCTGTTGGAAAAGCCGAGTAAAGGGCTGATCAGCGCGGGCAATTTGTCTTTGCTCAAGGCGGGTAATTGTGCCGATACGCAAGCATTTGCCGCATTACTGGGCAGAGAGCCGTTACGGCCGCATGAGTTTGCCGAGAGGGCGTAACGCTTTGCAGGCTGTCCATCAAGAGAAAAGATCATGAACACAACGGCTTATATCCGTTGGGCTTTTGCCGTGCTGTGGTTATGGAGCGGGGTGCAGCCTTTATTGACGGCGCAAGCACAGGCTTTGTCTTTATTGGCAGCGGTCGGTATTGCGGTTCCGTGGCAAATGCCGCTGTTATGGTCGGCATCCTTGCTGGATATTGCGCTCGGGATCTGGCTGTTGTTGAAGTCCGGGCGTGCGGTGTGGGCGGCGCAAGCGGTGGTGACGGCAGTGTACAGCTTGGTGATAGTGTTCAGGCTGCCTGAAACCTTATCGCATCCGTTTGCGCCTTTATTGAAAAACCTGCCCTTATTGGCAGTGATGGTATGGCTGGCAAGCGGCAGTGACGGGTTAAGAAAGGCGGCATCATGAACCTCTATGCGTTTTTAAAAACCCTGCATGTTTTGTCCGCGACCTTGATGGTCGGCACGGGGTTTGGCACGGCGTTTTATCTGTTCTGGGCAAATCGCAGCCGCAGCGTGGCGGCGCAAGCCGTGGTGGCAACTTGGGTAGTGAAGGCGGATTTATGGTTTACTCTGCCTACGGTGGTAGTGCAGCCTGTGACCGGAGCGTGGATGATGTTGTTGTCCGGTTGGACATTGGACATGATGTGGATCTATGCCGCGATTGCGTTGTATTGTCTGGCCGGAGCATGCTGGCTGCCGGTGGTGTGGTTGCAATTGCAAATGCGCAATCTTGCTTGTATTGCCTATCATGCCGGCGAATCCGAGCTGCCTGCGATTTACCGCACTTATCAAAAATACTGGGAGCGGCTTGGCTACCCCGCCTTTGTGGCGATGCTTGCGGTGTATTTCTTGATGGTGATGAAGCCGATGTGAGACGATGCCGAATACAGAAAGAGCGCTGTGCCCGACACAACGCTCTTTTTATTCATCTAAGGAGCCTGACCAAGCATTGTTTATTCAAGCAAGCTTTGTTTCAGGCAGCCTTAAACTATCTTTTCCCTGCGATCAAACGCAGCAGGAAAATCAAAACCACTGCGCCTAGTACCCCGAACGCGATACCCGTCAAGCTGAAGCTGCCTGCAGCGGCTGCGCCGCCGATGCCTAATTGGTCGGCAAAAAGCCATTTACCGAGCATCGAACCGACGATGCCGATGATGATGTCGCCGATTAAGCCGTAGCGTCCGCCCATGACGAAGCCGGCCAACCAGCCGATGATGGCACCTGTCACCAGTAAAATAATCCATTCCATGCTAAAACACCTCCGCATCAAGTTATTGAGAAGTTGAGCGATGACCGCTCACGCAGTGCGGGCGTGAAATGTGCCCGCCTGCCGCCGCCTGCACCGATGATGGATGCACACGATAGGCGAAGCATATAGCATCTTTCAACAGTTTTCCATATAAGATTTCAACTTAATTGACCGTGTTGTGGCGCATGTGATCAATGGCGAATGAGTCGCAGGATGGATCAGCCAATGCCGGCAGAAAAATTCAGGCTGCCTGAAACGATACGAATTGCCGGAATCCAAGCATGATTTCGCGACCAAGTTAGACAAAAAGTCTAATTTAAAGCTATGTTGTCTAATAAGCTTGACAATATTTCCCGTTTTTAAGCATAATGCGACTTCATTGTTTTATTTTTTTGGACAAAAGGTCTGAATATGCAGTCCGATATTGAACGCCTGATTGATTTTTTTGGCGGGGTGAATGCGCTGACCGAGGCATTAGCGCAACACTTCCCTGAAGAAACCGTTTCCGCCGCCGCGATTTACAAATGGCGCAGCCGCGGCTCTTTGCCTTTGGCGCAATTGCAGCGGCTGTCTGCGCTGGCGCAGTTGCAAGGACGTACTTTGAACATTAACCCTTTGATTAACGGCAAATCCGCCGCCCCTTTGGAGCACACCATGACGCAATCGAACCGTGTCATTATTTTTGACACCACTTTACGCGACGGCGAGCAATCGCCCGGCGCAGCCATGACCCGTGAGGAAAAAGTCCGCATCGCCCGTCAGTTGGAAAAACTGGGCGTGGACGTGATTGAAGCCGGTTTTGCCGCTGCCAGTCCGGGAGACTTTGAGGCGATCCGTGAAATTGCGGAGACCTTAAAAACCACTACGGTATGTTCTTTGGCGCGTGCCAACGAAAAAGACGTGCGTCGTGCCGGCGAGGCGGTTTCCCCCGCGCCGCACAAACGTATCCATACCTTTATCGCCACGAGCCCGCTGCACATGGAGCACAAGCTGAAAATGCAGCCGCCGCAAGTGATTGAAGCGGCGGTCAAAGCGGTCAAAATCGCACGCGAATACACCGACGACGTCGAATTTTCCTGCGAAGACGCGCTGCGTTCCGAGATTGATTTTCTGGCGGAAATTTGCAGCGCGGTGATTGCCGCCGGCGCGACCACGATCAATATTCCCGATACGGTGGGTTATTCGATTCCGTTTCGTACCGAGGCTTTTTTCCGCGAATTGATTAGTAAGACTCGTGACGGCGACAAAGTGGTTTGGTCGGCGCATTGCCATAATGATTTGGGCTTGGCGGTGGGTAATTCGCTGGCGGCGGTGCAAGGCGGCGCGCGCCAAGTGGAATGCACCATCAACGGTTTGGGTGAGCGTGCAGGCAACGCCAGCTTGGAAGAAATCGTGATGGCGCTGAAAACCCGCCATGATGTGTTCGGTCTGGAGACCGGCATCGACACCACGCAAATCGTCCCGACTTCGCGTTTGGTATCCACGATCACCGGCTATCCGGTGCAGCCGAATAAGGCGATTGTCGGCGCGAACGCCTTTGCGCATGAGTCGGGCATTCACCAAGACGGCGTTTTGAAATGCCGCGAAACCTATGAAATCATGTCTGCCGAATCGGTGGGCTGGGCGGCGAACCGTTTGAGCTTGGGCAAGCTTTCAGGGCGTAATGCTTTCCGCACCAAACTTTCGGAAATCGGCATCGAACTTTCCAGCGAAGAAGCCCTGAACGCCGCTTTTGCGCGCTTCAAAGAGCTGGCGGACAAAAAACGCGAGATTTTCGACGAAGATCTGCACGCCTTGGTCTCGGACGAAATGTCCGGCCGCGCGCAGGAATACTATAAATATGTCTCCCTGAAAATCCGCACGGAAACCGGTGAAGCACCGCACGCGGAAATCGTGTTCACCGTGGACGGCACGGAGCAGCGCAGCGACAGCGACGGCTCGGGGCCGGTGGATGCGGTGTTCAAAGCGATTGAAAGTATTGCCCAAAGTGAGGGGGAGTTGCAATTGTATTCGGTCAATGCGGTCACCGCCGGCACGGAAAGCCAAGGCGAAGTCACGGTGCGCCTGGCCAAAGGCGGACACATCGTCAACGGACAGGGCGCGGATACGGACGTGATTGTCGCCAGTGCGAAGGCTTATCTTTCGGCTTTGAACAAGCTGCATCAAGGCAAGCCGAAAGTGAAAGCGCAAGGGGATATTTAAACAAGCTCCGAGCAAGGCGTGACGACGGCTTTAACTGCGCTTGCTTCGCCATGCCGCCTTTTCTATTGAGGGCAATAGTGATTCTATTGCCCTCAATCTATTCCTTACCCGCCAAGAAGTCGCGATCAAATCCGTGCGCCGGAGTTTTTCAGAAAATGCTTCATCCGCAGTGTTGCTTAAAGTTTCAGGCAGCCTTATTGAGGCTGCCTGAAACCTTTTGGACGCGGTGTTCATGCGCGGTAACATTATGACTGCTTGAGATTTTAGCAAACGGCGGTGCGCAGTGTGTTTTTAGAGAGGTTTCCCCGATTGAGTGATCCGCCGGAATGACAGCCATATGAAAATAGGCTGCAAAGGTTAAAAGTTTTTATTTTTTTTCAACTTGTTGCTTAATGCGAGCCTTGATGCTGTGTATGCTCCAATACACCAAGATGACCACAATCGGTGCGGATAGGCCTTTGAGCATGGTGCTATTAAACTCCGCACCCATGGAGTGTATGCCCTCAAAAACATAGCCGAGCAAACCCACCAAATAATAACTGATGGCTGCCACGGACAAACCTTCGACCGTTTGTTGCAAACGTAACTGCAACTGGCTGCGGCGGTTCATGGATACCAACAGGCTCTGGTTTTGCTCTTGAACGGATAAATCCACTCGCGCTTGCAGTAAATGGGTGGTTTGGGCGATGCGGTTGGAGATGTTTTCCAGCCGTGCGCGGGTCGCATGGACGGTTTTCATCCCCGGTGTCAAGCGCCGTTGCAAGAACTCATTCAGGCTTTGCATCCCCTCTAAAGGTGCCTCTTTGAGCTGGGTTAGGCGGTCATTCACCAGGTCATGGTAAGCGACCGCTGCGGAAAAGCGGTAGTTCGATGCGGAACGTCGATGTTCGATATCTGCTGCCAATTCAGATACTTGATGAAGCAGATCCCGCTCGTCCCATTCGATTTGCATCGCGGAAATTTTCTGGCTGAGTGCGGCCAGATGATCTTCAACGTTGCGTAAATCTTGGCTGAGTTGACGCGCCATGGGTAAAGCCAGCAGGGACATCAGGCGATAGGTTTCCAGCTCCAGCAAGCGCTGCACCAAGCGTCCGCTTTGGTAAGGCGTCAGGCTGCGGTTATGCACGAGCATGCGGCCAAAGCTATTGCGGTGCAGTTTGAACGTTGTCCATACTCGGGCTGCTTGTTCGGCAACGCCGGAGCCGGAGATGCGGTGATCCTCAAACCATTGCCGCCATTGAGCGGATGACGGCTCGGCGGTGACCAATGCCAGTTGCGTGGCCGCGACTAATTCTCCCGGTATGGTTGTCAGCCATGTGGACGGTAAAACCGTCGAGACATCCAGTGTAAAAGGATTCTTGGTCGGGAAAATAAAAGTAAAATTAAAAAACTCGCTGTGCCGCTCCCAGCGCAATTCAAACGGACCAAAATCCTGATAAAAACAAGAACTGTGATCGGGCGGTGCCACGCCGAATTGCGCGCACAGGCTGCTCAAATATCCTGTAACTTCACGCTCGGAACTGACCAGCAGCGCAAATTGTAAAATTAAACAAGAGCCATCAATCACGGGCGAGGGACGACTGTGCAGCTCCTCATACAGCGCCTGCCGCCAAGGGTGCGGGCGCAGATCGGCAATCAGCGTGTTGATCGGGTCAGTTCGGGTAGATTCGGTCATAATGTACTTTGGGAACCTCTGAGCAACTCATGACGGCGGCTTTAACCGCACTTTCTTTGTCTGCCAAAAAAATAGCAGTCAAATCCACGCGCCAGAGTTTTTAGCTTTGCTGAACTTTGCCTCAGAGGTTCCTGTGTTGAAAAAAGAAAAAAATTCTAACACAGGTGTGTATCCATCAGGCAGCCTGAAGTGTGATTTGTTATCGTAACAAGAGACAGATCTTTTTATGCGGAGGCTCCTGAATAAGCATGGGAATAAAATGAATTCGATTTGGATTGTCTTGCCGATCTTGTTGGTGCTGATGTTTGTGCTGGGTTTGGAGTTTCGCCGGCAGGACATCGCGGCGTTGTGGCGGCAGCCGCGCGCTTTATGGGCGGGACTGGCGGCGCAGATTTTTGTTTTGCCGCTGCTGGCGTTTACGCTGGGGGTGATGTTTCGGCTGGAGCCGTATTTTTTCTTAGGGCTGGTGCTGATCGCCTGTTCGCCCGGCGGCAGTTCTTCCAATGTGTTCACCATGCTGGCGCGTGGCGATGTGGCGTTGTCGGTCAGCCTGACTTTGTTCAGCAGCATCATCACCGTGTTCACCATTCCGCCTGTGATGCTGCTGGCGATGCAGTTGACAGGCATGGCGCAGGCCGATGCAGTGCAACTGCCGGTGGCGCGTTTGCTGTTGCAAAACGTGGTGTTGGTTTTGTTGCCGATGGCCTGCGGTATGATGGTCAGGCGTTTCGCGCCGTCGTTAGCGCAAGCGATCGCGCCTGCGCTGAAAAAAACCGCTTTTCCGGCCTTGATGCTGCTGGCGGCGGTGTTTTTTGTGGAGCATCGTCATACCATTGCCGCGAATTTTTCCGCATTAACGGTGGTGGTGACACTGTTGATCATGGCGGCGATGGCGTGTGCGGTGCTGATCGCCAAGGCGGTTAGGTTAAATACGGTGCAGCGGCGCACGATCGTGATTGAAGTCGGTATGCAAAACGCGGCGCAGGCGATGGCGATTGCCGCCGGCCCGTTTGTGTTCAATAATCCGCACATGGCGATCCCGGCGATTATTTATGCTTTGATGATGAATGTGATTTTGCTAAGCTATGTCGGGCGTTTTTTATTGCCGTCGCGACGGGCGGCTTAGGGTGTGTTTTGGTGTGATATCCAATGAATCAATTATTGAATCGATTAAAAATAGACCGCTATTTAATGTTGCTGATTGCGATGGTGGTGCTGGCGACATTGTTGCCGGCACGCGGTGCGGTCAAGACGTTTTTTGACGGGTTGACCGTGGCGGCGATTGCCTTGCTGTTTTTTATGCACGGGGCGAGGCTGTCGCGGCAGGCGTTATGGGCGGGGTTGGGGCATTGGCGTTTGCATGGAGTGATTTTTGCAGCGACGTTTGTGTTGTTTCCCGTGCTGGGTTTGAGCATGCAATGGCTGCCTGAAAGTCTTATACCGCGTGATGTGCGTGCCGGTTTTCTGTATTTGTGCATTTTGCCCGCCACGGTGCAGTCGGCGATTGCCTTTACCTCGATTGCGCGCGGCAATGTGGCGGCGGCGGTGTGCAGCGCGTCCGCTTCCAGTTTGCTCGGCGTGTTTTTGTCGCCTTTGCTGGCGGCATGGTTGATTCGGGTGGAGGGTGAGCAGCATTTATGGACGGCGGTGGGCGCGATTATGTTGCAATTATTGTTGCCGTTTGTGCTCGGGCATCTTTCGCGTCCTGTGACCGCAGGTTGGATGACGCGGCATCATCGTGCGGTACGCGCTGCCGATCAAGGTTCGATTTTGCTGGTGGTGTATGTGGCGTTCAGCGCGGCGGTGAGTGCGGGGATTTGGCAGCAGGTCACTTGGAAAACGCTGGTGATGATTGGCATACTCAGTTGCGTGCTGCTGGTGGTGGTATTGTGGTGGAACACACGGCTGGCGCGGCGTTTGGGATTTAGTCGGGAAGACGAGATTGCCATCGTGTTTTGCGGCTCGAAAAAAAGCATGGTCAACGGTATTCCGATGGCAAACATTCTGTTTCCTGCTGATATAATCGGCATCATGGTGTTGCCACTGATGATTTTTCATCAAATTCAACTGATGGTGTGTGCAGTACTGGCGCAGCGTTATGCCGCGCGCGATTCTTAATAATATTCAATGGAGAAAAGACATGAAAGCATCTTATTGGCTGGCGCTGGCGTGCGCCGTCAGCGTGGCTGCATGCAGCACCATCGCCGGTAAATCGCCGGATGAAATGGCGCGTTATGCGACGCAGCGTGCCTTTACCACGGATAATCAGTTCAACTTTGCCGGTACGGTGACGGTGTCGCAGGCTTCTCCCGAGATGGCGGCAACCAGCGGCGGCATGGATGAATGGATGAAGTTTTGGCTGGAGCATACTTCCATACCGTTTACCGGTGCGGTTGATGCGCCGCGCAAAGTGTTTGAAATCACCCCCGAGTTGCGCTACGAAGCGCCCAATGCTTTGTTATCGGTAAAAGTGCCGATGTATGGGGATTTAAATGAAGTGTCATTATGGGTGGACCCCGCCGCCGTCACGCCTTTTATCAAAATTGCCTCACCGGAAATCGGCCATCGCATCGAGGGCAAAAGCGTGCTGTTCAAGCTGCCTGAAAGCATGCGTCAGTCACTGGCATTGGATGCTATCTTGACCGCGTGGCCGAAAGCGACGGATCGTGCTGAGGCCGGTTTGGATAGAAACGCCTTTGCTCTGCTGCCGATGGATCAGGACGGTCAGAAAGTCGGTGCGACCTATCGCGTAGCGTTGAGTTTGGAAGGCGAAGCTTTGAAAAAATACTCCAATGATTTTTACACTTATCTGGCAGAGGAAGTCGAAGCCATCGGCGAAAAGCAGCCCGAAGCAGGCGTGAGTGCCGAGCAGTATCAGACCACGGCGAGCTTTATTCGCGAATGGGGCAATTTGCAGGGTACGGTTGACGATGATGAAGTCGGTGACGCATTGGGTACCGCTGCCGATCAGATGAAGATGCGTTCTGAAATGTATCTGGGCGGTAACGGGCGGATACTGGCGTGGCGCCAAGCCGTGGAAATGCCGATGCCTGACGAATCAGGCGGCAACATCAGTGCCACGATGTGGGTGACGACAAGCAATTTCGGCAAACCCGTTTTTCATGTAAAACCCGAAGCATCGCGGACGGTGGAAGTGACGGATTTGCTCGGCAGTGGCTACGGCGGCAACACCGAAGGCGCCGATCACGCATCATTGCCGGAAGGCTGGCAAAAACTGGTCGAAGAAAACCCCAATATCATGGTAGACGTGACGACACCGTACAGCGAATAATCATCGGGACATCAGCTGCACCTTTTCAAAGGTGCAGTTTTTTTATGGTGCGGAAGGAAGTTTCAGGCAGCCTGAAACACAGCCGTCGGAGATTTCCTAGGAGTGTTGGTGCCAGAAAGCTTCCGCCACTGCCGCCAGTTTATGCGGTGCTTCCCATTGCAGCATATGCCCCGAGCCGGTGAGGGTGTGTACGGGAGGGTTGCCGAATGCGGCGTGGCGTTGCGGCAGCGTGTCGCGGATTTGATTGAGGTATTCGTTATGCGGCAGATGTTCGCCTTGCACCCACAATACCGGAGAAGTGATTTTTTTCCAGAAATAGCTTGCCCATTCCAGTCGGTAGGGTTGCGGTTGGGGGATTTTATGACGGGCGTCGGCGCGGTGTTGCAGGCTGCCTGAAGCGTCTTCGGTCAGTAAAGCATGGCTTAAATACAGTGCTTTATCCAAACTCAAAGCGGGATTGCGCCGCATCAGTTTGCGGGCAAAAACTTCGTAGTCACCGGTCGGCGAAAAGTCTTGCGGACGTTGCAATTCTTCCAGAAAGCGGCGGACTTTCTTTTCACCGCCCGCAATCGGCGCGTCTTCAATGCCGAAACCTTCCGCCACAATCAACGACTTCACCCGCTCCGGCAGCACGCCTGCATATTGCGCCGCCAGCATACCGCCCATGCTGTGTCCGAGGATATGCAAGGGCGCGTGCGGACTCAAAGCCAGTAACCATTCGCTCAAATCGGACAACATCACCGCGCGGTCGTAATAACCGCCCGCCTGATGCGCCGATAAACCCATGCCGCGCCAGTCGAGCGCGTAAATATCCCACGCATCGCTCAAGGCATCGACCATAAACTGAAAGCTGGCGGAGCAGTCCATCCAGCCGTGCAGCAGGATGATTTTTTCGCCGCCGGGGTTGGCCCAGCGGCGCACATAACAGCGGCAGCCGTTTAAGCCGACCCATTCGGAGTCGGCTTGTCGGCGTGCGGAGTAGATGACGCTCATTTATTGCACCTGAATGCTGCCTGAAACATTCATGGTGATTTCCTGATCACCGGCTTCGGCTTCCGGCACGGGCGCGGCATCGCCGGCGTATTCCGCTTTGGCGCGCATCATGGGCGCGGCGGCATAGGCATAGCCGTTATAGTCGTTGCTGTTGATGTTTAAGGAGACGATTTTGTAGCTGCTTGAACCGAGCGCACGGGTAATGGTTTGTGCTTGCTCGCGGAAATTGCGGATCGCACTTTCGGTCAGGTTTTTCCGGGTTTTTTCCTGCAAATCGCGCGACACGGTGAACGCCAAACTGTCCACCGCAGCATCGTTTTGCACCGCCGCCATCAGTTTGGTCAGGGCTTCAAAATCTTTGCTGCGCACGGTGATGCGGGCTTCGTCTTGCCAGATTTGTGCTTTTTTCGGATTACCGTCGGGGTAATGCGGATAAATATTGCGCGCGCTCAATTCGCCTTGCAAAGCTTTGTTGGCGCGGATTTTTTGCAAGACGCGGTTGCTGCGTTCGGTGACGGTATTGCTCACGGTGGTGCGGTCGCGTCCGTTTTCGCGGATCGAAAACACCACCTGCATGGTGTCGCGCTGCACGCTTTCGCGGGCGGAGGAAGACAAGGTGATGATGTTGTAGTTCAACGGTTCGGCGGAAAGAGGATTCATGGCGGCGATACCTAGGGTGGCGATGAGTAAAAAGCGTTTCAACATATTGACTCTCCTTAGTGAGATATGGCGTTATGCCAACGCGGCATTATCGTAGCGCAAAAGCGTGAATGCGTCTTGCGATGATGCAAAAAAGGCTGCCTGAAAGGGTTTCAGGCAGCCTGTTTGATGTTCGGATAAGTGAATACCCGTTAAATCAGTCTTCGTTCATCAGACGTTCGACTTCGGCGATGTAGCCTTTCATCGCATCGTCTTTGCTCGTGCCGGCCAATTTGCCCCAAGCTTCATATTTTTTCTTTGCCACCAAATCAAACATACCGGGCGCGTCGCCACTGACGTCGCCGTCGGTGGCTTGTTTGTAAAAAGCGTACAGTTTAAGCAGGCTGGCATTATCGGGGCGTTCCGACAGGCTGACCACGTCTTCTTGTGCTTGTTGGAATTGTGCGTTCAAATCGCTCATATTGAATCTCCTGTGAGGGTTGAAGTTACTGGTTTTGGGTGATGGCCTGTTGCAGCACGTCATACGGTGCGTAGCCCATCTGTACTTGCCCGTTCGGGAAAACCACGGTCGGCGTGCCGGTGAAACCGAGGCGGTCGCCCAGTTGCGTGGATTTGTTCACGGGGTTGGCGCATTCCGCCACTTTGGGCGGTGTCTGCTTGTTGCGCATCCAGCCGACCCAAGCGGCGGTGCGGTCGGGTTGACACCAGATCTGTACCGATTTGGCGCGTGCGTTCGGGTGCAGCGAGTCAATCGGCATCAGAAAGGTGTAAATCGTCACATCCGTCATCTTGGCAAATTCTTGCTCCAGACGATGACAGAACGGGCAGTCGGGGTCGCTGAACACCACGACTTTATTTTGACCGTTACCGCGCACTTCTTTGATCGCGTCGTCCAGCGGCAAAGTGGCAAAATCAATAATGTTCAATTCTTTTTCGCGCTCGGCGGTGAGGTCTTTTTTGGCTTTCAAATCATACAGGCTGCCTGCAAGCATGTAATTGGCTTCGCCGTCGACATACACGATTTGATTATCGGGTAGTACCACTTCAAACCAGCCTTTAATCGGCGCGGGTTTGACTTCTTTCACCGTTAGCTGCTGATCGGCATAGGCTTTTTCCAAAGTCTCTTTGACTTGGGCAGGTGTTTTTTGTGCCTGCATCGGGGTTTGTCCGCAAGCGATTAAGGGCAGCAGGCATAATGCTGCCATGGTTTTGCTGACGGCAGGGCGGTGCAAAATTTTCATAGGGTTCACTTTAATGGGTGGTTCTTTGAATGACAATGTGCGTCAGACGCGTGCTGCGGCGGCAGAGTGTACAAGACGGAGCGTGCGCCTGACGAGTCCCGCATCATGACACAATCGACCGCAACTGAAAAGGGTTGACGCATGACGGCAGAAATCCGAGCATAGCACTGTTCAGGCACCTGCAAATTTTGTTAAAATCGGCAGATTATGTCTTATGATTGATGTGAGATTTATGTTTTTAGCATAAAGTTCTTCTAATAATCATTTTATTTGAATTTTATGCTCATGATTAAACAATCTTAGATTATTTTTACCTCAACACAGGGAGCATTGCATGTCCGAAATCCGTTTTCACTCCGGCCAAACCGTTCCGCTGGAAATGCACAAAGCGCGCATCGTCCAAAAAATCCGACTGGTCACCCCCGAACAACGCCTTGCCGCGATGGAAGAGGCAGGCTACAACACCTTTTTGCTGAAAAACCGTGACGTGTTTCTCGATATGCTCACCGACAGCGGCGTGAACGCGATGAGCGACAAACAACTCGCCGCGATGATGTCCGCCGACGACAGCTATGCCGGCAGCGAGACGTTTAGCGATTTGGAAGCGAAAATCCGCGAGATTTTCGGCAAAGAATATTTCCTGCCCGCGCACCAAGGCCGCGCTTGTGAAAACCTGATTTCGCAGAGCATGATTCAGCCCGGACAAATCGTGCCGATGAACTACCATTTCACCACCACCAAAGCGCACATCATGGTCAATGGCGGCACGGTGGAAGAAATCTTCACCGACGAAGCGTTGAACATCACGAGTAATGAGCCTTTCAAAGGCAATATCGACATCAATAAACTCGAAGCGCTGATAGCCAAACACGGCGCGGACAAAATCGCCTTTGTGCGCTGGGAAGCCGGTACCAACCTTATCGGCGGTCAGCCTTTCTCCTTGCAAAATATGCGCGAAGTGCGCGCAGTGTGCGACAAGCACGGCATCAAAACCGTACTGGATGCGAGCTTGCTGATGGACAATCTGTACTTTATGAAAGTGCGCGAGGCTGCCTGCAAAGACCTTAGCATTCGCGAGATCACATTGAAAATCAGCGAATTGTGCGACGTGATTTATTTCTCCGCGCGCAAACTGGGCAGCGTGCGCGGCGGCGGCATTTGCACCGACAACAGTGAGATTTACGAAAAAATCCGCGAACTCGTACCTTTATACGAAGGCTTCCTGACTTACGGCGGGATGTCGGTGCGCGAAATGGCGGCACTCGTGGTCGGCTTGGACGAGACCATGGATTTTGAAGTGATTAACCAAGGCCCGCAGTTCATCGCCGAGATGACGCGCCAACTGCAAGAGCGCGGCATTCCGGTGATCACTCCACCGGGCGGACTGGGCTGCCATTTGGACGCCAAAGCGTTTCTGCCGCACCTGCCGCAAACCGATTACCCTGCCGGAGCATTGGCGGCGGCGTTGTACATCGCCAGCGGTGCGCGCGGCATGGAGCGCGGTACGATGTCCGAGCAGCGCAACCCAGACGGCAGCGAACCCTTGGCGCATATGGAACTCGTCCGGCTGGCACTGCCGCGCCGCGTGTTCTCGCTGTCGCACGTCGCCTATACCGTGGATCGTATTGCTTGGCTGTACGAAAACCGCGCACTGATCGGCGGTCTGGACTTTTACGAAGAGCCGAAAGTCCTGCGCTTCTTCTTCGGCAAACTGCGCCCGAAAACCGACTGGCCGCAAAAACTGCTGGCAAAATTCCGCCAAGACTTCGGCGACAGTTTATAAGCCGCTAAGGCAATAAAAGATTCAGGCAGCCTGAAACATCTGTTCAGGCTGCCTGAAGTTTTTTTATGCACGGTATCTTTAAGCGATACCGTGTTCGATCACGATTACACCACTTCCGCTTTGGTGATGATCACGGTATCGACTGGTACGTCGTCGTGTCCGGATCGGCGGGTGGTTTTGACCGCTTTGATTTCGTCCACCACCTCTTGTCCGGCGACCACTTTGCCGAATACGCAATAGCCCCAGCCGTGCAGATTGGGCGCGCTGTGGTTCAGGAAGTCGTTGTCTTTAACGTTGATGAAAAACTGCGCGGTGGCGGAGTGCGGCTGCATGGTGCGTGCCATGGCGATGGTGTAGCGGTCATTTTTCAGGCCGTTGGACGCTTCGTTTTCAATCGGTTCGCGCGTGGTTTTTTGGCTCATGTCGCTGTCAAAGCCGCCGCCTTGAATCATGAAATCATTGATCACGCGATGGAAAATGGTGCCGTCGTAAAAACCGTCTTTAACGTATTGTTCGAAGTTGGCGGCGGTTTTCGGGGCTTGTTCGTGGTTCAGTTCGATGTCGATCACGCCGAAGTTGGTGTGTAATTTAATCATGTTTGACCTTTGGTTTAGGGTTATTTATTCAAAATTTTAACGCTTTTGATGGTGATGGCTTTCACCGGCACGTCCTGATGCATGCCGCGGTTGGCGGTCCGGGCAGCGGCGATTTTATTCACCACGTCCATGCCCTTGGTCACGCGCCCGAAAACGGCGTAGCCCATGCCTTGCGGCGAACGGTTTTGGTGGTTGAGAAAATCGTTGTTGGCGACGTTGATGAAAAATTGCGAGGTGGCGGAGTTCGGCTCGGCGGTGCGCGCCATGGCGATTGTGCCGACGCGGTTGGACAGGCCGTTGCCCGCTTCGTTATCAATCGCTTTGTCGGTGTCTTTCTGGCGCATATCGGCGGTAAAGCCGCCGCCTTGAATCATAAAGCCCGGAATCACGCGGTGAAACACGGTGTTGTCGTAAAAGCCTTTTTCGGCGTAACGCACGAAGTTTTCAACGGTTTTGGGGGCTTTTTGCTCGTCCAGCGACAGTTCGATTTGGCCTGCCGAGGTCTCCATGAGCACACGGGTTTCGGCGTGGGCAACGTTTAATGATGCCGCCAGCACCAGTAAAGGCAGGATTTTATGCAACATGGTTTTTCCCTTGAAAAAAATAATCATTTTAAGCGAAATTTTGCAGTGCGCAAAGCCGTTTTATCCGACGGTTTTTCGTGAGATAATGGCGCACTTTATTTTTAAGGCTGCCTGAAAGTTTGATCATCAACGCAACCTTTCCACCGTATCGCAATGGCATGAACCCTTTAATAATATTTGTTTTGACCCCGAGCCCCCGTGCGTTGATGCCGGCAGGGCTCTTTTTTTGACGAAAGAACATCATGAGTAATGTGCTTTATCAACAGGACGTGATTTCGATTGCCGAGCTTTCTTCGGCGCAATTGGAGCTGGTGGTGGACACCGCCATGCGGCTGAAACGTTCGCCGCAGCAAGATTTACTGCAAGGCCGCTTGGTGGCGAGTTGTTTTTTTGAGCCGTCCACCCGCACCCGTTTATCTTTTGAAACCGCCGTGCAACGCTTGGGCGGGCGCGTGATCGGTTTTTCCGATGCCGCCAGCACCAGCATCAAAAAAGGCGAAACACTGGCGGACACCGCGCGCATCATCAGCGCGTACGCCGATGCGATTGTGATGCGGCACCATAAAGACGGTGCGGCGCGAGTGGTGAGCAGTTTTTCGAGCGTGCCGGTGATCAACGCCGGCGACGGCACTAATCAGCACCCTTCGCAAACCTTGCTGGACTTGGTGACCATTTTTGAAACCCAAGGACGCTTGGACGGTTTGAAAATCGCACTGGTGGGGGATTTGAAATACGGCCGCACCGTGCATTCGCTGGCGCAGGCCTTGAGCCGTTTCGGGTGCGAATTTTATTTTATCTCGCCGCCGAGCTTGTCGATGCCGGCGTATTTGTGTGAGGAATTGACCGAAGCCGGTGCGCGTTATCATGTGCTTTCTACTTTGGAAGAAGCAGTCGGCATGGTTGATATTCTTTACATGACGCGGGTACAGCGCGAACGTTTTGACGAGCAGGAGTTCTTGAAAATTCAAGGAAAATTCAACCTTCAGGCAGCCATGCTCGGTACGGCGCGCGAGAATCTGAAAATTTTGCACCCCTTGCCGCGCGTGGACGAAATCGCGCCCGATGTGGACGCAACGCCGTACGCTTATTATTTTGAGCAGGCGCAAAACGGCATGTATGCACGGCAGGCGATTTTGTCGCTGGTGTTGAACGAAGAGATTTAAGGAGATGATGATGGAAAAACTCACGATGCGGGTTGAGGCGATTGAAAACGGTACGGTACTCGACCATATTCCGGCGGGGCAGGGGCTGAATATTCTGCGCCATTTTCATCTGGACGACGGCGGTAATCGGGTCACGGTCGGCTTTAACCTTACCAGCAAAAACGGCGGACGTAAGGATTTGATTAAAATTGAGAATATTGGCTTTAATGACGAAGAGGCGGCGCGGATTGCTTTGTTCGCACCGGAAGTGACGGTCAATGTGATTGAAGACTTTAAAGTGGTTAAAAAAATCAATCCGAGGCTGCCTGAAACCGTCACCGGTATTTTTTCATGCCCCAACAGCAATTGTGCCTCTCACGGCGAGCCCGTCACCGCGATGTTTGACGTAAAAACCGTGTGCGGTACACCGAAACTCAAGTGCTATTACTGCGAAAAAACGTACCCGATGGAGTGGATGATGCAAAATGCAGGGTAATCGCATACAATGGCACGGTTATTTAAGCAATATCATTTCCCAACCACTGTGCAGAAGGAGTCTGTAATATGCAAAAGAAATATCTGACTTTATGTTGTGTTTTCTTGTTAGGCAGCATGGTTGCTTGCGCTGCTCCGCCGAAAGACTTGGCGAAAATACGTTCGCAGCAGATGTCTGAGATGCGGCAAAACGTGCAGGAAATTACCCCGGCCTCGTCGCGCATGGCGTCCTTGTTGGCGAATTTGCCCCGCTCACGGCGGACCTTGGACTCATCGAAGCTCATGGTTGAAGCTTAGCCCAGCGAGCTTCGATGTGCACCTCAATCAGAACATGCCGGGGTGATTCTTGTCCAAGATGTCATGGAAGGACCA
>JAUNUS010000030.1 GCA_030538055.1 Neisseria sp.
TTACAGCATAAGCATTTCAGCGATTTTTAGCACCTTTTTTGTCCCTTACCCCTCTATTTAAGATTTTGGGGCTGTGCTAGTTATCTAAGACAGCCCCTTTAATAATATAGATAAGTAAAGGAAAAACCAAAAAACGCTGCCTGAAACTTCTTTCAGGCAGCGTTTTGATTTCACTCAAACATTCAAACCGTTTACAGCATCCCTTTGGCTTTCAACACTTCCACCATGGTGCTGCCCAGCTCGGCGGGGCTGCGGGTGTAGGCCATGCCGGCGCGCTCGAACGCGGCGAATTTTTCCTCCGCCGTGCCTTTGCCACCGGAAATAATCGCACCTGCGTGTCCCATGCGTTTGCCTTTGGGCGCGGTCACGCCGGCGATGTAGCCGACCACGGGTTTGGTGATGTCGGAGCTGATGAATTCCGCCGCTTCTTCCTCGGCCGTGCCGCCGATTTCGCCAATCATGATAATGGCTTCGGTTTGCGGGTCGTCTTGGAAGAGTTTCAGCGCGTCGATTTGGTTCATGCCCGGAATCGGGTCGCCGCCGATGCCGATGCAGGTGGATTGTCCCAAACCGGCTTTGGTGGTTTGCGCCACGGCTTCATAGGTCAGCGTGCCGGAACGGGAAATAATGCCGATGCGGCCGGGCTGGTGAATATGACCGGGCATAATGCCGATTTTGCATTCGCCCGGGGTAATCACGCCGGGGCAGTTCGGGCCGACGAGACGGGTACCGTTGCCGTTGGTTTCCAGATAACGTTTGGCTTTCAACATATCCAGCGTGGGCACGCCTTCGGTGATCACCACAATCAGTTGAATGCCGGCATCAACGGCTTCGACGATCGAATCGAGCACAAAGGGCGCGGGCACGTAAATCACCGATGCGTCCGCTTGCGTTTCTTTGACCGCTTCGTTCATGGTGTTGAACACGGGCAGGTTCAGGTGGGTTTGTCCGCCTTTGCCCGGGGTCACGCCGCCGACGACTTTCGTGCCGTAGGCAATGGACTGTTCGGAGTGAAACGTGCCGTTTTTACCGGTGAAACCTTGTACCAATACTTTGGTGTTTTTATTGACTAATACGCTCATTGTTTATCCTTTCAGGCAGCCTTGACCGCTGCAACGATTTTCTCGGCAGCATCTGCCAAACCCTGTGCCGAAATCAGTTTCAGACCTGATTCGTCCAAGAGTTTCGCGCCTGCTTCGGCATTATTGCCTTCCAAACGCACCACCACGGGTACGGTCACGTTCACTTCTTTGACCGCGGCAATAATCGCCTCGGCAATCATGTCGCAACGCACGATGCCGCCGAAGATGTTGATCAGCACGCCTTCGACCGACGGATCGGCCAGAATCAGTTTGAACGCTTCGATCACGCGCTCTTTGGTCGCGCCGCCGCCCACATCGAGGAAGTTTGCCGGTTGGCCGCCGTACAGTTTGATGATGTCCATGGTCGCCATCGCCAGACCTGCGCCATTGACCATGCAGCCGATGTTGCCTTCCAGTGCGACGTAGTTCAGTTCAAATTCGGAAGCTTTCAGTTCGCGTTCGTTCTCTTGCGAGGTGTCGCGTGATGCCGCCAGTTCAGGCAGCCGGTACAGCGCGTTGGAATCGATGCCGATTTTCGCATCGACGCAAGCCAATTCGCCGTTTTCGCGCACGGACAAGGGGTTGATTTCAAACAGGGCAAAGTCGTTTTCGACAAAAGCTTGGTAAGAACCGGTCATCAGTTTGACGAATTGATTGATTTGTTTGTCTTTCAAGCCCAAGGCAAACGCCACTTCGCGCGCTTGGCACGGTTGCAGACCAACCAAGGGATCAACCGTCACTCTGAGGATTTTCTCGGGGGTTTCTTCGGCGACTTTTTCGATTTCCACGCCGCCTTCGGTCGAAGCCATAAAGGTCACGCGACGGGTCGAGCGATCCACCACCGCGCCCAAATAAAGCTCGGTTTGCACGGGGTACATGTCTTCGCACACCAACACACTGTTCACGGGCTGACCTTGCGCGTCGGTTTGGTAGGTGACCAAACGCGTTCCGATCAGGCTGTCCGCCACGGCTTTGGCTTCTTCGCGGCTTTTGACGACTTTCACGCCGCCTGCTTTACCGCGTCCGCCGGCGTGTACCTGCGCTTTGACCACGGCGAATTTCCCGCCCATTTGGTCAAACGCGGCGGCGGCTTCGTCACCGCTTTTCGCCACAATCCCGTCTTGCACGGGTAAGCCGTAGCGTTTGAGCAATGCCTTGGCTTGATATTCATGTAAATTCATCTGAACTCCTTTGAGTTGTTTTGAGGTTAGTCGGATTGATCGCTTGATGCGTCATTCGGTTGAAAATCAATAGATAAGGCTGCCTGAAACTGGGTTTGCTCGGCAGCGGTTGTCACCAGACGCAGCTGCTGCGTTTGCGTCCCGCGCGTGAGGGTATAACGGCGTTCGGTTAATTGATTCGGTAAGGTTTCTTCGGCCGTCGGCGCGTTCAAACCGGTTTGCTTTGTCAAGGCAGCCAGCATGGCGGCGGTATCGGCTTTGCGTGCGAACACGCTGCATTCATCTTCATTCACCACCAGTACATAACGGTTTTTCAGCACGTCCCATTGCCACGCCTCACTCGTCTTTTCTGACCACAGGCTGCGCTGCGCGGCATTCAAAGCCGTACCGCCGTGGCTTTCCGCCCAGCTTTTGACCGCGGCGGCATCGCCATGAGTTTGCAGGCAGGCTTGATCCAGCATCGCCACTGCATACTCCGCCTGCACTTTGCTCGGTGCTTGCGCCGGCGGCAACCATGCTTGAGCCAAGCCGTACATCACGATGCCGCTGATGCCGGCGAGCCAAAACCAACGGCCTTTTTTGCGCGCGTTCGGGCAAAAATAATACACCGCCAAACTGAAACTGAAAAACAAAGCCGCCACCACCCACACCAAGCGTTTATCGTCCTGATAACGATCCAAGGTGTAGGTTTCGGTGAACATAATGTACAGCTGCCACAAGGCGGCAAAAGTCATCAGCGAAATACCCAGCGGAATAAAAATCACGCTAAGCAATATTTGGAGATCGTGCATGGTGTGTATCGTCGTGTGAGTAAGTTTCAGGCAGCCTGCAAGCCTTGATGCACGCAAGACAGAGCAACGATTACTTGCCCTGTTTGCGTGACGTTTCAGGCAGCCTTAGCCGTGCAATGCCCGTTTATCGGTCGCCAGCGCGGCTTCATGCAGCACTTCGGATAAAGTCGGGTGCGCGTGCACGATGCGGGCAATATCTTCGCCGCTGGCGGAAAATTCCATCGCCACCACCGCTTCGGAAATCAGCTCGGACACCATCGGCCCGATCATGTGCACGCCGAGAATGCGGTCGGTTTGGGCATCGACCAACATTTTGACCGTGCCTTGCGCCTGACCCATGCCCAGTGCGCGGCCGTTCGCCGCGAAACCTGCCTGACCTTTTTTGTACTCAACGCCTGCGGCTTTCAGCTGCTCTTCGGTTTTGCCCACCCATGCGATTTCGGGCGTGGTGTAAACCACCGACGGAATCACGTCCAAATCAATATGCGGTTTTTGTCCGGCGATGCGTTCGGCCACCGCCACGCCTTCTTCGCTGGCTTTGTGCGCCAACATCGGGCCGCGCACCGCATCACCGATCGCCCAGACATTGGGCAAATTGGTACGGCAGTCATCGTCCACTTCAATCAAACCGCGCTCGCTGACCTTCAGTCCTACGGCTTCGGCATTCAAGCCTGCGGTGTTCGGCACGCGGCCGATGGCAACGATGAGTTTGTCGAAGGTTTCGCTTTTTTGCTCGTCTTTATGCGTGTATTTGACGGTGACTTTTTTGCCGTCATTGACGATTTCGTCAATGTTCACGCCCAAGAGAATATCCAAGCCTTGTTTTTTGGTGAATTCCTTAAACGCTTCTTTGGCAATTTGCTGATCCGCCATCGCCATAAACGTCGGCATCGCTTCAAGAATGGTCACTTCGCTGCCCAGACGTTTCCACACCGAACCCATTTCCAAACCGATCACGCCCGAGCCAATCACGCCGAGTTTGGCAGGAATCTTGGTCAGGTTCAGTGCGCCGACGTTATCCAGCACGTTTTGGTTATCGATGGTCACGCCGGATAAAGGGCGCGGTACCGAGCCGGTCGCCACAATCACGTGTTTGGCTTCCACGGTTTGTTTTTCGCCGCCGTTATCGACTTCAACCTGCCATACATCGCCGTTTTGAGCTTTCAGGGAGCCTGTACCGTGCAGGCTTTCCACTTTGTTTTTCTTGAACAAAAAGGCAATCCCGCCCGTGAGTTTGGTCACGATGTCGTCTTTGCGCGCAATCATTTTTGCCACGTCAATTTGCGGTTGCCCCACGGTGATGCCGTGTTCGCCGAAATCATGCGCCGCCGCGTGGAAATGCTCGGACGACTGCAACAGGGCTTTGGAAGGAATACAGCCCACGTTCAGGCAAGTACCGCCCAGCGCAGGCGCATCGCCCGCTTTGTTTTTACCGGCGTCGATACACGCGGTTTTGAAACCGAGCTGCGCGGCACGAATCGCCGCAATATAACCGCCGGGGCCGCCGCCGATCACCACCACATCAAATTGATTTGCCATTATTTTTCCTTTTCAATAAGTTTGAATAAGCCGTCGGAGACGACTTGTGAATTAACTTTTCATTCAGCCTGAAAGCTAGCGCAAGACCGCCAGCACAATGCCCGCTGCAAACACCATAAATACCGCTGCCGTGGCGTATTCCATTTTCAGGCGATGCCGACCATACCAAGCGCGAAAGCGCGGATAGGTGAAAAACCGCCCGATCAAATAAAACCACATAAACGTTTCGGCAAAAATCATCACCGCCAGCGCAAGGCTTAACAACGGGTGGCGATAAATTTTATCGAACGCCGCCAGCAGTCCGATAAAGTAAATCATCGCCTTGAAATTCGCCAAATTGGTCAAAAAACCCAGCCGAAAAAAATGCCGCTCGCGCACTTCGTCTGCCGTGGGCACACTTTCCGCCACCCGCGCCGCCATGACAATTTTCACCGCCAAATAAAGCAGATACGCCGCGCCGAGTAAGGCAATGCTTGTCTGCAACAGCGGATAAAGAGCCATCACCCGCCCCAGTCCCGCCAAGCTCAACGACACCCACAATAAGCCGCCGCAGCAAATACCGAAAATCGTCCAAATGCGTTCGCGCTCACCCTCGCCTGCCAACGCCTGCCGCGTCACCAAGAAAAAATCCGGGCCGGGCGTGATCAGCGCAAAAAAATGCACGATAAAGATGGTTACAAAAGTGATCATGGCTGCCTGAAAAATACGGCAGCCGTCACCACCGTTATCGTTTGTTTGTTATTGACGATTGGCAGGCAAACCCTTCTTTCAGGCTGCCTGAAACCCGTTTACACTTGGGTGTACACTTCGTCAAACGGCACGCGGTGCCGCTCAAAATACACGCCTTTTTCTTCGTCCCGCACACCGCAGCTGACGATCATATTGATTTCGCTGCCGCGCGGTAACTGCAATATTTTCTGCACGCGCCGACTGTCAAAACCTTCCAGCGGGCAGGTGTCATACCCTTCCGCGCTCATCGCCAGCATAAACGTTTGCGCCGCCAGCGCACAGCTTTTGTGCGCCATGATGCGCGTATCGGCGGCGGAGAGTTGGCGGTAGACCGGACGAAACAGTCCGATGATGTTTGCCAAGCCTTTCTTCAGCATTCCCAACACGCCGAACACATCCACATAAACAAACGGGATCAAGCGCGTAAAATAATTTTTCGCCTGTCGAATACGCGTTTCGCTGCGCTCATGGTTTTGCCCACGCAATAAAGCACTGACCGCCGATAAATTCCACGCGGCACGGGTGCGCCACAAATCGCGCCGCACCACAAACACCACCATTTGTTGTGCCGTTTTCGCGGCATTTTGCCGAAAACACGCCTCGGCCAATGCGTCCAGTTTCTCCGCCGAAACCACATGGCAAAACGACCACAATTGCAAATTGGTACTGTTGGGCGCAAGCGTTGCCAACTCGATGCAATCGCGCACCGTCGCAGCATCAACCCCGTGCGCCGCATCGTATACCCGCACTGCACGCCGACGGCGTACAATTTCGGCAAAAGTCGGTTTCATCAATCCATGTCCTCAACAACCGAATAGTCTTATCATCAGGAACTTGCACACAGGCGTGGGCACGCGTACATCAAACCTTACGGACAACGCCCGAAAATGCCGGTGATGATGTTGTTCTCGTCCGTGTAAGCCGTACAGGCGGTACAGGCTTGTTCGGCCTGACTGTAATAAGGCCCGCCGATGTTTTGCTGATAAGTGACCACGCGGCCGGTGTTCCAGCAGCCATTCCAGTTATAGGTATAGCCTTTGCCAAAGGTTTGTTTGGCGCTTTTGGAAGGCTCGCCTTGCTGCGCGATAAAGTCCTCAATCGGATAGCCTTGCCAAGCAGAATAAGCACTGATCGCCCCCATGGCCGAACAAGCGCCCAACGTCAATAAGGCCAGCACAACCGCCATGCGACGATAAAAAAAATGCGGCAACATCATTTTATTTCCTTTGAAAATCGTTGAACTTCCATCTGCCGACTCCTGAAAGATTCACAATCGGCAGTCCGCTTGCATCAGCATGGGTGCGGCCCAACCATCTTGCGCCGGCATCATGCTTTTACCTTCCTCTTGAAAAATTGTATTCAACTTCTGATTTTACGCCACCATGCTGTGCGCGGCACCGACAAGCGATTTGACCGCCAACACACTCAAAACCACCAAAACCAAGCCGCGAAAAAAACGCGGGCTTAAACGGTGGCGCATTTTAATGCCGAGCACCAGACAGGACAACGACAACACCGTGATCCACGCCATCAGCACGATTTCACCTTGACTCAAGCGTAAAAACTGCGTGCCCAACACCAAAAATTGCGCGACTTTACCGATCAAAAAGCACACATTCGCTGCCTGCACAATCTCATTGCGCGATCGGACGGTGGCGAGTAAATACATCATCAAAAGCGGCGACATGGCATTGGTTGCGCCACCGACCACACCTGCTGCCACACCGAAACCGATGCTCAGCGGCAACGAATCACGCAAGTGCCAGTGCGGTTTGGACAAAGTCAAAGCCACATACAGCACAATCATCACGCCCAGCAGCAACTGTAAATGCGTACTGCTCATGACCAAGAGTAAAGCGGCTCCGAACAGGCTGCCGATAAAGCTGCTGATCGCCAGTGCTGCGTAGCGGCGCATCATCTGCACCACAGGGCTGCCTGAAAATACGCTGGCAAGATTCACCAATAAAGTCGGCAGCCATACCAGCAATACGGCTTGCTGAAACGGCATCACCGTCGCCAACACCGCCGTGGCAATCATCGGGAAACCGATGCCGCATAAACCGTGCAATAAACCTGCACCGGCGCACAACGCCAACACCGTCGATAACGTTACAACATCCATAATCGCTTTTCAGTGCGGATCAGCCGCCCACCTCTCAAACCGTGCTGACGGCGTATCAATCACTTGGTACGGGTTTCAGGCTGCCTGAACGGCATTGGCGTTTTTCAAAGCCCGTAAAACCTTGCCACCGCATTGTATTCGTCCGCACCGGCACCGCAGAAGTTGTCGATCGCACTGTCCACATCACCGTCGCGCGTGCGTTTGTCGATCTGCGCTTTGGCCTGCTGCAAAGCGCCGTCGGCAATCGCCTGCATTTCGTCATCTGCCAGCACTTGCTGACAACCCATATTACCGAAACGATCCGCCATTTTGACGCTGATGCCTTCTTTGCGCTGGCAAATCGTTTCGTACACGTATTGCTTAAAAGACGATGAGATGAGGTTGCGACAGACTTCCGGCTTGGGCAAATCGGCGGCCTGAACCATACCTGCCGTCCATAATCCGAGCAATCCCACCAAGCTCATCCGTAATGTTTTCCGTAACATAATCTGCCCTTTCGCCGTTTCAAAACATCGTTGCAACAGATTGTTCAGGCAGTCTGTATGAAGTTTCACAGGCTGCCTGCAAGCTTAAATATCCAACACCAGACGTGCCGGATCTTCCAAGGCTTCTTTGATCGTGACCAAGGTCAATACGGCTTCGCGCCCGTCGATCAAACGGTGGTCATACGACAGTGCCAGATACATCATCGGACGCACCACCACTTGACCGTTCTCCACCACGGCGCGTTCACGCGTGGCGTGCATGCCCAAAATCGCGGCTTGCGGCGGGTTGATGATCGGCGTGGACATCATCGAGCCGAACGTACCGCCGTTGGTGACGCTGAACGTACCGCCGGTGAGGTCTTCCAAGGCGAGTTTGCCGTCTTTGGCTTTTACCGCGAATTCGGCGATTTGTTTTTCAATGTCGGCAAAGGACATTTGGTCGGCATTGCGCAAAATCGGCACCACCAAACCGCGCGGGCTGCCAATGGCCACGCCGATATCAAAGTAGCCGTGGTAAACGATGTCGTTACCGTCAATCGAGGCATTGACCACGGGGAATTTTTTCAACGCGGCAATCGTGGCTTTGACGAAAAAGGACATAAAGCCGAGTTTGACGCCGTTTTCTTTTTCAAATTTGTCTTTGTAGCGGTTACGCAAATCCATCACGGGCTGCATATTCACTTCATTGAAGGTGGTGAGAATCGCGTTTTCCGATTGCGATTGCAGCAGACGCTCTGCCACGCGCTGACGCAGACGCGACATCGGTACGCGCTGCTCGGGGCGGTCACCGGCAATCTGAATCGCAGGCGCGGAAACGGTCACGGTGGAGAAGGTTTTGTTCGGGCTGCCTGCAGCGGCGGCCGGTGCGCTTTGTACGTCTTCTTTCAATACGCGACCGTCACGACCCGAACCTTGCACCGCTGCCACGTCCACGCCTTTTTCGGCGGCAAGCTTGGCTGCAGCCGGCATGGCCACGCCGCTTTGAGCAGTGCTTGCCGCTGCCGCAGCAGGAGCGGCTTGGGCGGTTTGTGCCGCAGGAGTTTCGCCGGCTTTGGCTGCGGTGTCGATTTTCGCAATCACCTGACCGGCCACCACCACTGCACCGTCACCGATCACGATTTCGGTGATGACGCCGGCTTCTGCCGCCGGCAGTTCCAGTACGACTTTGTCGGTTTCCAAGTCAATCAGGTTTTCGTCGCGAGCGACATAGTCGCCGACTTTTTTGTTCCAAGTCATCAGGGTGGCTTCGGATACGCTTTCAGGCAGCACCGGGACTTTTACTTCGATAATCATTGTGTACACTCCGTATTCAGGATAAGGTTTTCAAATCAATGGGATAAGTTTAATGCGTCGTCCAGCAGTGCTGCCAGCTGGGCATCGTGTTTGCTCTTATAACCGACGGCGGGCGAGGCGCTGCTCGGGCGACCGGCAAAGCTGACGTTTTGTTTTTTCGTGGAGAGCCGCTCGATGCGATGGCGTAATTGATACCACGCACCTTGGTTTTGCGGTTCTTCCTGTACCCAAACAATTTCCGTCGCTTGGTCGAATTTCGCCAACTCAGCCGCCACGGCTTCGTAGGGGAACGGATAAAGCTGTTCAATGCGGGCTATCGCCACTTCATCTTCCAGTTTGCGTTCGGCGCGCGCTTGCACCAAGTCGTAATAAACTTGACCCGAGCACAGAATCACCCGTTTCACTTTGCCGTGATTGGTGCGCTGCACCGCATCGCCGATCACCACGCGGAAAGACGAACCTTCGGTGAAGTCGGACAATACGCTCATCGAATCTTTGAACCGCAACAAGCGCTTGGACATAAAAATAATCAAAGGCTTACGGTACGGACGCAACATCTGGCGGCGCAAGACGTGGAACATTTGCGACGCTTCGGACGGCATCACCACTTGAATGTTTTCCTCAGCGCACAGTTGCAGCCAACGCTCCAGTCTGCCTGAAGAGTGCTCCGGCCCTTGTCCGTCGTAGCCGTGCGGCAAAATCACGGTCAGACCGCACAGACGGCCCCATTTGGTTTCGCCTGAGGTAATGAATTGGTCAATCGCCACTTGCGCGCCGTTGGCAAAGTCACCGAACTGTGCCTCCCAAATCGTCAAATGCTCGGGCGCAGAGGTGGCGAAACCATACTCATACGCCAGTACCGCTTCTTCGTTCAAAATCGAATCGATCACCATGAACGAAGCTTGATTGTCGGCAATATGCTGCAAGGGAACGTAGCTGTCCTGATCCCAACGTTCGCGTTTTTGGTCGTGCAACACCGCGTGGCGGTGCGAGAACGTGCCGCGCCCCGAGTCTTCACCCGAAATGCGCACGCCGTTACCATTGGCCACCAATGAAGCGTATGCCAGCGTTTCCGCCATGCCCCAGTCCATCGGCTGTTTGCCCGCGCCCATTTCACGACGGGCTTCAAGCAAACGGCTGACGGTACGGTGCAGGTTAAAACCCTCGGGAACGGTGGTAAAGCGTTCGGTCAGGCGCGCAATATCGCCTGCGGGCAAAGAAGTATCGGTCGGATGCGTCCACAAAATACCTTTGTAAATCGACCAATCGGACGCGTATTTGCGTTGGTAATTACTCAGGTTGGTTTGTTCGACATGCTCGCCCTTATCTAAGGCGGCGCGGTAAATCGCAATCAGATTCTCGGCTTCTTCGGTGGTCAATACGCCTTCTTGCACCAGTTTTTCCGCATACAACGCACGCGTGCCGGGATGTTGCTGGATTTTGTGGTACATCATCGGCTGGGTCAGCATCGGATCGTCGCCCTCGTTATGCCCCAGTTTACGGAAGCACACCAAGTCGATGACTACGTCTTTTTTGAAGGTTTTGCGGTAATCCAAGGCTGCCTGAACCACATAACACACCGCTTCGGGGTCATCACCATTGACGTGGAAAATCGGCGCGTCAATCATTTTCGCAATATCGGTACAGTAGAGCGTCGAGCGCACGTCGCGCACGTCCGAAGTGGTAAAGCCGATTTGGTTATTGATGACAATATGCACCGTGCCGCCGGTGGCATAACCACGGGTCTGCGAAAGGTTAAACGTTGCCTGATTCACGCCCAAGCCGATAAAGGCGGAGTCACCGTGAATCAACACCGGCAAAATCTGATCTTGTCCGTTTGTACCCATATGATGACGGCGGCGCTGGCGCGCACGCACCCCGCCTTGCACCACCGGATTGACGATTTCCAAATGCGAGGGGTTAAATTCCAAAGAAACGTGTACCGCACCGCCCGGCGCCGCCAAGTCGGCGGTAAAACCGTTATGGTATTTCACATCGCCGCTGGGTAATTCAATCGTGTGTTTGCCTTCAAATTCGGCAAATAAATCGCCCGGTTTTTTGCCCAGCACGTTCACAAGTACATTCAGACGGCCGCGGTGCGCCATGCCGATGATGACTTCATCCACACCGTCTAAAGTGGCGTTTTGAATCAAATAGTCCAAACCCGCAATCGCCGACTCCCCGCCTTCCAGCGAGAAGCGTTTTTGCCCGACGTATTTGGTGTGCAGGTAGCGTTCCAAGGTTTCGGCGGCGGTGATTTGTTGCAGAATGCGTTTTTTGGTGTCGGTGTTAAAGCGCGGCGTGGATAGGTCGTTTTCAAAGCGATCACGCACCCAGTTTTTCTCGGGCGAACTCGTGATGTGCATAAACTCGACACCGATGGTGCGGCAATAAGTCTGCTCCAGCTTGGCAATGATTTCGGATAAGGGTAATTGGCGATTGGCCGCGAAGTTACTGCCGACCGAAAAAGTACGCGCCATATCGGTGTCGTCCAAACCCTGATGCGCAGGATCAAGCTCCGGCACATAGCGTTCACCCATGCGTTTTAAAGGGTCAAGATTCGCCTTACGCGAACCGAGCACGCGATACGCCGAAGTCAGCCGCAACACCGACACCTGCTTTTGCATCGCGTCCAAATCGGCCGGACGACTGGCGGTTGCCTGAATTTGCGGACGACGCGTCAGTTCGGCAAAAGATTTTTCCACCGACAAGCGCGGGCGGTCTTTTTCGGCAAAACCGGGCAGTTTCGCCAATTCGTCAAAATAATTTTTCCAGTAATCGCCGACGCTGCGCGCATCGATCAAATACTGCTCGTACAGCTCTTCAATATAAGGCGCGTTCGAACCAAACAGGTAGGAAAGGCCGAGTTCTTCATTCATCATGGCGTGAAACCTTAGGCTTATGAATCGGTTAGTCAATACTCTAAAATTCTTTGGTTTTTTGAAAAATCACGATGCCTTGCATCATGATTTTTCAAAAAACCAAACCTTATGACGTCTGGTTTATTTCAGGCTGCCTGTAATGTTTCAGGCAGCCTGAATAGGCATGAATCGGCGGCAAATCGCTGTTTTCCGCCAGATACTCATGGTTTAACGTTTCTCTACCGGAACGTAATCGCGGCGGGTTGCGCCGGTGTAGAGCTGGCGCGGACGGCCGATTTTTTGACCCGGATCGGCAATCATTTCGTGCCAGTGCGAAATCCAGCCCACGGTACGTGCCAAGGCGAAAATCACGGTGAACATCGACACCGGAATGCCCAATGCGGATAAAACGATACCGGAGTAGAAGTCTACGTTCGGATACAGTTTTTTCTCGATGAAATACGGGTCACTCAGTGCGATTTTTTCCAGCTCCATCGCCAGTTTGAATTTGGGGTCGTTATGCAGACCCAATTCGTTCAAGACTTCGTCGCAGGTTTTTTTCATGATCGCGGCACGCGGGTCCATGTTTTTGTACACACGGTGTCCGAAGCCCATCAGGCGGTAGCGTTTTTCTTTCACGCCTTTCATGAACTCTTCCACGTTCGACACGTCACCGATTTCGTCCAGCATTTTCAGCACCGCTTCGTTCGCGCCGCCGTGTGCCGGCCCCCACAAGCAGGCAATGCCCGCTGCGATACAGGCAAACGGATTCGCACCCGAAGAGCCTGCCAAACGCACGGTCGAAGTCGAGGCGTTTTGCTCGTGGTCGGCATGCAAGATGAAAATGCGATCCAAAGCGCGCACCAACACCGGATTTGGCGTGTATTCTTCACACGGGGTGGAGAACATCATGTGCATGAAGTTGGCGGTATAGGAAAGGTGGTTTTTCGGGTAAACGAACGGCAAGCCGTGCGAATAGCGGTAGCACATCGCGGCAATCGTCGGGATTTTGGAAATCAGACGGTTTTCTGCCAAGCGGCGGTGATCGGCATTGGTGATGTCCAAGCTGTCTTGGTAAAACGCAGCCAGCGCACCGACTACACCCACCATCATCGCCATCGGGTGCGCGTCACGGCGGAAACCGTTGAAAAAACGCGCCATTTGATCGTGAACCAGTGTGTGATAAGTGATGTCGTGTTCGAACTGCTCTTTTTGCGCTTTATTCGGCAGTTCGCCATAAATCAGCAAGTAGCAGGTTTCGATGTAATCGCTGTGCTCTGCCAGCTGCTCGATCGGGTAACCGCGATAGTAAAGCTGGCCTTTATCACCATCAATAAAGGTGATTTTCGATTCGCACGATGCGGTCGAGGTGAAACCGGGGTCAAACGTGAACGCGCCGGTTTTGGCATATAAGGTGCGGATATCGACGACATCAGGTCCCAAAGTACCTGCATGTACGGGCAGCTCGAGGGTTTCTTTGCCCGCCATGTTCAAAGTGGCTGTTTTAGACATAAATTCTCCTGTTTAAGGTTGTTTTTCAATGCAATGTACCGCGAGTCCTCATTAACTTCAGGCAGCATTGCTGTTGCGGATTTTTTGAATGATGGCTGCCTGTAAAGGTTCTTCGACGGTTTTCAGTCCGCTCACGATTTGCAGTAAATCCTGATCGTCCCACGTCAAAATCTCTTCCAGACAGCGCAACTCAGCTTCGTTCAGCGCAGCGAATCCGTCGGCGATAAAGCGGTTGAGGATAATGTCCAGCTCCAGCAATCCTCTGCGCATTTGCCAACGGACCTTGCGCCGATAGTTTTCCAATGCTTCGTCCGTCATATCGCGCGTTTAAGCAGCATCTCTTTGATTTTGCCGATGGCTCGCGTCGGGTTCAGATGCTTGGGACACACGTCCACACAGTTCATGATGGTGTGGCAGCGGAACAGGCGGTATGGGTCGTCCAAATCATCCAGACGTTCGTTGGTGATGGTGTCGCGCGAATCCGCAATAAAGCGGTAAGCGTTGAGCAAACCGGATGGGCCGACGAATTTGTCCGGATTCCACCAGAACGAAGGACACGCCGTCGAACAGCACGCGCACAGCACGCACTCGTACAGACCGTCCAACTCTTTGCGGTCGGCTTGCGATTGGTAACGCTCGCGCTCGGGCGGCGGATTGTGGTTCACGACATACGGCTTAATCGAATGGTATTGCTTGAAAAACTGAGTCATATCAACGATTAAGTCGCGAATCACCGGCAAGCCGGGCAAAGGCGCGAGCCGAATCGGCTGTTTCAATTCGCGAATATTGATCAAGCACGCCAAGCCGTTTTTACCGTTGATGTTCATGCCGTCCGAACCGCAAATACCTTCGCGGCAGGAACGACGGAACGATAAAGTGTCGTCTTGTGCTTTCAATTTCACCAAAGCGTCCAGCAGTTTGACGTCGGTCGGCTCGATATTCAGTTCGTAATCCTGAAAATAAGGTTTGGCATCCTTGTCCGGATTGTAGCGATACACTTGAAAACGAATTTTTTCCATAGGGTTTTGTCCTTTTTCCTTTAATAAACGCGTTTTGCCGGTTCGATGTAATCTACCGTCAGCGGTTTGGTGTGTACCGGTTTATAAGTCAGCGAATTGGTGTCGGCATGGTACATGGTGTGCTTCATCCAATTGGCATCGTCGCGTTCAGGGTGGTCGTCCGAGGCGTGTGCGCCGCGCGATTCTTTACGTGCTTCCGCCGAAACCAGTGTCGCTTTGGCGACTTCGATAAGGTTGTCCAGCTCCAAAGCTTCCAGCCGTGCGGTGTTCCACACTTTGCTTTTGTCTTTGATTTCGGTGCGTTTGACGCGCTCGGCGATTTCAAACACTTTTTCCACGCCCTCTTTGAGCAGCGCATCGGTACGGTACACGCCTGCGTGCGATTGCACCATGCGTTGCAAGTCGTTGCGTACCTGATCCACGTTTTCGCCGCCGGTTTGGTTTTCCAGACGCTCCAAACGTGCGCGGGTGAATTCGCCGGCATTTTCAGGCAGCGGACGGTGTTCTTGATGCGATTGGATGTATTCGATCATGCTGTCGCCGGCTGATTTGCCGAACACCACCAAGTCCAAGAGCGAGTTGGTGCCCAGACGGTTGGCTCCGTGTACCGACGCACAGGCACATTCGCCTGCGGCATAGAAACCCGGCACGATGCGTTCGTAATCTTCGCCTTGCGGTGCAATCACTTCGCCGTGATAGTTGGTGGGAATACCGCCCATCATGTAGTGATTGGTCGGAACCACCGGAATCGGGTCTTTAATCGGGTCAACCCCTGCAAAATTGATCGCAATTTCACGAATGCCGGGCAGTTTCTCGATGATTTTGTCTGCACCCAAGTGATCCAATTTCAGCAGAACGTGGTCTTTGTTTTTACCGCAACCGCGTCCTTCGAGAATTTCCATCGCCATCGCACGCGATACCACGTCACGGCTGGCCAAATCTTTGACTGTCGGTGCATAACGCTCCATGAAACGCTCGCCGTTGCAGTTGAGCAAAATACCGCCCTCACCGCGCACGCCTTCGGTAATCAGCACGCCCGCGCCGGCCACGCCGGTGGGGTGAAATTGCCAGAATTCCATGTCTTCCAGCGGAATGCCTGCGCGCGCCGTCATGCCCAAGCCGTCACCGGTGTTCATAAAGGCATTGGTCGAAGAAGCGTAAATCCGCCCTGCACCGCCGGTGGCAAACAATACCGCTTTGGCATGCAGAATATAAACTTCGCCGGTTTCCATTTCCATCGCCACCACGCCGACCACGGCACCTTCGGCATCGCGAATCAGGTCTAAAGCCGACCATTCGACGAAAAACTGAGTATTGGCGTGGACGTTTTGCTGATACAAAGTATGCAGCATGGCGTGACCGGTACGGTCGGCCACGGCGCAAGCGCGCTCCACGGCGCGTTTGCCGTGCTCGGCGGTATGGCCGCCAAACGGACGTTGGTAAATTTTACCGGACTCGACGCGGTCAAACGGCATCCCCATGTGCTCCAGCTCAATCACGGCTTCGGGCGCACGGCGGCACATAAACTCGATCGCGTCTTGGTCACCTAACCAGTCCGAACCTTTGACCGTATCGTACATGTGCCAATCCCAGCGGTCTTCCTGCACATTACCCAAAGAGGCGGAAATCCCGCCTTGAGCGGCAACAGTATGCGAACGCGTCGGAAACACTTTCGACAACACCACGGTGTTCAAACCGGCTTTAGACAATTGCAGGGCTGCACGCAAGCCTGCGCCACCGCCGCCCACAATGACGGCATCAAATCGACGAACAGGATAACTCATGCTTACACCCCCCAAATCACTTTAACCGAATAAATCAAACAGCCGACCAGCCACAGGGCGGTCAGCACGTGCATGGTCAAACGCAAACCAACCGGTTTGATGTAGTCCATCCACATATCGCGAATGCCGATCCACGCGTGCAGCAACAAGGCAATCAGCGTCACTTGCGTGAAAATCCGCACCACAGTGTGCGAGAAAAACGCCTGCCATGCAGCATATTCTTTCGGCAGCATCACTAAGCCAATCAACAGCATCGCGGTGTACACCAACAAAATCACCGCGGTCACGCGTTGCGTAATCCAGTCGCGCCATCCGTAGTGCGCGCCGGTCAAAGTACGGTTTACCATAAACATACCCCCACAATCAGAGCCACAATCGGTGCGGCATAAACCACCACGTTCGCGCTCAAGCGCGCAGGCGCCAGATCCAACCCTTTATCCGCATCCAGCAACAAAAAACGAATACCGGCAAAAGCGTGGTGCAAATACGCCCACAACAGGCCGATCAAAATCAATTTCACCAAGGGGTTAGCCACTACTGCTTGGTAAGTGGCAAACGATGATTCGCTGCTTAATGTTCCGGCAAATAACCAGAGCAAGAGCGGCAGAAAAAGAAACAAGCCCACACCGGAGATACGGTGCAGAATGGAGACGATACTCGGTACCGGGAAGTAAATCTTCGGGATATCGAGGTATTTGGGTCTGTGTTTTTGCATATTATCCTCATGTTTTTAAGTAGTGGTCGTTTTCCCAAAACGGCGGAAGACGGCAGTCCAAAACAACGCTTCGGCATAGAGAATACTTTTCACACCGAAAGCGTAAGCCGTTAATGTACCCTTTTTGCCGTCGTTTGAACAGGTTTCACCCTGCTTTCAACCGAAAAAATACTGCCCGAAAATGCAAGAAATCGGCTCAATAATCTTTCGGTTTCATAGAACTTCGATTTTATTCAAAGGTTTTCACTCTAGACAAACCTACATGCTTTCAGGCTGCCTGAAGCCTTTAGCTTACTTTTCCGCACACAGAAAAAAACCGTGCTGCGGCATCACGCGTTGGCGAAATTCCAGCGGCACGCCGTCCGCCGACACCGACAAGCGACGCATCAATAATCCTGCCGCCTGCGTTTGCTGCAAACGTTGCGCCTGCGCCGCGTTCAGACGGGCAACGCCGATGACGGTTCTTTTTTCCTGCAAACGCACCGCATAGTGCGTGTTCAGATAATCCGCCAAGGCAAAGTCGCGCGAAGGGCGCAGCTGATTCAGTTCAGGCAGCCTTTCTATGGGCAGAAAAGCCTCGTCGCTTGCCACCGGCAATGCTCCGATCCGCCACAACGACACCACTTGCCACACCCGCGCCGCGCGGTGCAGGTTCAATTCCTGCGCCACATATTCGTCCGCATTGCCCGCCGTAATGCTTAAAATTTCTTGTTGCGGCACCATCAGGCGCGAGCTCAAGGCGTTCATATTGCACAATAAGTCACTACCCCAGTCGGCATTTTTCGCCGCCACAAACGTCCCCACGCCTTGGCGGCGCACCAGCAAACCTTGCTGCACCAAATCATCCAACGCGCGCCGTACCGTTCCTTGGCTGACCTGCAAACTTTCCGCCAGCTCGGTTTCCGCCGGCAGTGCGCGCCCGCTGCGAAAAGTTCCGTTGGCGATTTCACGGCATACGTGATCGGCCACTTGGCGGTACAGCGTTTGCTTGATCGGCAGGGTTTTATTCATGGAATATGCGCCGTGTAGTGATTCAATAACTTCCGCACGGCAATTTTACTGCCGACGAAGTACCGCATTGTAATCACATTTTTGCTGCCTGTATATTTAGTCTTATATAAGACATAAGACCTGATAACCATAAACTAACCACGGACGAATCCTTTCGACCGGCACGCAATGCATGCGATAATGCCGCACCTTGGTTAAGAATAAAGTTTTGACCGAACCGCATTGTGCGGCGCATTGCATCAATAAAGATATATCCGACAGGCTGCCTGAAAACAATGCCGCCCTGACCGGCACTCGAGCACACTTGACCAAGCTCACTGAACCACTGCGAACAACTGCCCATTTTTCTGCTTGACTACCCCGCCATGCTTTTTCAATTAAACGCTTTTCCCCGCCGCCAATTCGGCCGCGAATTACAACTGATCATCCTGCTCGCTTTACCGATGATGGTGGCGCAATTGGCGCAAGTGGGCATGGGCTTTGTCGATACGGTGATGGCGGGACAACTCGGCGCGCAGGATTTGGCGGCGGTGGGTTTGGGCTCGAGCATTTTTGTCACATTTTACGTCACCTTAATCGGCATACCGACGGCGTTAAATCCGATTTTGTCGCATCTTTTCGGCGCGAAACGGCATGAAGAACTGGCGGAGGAAGCGCGTCAAGGCATTTGGTTAAGCCTTCTCTTAGGGCTGGCGGCGATGGTGGCGATGTGGCTGCTGACGATTCCGCTGCGCGCCAAGCTGCAACTGCACGCTTACACCGTGAACACGACAGTGCTGTATATGTTTGGCGTTTCTTTGGGGCTGCCTGCAGCGATTGTGCAACGCGCCTTGCAAGCTTACACCGCCGCGTTAAACCGCCCGCAGGCAGTGATGTGGATTGGTTTGGTGGGTTTGTTGCTGAATATTCCGCTGAATTATATTTTGATGCACGGGCTGTTCGGTATGCCGCGTTTGGGCGGCGCGGGTTGCGGTTTTGCCAGCGCGGCAGTGTATTGGTTCAATGCCTTGGTGCTGTGGATTTACCTGAGCAAAAGCCGTTATTTCAAAGCGTTCGGTCTGCACCAAAACTGGTCGCTGCCGCGCTGGTCGCGCATCAAACCGACTTTGGTGCTGGGCTTTCCCATCAGCCTGTCGTTTTTTCTGGAAGTGAGCTTGTTCAGCTTTATCGCGCTTTTGATTGCCAATTTGGGCGAACATTACGTCGCAGCGCAACAAGTGGTGATTGTGATTACCTCGATGATTTATATGCTGCCGCAAACTTTGGGCGCAGCCACCAGTGTGCGCGTCGGGCAGACCTTAGGCTCGGGCGAGCGGGTGCGGGCTTATTATGTGTCGGGCGTGGGTTTGTGTGCCGGTATCGGCGGCGCACTCATCACCGCCTCGCTGCTGATCGCCTTGCGCGAACCTTTGCTGCATTTGTTCACGCAAGATTCCATGGTGATTGCCACCGGCATGAGTTTATTGCTGTTTGCCGCCGTGTTTCAAATCGCCGACTCCACCCAAACCATCGCCTCGGGTGCTTTGCGCGGCTACAAAATCACCAAAATCCCGATGCTGATTCATGCGATTGCGTTCTGGATGCTGGGCTTGGGCGTGGGTTATGCGCTGGCGTTTTTTGCCGGTTGGGGCTTGTACGGATTCTGGACGGCGTTGGTGATTTCGCTGACCGTTGCCGCGTTTGCGTTGACTTATTATCTGGTGTACGTCGGGCGCAGACGCGCCGCACTGTGATTTCGGTACAAAAACACCTGCAGCATCGTGCGGCTTACCGTATGATGCCGATATTTGATGTTTACTGATCTGAGTTTATGAATTTTCAACAAAATGTCTCATTAAAAGCATTGAACACCCTTGGTTTGGAGGTTCAGGCAGCCTTATTTTACGAATGGCGCGATCCTGTCGTCCTGTCCGATCTTCTGAACGCGGCGGCTGCCTGCAATAAAGTCCACTGGTTGGGCGGCGGCAGCAATACCGTTTTCCTGCGTGATTTTGACGGACTGGTTATCCATATTGCCACACGCGGCATTCAGCACCGCTTCACCGGCGAACACACGGTGTTGGTCACCGCTGCCGCAGGCGAAGTCTGGCACGACTTTGTGCAACACACGCTTGCCAACGGCTGGTACGGGCTGGAAAACCTCAGTCTGATTCCCGGCACGGTCGGCGCAGCTCCGATCCAAAACATCGGCGCCTACGGCGTAGAAGTACGGGAACGCATCCATCGCGTGTTCGGCGTCGACACCGTCAGCAGGCAGCCTTTTACCTTAGATCAAGAGGCGTGCCGTTTCGGCTATCGCGACAGTATTTTCAAAAGCGAAGCGGCACGTCATTATGTGATCACGGCGGTAGAGTTTGCCTTAGACACGGAATTTACCCCGCGCACCGCTTATGGCGATCTGGCACAACACGCCGCGCAACTCGCACACGGCGAAACCATCAGCGCGCGCCATGTTGCCGATGCGGTCATCGCCATTCGCCGCAGCAAACTGCCCGATCCACACCAACTGGGCAATGTCGGCAGCTTTTTTCACAATCCCATTTTGCCTGCCTCGCTGGCGAAAGTGCTGCTGCAACAATACCCCGACGCGCCGCATTATCCGCAAATAGACGGACGCATCAAACTGGCCGCGGGCTGGCTGATCGAACAGGCAGGGTTAAAAGGCGCACGTGCCGGCGGCATGGCGGTGCATGAGCAACAAGCCCTTGTACTCGTCAATCGCGGCGATGCAACCGCACAAGATGTGCTGGACTTGACCGCGCATATTCAAAAAACGGTACGCAACCGCTTCGGCATCATGTTGCAACCCGAACCGCTCTTTATTGACTGACAGCTTTTCGATATAATGCACTAGTGTAAACTTCATGCTTATCTCCACCGCGGCGATGCAGCAATTCCCAAGCCCAATTTGAAAGAGGAATTCCAACATGGTAGCCAGACCCAGAAAAAACAAACCCAACACTTATGAGCGCATCATCGACGCTTCGTTAAAACTGTTTAACGAAGAGGGCGAGCGCAAAATCAGCACCAATCACATCTCGATGCACCTCGTCATGAGCCCCGGTAATCTTTACTACCACTTCCGCAATAAAGACGAAATCATCATGCAGCTTTTCAAGCGTTACCGTCATGATATTTTGACCTTTCTCGAAGATTCGGAAGCTCCGCAAGACGCGGCGGGAATGCGCCGTTTCATTGCCGATATTTTCAACATCATGTGGGATTACCGTTTCTTTTTCAGCGATGTGAACACCCTGCTTTCGCGCAGCTCGGAGCTGCAAGACGAGCATGAAAAATTCACCTTGGATCAGATTTCGCCGCTGATTGCGAGCTATCTGGAGCGCATGAATAAAAGCGGTGTTTTGAGCATGGACGAAACCGATACCGAGTTTTTCACCGTCAATTTCTGGATTCTGATCAAATACTGGTTTGTATTCGATAAATCCATTCATAACAACCACTTGGACGAATCTTCCAAACGGCGCGGTTTGAGACAAATTCTCGGACTGTTGCGTCCCTATGTCGGCAGCGCCCACCGCGCCGGATACGATCAAGAGCTGGAGCAGTTGTAATACGTTTTTTATATTGTTCAGGCAGCCTGAAGGTTTATTGTTCAGGCTGCCTGTCCTTACGTTAGAAGGATATTCCCATGTCGGACACCATTCGTTTTGATATTGCCCGCAGCGATGAGGGCGCGACCCAAACCTTGCTGGCCAAAATGGCCAACCGCCACGGCTTGATCGCCGGCGCAACCGGCACGGGCAAAACCGTCTCCCTGCGTAATCTGGCGGAAAACTTCAGCGCCGCCGGCGTGCCCGTATTTTTGGTGGATGTAAAAGGCGACCTGTCCGGACTGTGTCGCGCAGGCGAAAACAGCGGCAAAATTGCCGAACGCATCACCAAATTCGGCTTAGGCGAAGGCTACCTGCAAAGCTATCCGGTGCGTTTTTGGGACGTATTCGGCGACAGCGGCATTCCGCTGCGCGTCACCGTCTCCGAAATGGGGCCGATGCTGCTGTCGCGGCTGATGAATCTGAACGACACCCAGCAAGGCCTGCTCACTTTGGTGTTCCGCGTGGCCGACGATAAGGGCTGGCATCTGATCGATTTGAAGGACTTGCGCGGTATGCTCAAACACGTGGCGGACAATGCCTCGGTTTACCGCACCCAATACGGCAACGTTTCCTCCGCCAGCGTCGGCGCGATTCAACGTTCGCTCTTGCAACTGGAAAACGAAGGCGCGGACAAACTCTTCGGCGAACCCGAACTGAACCTCGACGACTGGATGCAAACCGAAAGCGGCAAAGGCGTGATCAATATCCTCAACGCCGAACGGCTGATGCTCTCGCCCAATCTTTTCAGTGCATTTTTGCTGTGGATGCTGGCGGAACTCTTCCAAACGCTGCCTGAAAGCGGCGATCTGCCCAAACCGAAATTTGTGATGTTTTTCGACGAAGCGCATATTTTGTTTGACGGCGCGCCCAAAGCCTTGGTCGAGCAAATCGAACAAGTGGTGCGCCTGATCCGCTCCAAAGGCGTGGGCGTGTATTTTTGCACGCAAAACCCGCTGGACTTACCCGATGCGGTGCTCGGACAACTGGGCAACCGCATTCAACACGCCTTACGCGCCTTCACGCCGCGTGACCAAAAAGCGGTCAAAGCCGCCGCCGACACCTTCCGCATTAACCCAAACATCAACGTCACCCAAGCGATTGGCGAACTGGGCGTGGGTGAGGCTTTGGTGTCGTTTCTGGACGAAAAAGGCATGCCCACGCCGGTGGAGCGCGCTTGGGTGTATCCGCCCTCCAGCCGCTTAACCCCGCTGGAGCCCGCCGAACGCGATCAGGCTTTCCAGAGCGATCCGCTGTATCGCGTGTACAAAGACGCGGTGGATAACTTTTCCGCTTACGAAGCCTTACTGCAAAAAGAACAAGAAGACGCGCAAGCCGCAGCCGCGCAAACCGCGCAAGACAACGCCCAAAAAACCGCCGCAAAAGAAGACGACTCACCCAGCATTGTGGACGGCTTTCTCACCGGCGTTTTCGGCAACCGCAAAAAATCCAACGCCGGTCTGGGCTATGACTTGAGCAACCAAGTCGGACGCAATATTTCGCGTCGCGTCACCACCTCCATCGGCCGCGCCATCACACGCGGACTGTTGGGCGCGCTGACCGGCAAAAAATAAACGTTTCACCTTTCAGGCAGCTTTTTTTCAGGCTGCCTGAAAGCTTAAAGCATAAAAAGCCCTGAAAATCGAGAACGCCTTAACCTTTCAGGCAGCCTGAAAATAAAATCATCAACCCATTCAACACTGTTACCGTATGACGGCATAACAAACCGTTATACAAAAAACCCAACCTTATCAACACAGGAGAATACTATGGCCAATTTTTTAATCGTGCCGACCGACGAACATGCGGGCACCACCAGCCTCGCGCTGGGCATTGCCCGTGCGTTTGAGCAGGCGGGACATCGCATCGCGTTTTTCAAACCGATTACCCAAAACATCGAGCAAACCGACAACATCGATATTTCCACCCACTTTTCGCGTCAACTGTTTCATTTGGGCACGCCCGATTCTTTAAGCCTGAACCAAGCGGAAAACTGGATTGCCCAAGGCAAAAGCGACGACTTGATCGAAAGCATCGTCGCACGCTTTAACGACATCAAAGAAGACCACGCCGTCGCCATTATCGAAGGCTTGGTACCCGATCCCTCCCGTGCTTATCTGGCCGATAAAAACAAAGCCATCGCCGGCGCGCTGAACGCCGAAGTGCTCTTAATCGTGGACGCAGAAAGCGGCTGCGCCGAAACCGTCGCCGAAGTACTGAAACTGAATCTGCAACAATTCTCCGACGGACAAGCACCGGTTGCCGGTTATGTGCTGAACCGCCTGCCGCGCGATATAGACTGCACCGCCTTTGCCGCCGATGTGGGCAAGCTGCTGAAAAGCGATTTACCCTGTGTTGCCGTGATTCCTTTCGCGCCCGAAAAATCGGCACGCCGCATGTGCGATGTCGCCCGCCATTTGAACGCCGAAGTATTGAGCGGCGCAGACAAACTGAGCGAAAACCGCGTCTCCGAAATCGTCATCGCAGGACAATCCGCCTCACACATGGCGGAACGCTTCAAGCCGGGCGCGCTGATCATCGTACCGGGCGACCGTGAAGACGTGATGATGGCAAGCGCACTCGTGACCGCACGCGGCGTACCCTTGGCCGGTCTGGTGTTAAGCTGCAATTCCCAACCCTCGGACAATCTGCAAAAACTGATCGCGCCCGTGCTCAAAGACAATCTGCCCGTACTGCTGTCGCAATACGACACTTACGAAACCGCCCGCCGCCTGTTCAAGCAGTCGCCGCATGTACCGCATGATGACAATCTGCGCATGGAAACCATCGTCGATTACGTTGCCGAGCATTTGAACATCGCACCTTTGGCGGCAACCTTGGCCAAGCCCAAATCCACCCGCCTCTCCCCTGCCGCTTTCCGTTTCCGCATGATGGAACAAGCGCGCAGCGCGAACAAACGCATCGTGCTGCCTGAAGGCGCAGAACCGCGCACCGTTCAGGCAGCCGTGATTTGCCATCAAAAAGGCATTGCCCGTTGCGTGCTGCTGGCAGCAGAAGCGGAAGTCAAAGAAGTCGCCGCCCGACTGGACTTGACCCTGCCTGCCGACTTGGAAATCATCGACCCGAAAACCATTCTGCCCAACTACGTCGCCCCCTTGGTCGAAATGCGTAAAAGCAAAGGTCTGAGCGAAAAAGACGCCGCAGAATACCTCGAAGACACCGTGGTCATCGGCACCATGATGATGGCGTTGGACGAAGTGGACGGGCTGGTTTCCGGCGCGGTACACACCACCGCCAACACCATTCGCCCCGCGTTGCAGCTCATCAAAACCGCACCGGGTTCGTCCTTGGTCTCCAGCGTATTCTTTATGCTGATGCCGGAACAAGTACTGGTGTACGGCGACTGCGCGGTCAATCCCAACCCGAGCGCGGCCGAGCTGGCCGACATCGCGATTCAATCGGCCGACTCCGCCGCCGCATTCGGCATCGAACCGCGCGTGGCAATGATTTCCTACTCCACCGGCTCTTCAGGCAGCGGTGCGGAAGTGGAAAAAGTCACCGAAGCCACCCGCCTCGCCCGCGAAAAACGCCCCGACTTGGCGATTGACGGCCCCTTGCAATACGACGCCGCCAGCGTACCGTCGGTCGGCAAACAAAAAGCACCGGACAGCCCCGTCGCCGGCCGCGCCACCGTGTTTGTGTTCCCCGACCTGAACACCGGCAATACCACCTACAAAGCGGTACAACGCAGCGCAAACGTATTGAGCGTCGGCCCGATGCTGCAAGGCCTGAACAAACCGGTCAACGACCTCTCACGCGGCGCGCTGGTGGACGATATCGTGTACACCATCGCCATCACCGCGATCCAAGCCGAGCAATTTGCCCAACGCAAAAAAGGCTAAGGCTGCCTGAACGCAGTTTTGACGCAGCCAAACCCTGCAACGCAAAAGACTGAATCTTGACCGATTCAGTCTTTTTTATGCCCCTATCACCGCCAACCGCGCCTATCCTTTGCACTTCGTCTGCGCTGTGTAAAAACTTTGTTTCAGGCAGCCTGAGACCTTTGCAAAAGTCCGTAATGTGGATGCAGTTCGAAGAGATAGCACCGCAGGAAGCGCAGACATATCATGCAGATAGGCAAGATTCCGAGGAGCGCATCTCAAAGAAATGCGCCGCAAGACGGATTTTTGCAAAGGTCTCAGCCTCTTTAATCTCTTCTTCCTACAGCTTGTTCCAAAGTTTCCTGCGGATTTTCCCGAAGTTTTCCTGCCATTTAACTTCTATCAAGCCACGAAAGCCGCGCTTCAATTCCCATCCCACGGAGGGGTGTCGGGCGTAGCCTGACGGGGTGGTTTCATGCCGTTTGAGCAATGTAAAAACTGCGTTTTAGCTGCGCAGAAACTTCATTTCAGGCTGCCTTATTTCCTGCTTATTTCCCTGTTTTTACGCTCATCATTAAATATAATTATTAAAAATCAATATCCGATTAAATTTACAAATACATGATTTTTATTGGAAAAATATGAAAATATTTGTTGTACTTTAGCAACAAATATTTCTTGTATATCGCGGGTATTGTTTCGTGCAAAGTGTTACGGGGTGGTGGTTAGGGGTGGCGGGGGGTTGAGGCGGATGAGCTTTTGCTTGATTTGAAACGGGGTGACGGATAGAGCTTATGATGGGTGCTGTTTATAATCGGACGGATAGCATCGCCGCGTTCGGCGGCGATTTTCAACCGAGGGGGCTTCGTTTCAGAGGTTTCCTAAAATCAATCAACAGCAAGGGAAATAAGATGAATCACGTTTACCGCATTATCTGGAACGCCGCGCTCGGCGTATGGCAGTGTGTGGCGGAAATCGCGCGCGCTCAAGGCAAAGAAAAGGCAAGCAAGCAAGCAAGCAATTATACACGTTTAACGCTTCAGGCAGCCTGAAACCTTTTCTGCT
>JAUNUS010000002.1 GCA_030538055.1 Neisseria sp.
CCGTTAGCTGTAAAAACAACCTAACGACGACTGATGTTTTAGTGAACCACTACAGTTTGAAGCGGTTGTTGGTACTGCTCTTTTGGATGAGCAGTCTTCCTCTGGCAGCTTTGAGGATGTTGTAAATGGTGGGTCTGCTGACCTCGTACTGGCGGGCTAAGGAGGTCACGCTGATTTTGTCTTGCGTGTAAGCACGCCAAATGGCTTCGCGCTCGTAGGGCAGTAGTCGGGTATTTTTATGCAGTTTCATGTCAGTATTGTCTTTCAAATACTGTAAACAACGCTAGAATTTTCTACAAATAATATGAAAAAATTAAAAGTCCTTACAGTAGTCGGTACACGTCCGGAGATTATACGCTTAGCGTGTGTACTACAAAAATTAGATAAAAGCGAAGCCATTGAACATATTCTGGTTCACACAGGGCAAAATTACGATTATGAATTAAACGAAGTCTTTTTTGAAGACCTCGGGTTACGTAAACCTGACTACTTTTTGAATGCTGCTGGAAAAAATGCCACCGAGACAGCCGGACAGATACTAATCAACATCGACCCAGTATTAGAACAAGAGAAACCAGACGCTTTTTTAGTTCTAGGCGATACTAACTCGTGTCTTTGTGCCATCGCAGCAAAAAAACGACATATCCCTATCTTTCACATGGAGGCTGGAAATCGTTGTTTTGACCAGCGCGTACCAGAAGAAAGCAACCGAAAAATAGTGGATCATACGGCGGATATAAACTTGACGTATAGTGATATTGCGCGAGAATATCTATTGGCAGAAGGATTACGCCCTGACCGTATAATAAAAACGGGAAGCCCAATGTATGAGGTTTTAATGCACTATCTTCCCAAAATAAAAAAGTCAGTAATTTTAGAGCAGTTGAAACTGGAAAAAGGAAAATATTTTGTAGTTTCGGCGCACCGAGAGGAGAATATCAATTCAAAGAAAAACTTCCTCAATTTGGTGAAAATATTAAATGAGATAGCGGAGAAGTACAATTATCCCGTTATAGTTTCTACTCATCCACGTACTCGTAAAATGATTGAACAAAAAAAGGTTCAATTTCATAGAAATATTCAACTCATGAAACCGATAGGACTGAGCGATTATAATAAATTACAAATGAATGCTTATGCCGTATTATCGGATAGCGGGACAATTAGTGAAGAGAGCTCTATTCTCAATTTCTGCGCACTGAATATCCGCGAAGCTCATGAACGTCCCGAAGCCATGGAAGAAGCCAGCGTAATGATGGTTGGGCTTAATCCCGAACGAGTGATGCAAGGATTAGTACAACTTCAATATCAAGAAATAGGCGATAAACGAAATTATCGCCCCGTAGCAGATTACAGTATGCCTAATGTGAGTGACAAAGTGCTACGGGTTATAATTTCATACACAGATTATATCAAAAGAGTGGTTTGGAATGAGTAGCAAATGGATTTTATATATAGGTGGATTTGAACTACCCGACAAGAATGCCGCTGCTCAACGAGTGCTATCAAATGCAAAAGCTTTTAAAAGCTTAGGATATAATGTTTTTTTTGTAGGACTTTCACAGAATGCTGTGAATGAGGTTCAAACGTATGAGGGCTTTGAATATATAAACTATCCTTACCCTAAAAGTGCTAAAGATTGGTTTTATTATTTAACGTCTATCAAACAATTGTCGGAGCATTTGGACAGAATGCCTAATTTCGTTGTTGCCTATAATTACCCGGCATTGGCTCTAAATAGACTTAGAAAATGGACTTTGAGAAAAAAAATATCTTTAATAGCTGATTGTACTGAATGGTATGAATCTAAGGGGAGCCTTTTATTCCGATTGATCAAAAGCTTTGACACTTTTTATAGAATGGAAAAAGTGCATCCTAAGCTTGATGGAATAATAGCTATTAGTAGGTATTTATACACTTACTACTCACCTAAAATAGAGAATATTATTGAGATCCCACCCTTAGTAGATTTATCAATGGGAAAGTGGGGACATATATCTTATAAAGAAAACTATAAAAACTCAATTGAAATAATATATGCAGGCTCTCCTGGAAAAGGAAATAAGGATAGATTAGATGTTGTTATAGAGGCTCTTTCACAAATTAAAAAAGAAAAATCAAACTTCACTTTGAAAATAATAGGGGTATCTGAGGGCGAATACAATTCACTATTTAATAAAGAAGTACCAGTTAATATTAAAGAAAATATTGTTTTTAAAGGAAGGCTATCTCACACTGACACTTTGACAGAAATAAAAAAAGCACACTTCAGCCTTTTTTTGAGGGATAATAATCTAGCAAATCGAGCAGGATTTCCTACAAAATTTGTTGAATCTGTATCTGCAGGAACCCCAGTTTTGACTAACTCCACGAGTAATCTGCAGGATTTTATTGTTCATGGAAAAACAGGTATATTACTTAATTTTGATTCCTTAGAAAGCTTAAAAAAAGATTTAGAAAATGCGATTTGTCAAACAGGTGAAGATATTAGTTTAATGAAAGGTTTTTGCTATAATTCTCAAATATTTGATTATAGAAAATATACAATACAATTCGCAAAATTAATCAATGATTTGTAAAATAATAATCAATAATCTTTCTTATGCTTTTCTCTTTATTTATTGTGAAAAATAATCCTTTTCTCAATATGCCCTTATGAAGAAACTACAGATTCATCTTAATCACTTACCAACAGAATATGCGAAAGATAGCTAGGTTGATTATATCCAATATATGTATAAAGGTTTAGATGTAAGTTTTTTCAAGTATTGTTTACACTTTAATTTTAAATAAAGCTCAAGCCATTTATATGGTGTGACTAAATGTACCCTTCACGAACTGTGTGGTTTATACCAATGTTGCAAAGTTAAGAAGCGAATAATCTTCTGTTTCTGTACGCGTACTATCCGCAAACTACGTTTTATCATGCCACATCTCCAGTAAGTGTGCGTATGACCCTCTCAGCATTGTCATTGATGTGGGGCGATCGGGATACGCTGTGTTGATAGGCAAGTGAGTAACGCTTTCTCGGTCTTTGTGATAGACATGCCAAATGACTTCTCTTCGGAACGGTAATAGTTTTGTGTGTTTGTGCATCTTCATGACAGTAAACAACACTAGTTTAAATTATACCTTCATAAATCATCAGGATTTCTTTGAGGAAAACAAGCTTTCATTTTTATTGTGAGGAAACCATGAGAATCGCCACCGTTACCCGCCACACGGCGGAAACCCGCATCACCGTCACCGTCAATCTGGACGGCAGCGGCAAAGGCAAGCTGCAAAGCGGCGTGCCGTTTTTGGATCACATGCTGGATCAGATTTGCCGCCACGGTTTGATTGATATTGATTTGATCGCCGAGGGCGATACGTATATTGACGACCACCACACGGTAGAAGACATCGGCATCACGCTGGGACAGGCACTGAAACAGGCCGTGGGCGATAAAGTCGGCATCCGCCGCTACGGTCATGCGTATGTGCCGCTGGACGAGGCTTTAAGTCGCGTGGTGCTGGACTTGTCGGGCCGTCCGGGGTTGACCTACAACATTGATTTTGTGAGAGAACGGGTTGGTACGTTTGATGTGGATTTATTTTCCGAATTTTTCCACGGTCTGGTCAATCACGCCATGATGACGCTGCACATCGACAATTTGCGCGGCAACAACGCCCACCACCAAGCGGAAACCGTGTTCAAAGCTTTCGGACGCGCTTTACGCATGGCGGTTGCCTACGACGAACGCATGGCCGGCATGATGCCATCGACCAAGGGCACGCTTACGGCGTAACGGCAGCAAAACATGAACACTTGGACGGAAGCCATCGGCGCGGAAAAAACGCAGCCCTACTTTCAGGCAGCCTTACACAAAGTCGCAGCGGAACGTGCGGCAGGGCAAACGGTGTTTCCGCCTGCCGCCGATGTGTTCAATGCTTTTCGTTACACCGAATTTGGCGCGGTCAAGGCGGTGATTTTGGGGCAAGACCCTTATCATAATGTCGGTCAAGCGCACGGTTTGGCGTTTTCGGTGCAAAACGGCGTGCAAGTCCCGCCATCTTTGGTGAATATTTACAAAGAGTTGGCAAGCGATATTGCCGATTTTCGCACTCCGTCGCATGGCTGCCTGACGCATTGGGCGCAAGAAGGCGTGTTGCTGCTCAATACCGTACTGACGGTGCGCGCGCATCAGGCGCACTCGCACCGCGATATTGGCTGGGAAACCTTTACCGATCATGTGATTGACGTTGTGAACCGCGAACGTGAGCACGTGGTGTTCCTGCTGTGGGGCGCGCCGGCGCAGAAAAAAGGCGCACGCATCGACCGCTCGCGCCACTTGGTATTGACCGCACCGCACCCCTCACCTTTGTCGGCGCATCGCGGCTTTTTCGGTTGCTGTCATTTTTCGCAATGCAATGCTTATTTGCAGCAACACGGCATCGCACCGATTGATTGGCAGTTGCCGCCACAGGCTGCCTAAAACGCAGTTTCTGCGAAGCTAAAACGCAGTTTCTGCGCAGCTAGAATCTCAAAAAACGGAGCCTCTCAATGTCGCTGCTTTTGATTCACACTTCATGTGACGATGAAAACCGCGCCCGCGACTTGGCACAAACGCTGATCGCCCAACGCCTTGCCGCTTGCGTGCATCTGGGCGCACGCGGCACATCCTTTTACACTTGGCAAGGCCGCAGCGAAACCACCCCCGAATACCCGCTCACCATCAAAACCACCACCGCCCGACAAGCCGAGGTCATCGCGTTTCTGCGCCAACATCACCCTTATCAAGTACCGGAAATTTTGTGCCAAATCATTGACCACGCCGATGCGGATTATGCCGCATGGGTTAAAGAGCAAACGGCTGCAAATATTGCATAAAACACAAATTTTTAAGGCTGCCTGAAACAAAATTCTGCGCAGCCAAAATCCCTTTCAGGCAGCCTTATTTCATCTGCCGTCTTATGATTTTCTGGTGCTGCAATAGAGAAGCTTTGAGATAAAGTTCAGACAGGTAAAGAACAGTGAAAAGCCGTCATCCGAATTCCCGACTTAACTCAACTGCGTTTCAGCGTATTCCACATCACGCCATCAGGCTGCCTGAAACCCCTTTCAGGCAGCCTTGATTTCAATCCGTCCTTTCATGATTTTCTGTTGCCGCAATATGTTACAATCTTGCGTTTTTCACATCGGAATCATTTACCATGAGCTTGAAATGCGGCATCGTCGGATTGCCCAACGTCGGCAAATCCACCCTGTTCAACGCCCTGACCCGCGCCGGCATCGAAGCGGAGAATTACCCTTTCTGCACCATTGAACCGAACGTCGGCATTGTCGAAGTCCCCGACGAACGGCTTGCCGCCTTATCCAAGATCGTCAATCCGCAAAAAATTCAGTCTGCGATTGTCGAGTTTGTCGATATTGCAGGATTGGTCGCAGGGGCGAGTAAAGGTGAAGGTTTGGGCAATCAGTTTTTGGCCAATATTCGCGAAACCGATGCCATCGTCAATGTGGTGCGCTGCTTTGACGACACCAATGTGGTACACGTTGCCGGAAAAGTCGATCCGATTGCCGACATCGAAACCATTGCCACCGAGCTGGCATTGGCCGACATGGGCGCGGTGGAAAAAGCCTTGCTGCGCGAAGGCAAACGCGCCAAAAGCGGCGATAAAGACGCCCAAAAATTGGTCGCCTTACTGGAAAAAGTCCTGCCGCACGTTAACGAAGGCAAACCGGTACGCGCCATGAACTTGAGCGAAGAAGACATCTTGACGCTCAAGCCCTTGTGCCTGCTGACGATTAAACCCGCCATGTACGTCGCCAACGTTGCCGAAGACGGCTTTGAAAATAATCCGCACTTGGACAAATTGCGCGTATTCGCCGCCCAAGAAAACGCGCCGGTCGTGGTCTTGTGTGCCGCCATGGAAGCGGAGATCGCCGATTTGGACGATGAAGACAAAGCCGATTTTCTCGCCGAAATGGGCTTGGACGAGCCGGGCTTAAACCGCCTGATCCGCGCCGGTTACGAACTGCTCGGCTTGCAAACCTACTTCACCGCCGGCGTTAAAGAAGTGCGCGCGTGGACGATTCACCAAGGCGACACCGCCCCGCAAGCCGCCGCCGTGATCCATACCGACTTCGAACGCGGCTTTATCCGCGCCCAAGTGATTGCTTATGAAGACTTTATCGCCTGCGGCGGCGAGGCCAAAGCAAAAGAAGCAGGCAAAATGCGCGCCGAAGGCAAAGAATACATCGTCCAAGACGGCGATGTGATTCACTTTTTGTTTAATGTGTAAGCGGCGTGCCGATAACGAGCACTAGCGTTCAGGCAGCCTGATACAAAAACGTGTGATGCACCTCAACCCTAACACTCTGTTTGTCACCGGCGGAGCGGGCTTTATCGGCTCAGCATTGATTCGGCTGTTGCTGCAAGAACGCGATGTCGCCGTCATCAACATCGACAAACTCACCTATGCAGGCAGCCTGACATCCCTGCAAACGGTTGCCGCGCATCCGCGCCATATTTTCGTGCGCCAAGACATTGGCAACTGCGCCGCGATTGACGCATTACTCCGACAATACCGCCCGCGCGCCATTGTGCATCTGGCGGCAGAAAGCCATGTCGATCGCTCGATTGACCGCCCTGCCGCTTTTATCGACACCAATATCATCGGTACTTACACCCTGCTCGAAGCTGCGCGTGACTATTGGTCAAGGCTGCCTGAAAGCGAACAAAACCGGTTTCGTTTTCATCATGTTTCTACCGATGAGGTTTTCGGCAGTTTGCACGATGCAGACAGCCGCTTTAACGAAAACTCACCCCACGCCCCGAATAACCCCTACTCCGCCAGCAAAGCCGCAAGCAATCACTTAGTCCGCGCAGGCATTCGTGATGTTTTGCCGATTGCCACACCGCAAAAAATGCTACGCTTCCAGAATCTGTTAGGCGACGGCAGTAGCTTCGGCATCAGCCTAAACTATGCCGTTCAAGCTCAACCCCAAGGCATTGCACAGGCTTTTTTGATTGGCGAATCTTTTATCGGTTCAGATTCAGTCTGCTTAATCCTAGGCGATAATCTTTTCCATGGAAAAGGTTTAAACGAACAATTAAACCAAGCAGTCAACCAGTCTCATAGCGCAACAATTTTTGCCCACCAAGTTTTAACCTTAAAATTCAGCATTTACAACAAACTACTTACGTAAAATATTTACCAGAACTATGCAAATATTAAGAAGGCTACCTGAAAAATCCTGAACTATTTTAGCAAAACCACTACAATGAAAATTATTCCTACCGACATTCCCGAAGTCAAAATCATCCAACCCAAAGTATTCCCTGACGAACGCGGTTTTTTCCTCGAAACCTTCTCATTGCAACGCTATCGAGAAGCATTAAACCTACCCGACTTAAATTTTGTCCAAGATAATTTTGCCCACTCAAAAAAAGACGTATTACGCGGTCTGCACTACCAAATCGAAAACCCACAAGGTAAGCTGATATATTGCCTCTATGGGGAAATCTTCGACGTCGTCGTAGATATTCGCAAAGAATCATGTACCTATGGCAAGTGGATCGGCACCACCCTCTCCGCCCAAAACCAAACCCAGCTCTGGATCCCCCCCGGCTTCGCCCACGGCTACCTCACCCGCAGCGAAACCGCTGGCGTTGCTTACAAGTGTACCGACTACTATAATCCTGACACGGAAAGGTGTATTATGTGGAATGATTCTGAGCTGGAAATTTCATGGGGGATTGATAGGCCACTTATTTCTATGAAAGATATAAGCCGCTATCAATCAATCACGGTTGCAGATAATTAAAGAAACGTATCACCCATACCGAATAAATAAATTACTTAAGGTACCAGAATGCTAAAAATTTCAAATTTAAAAATTGCTATTATTGGTCTAGGCTATGTTGGTTTGCCTTTGGCAGTTGAATTCGGAAAAAAATTGTCAGTAGTGGGTTTTGATATTCACCCAAAGCGCATACAAGAATTACAAAATGGAGAAGATCATACTTTAGAAGTGTCTCCAGAAGAACTAAAACAAGCGACACAACTAACCTATTCAGCTAACTTAGAAGACTTAGATAGCTGTAATTTTTTTATTGTGACCGTCCCAACACCAATTGATGAGTTTAAGCAGCCAGACTTGACTCCACTGATTAAAGCGTCTACTAGTATTGGAAAAGTGCTTAAAAAGGGTGATGTAGTGGTGTATGAATCTACTGTATATCCAGGTGCTACGGAGGAGGTCTGCATTCCGGCCTTAGAACAAGTATCTGGCTTAAAATTCAATCAGGACTTTTTTGTAGGCTACAGCCCAGAACGAATTAATCCAGGCGATAAGTTACACCGTGTCACGAATATTTTAAAAATTACTTCGGGCTCTACGCCAGAAGTGGCAGATTTTATAGATCAAGTTTATAAGCTCGTGATTAAAGCAGGTACACACAAAGCGGCAAGTATTAAAGTTGCAGAAGCTGCCAAAGTGATTGAAAACACCCAACGTGATGTGAATATTGCTTTAATTAATGAATTGGCGGTTATTTTTAATAAGCTGGACATTGATACCGAAGCAGTTTTGAAAGCTGCGGGGACAAAATGGAATTTCTTGCCATTCCGTCCAGGTTTGGTGGGAGGGCACTGTATCGGGGTCGACCCTTATTATTTAACTCATAAAGCACAATCTATTGGCTACCACCCTGAAATTATTTTGGCAGGTCGTCGTTTAAATGACGGGATGGGAGTTTATGTGGTGACTCAGCTAGTCAAAGGTATGATTAAAAAGAAAATTCAGGTCGAAAGCGCTAAAGTCCTAGTCTTAGGCCTAAGCTTTAAAGAAAACTGCCCAGATATTCGCAACACTAAGATTATTGATATTGTAACTGAACTTAAAGAATATCAAATAGATGTAGATGTATATGACCCTTGGGTGGATGCGCAAGAAGCCGAGCATGAATATGGCATCAGCCCTGTTCAGTTTGTGAGAGAAAATAGCTATGATGCAATTATTTTAGCGGTCGCACATGAACAGTTTAAGCAGATGGGTGCCGCACAAATTCATGCTTTGGGCAAACAGGCGCATGTGTTATACGATTTAAAATATGTGCTGGGTGCTACGGAAGCCGATATTCGACTTTAAGTTAAGCTCTAATAAGCAAAGAATAGAATAAAGAAAGATAGGCTAATGAACCACTATCAAACAGTATGTGAGCACTTACAACAAGCGCCTAAAATCTGGCTAGTGACAGGTGTAGCAGGTTTTATTGGCTCAAACTTATTGGAAACCTTACTTAAGCTAAATCAAAAAGTAATAGGCTTAGATAATTTTGCTACAGGCTATCAGCATAACTTAGATGAAGTCCAAAGTTTAGTGACACCTGAGCAATGGACAAACTTTAAGTTCTATGAAGGTGACATTCGTAACCTAGAAGATTGTCAAAAAATCTGTACGGGTGTGGATTATGTATTACACCAAGCGGCGTTAGGTTCTGTGCCACGTTCGATTGCAGATCCAATCACCACGAATGCTGCCAATATTACAGGCTTTTTAAACATGTTGGTGGCTGCCCGTGATGCGAATGTGTCTAGCTTTACTTATGCTGCCAGTAGTTCCACCTATGGTGATCACCCTGCATTGCCAAAAGTTGAAGAAAATATTGGTAACCCACTTTCGCCTTATGCAGTAACCAAATATGTGAACGAGTTGTATGCAAATGTTTTTGCACGTACATATGATTTTAAAACAATTGGTTTGCGCTACTTTAATGTGTTTGGTAAACGCCAAGATCCAAATGGTGCTTATGCAGCGGTAATTCCTAAATGGACTGCTGCGATGATTATGGGTGATGATGTTTTTATTAATGGTGATGGTGAGACCAGTCGAGATTTTTGTTTTATTGAGAATACGGTACAAGCAAATATTCTAGCTGCCACAACACAAAATAATGAAGCTAAAAACCAAATTTATAATGTAGCAGTGGGCGACCGAACCACTTTAAATGATTTATTTACTGCGATTAAAACAGCACTCAATGCAAATGGAACTACCTACACTAAATCGTCAATTTATAGAGGTTTTCGCGCAGGAGATGTAAGACATTCTCAAGCAGATGTTTCAAAAATAAAAAGATTACTTGGATATGATCCAAGGTTTGTGGTCTCACAAGGTATTGAAAATACAATGCCATGGTATATAAAATCTTTAGGTAATAAATAAATGAAAATCTTAGTCACTGGCGGCGCAGGGTTTATTGGTTCAGCAGTGATCCGCCATATCATTCAAAATACCAACAACCAAATTCTGAATATAGATAAACTAACTTATGCAGGTAATTTAGAATCGTTAAAAGAAATTGATCAGCATCCGAACTATCAGTTCAAACAAATTGATATCTGTGATACAGAGCCAATTACGGCAGCACTAGAAGCGTTTAAACCCAATGCAATTATGCATTTAGCGGCAGAGTCGCATGTAGATCGCTCGATTGATGGCCCTGAAGCATTTATTCAAACCAATATTGTGGGAACTTATACATTATTAGAGGCTGCCCGAAAGTACTGGATGAGTCTTGAGGCCGAAACTCAACAAAACTTTCGCTTTCATCATATTTCAACAGATGAAGTTTACGGTGATTTAGGGGGCACAACAGATCTTTTTACCGAAACAACTTCATACGCACCGAGCTCTCCTTATTCTGCTTCTAAAGCCAGCTCAGATCATTTGGTACGTGTTTGGTACAGAACCTATGGTTTACCCATAATTGTTACCAATTGCTCAAATAATTATGGTCCCTATCATTTCCCAGAAAAACTAATTCCATTGGCCATTTTAAATGCGCTAGATGCAAAACCTTTGCCTGTATATGGCGATGGTCAGCAAGTTCGCGATTGGTTATTTGTAGAAGATCATGCTCGCGCTTTATATCAAGTGGTCACTGAGGGAGTTGTTGGCGAAACCTACAACATTGGTGGACACAACGAAAAACAGAATATTAAGGTGGTAAAAACCATTTGTAAGATTTTGGATGAGTTAAAACCACAAGCAAATGGCCAACCATATGAAACACTCATTACTTTTGTGGAAGACCGCCCTGGGCACGATTTACGTTATGCGATTGATGCCACCAAAATTCAAAATGAATTAGGCTGGGCACCAAAGGAAACTTTTGAAACGGGTATCCGTAAAACAGTGGAATGGTATTTAAATAATTTAGACTGGTGCCGTCGTGTACAAGATGGTAGTTACCAACGTGAAAGATTAGGTATGAACTTATAATGTCAAATACAACAAAAGGTATTATTTTAGCGGGTGGCTCAGGTACACGCTTATACCCAATTACCAAAGGTGTATCAAAGCAATTATTGCCTATTTATGACAAACCAATGGTGTATTATCCACTTTCGGTACTTATGCTTGCAGGTATTCGTGAAGTATTAATAATTAGCACTCCTGAAGATATTGATGGCTTTAAGCGATTATTGGGAGATGGCTCACAGTTTGGTATTCAGCTTGAATATGCAGTCCAGCCTAGCCCTGATGGTTTGGCACAGGCATTTATTATTGGTGAAAACTTTATTGGCAATAGCAGCGTTTGCTTAGTATTAGGCGATAATATTTTTTATGGTCAAGGATTTACTCCAATGTTACACCAAGCAGCCGCTCGTCCAAAAGGTGCAACTGTATTTGGCTATCATGTAAAAGACCCTGAACGGTTTGGTGTGGTTGAATTTGATGAGCAAAAGCGTGCAATTTCTATAGAGGAAAAACCTAAACAACCTAAATCTCATTTTGCGGTCACAGGCCTGTATTTCTATGATAATGATGTAGTTGAAATTGCTAAACAGGTAAAACCCTCTGAACGCAGAGAGTTGGAAATTACCTCAATCAATCTGATCTATTTAGAACGTAATGACTTAAATGTAGAATTACTCGGACGTGGTTTTGCATGGTTAGATACAGGCACACACGCAAGTTTACTTGAGGCGGCGCAATTTGTAGAAACCATTGAAAAACGTCAGGGCTACAAAGTGGCTTGTTTAGAAGAAATTGCCTTGAATAATGGTTGGCTTAGTAAAGAGCAGATTTTAGAAATTGGTCAAAACATGAGTAAAAATGATTATGGTCAATATCTAATTTCTTTAGTGAATGAATTAATATGAATCAAGAGCCAATTTATGTAGCTCAGCTTACTCTACCGGAGCTTGCAGAGTATATTCCTTATCCAGTGTTTGATATTGCTTCAGGTATAAACAAAGCGATGCAATAGTATGTGAAAATTATAAAAAAATGAAAATAGCATTTATTGTAAATGTAGATTGGTTTTTTATTTCCCATAGACTACCAATTGCTCTAGAAGCTTTAAAGCAAGGACATGAAGTCTATATCCTTGCAAAAGACACTGGCAAAATGGGATCTCTAAAATCTTTAGGTATAAATACTTACCCAATTAATTTGGAGAGAAGTAGTGTCAATCCCATACAAGCCTTAAAACTACTTTTTGACTTAAAAAATAAACTTAAAGAAATCCAACCAGATGTAGTCCACTTAGTTACAATAAAACCTGTACTTATTGGTGGTTTAGCATCAATATTGGTAAAAGTTCCTGCTATTGTATATGCAATTTCAGGGCTTGGTTTTATCTTTACCAATACTATGCTAAAAGCTAAAATATTACGCTTAGGTATTATTCCCTTATATCGTCTCGCACTCAGTGCAAAAAATAAAACGGTCATCGTTCAAAACCTAGATGACTTGAGAATACTTAGACAATATGTTTCTATTCCTGATTCACAAACTGTGCTTATACCTGGTTCGGGTGTGGACTTAGAAAAATTTAAGTTTCAGTCTTTAGTTTTAGAAAATAAAATTTTACTCATGGCTTGCCGTTTATTGGCAGACAAAGGTGTATATGAGTTTCATAAGAGCGTTTTATTACTAAAGAAAAAATATCCTAATGTGAGGTTCGTATTAGTTGGTGGCATTGATCCTGATAATCCTGCTTCACTGACTGAACAAGAATTAAATGAATGGGTAACAAATAATGATTTAGAATGGTGGGGATACCAAACCAATATGCCTGAAGTTTTAAGTCAGGCAACTATTGTGGTTTTGCCTTCTTATAGAGAAGGAATGCCCAAAGTTTTATTAGAAGCACAGGCTTTAGGTAGGCCGATTATCACCACAGATGTGCCAGGCTGTCGCGAAGCCATCGAAAATGGTAAAACTGGTTTTCTTGTGACTGTTAAGGATGAGCAAAGTTTGGCGGACTCCATTGAAAAGTTAATCAATAATGATGAGTTATGTTTGGAGTTTAGTCATAATGCACGTGTATTGGCAGAACAAAAATTTGATATTAAACAAGTTGTTAATATACATATGAATATTTATGAAAAACTAATACAGAATCCGCATGTGAAATAAAATATTAATTACAGACAGTAATGGCTTCTTAGGTCAATATTTATCTCAAATTTTAAGCTGACGCAGATTAGCAGTCATGCTAGTCTATAAAAATGAAGATAACCCTTTGCAAATTAAAAAGAAACTGCTCGATTTTTTTGTGCTGGAAGTTACCGCACATTTGGCGGCTGATTTGTTGGGTATTCAGCCCAATTCTGCGATGCTTTTTTTACCGCAAAATACGCGAGGTCATCAGCTACCATTTGGGATTGGAAGCCGATGCGGTTTTTGATGGTGCGGTTGAGTTGGACAAGCGTTATTTTAGCGGTCATCGCAAAGGCAAACGCGGTAGAGGAGCGGCAGAGAAAGTAGCTGTTTTCGGCATCCTAAAACGAAGTGGAAAAGTCTATTCTCTGATTGTAGGCAACACCCGAACCGAAACTTTACTTCCTGTTATTAAAAGAAAAGTCATGCCGGACAGCATTGTTTATACGGATTGTTATAAAAGTTATGACGTGCTTGATGTGAGTGAATTCCATCACCATCACATCAATCATTCGCAACTCTTTGCTGACCGTCAGAACCACATCAACGGTATTGAGAATTTTTGGAATCAGGCAAAACGTGTCCTGAGAAAATACAAGGAATTGACCGCAAATCTTTTCCATTGTTCTTGAAAGAATGCGAGTTTAGATTTAACTTTGGTACACCATGAGAGCAACTCAAAACCTTGCGGAAATGGTGTGGTATTTAGGACTAATCTACGTCAGCCCCAAATTAAAGCCATCCCCACAATATTATTATATTATCTTTATTTGAGTTATGAGTTATATGAAATTTACCATCCGTTTGTTATGTTACATTTCTTTATGTTGTGGCTTACCTCTGCTTTTTATACAGGGTAGAAGTACATTTAGTGGTTTTAACTTTGGATTGCAAGTATCGTTGCTGGTTAGTGCAGTAGTGTTATTTATTTCTGCAGTGAACTTCCATTTCTTTGCTAAATTTCCTGGTGAACGGTCTGGTTTAAGTGTTCTTTCTATTTTTGGGGCATGGTTTGGTGTCGCTATTACTGTTATTATACTATTAAGATTACCCTACTCTTTATCATATTTAACCATTAGCTTGTTGGGCGTTATTTGTTGTTTATTTTTTGAATTTTTTTACACAAAACAGCAAAAAAATATTATGGCTTTCATCCCTATGGGGCGGTCAGGTGAGATTTATCAAATTCAAGGAGTGGAATGGATTCGGTTAGACACTCCTGAACTGCCTCGTGAAAAAATTAATGCTATTGTGGCAGATCTTCATTCGCCGGACTTAGGTGATAGCTGGCAAAACTTCTTAGCAGACTGTGCTTTGGAAGGGATATCGGTATTTAATATTCGTCAAATTGAAGAGTCTTTAACCGGAAAAATAAAAATTCACCATATGTATGAAAATGACCTAGGCTCTTTACAACCTTCGCCTTTTTATATACATATCAAATACCTGCTAGATATTTTACTGATTTTACTTTCCCTTCCTTTGGTTATAATAGTCGTTATTTTAACGGCAATTGCTATTAAATTAGATGACGGGGGTAAGATTTTCTACTTCCAAGATCGCGTAGGCTTTCGTAATAAAACCTTTACTGCTTATAAACTTCGTAGCATGAGCGAAGCGTCTTCTACCCACACAACGGTTCAGAATGACCAGAGAATCACTCGGGTGGGACGGTTCATTCGAAAAACCAGAATAGATGAGTTACCCCAATTTTTAAATGTTTTAAAGGGTGAAATGAGTCTCATTGGCCCACGTGCTGAATACTTGGCTTTTGCACAAGAGCTTGAGAAAGAGGTTCCGTTTTTTAATTACCGCCATATTGTGAAGCCCGGCATTTCAGGCTGGGCACAGGTGATGCAGGGATATGCTACCGGTGCCGAAGAAACTAAAACAAAGCTGGAATATGATTTTTATTATATTAAGCACTTTTCTTTTTCGCTGGATGTTTTGATTTTTTTCAAGACCATTAAAACCATGCTGACCGGTTTTGGTGCACGATAAACCAGAAAAAGGCTTTATTATTAATGAATACTCTCGTGACCGGCGGAGCCGGTTATATCGGTTCGGAGCTGACGTAGATTAGCCCCAGATGGAAAACAACACGCCATTTATCCGACATGATGCAAGATGCGTGGCGCTGGCAAAGCAACAATCCGGACGGGTATACAGATTAAGGGGGCTTTAAGCAACCTCCTTACCATTCAAATTCAACCAAACCGGAAAACTCCGCTATCTTTAAGCTTGGTTTGCCGGTTTTATATCTCATGCGGATTCAGCCGCGCTTCATCTTCCTCCCCCAAATCCACCAAGCGCCGCAGTTGGGTGATGTAGGCATTGACATCAAACCCCGTGCCGTTGCGTTGTGCGCGCCAAATCATTTCCGCCAACGCTTCCATCATCTCGTGTTCCGCCGTGACCCAATCGCCATGCTTGGCGCACAAACGGCGGTGAATGTCGGCGATGCCGAACGGCTGATCAATCGCCACTTGTTCTTGAACCGATAAATGCAGCGATAAATGCAAAAAAGGATTGGTCTCGCCCTGTTCAGGCAGCCAATTGCGCGTTAAGTAATCTTCTGCATTTTCGACATAATGGTGATATTCGGGATGCGCCAGCACTATCCTTATCGCTTTTTGTTGCAAGGCATCAGCCTGAGGGCTCAGACGGTTGCGCCATGCTTCTGCAAAAAAACGGCGCACGTCAAAGGTGTTGACGTTAAACATGGTTTTCTTTCGGCAAGTCGAATCCGACCACTTCCAGCCCGAAACCGTTAAGACTGTTCAGCGCAGAAGGTTTACCCATTACGCGCATTTTCCGTACATTCAGGTGCGCCAGAATCTGCGCGCCGATGCCGTAGGTTTTGCTGTCCCATCTGCTGCCGGTATCAGTTTTTTGCGGCAAAGCGCGGCGCAGCAGCGAGGCTCCGTCTTCTTTGCGGTGCAGCAAAATCACCACACCGCATTCGGTAGCCTGAATACGGCGCAACACCTGCGGTAATGACCATGAATGTTTCGGGCTGGGCGAGAGAAAATCCATCACGCTTAAGGGTTCATGCACCCGTACCAAGGTTTCCGCATCAGGCTGCGGCGTACCTTTGACGAGCGCGATATGGGTTTCGCCATTGAGTTTGTCCACAAACAAATGCTGCACAAAATCACCCCATTCGCTATGAATCAGATGTGTACCCATGTCTTCGATCAAGCTTTCGGTACGGCTGCGGTATTCGATCAAATCCGCGATCGTACCGATTTTCAAACCGTGTTCGACCGCAAAGGTTTTCAGTTCAGGCAGCCTCGCCATCGTGCCGTCATCGTTGATGATTTCACAAATCACCGCAGCGGGAATCAGCCCCGTCATTTGCGCCAAATCCACGCCGGCTTCGGTGTGCCCTGCCCGCATCAGCACGCCGCCTTTTTGCGCGCGCAACGGGAAAATATGCCCGGGCTGCACCACGTCGGCGGCTTTGGCATCAGGTGATACCGCCGTTTGAATGGTGTGCGCACGATCCGCCGCCGAAATGCCGGTACTGATGCCCTGCGCCGCTTCAATCGACACGGTGAAGTTTGTGCCGTATTGGGCGCGGTTGCTTTGCGTCATCAGGGGTAAATCAAGCCGATCCACGAGTTCGTCCGCCATCGGCAAGCATACTAAGCCGCGCGCGTGTTTAATCATGAAGTTGATCGCCTCCGGCGTGACAAACTGCGCCGCCATCAGCAAATCGCCTTCGTTTTCACGATCTTCGTCATCGGTGATGATGACCATTTTACCGGCTTTAATGTCGGCCAGAATTTCAGGAATGGTTGCTACGGACATGATAAATTTTTTACGGTAAGTTGATGAAAATGCCGCACCTTGCGGTGCGGGCATTGGTTTCAGGCAGCCTCTGAACGCGTACGCCGATTTGAGGCTGCCTGAAAGAGATTATTCGGTGGTTTCGGGCATTTTAATCCCTGCTTCCAGCACTTTACCCTGACTATCGGCGGACTGCACCACAATATTGAAGCCGCCGACTTCTACGCGGTCGCCGCTGACCAACAAATCACCCAAACGCGAACGCAGCCAGTCAGCAATGCTCAACGTTTGCTCATTCTCCGGAATCGGTAAGCCATACGCTTCCGCCAAAGTGCTCATCGGCACATTGACGTCCAAAGTAAATTCGCCAAAGAAATGCCCGCGCAAGGACATTTCTTTACCGGAGTCGGTGAACAAATGGGCGATTTTTTCGGCATATTCCTCGGGCGCGCCCAACCACACCACTTGATCTTTCTGCAAACGGGTTTGCTCGTCGAAAATGGTACGGGTTTCGCCGTCCATCACCGCCAGCACGCTGATGTCCTCACACTCGGACAATTGCGGCAAATCGCCAATCAGGATGTTTTCCGCCGCAGAATTTTCTACGACGCGATACGCAAACAACGGCAAAGATTCTCTCGATGACAGCCAGACCTCGTGCGTGTCCACCGGTTCGTAACGATCCGGCACGGTCACTTTCAGCAAGCGCGCCATAAAAGGTATGGTCGCACCTTGCACCAGCAAAGACAAAAGCACCACCGCGAACGCCGCATTAAAAAACAAGTCGGCGTGCTCCACCCCCATCATCGCCGGCATCATCGCCAAGGTAATCGGCACCGCACCGCGCAAGCCCACCCAAGAAATAAACGCCACTTCGCGCTTTTGGAAACCAAACGGCCAAATGCTGCTGATCACCGCCAGCGGACGCGCCACCAAGGTCAAGAACAACGCCACCGCCAATGCCAAGGGCCCGTATTTCAACATCGTGGTCGGCGTCACCAGCAAACCCAACACCACGAACATCGCCGCCTGCGCCAGCCACGCCATGCCGTCCATGACTTTCAGCACCGATTCCGTCATGCGGCTGTGACAGTTCCCCACCAAAATTCCGCACACATAAACCGCCAAAAAGCCCGACCCGCCGATAATATTGGTGATGGTGAACACCAACATACCGCCGGATAAAATCAATAAAGGATACAGACCATCGGTCAATTTCAGACGCGACATCAACCACGCCAAAATCTGTCCGCCGAAATAACCGAACAGCACACCCAAACCCAACTGCATCACCAACATGGTGATGATGCTTTTGGCCGAGGCCTCTTGTTCGTTGAGCAATAAACTGATGAATAAAGTCACCAGCAAAATCGCCATCGGGTCGTTCGCGCCCGATTCGACCTCCAGCGTCGAGCGCACGCGCCGATTCAGCCGTACACCACTATTGCCCAATAAGGAAAACACTGCCGCCGCATCGGTCGAACCGACAATCGCCGCCAACAAAAACGCATAACGCCAATCCAAATCCAGCAACAATAAAATAAAACCGCCCAGCAAGGCCACGGTCGCGATCACGCCCCAAGTCGCCAATACCGCAGAAGGTTTAAGTGCGACACGGAAACTGTCAAAACGGGTACGCAAACCGCCGTCGAGCAAAATCACGCCCAAAGCGGCCTGCCCCAACATGCCCGCAATAAAAAAGTCATTAAACTTAATGCCGCCGATGCCGTCTTCGCCGGCCAGCATACCGACCGTCAAAAACAATAACAGTAAAGGAAAGCCCAAACGGGCAGAAAGCGTGCTCGCCAAAATACTGACAAAAAGCAGTAATGCGGCAAGCATGAATAAGAGGTTGATACCAAGCATTGTCAAACCTTGTGGAAAAGCAACAGATAAAGTTTGAATTATAAACGAAGTTACTCCCGCACGGAATCATAAGCAACATTAAAGCATGATGCTCATCCGATACACTGTAATGGTATTTAAAGACGCCCATGGCCATCAGCCGACCATCACCACACAGGCTGCCTGCAAGCTTCCAACCATTGCACCAAGTCATTGCTGACGCAGTCATGACAAACTTACAGGCTGCTTGTTTTCTCATAAAAATTCACAATAATTTTTACAATCTCCATAAAAATATCCTTTATCTGTTTATTTTTGCAGACATTTTCTTGAACACACCTGCCGCTTGCTGTTATAATCCGAGACCTTTATTTTCATTCTCGGCAACCGCCCTCGAACCTTAAGTCATGGCAAAAACAAAGAAAAACGTAACCATTCTGGTTTTGGACGAACGTTCCACCAAAACCTTACACATGGATGTCCGTCATCTGAACGCTATCCGCCCGGCACTCATCGGACTGACCGCTGCATCGCTGATTTTGGCAGGAGTGTGCTCCACGCTGGCGCTGTCCTATTACCAAAAACTGAAACTGACCTCTCAACAACGTGCTGAAAACAGCGATTTGCAACAGCAAGTTGTCGATTTGCGACAAGCAACATCCGAAGAAATCGAACGTAAAGTTTCAGCATTGAGTAAATCCGAACAGTCTTTGCAAAAACTGCAACAATACTTGCGTGATCGCGGCATCAAAACCAAGCCGATCAGCACCGCACCTCCGCCCTTATCCAACGAACCCAACGATGCTGCCGGCGGTCCGGAACTTGAACTTGCCGTCACCATGAACGTGCCTTACACCGGCACCTTCCAATCCGACGTATCCCAACTGCTGACCACCGTACGCCAAGTCCCACTGGGCAGACCCGCTTATGGCTCACTGTCTTCCCGCTTCGGTGTGCGTTCCAACCCCTTCAGCGGACGCGGCAGCGAACTGCACAGCGGTCTGGATTTTCGCGGCACCACCGGCGATCCGATCCGCACCACTGCCGACGGCACCGTGGTTTTTGCGGGCACCCTGAACGGCTACGGCAATTTGATTCGCGTGCGCCACGGCTATGGCTACGAAACTTACTATGCCCATCTGTCCGCGATCAACGTGCGTGTCGGGCAAAAAGTCTCTGCCGGCGACACCATCGGCAAACTCGGTTCAACCGGACGTTCGACCGGCCCGCATCTGCACTATGAAGTACGCTTGGACAATAAACCGCTTGATCCCGAAAATTATCTTTCGCTGGCTTCAGGCAGCTAAATCTTAAGGAATCTCATGTTCAAACCCAAAAAGACCGAAAATATGCCTGCCGAAATCCAACCTCGTGCCGTCGACACCATCATCGGTGAACAATGCGCCATCCACGGCGACCTCTCCAGTCCGCAATCCGTCAAAATCGACGGAAAAATCGAAGGTAACGTTATCGCCAAAGGTTGCGTCATCATCGGCGAAAAAGCCGTGATTAAAGGCGATATCGAAAGCCAAGAACTGGTGATGTATGGTCAGCTCAACGGCAACATCCGCGCCAAAACCGTTCAGCTGAAAAACTCGGCAAAAATCTTAGGCAGCATCGCCACTGAATCACTGCAAATCGAACCGGGTGCGGTTTATCAAGGTAACGTAGAAATGCAAACCCAAGTGCTCGGCACAGATAAACCCGAAACCTTGGAAATCAAAAAAGCATTTTCTTTATCCGACGCCAAAACGTCCGGTAAAAAAACAAGCACCGAAAAAACCGAACCGTAAAAACTTTTCAGGCAGCCTTGTGCTGACAGGCTGCCTGAAAACATACGACGGCAAAAAATAACGCGACATTCACTGTCGCGTTATTTCGTTGGTGCGTGGGTTGCTTACATCATGCCGCCCATGCCACCCATTCCGCCCATGCCGCCCATATCGGGCATTGCCGGTTTGTCTTCAGGCAGCTCAGCCACCATCGCATCGGTGGTCAGCATCAAGCCTGCTACCGAAGCGGCGTGTTGCAATGCAGTACGGGTTACTTTGGTCGGATCAAGTACACCCATTTCGATCATGTCGCCATATTCGCCGCTGCCTGCATTGAAGCCGTAGTTGTCTTTACCGTTCAAAACGTTATTGATCACCACCGACGGCTCGTCACCGGCGTTGGCCACGATTTGACGCAAAGGCGCTTCAATGGCTTTGAGTACGATTTGAATACCGGCGTTTTGATCGGCATTCGTGCCTTCCAGTTTTTTGACGGCAGAGCGTGCGCGCAGCAAAGCCACACCGCCGCCTGCCACCACGCCCTCTTCAACCGCAGCACGGGTAGCGTGCAGAGCGTCGTCCACACGGTCTTTTTTCTCTTTCATTTCGACTTCGGTCGCCGCGCCGACTTTGATCACTGCCACGCCGCCTGCCAATTTGGCCACACGCTCTTGCAGTTTTTCTTTGTCGTAATCGCTGGTTGCGGTTTCGATTTGTTGGCGGATTTCGGTCACACGCGCATCAATCGCGGCTTTATCGCCTGCTCCGTCAATAACGGTAGTGTTTTCTTTACCGATTTCGATGCGTTTGGCTTGGCCCAAATCTTCCAAAGTGGCTTTTTCCAAAGTCAAGCCCACCTCTTCCGCAATCACGGTGCCGCCGGTCAAAATTGCGATGTCTTGCAACATGGCTTTGCGACGATCGCCGAAACCCGGTGCTTTCACCGCAACGGTTTTCAGAATGCCGCGGATATTGTTCACCACCAAAGTTGCCAAGGCTTCGCCTTCCACGTCTTCGGCAATGATCAACAAAGGACGGCCTGCTTTAGCCACTTGCTCCAACACCGGCAGCAAATCACGGATGTTGCTGATTTTTTTGTCAAACAACAACACAAACGGGTTATCCAAACCGGCGATTTGTTTTTCGGCATCGGTGATGAAGTACGGCGACAAATAGCCACGGTCAAACTGCATGCCTTCGACCACGTCCAGTTCGTTTTCCAAAGATTTGCCGTCTTCCACCGTGATCACGCCTTCTTTGCCGACTTTTTTCATGGCATCAGCGATGATTTTGCCCACGGACTCGTCCGAGTTGGCGGAAATCGAGCCGACTTGCTCAATCGCTTTATCGGTGTCGCACGGTTTGCTGATGTTTTTCAACTCGGCCACCAACGCCACCACGGCTTTGTCGATGCCGCGTTTCAAGTCCATCGGGTTCATGCCGGCGGCAACATATTTCATGCCTTCAGCCACAACCGCTTGTGCCAGCACGGTCGCCGTCGTCGTGCCGTCACCGGCCACGTCGGAAGTTTTGGACGCCACTTCTTTCACCATTTGCGCGCCCATGTTTTCAAATTTGTCTTTCAATTCGATTTCTTTGGCCACCGACACACCGTCTTTGGTGATGGTCGGGCCGCCGAACGCTTTGTCCAAAACCACGTTGCGGCCTTTCGGGCCCAAGGTGACTTTGACGGCGTCAGCGAGAATATTCACGCCTGCCACCATTTTCTGACGGGCATCGTTACCGAATTTTACGTCTTTTGCTGCCATGATTAACTCCTAATTATTGTGTTCAAATAAAATTCTTGGACAGTGGCTTAGCCCACGATGCCCATAATGTCTTCTTCGCGCATCACCAGCAGTTCGTCGCCGTCCACTTTGACGGTTTGTCCGCTGTATTTGCCGAAAATCACTTTATCGCCGACTGCCACGTCCAGTTTTTGACGCTCACCGTTTTTCAGCAATTTGCCTGCGCCGACTGCCAAAATTTCACCCATATCGGGTTTTTCGGCAGCAGAGCCGGGCAGAACGATGCCGGATGCGGTTTTTTCTTCGGCTTCCAAACGTTTGATGACCACACGGTCATGTAAAGGACGAATGTTCATACTGATGCACTCCAAACAATTAAATAAAATGAAAAGCCTGTTAAAACAGGCACTTGATTAAATTCAAAAACCATATGCGTACCCAAAGGGTGAACACAACGGCTTGCTGCACGCTTAAATAGGGGCAGCGGCATACATTTCAAGAGGAAAAAGGAAATTTTGCATGGGTAAGAGCTAGTGCCCATCAAGATACAGTAAAGGCAGGTTTGAGGCTGCCTGAAAGATGTTTCAATAGGGTTCAGGCAGCCTATATTGCTTTGCAGATGCTGTTTACTTTGTGCTTCATTGCCGCACGGGCAACTTACTTTCTTTGCTTCGTCAAAGAAAGTAAGCAAAGAAAGACGACCCCACGGCGCAGGTTTTGGCTGTGCCAAAACTTCCCGTTCAAAAAGCCGTTTGTGCGGCGGGCTTGAACTCGTGTCGGCTTTGCCGCCACTCAAACATGCAAGCCCTTTTCTCCGCACAAACACCTTTTTGAACGGCTGCTTCAAGGGACTTGGGCGGATGAAATAAAGGTTTCTTCGGGTTTTACGTTTTGGGTTTGAGTAATGTTGAGAATACTCAAAACAAAACTCGCCTGAACCTCAATCTATAAAACATTGTTTCAGGCTGCCTGAAAGATAAAAAGCCTCTGAAACCATGTTCAGAAGCTCTTCTTAACCTTTAACCACAATCATCAGAACAAAAACAAAAGCCTCACGCCAATGCCAGCATTTTGTCCAAGGTCAGGCGTGCGTCGGTGGCGATCTGCGACGGTACGCTGATGCGGTTGACCGGACGGCCCTCCGCAATGCTCTCCAGCGTCCACAGCAAATGCGGCAGGTCGATGCGGTTCATGGTCACGCAGGGGCACATGGCGGGGTTCAGCGAGACGATGTGTTGGTCGGTGTGGCGTTGGATCAGGCGGTTGACCAGATTCATCTCGGTGCCGATTGCCCATGCCGCACCGGCAGGCGCGGCCGCCAGCGTGTCGATGATGTATTGGGTCGAGCCGACTTCGTCCGCCGCCGCGACGACTTCATGCGCGCATTCGGGGTGAACAATCACTTTCATCTGCGGGTATTGCTGCCGCACCCATGCTACGTGTTCAAGCGTAAAGCGTTCATGCACCGCGCAATGGCCGTGCCACAAAATCACGCTCAAATCTTCAAGCGGCACGTGCACCTCTGATAACTTTTCCTGCTGCGGATGCCATTCCGCCATACGGGATAAGGGAATGCCCAACGCAAAAGCGGTGTTGCGTCCGAGGTGACGGTCAGGCAAAAACAGCAGGCGTTTTTTTTGATTCAATGCCCATTGCACCATTTTTTTGGCATTGCCCGAGGTCACGCACGCGCCGCCGTGCCGTCCGACAAAGGCTTTGACTTCCGCCGTGGAATTGACATAAGTCAGCGGAATCAAGGTATCGCCGAACATTTCCTGCAAAGCTTCCCACGCGATTTCGGTTTGCTCCAAACCCGCCATGTCCGCCATGGTGCAGCCGGCGCGCATATCGGGCAGATAAACCTGCTGTGCCTCGGCGGTCAGAATGTCCGCCGTCTCCGCCATAAAATGCACACCGCAAAACACAATATGTTGCGCGGCACGGTTTTGCGCCGAAAGACGTGCCAGTTGCAGGGAGTCGCCGGTGGCATCGGCAAACTGCACCACTTCGTCTTTTTGGTAATGGTGACACGGGATAAACAACGCCTCACCCATGTCGAGCTTGATGCGGCGAATGCGCTCGATCATTTCCGCCTCGTCCAGTCCGACATAGTTTTCAGGCAGCTTGCCGCGATAGTCGGGCGTGATAATGGTGTGCTGTTTCATGATTTTTCCCTTATATTTTCAAAGATTTTTATTAAAATTTCACCCGTGCGCTGATGTCCAGCGCGCTGACCGAATGGGTCAGAAAGCCTAAAGAAATCCATTGCACGCCGCTGGCGGCATAAGCAGGTAAATTATCCAAGTTAATCCCGCCCGAGGCTTCGGTCGCAATATGCGGCGGCACGTGATGAATCCATGCACGGATGTTTTCGGGGGTGCAGTTATCGAACATAATAATGTCGGCATTCGCCGCAATCGCCTCGTGCAGCATATTTTCGTTTTCGATTTCGACTTCGATTTTGACCGTGTGTCCCAGTTGCGCGCGCACTTGTGCCACCGCCGCTTGCAGGCTGCCTGCAAAGGCAATATGATTATCCTTGAGCATCACCGCATCGTATAAACCGTAGCGATGATTAAACCCGCCGCCGACACGCACCGCGTATTTGTCCGGCATACGCAGTCCGGGCATGGTTTTGCGCGTATCGCAAATCTTCGCGCCGCTGCCGACGGTACACGCCACCGCGCGCGCGGTCATGGTCGCAATCCCGCTCATGCGCTGCACCATATTCAACACCACGCGCTCGCCGCTGAGCAAACAACGCACCGGCGCGCTAATCCGTGCCAACACATCGCCGCTCGTCACCCGTGCGCCGTCTTCACAATAAAGCTCGACTTGCGCCCGTGCGTCCAGCAGCGCAAAGCCGCAACGGATCACGTCCGCACCGCAAAACACACCGTCTTCTTTGACATAAAACCGCACTTCACCCATGGTGTCGGCGGCAAACACCGTGTCGGCGGAAAGGTCGCCGCTGCCGATGTCTTCGTCGAAAAAACGGCGCAACATGGCTTCCAAACGCAGTCGGTTCATGATGTCTCTTTCATGGTTTCCATCGTCAAATGCGGACGTTGCCACACCAGATAACGCTCCGCCCAAATCGGATCGGCCGCAGGGAAATCCGTCAGCATATGCGCGCCGCGCGATTCGGTACGGCGTAAGGCTGCCTGAACGATTAAAGACGCGGTGACGTTCATCAAATACTGTTCGATTTCCTCATGCGAACAATCGCTTAAATCCCTATCCGCCACATCGTGCGGATCGGGCAATTTCTCTGCTGCTTGGCGCAAATCGGCAAGATTGCGGATAATCCCCGCCGCACTCATCATCAATTTTTGCAATGGTTCACGCGCTAAGGTTTCAGGCAACCTCAACTTAGGCAGGCGCGGCACGTCGGTGATGGCGGGCGGCACGGGCGCACTCGCCATATGCTCCGCCAGCAGACGGGCAAAGGCCAAACCCTCCAACAGGGAATTGCTCGCCAGACGGTTGGCACCGTGCACGCCGGTGTGCGCCACTTCGCCGATCGCGTACAAACCGGGCACGGAAGTCTGCCCGTGCAAATCACTCATCACCCCGCCCATTAAAAAATGACAACCGGGCACCACAGGCAATAATCCTTGCGCCACGTCCACCCCGTGCGCGGCGCACAATGCCGCCGCCGTCGGAAAATGCCGCGCAAAATCCGGCACGGCGCGCACATCCAAAAACACTTCGTCACCTTGCGCGCGGCAAGTGAAAATACGGTGCGCGGTGATGTGACGCGGCGCCAAATCCGCCAAGGGGTGCACGCCCTGCATGATGCGTTCGCCGCGCTGATTGACCAGCACGCCGCCTTCACCGCGAATCGCCTCGGACAATAAGCCGCATACCTGCTGACGGGCATACAGTAAAGTGGGGTGAAACTGCACAAATTCCATATCCGCCAGCTTCGCCCCTGCCAAATACGCCAAGGCCAAACCGTCGCCGCACACCGTCGGCGCGGCGGTGGTGTATTGGTAAAGCTGCCCGACGCCGCCGCTGGCCAGCACCACCCGTGGCGCGTAAAAAGTATGCGCCGTGCCGTCTTGATGCAGACTGCGCACCCCGACGCACCGCCCTTGCGCCATCACCAGCTCAAACACGGTGTGATGCTCGTGAATGCTTAAGTTTTCAGGCAAATTCGCCAAGGAAAATTCAATCAAACGTTCGCCGGTAGCATCACCGCCTGCGTGCAGTACGCGCGGATAAGTGTGCGCGCCTTCCAAGCCCAAAGCAGGCAGCCCCTGCGCATCACGATCCACCGCAAAACCTTGCGCGATCAGTCGCCGCACTTCCTGTGCGCCGATCTCGACCAAGGTTTCCACCGCCGCCGCGCGGTGATGATAATCGCCGGCGCGCAAAGTGTCCGCGATATGGGTTTGTGCGCTGTCGGCATTGTCCGCCACCACCGCCGCCACCCCGCCTTGCGCACGGTAAGAATTGCTCTCGCGCAAGGTGGTTTTGGTGAGCAGGCACACCCGTTGCCGCCCGCCCAAAGAGCGCACCAAATGCAGCGCGGCAATGCCCGAGCCGATCACGATCACATCGGCATCGCAGACTTGATTGTTCATGGTTATTTGCTTGTTGTGTGTTTCAATAAGGTTTTCAGGCTGCCTGAAAGATATAAGCGTTTGCAACCCTGTATTGGCTGTCAAACGCTTGGAATGACTGATTATTCAAAAAGATAACGGTTTAACTCAAGGCTGCCTGAAAAGGAAAGCGGCTGCTTTCAGGCGGCCTTAACATATATTACAACCACCCCAATTTTTCAGGTAGCCTATATTGCTTTGCAGAAACGGTTTACTTTGTGCTTCATTGCCGCACGGGCAACTTACTTTCTTTGCTTCGTCAAAGAAAGTAAGCAAAGAAAGACGACCCCACGGCGCAGGTTTTGGCTGTGCCAAAACTTCCCGTTAAACAAGCCGCTTTTGCGGCGGGCTTGAACTCGTGTCGGCTTCGCCGCCACTCAAACAGGCAAGCCCTTTTCTCCGCAAAAACGGCTTTTTTAACGGCTGCTTCAAGGGTTGGGGCGGATGAAATAAAGGTTTCTTCTGATTTTTTCGTTTTGGGTTTGAGCAATATTGAGAATACTCAAAACAAAACTCACGTAAACACCATCTGTTCTAAAAATCAACAATAACGCCAGAATCTCTCAGTCCATCCTCTTTCTTTGCTTCCTCTCTATTAGTGAAGCAAAGAAAGGAAGTCGTCGCACGGCGATAGAACGCAAAGCAGGCAGCTTCGATAAACAACACTTTCAGGCAGCCTTAATCTCAAAATCCACGGTAATGTCAAAATCTTCCTGCCTATCCCCTTTAAGCAGCCGTTAAACAAGCCGTTTTTGCGGGAAAAAGGGCTTGCCTGTTTGAGCATTTGCCAAGCAAATGCGAGTTCAAGCCCGCCGCAAAAATGGCTTGTTTAACGGGAAGTTTGGCTTTAGCCAAACCTGCTTAGCGGGGTCGCCTTTCTTTGCTTACTTTCTTTGGCGAAGCAAAGAAAGTAAGTCGCCGCGCGGCGATAAAGCGCAAAGTAAACCGCCTCTGCCAGTAAAAATACTTTCAGGCTGCCTGAACATAAAAATTAACGGTACGTTTATTTCAACCGCCCAATTTGCTTTCAGGCAGCCTGAAAACAAAAACCCGCCGCTACTGCGATGCAGCCTGACTGCCTCGTTTTGCCAAACACGCATCATTGCGCTGCTGAATTGCCGCTGCACCGCCGAGCTTGGTCAAGCGTTCGGCTTCGCTCATTTGCGCCAAATCCGACACTTCTTTATCGCTTAATTTTTGCATCGCATCGCCGAGCACGCATTGGCAATAATATTCAGGCAGCCCTGCTTGTTGCGGGTCGATGCCGTACTTGACCAAATCCTGCTGCCATACCGGAGAAAAAGGAATGTTTTTGCTGCAATCGGCCACCACGCGGTTGATGATTTCGGGTTTTTTCATCGAGCATTGCGTCAGTAACCCGAAAAACAGCACCACGGCGACAATCGCCCACAGCCACAGGCGCAGTACGGTAGATTTTTTCATCGCCATAAACGTTTACCGGCTGATGTGGAACGATTCCATGCGGATCATCACCACCGGACGCGATACGCAAGACAGGTTTTCGATCGCGGCAATCGCCGCTTTGATGTGTTTTTCCTGTGCAGAGTGGGTCAGAATCACGATTTCCGCCTTCTCGTCGCTGTGCCATACGCCTTTTTGAATCAAGGCTTCGATAGAGATTTTTTCATCCGCCAGAATACGGGTAATGCTTGCCAAGACGCCGCTTTCATCGGCTGCCTGCACGCGCAGGTAATAGCTGCTGACCACTTCGTCCATCGGCAAAATCGGAATGTTTGCCACTTGCGACGGCTGAAACGCCAGATGCGGCACGCGCGTGCCCGCGTCAGACGTAATCAGGCGCGATAAATCGACAATATCCGCCACCACCGCGCTGGCGGTGGGCAATGCGCCTGCGCCCGCACCGTAATGCAAGGTCGAGCCGACCATATCGGCATGCACCCACACCGCATTCATCACGCCGTTCACATTCGCCAGCAGACGTTTTTCGGGAATCAACGTCGGATGCACGCGCAGCTCGATGCCCTGTGCGGTGCGGCGGGTAATCCCCAATAGCTTGACGCGATAGCCCAGCTCTTCCGCATAGCGAATGTCTTTGCCGTCCAAATGGCTGATGCCCTCCAGATAACAGTGATCAAACGACAGAGGGATGCCGAACGCCAACGCCGCCATGATCGTGATTTTATGCCCTGCGTCATGTCCTTCGATGTCAAACGTCGGATCGGCTTCGGCGTAACCCAGCTGCTGCGCCTCAGCCAGCACATCGGCAAAATCGCTGCCTTTGTCGCGCATTTCGCTCAAAATAAAATTACTGGTGCCGTTGATGATGCCGGCAATCCACTGAATGCGGTTGGCCGCCAAGCCTTCGCGTAAGACTTTGATGATCGGAATGCCGCCGGCGACCGCCGCTTCAAACATCACCATCACATCGCGCTTTTCCGCCGCCGCAAAAATTTCATTGCCGTATTCCGCCAGCAATTTTTTATTGGCGGTGACCACGTGCTTGCCGTTTTCAATCGCTTTCAAAATCAAATCTTTGGCAATGGTGCTGCCGCCGATCAGTTCCACCACAATATCCACTTCAGGGTGAGCCACCACCGCAAAAGCGTCGTCGGTCAGCACCGTGTCCGGATCAAAATCCGCGGTGTCGATGTCGCTGCGTCTGTCCGCCGCCATAAACAGGCGGATTTTGCGTCCGGTGCGTCGTTCGATTTCCGCCGCGTTGCGATACAGCACCTGAGCCGTACCGCTGCCGACCGTGCCCAAGCCCAAAAGCCCGATATTGATGGGTTTCATAAAATTCCTTGTGTCAATATGCCGAAAATTCGGTTCAGGGAGCCTCTGAATATGATTCAGTAACTCCCTAAAATAAATAAACTTGCCATTCTAACGGAAAGTCGTCTTTTTGCGAAGTCCGACAACGATTAACCCGATGCGGACATTCCAAATAAAAAGGCTGCCTGAAAAATATTCAGGCAGCCTGTTGTTGCATTAAAGTTCGCTAAGGAGCCTCTGAAAACTCTGGCGAGTGAATTTGGCTGCTATTTTTTTGGCAGACAAGGAGCATATTTAGGGTAATAGTGGTTCTATTGCCCTAAATGTGGGACGCAGTATGACGAAGAAAGAGCAGTTAAAGCCACCGTCATGAGTTTCTAGCTTCGCTGAACTTCGTTTCAGAGGTTCCTAACTCAATACATTCCTTCGCGCTCTTCGCGGGTGCTGATGTAGATGTTTTTCACTTGGGTATACGCCGCGAGCATCATTTTGTGGTTTTCGCGTCCGATGCCGGACTCTTTATAACCGCCAAACGGTGCGCCGGCGGGCAAGTGGTTGTAGCAGTTTACCCAAACGCGTCCGGTCTGAATCGCCTTGGACACGCGCAACGCACGGTTGATGTTTTGCGTCCACACCGCGCCGCCCAAGCCGTAAATCGAATCGTTCGCCAGTGCGATCACTTCTTCTTCGGTGTTGAATTTGATCACGGTGGCGACCGGCCCGAAGATTTCCTCTTGCGAGATGCGGTCGTTATTGTCGGCGGCGATTAAGGTCGGCTCTAAAAACGCGCCCTCGCCCAATGCGCCGCCGCTGATTTTTCTACCACCAGTGATGATGCGCGCGCCTTCTTGTTCGCCGATTTTAATGTATTTCAAAATCGTGTCCAGCTGTCCGCCATTGACTTGCGCCCCCATTTGGGTGTCGTCTTCCCACGGCAGACCGACTTTGACTTTTTTGAATTCTTCCGCCAGCGCTTTCACAAACCGATCGTAAATGCCCGCCTGCACGAAAATGCGCGAACCGGCACAGCACACTTGACCTTGATTGAATAAAATACCTTTTTGCGCGCCTTCCAAGGCTTTGTCAAACGGCATATCGTCAAAGAAAATATTGGCCGATTTACCGCCCAATTCCAAAGTGGACGGAATCAGGTTTTCCGCAGCGGAAATGCCGATTTTGCGCCCGATTTCGGTCGAGCCGGTGAAAGCCAACTTGTTGAAACCTTTATGATGCTGCATGTATTCGCCCGATTTCGAGCCGCGGCCGGTGATGATGTTGAGCACGCCTTTGGGCAGCAAATGATTGATCAGTTTGCCCAGAGACAGCAAACTTAAAGAAGTCGAAGACGAGGGGTGAATCACAATCGTATTGCCCGCCGCCAGTGCCGGTGCGATTTTCCAAGCCGCCATCAAAAACGGGAAATTCCACGGGATGATTTGCCCGACCACGCCGATCGGCTCGCGCAACACCAAAGACAGGCTTTCATTGTCGATCTCATTGAGAGAGCCTTCTTCGGCGCGGATCACGCCCGCGAAATAACGGAAATGATCCACCGCCAGCGGAATATCCGCCGCACGGGTTTCGCGGATCGGCTTGCCGTTATCCAAAGTTTCCTGCAGCGCGAGTAATTCGCTGTTTTGTTCGATCACATCGGCAATCGCCCATAAAATCGCGCTGCGCTCGGTGACGGTGGTGTGCCGCCACGTTTTCAAGGCCTCTTGCGCCGCCGCCACCGCCGCATCCACGTCGGCATCGCTGGCATCAATAAATGTCGCCAAAGCTTGATTGTTACTGGGATTATAAGAAGTCAGCGTTTTGCCTTCGCTGCCATTCGTCCACTCGCCGTTGATCAACAGTTGATAAGCAGGGTCGAATACGTTTAAGTTTTTTGCCATGGGAATATCCTCGTATGAAGTTGATGGTACAGATTGCAGAAAACGCAATGGTGATTGCGATTGAAACAACAAACTTTTGTTTGGACAAAGCCGAATTCAAATAGTTTGGATTTTTTACGAAAAGATATAAACTGTTGATAGTAAATATTTATCGTCGCCACTTTAAGAGAGTATCTACATAAGTCAATCTGAGCGTTTTGCAAAAGATGATCCGTAGGGAAACTTTATACAGGCAGCCTGAATGATGTCCTTACGGTTCAGGCAGCCTGTATTGCTTTGCAGAAAACGTTTACTTCGCGCTCTATCGCCGCGCAATGGCGACTTACTTTCTTTGCTTCGTCAAAGAAAGTAAGCAAAGAAAGACGACCCCACGGCGCAGGTTTGGCTGCGCCAAACTTCCCGTTCAAGGGGGGTTGGGCGGATGAAATAAAGGTTTCTTCTGGTTTGATGCTTTGGATTTGAGCAAGGTTAGGCATACTTATGTAGCAAACAGCATCTTAGGAAGCCCTGAAACGAAGTTCAAAAAAGTCTATAATCTTAAGCTTTGCATTCGCTTCAGGCTGCCTGAAACTTTTCACATGAACAACGACATCCACACCATCCGCATTCGCGGCGCACGCACGCATAATCTGAAAAACATCGATCTGGACATTCCTCGGCGCAAGCTGGTGGTGATCACGGGGCTTTCAGGCAGCGGTAAATCTTCGCTCGCGTTCGATACTTTATACGCCGAGGGGCAGCGGCGTTATGTCGAGAGTTTGTCGGCGTATGCGCGTCAGTTTTTGCAGCTGATGGAAAAGCCCGATGTGGATTTGATCGAAGGCTTGTCGCCCGCGATTGCCATCGAGCAAAAAGCCACCAGCCATAATCCGCGCTCCACCGTCGGCACGGTGACCGAAATTCACGATTATTTGCGGCTGCTGTTTGCGCGGGTCGGCACGCCCTATTGCCCCGAACACGGCGAGCCTTTATCCAGCCAAACCGTGTCGCAAATGGTCGATGCGGTGTTAAGGCTGCCTGAAGACACGCGGGTGATGATTCTGGCGCCGGCGGTGCGCGAACGCAAAGGGGAGTTTGTCGATTTGTTTGCCGATTTGCAGGCGCAAGGTTTTGTGCGCGTGCGCGTGGACGGCGAGACCTATGAATTGGGCGCAGTGCCGCCTTTGAAAAAAAATCTGAAGCACTCGATTGATGTGGTGATCGACCGCCTGAAAGTCAAAGCCGATATGCAGCAACGGCTGGCGGAAAGCTTTGAAACCGCGCTGCGCTACGGTAACGAACGTGCGGTGGCGTTGAACATGGACAGCGGCGAAGAGCTGTGGTTTTCGGCGCGTTTTGCCTGTCCGCATTGCGCTTACAGCCTGCCTGAACTGGAGCCGCGTTTATTCAGTTTTAACAACCCTTTGGGCGCGTGTCCGCGTTGCGACGGTTTGGGCAGTTTGGATTTTTTCGATCCGCAGCGCGTGGTGATGCACCCCGAATTATCCTTGGCCGCCGGCGCGATTAAGGGTTGGGATAAGCGTAATTTCTTTTATTTTCAAATGCTGCAATCTTTGGCAACCCATTATGGCTTTGATGTCGATACCCCGTTTGAAAGGCTGCCTGAAAACATTCATCAGGTCGTGTTGTACGGCTCGAAAAAAGAAGTCATCGCCTTTACTTATCTGTCCGAAAAAGGCAGCACCTTTACGCGCAGCCATGCGTTTGAAGGAATTATCCCGAATCTGGAACGCCGCTACCGCGAGACCGATTCCGTCACCGTGCGCGAAGAATTGGCGCGTTACCAAAGCCACAGTGCCTGCCCCGAATGCGGCGGCGCACGTCTGCGCCATGAGGCGCGTCATGTCAAGGTAGGCGATACCGCCCTGCACGAGATTAACGCGCTGCCCTTGGACAAAACCTTAGCCTTTTTTGAGCATCTGGCTTTGACGGGCAATAAACGGCAGATTGCCGAAAAAATCCTCAAAGAAATCACCGAGCGGCTGGGCTTTCTGATCAATGTCGGCTTGAATTATCTGAATTTGGCGCGTTCCGCCGAAACCCTCTCCGGTGGCGAAGCGCAGCGCATTCGTCTGGCCAGCCAAATCGGCAGCGGCTTGACCGGCGTGATGTATGTGCTGGACGAGCCGTCCATCGGCCTGCATCAACGCGATAACGACCGCCTGCTCGGTACGCTCAAACGCCTGCGCGACTTGGGCAACAGCGTGATTGTGGTCGAGCACGACGAAGACGCGATTCGCTCGGCGGATTTTGTGGTCGATATGGGGCCGGGCGCAGGCGAACACGGCGGGCAAGTGCTGATTGCCGACACACCGGAAAACATCGCCGCCTGTCCCGATTCCATTACAGGGCAATATTTAAGCGGCGTTAAAAAAATCAGCTTGCCTGCAGAGCGCACACCCGTCAACCCCGAACGAATGCTGATTCTCACAGGCGCACGCGGCAATAATCTGAAAAACGTCACCCTAGAGCTGCCCTTGGGTTTAATCACCTGCATCACCGGCGTTTCAGGCAGCGGCAAATCCACCCTGATTAACGACACCCTCGGCAAAATCGCCGCACGCGATCTGAACCGCGCCGGCGAAGAGCCCGCACCCTATGACGACATCATCGGGCTGGAACAACTGGATAAAGTGATTAACGTCGATCAATCCCCCATCGGCCGCACACCCCGCTCCAACCCCGCCACCTATACCGGACTGTTTACCCCGATCCGCGAACTTTTCGCCGGCGTACCGCTGTCACGCGAACGCGGTTATACCGTCGGGCGTTTTTCCTTCAACGTCAAAGGCGGCCGCTGCGAAGCCTGCCAAGGCGACGGCATGATTAAAGTCGAAATGCACTTTCTGCCCGATGTCTATGTGCCCTGCGAAGTGTGCCACGGCAAACGCTACAACCGCGAAACGCTGGAAGTGCAATACAAAGGCAAAAACATCAGCGAAATTCTGGACTTAACCGTCGAAGACGCCCTAGCCTTTTTCGATGCCGTGCCCACCATCAAACGCAAACTGCAAACCCTGCTCGACGTCGGCTTAGGCTATATCCGGCTGGGCCAATCCGCCACCACCTTATCCGGCGGCGAAGCGCAACGGGTCAAACTCTCGCTGGAACTCTCCAAACGCGACACCGGCCGCACCCTGTATATTCTCGACGAACCCACCACCGGCCTGCACTTCGCCGACATCGCCCTGCTTCTCGATGTGATTCAAAGGCTTAAAGGCAAAGGTAATACCATTGTGATCATCGAACATAACCTTGACGTAATCAAAACCGCCGACTACATTATTGACCTCGGCCCCGAAGGCGGCGACGGCGGCGGCGAGATTATTGCCCAAGGCACGCCGGAGGAGGTGGTGAAGAGTAAAAGAAGTTATACGGGGAAGTATTTGAAAACAATTTTAAAATAAGTAATTTTATTATGATTATTCAAGAACTTGATGATAATTTCTATAAGAAACAAAAAAAAGTAAATGATGACTATTTAAAATCAGAACAGGGAAAAGGAGAGTTTATTTGCCTTCATGGTAATTGCACTAAACCTGCTATTGGATCCCATTTTTTTTCTAGATCTACATTATATTTATTGAGTGTTGACGGCCATGTCTTAAAACCTATATTTGATTCCAAAAGCAATTATGGAAAAAAAGGATTGGAACAGCTTGATAAAGATGTTAGTTTTGAACTAGTTGGAATTAAGACACATCATTGTAACTTTAAAGGATTCTGTCCTGAACATGAGAGGCTATTTAATTCCTTAGATAAAAATACAGAAATTTTAACGCTTAAAGATTTAATTATCCAAGTATATAGAAATTTATGTAAACTCATGTTTACAAATAAAAATAATAATGAAGCTATATTGAATAGTACTGGTTTAGAGGTTGATTATACTAAAAATAGTATAAGTTTGTGGGCTTATTTTTTAGAAAATTTACTGCATGACACTCCCCACCTAGAAGACAAGAATTCATGTATAAACAAAATTATTTCTAATCCAAATAATAAATCTATATTCGTTATCGGCCCTATAAATAAAACCGTAAAAAACAAACCTGATTTAGTTTTTATTTATAAAAAAACTAAATTATCATTTAAATTAGCATTGTATGGTAAACATATATTCAAAAAAGATAGGGCGGATTTATTTTTTATTATAACTCCATCAAAAAAAGGAAGTGATATTATTGCAGTATGTCCAAATAATTACACCAAAAATATTCAATCATGGTTAGAAGATGAAATTGATATTTTATGTCTAGTAGAAAATTTAATGATTCTTAATGAAAATTGGTTCCTATCTCCAGAGATTATTAATAACTGGAGCAGTGAAAAGAAGAATTTTATAGAAAAGGACTTATTTTTTCATAACGAGTTTAATTTAAATCAAGATTATGATGTTTCAATTTTTGATGATATTCGGAAGGATTTGATTTGTTCAGGTAATTTGACAGTAAATAGAGCAGAAAAAGAAAAACAAAAATTCACTTTGCCAAAAAGATTAGATGAAGAAACTAGAAGAGAAAATTTAGCCTTATATCAATTTCAACAAATATACAACACCACAAGAGATCTAGAATGAATACTTGCCGTTTCATGGCTCACATATTTTAGGATAAATTTTTTCAAAAACGCAGCTCCCGCAATGAAGACGTATGGTATAAGACACGCACACATTCTCTTCAATATTTAAGGCTGTATTAAGCACCACAATTCCCTATTTACCACACATCATCTACAAAGGACAAAACATGACCACTATCATCTTTAATATCGACCAAAAGCGTGCTTACGCCTTGGACGGAGAAACCGAAATCGGTGAAGCTACTTTCTCCGTTTCACCCAATCTATGGATTATTGACCACACATGGGTGAATGATGATTATCGTGGGCAGGGTATTGCCAAAAAACTGGTCGAAAAAATCGTGGAAGCCGCACGCCAAGCCGAGGTCAAGATCACCGCCACTTGTGTCTACGCCCAAAAACTCTTTCTCTCTACCTCTAGCTACGACGATGTTGTACTGCCTGAACAAAAAACCATGGAATAAACCTGATATAAAGGTAGAAAGTAAGCTCGCCCATAATCGGCCAAATATGACACTTTTATGACATTTTTATAACAAACCGTTACAATCCGCCATGTCCTTGGCGGATTGTTTTTTTGCCTGCCGTGTTTGTACCCAACCACCCTGAATCCATTCCTTAACTCCATGACCTTAAAAAACTTTTTTCTTACCCGCGCTAAACCTTTGCTGCTGCTGGCGGTATTGGCGGCGTTGGCGTACAGCTTTTGGTACAGCCCTGCGTGGTTGCAGCTGTGCTATGGCTTGGCTTTGTTTTTGTTTGGGATGCAGTGTATTGAAGAAGGTTTGCACACCGCCGCCGGCGGTACTTTGGAGCGGATGTTGGCGCGCAGTACCGCCACGCCGCTTAAAGGGATGTTGTTTGGTATGGGTTCGACTTTTGTGTTGCAGTCCACCACTTTGGTTTCGCTGCTGACGATTGCGTTTTTAAGTACGGGTTTGATTCATCTGGCGGGCGGGATTGCGATTATTCTGGGGACAAACTTAGGCGCGACCAGCGGTATTTGGCTGCTGGCTTTGGCAGGGCAAAACATCAGCCTTGCCCCGACCGCGGTGCCGATGGTGGTGTTCGGTATTCTGATGAGCTTTCCCAAGGGGAAAATGCGCTCTTTCGGGCGGGTGTTAATCGGTGTTGCTTTGATTTTTATCGGGATTGATGCGATCAAAAACGGCTTTTCCGATATTGGCTCTTTAATCGACTTTACACAAATCCGCATCAGCGGTGCAGCGGAAGTGGCGATGTTTTGCGGTATCGGTCTGCTGCTGACGATTGTGCTGCAATCCACCCACGCTACTTTGATTTTAACTTTAGCCGCTTTGGCGGGCGGGCAAATCGGCGTGGCGCAGGCGTTTGCGATTGCGATCGGTTCAAACGTCGGCAGCAGCGTCTCCACCGCTGTGGTCGGTATGCTCGGCAGCGAACGCGAAGGGCGGCGGCTGGCCTTGGCGCATTTGCTGTTTAACGTCGTCACCGCCGTGGTAGCGCTCTTGCTGTGGATACCGCTGACCGCTTTTGTAAGATGGCTGGCGGATCTGCTCGGTCTGGACAATAACACTTTGTTGCAACTGGCATTATTCCACACCTTATTCAACGTCTTGGGGGTGTTGATTTTCTGGCGGCAGCAAAGCCGACTGGCCGATTTACTGCAACGCTGGCTGCCTGAACCCGCCCAAAAAACCTTACTGCCGCAACAGAGCGACGTTGCGCCGTCGCCGTCGCTATTGCCCGTGCAATCTGCCGCACGCTATCTGTCGCCGAATATGTTGCGTTCGGGCGATGCCGCTTTACGTGCAGCGTTCAAGGAGGTCGGACATCTGGCGGATTTGTGTCTGGAGGTGATTTGCCACGTGTTGTTTATCCCCACGCAGCAGCTTTACCATGAAAACCCCGATGAAAAACTGCCCGTCGCGGTGTCGCCGCTGGAGCTGAACGCGCAGGAACTGTACGAGCAACACATCAAGCCCTTGTACAGCGAGCTGTTGGACTTTATCAGCCGCAGCGATATTCGCGAACAAGAGCAGCAACAGCAATTGATGCAGGCGCAAATGGCGGCCTTGCAACTGGTGAATGCGGTCAAAGAAAGCAAACATTTGCAAAAAAACATGCAGTTTTATTTGCAGCAACCGAACACCGCCGTGCATACGCAATACGCCTTGCTGCGCGAATATCTGTTCCGCTTGCTGTATGTTTTCCGCCGCGCGGAACACTCCGAGCAGCGTCAGCAGCTTGCCATCACGCTGAAACACCGTTTGGAAGCCTTAAACAATCAATTCCGTAACCAAGTGGTTGAGCAACTGCGCGAACAGCGCATCGACGGTTCCCAAGCCAGTTCGCTGATGAACGACATCAACTACGCTTACCGCATCGGCGAAAGCTTGCTGGAAGTTTTGCCTTTGGTCGATCTGCTGCGCGAACCTACCGTAGGCAAAGAAGGTTGAGGAAGCGTTGCTTTACCCGTCCGATTTGCTATACTTTGCCACGTTTTCCTTCACCTGAACGACACACCATGAACAAGATCTTTTTATCCTTAGCGGCAACGCTGGCACTGGCTGCCTGCAACAACGCCGATAACGGTTTCAAAAACCCCAATCAACCCACCGATACCGATAAAACCATGACCACACCACACACCACCCCCGACCAAGCCTTTTTGCAAGAAAACAAAAACCAAGCCGGCGTCATCACCACCGCTTCGGGCTTGCAATACATCGTGCGCAAAGAAGGCAGCGGTAAACAACCGCAAGCCACCGACACCGTCAGCGTCGAATACAGCGGCAAACTGATTGACGGCACGGTGTTTGACAGCACCGACAACCACGGCGGACAGCCCGTCAGCTTCCCCTTAAACCGCGTGATTCCGGGCTGGACCGAAGGCGTGCAATTGATGAAAGAAGGCGCGGAATACACCTTTTTCATTCCGTCCGAACTGGGCTACGGCGCACACGGCGCAGGCAATGTGATTCCACCCAACGCGACTTTGATTTTCGATGTCAAACTGGTGAAAGTGCATTAAACCAAGACACGGATGCAGCTCCGCAAAACGCCCGCAATTGCGGGCGTTTGCTGTTCAGGCAGCCTCATCATGTCGTCCATAGCGCAACCACACGCATAAACGGCGATACGCCTGCGCTGCGGTCATGGACGGGAAAATCGCCTGCCGTACCGTGCGCGCGTCGTCTTCGAGCCGCCATACAATCAACAAGGCATACGGGCTGATCAGGCTGCCTGAAAGCGGACGCGCCGCCACGGGGTAATCACTGTCGCCGAAATACAGCAACGCGCTCCCGTCAGGCAACACATCCAACCGCCCGATACGCAGCCGATAGGCACGACTGTAAAGGTACTGCGTGTACAGCAAACTGCCCAGCAACACCGCTGCCATGCCCAGCGCATAGCTGCCTGAAAAATACCGCCACACCCCATACAAACTCGCGCCGTGCAACACCGCCAAAGCGATGCGGACACGGCGCGAAGTGTGAAATTCGGCGCGAAACGCTTGCACGGGTTAATCAATCATTTTCAGGCAGCGGATTATTGAGCAATTCACTGTCCACCACGTCCAACACCAAATCGTGCACTTCGATCTCAAAGAACGTCCAAAACGCTTGCAAACTGCGATCTTGCGGCCAGTCGATTTCGTCAATCGACCACGAAGCCAGCTCTGCGGCAAACAGCTTTTCGTAATGCTCGTCCACATACGCCACGGTTTCTTCGGGCGTTTCGGCTTCGGGCATCAAATACACCGTGGCGTTGCTGCGAATTTGCTCCAAGGTAAATTCAAAACCGTCCGGCCCTTTGGCTTCGTGCGCATTGAGCCATTGCAAAAAAGCGGCGGTCGGACGCACCGTCACCGCAACACGATCAACAAAATACATAGCAACTCCTTCATTAAAAAAGTAAAAAACCGGTCAAAAAAAACGTTCAGGCAGCCTGCCGATAAGGTGCAAACACGATTTTCATCAAAGCGTCACACTGTCCACAAATTTTGTGGATAAGTTCGTGGATAAGCCGTGAGCGTGATAAAAATTTGCCGTGAAATCAAGCCTCATCCCAAAACTGCTTAAAAAATAAGCAGTATAATTTATCGATAAAAATCATTTACTTAAAACAAGAGCCGTTAAATCAAGCGGCTAAAAAGCATTGTTCTGTCCAAATAAGCGGTTGATGTGCATAAACCGCTTTTGTCAAGAGCATTAAATGCCTGATGTGCCTTATTTTAGCGTTTCAGGCAGCCTCAATCGCCGTTTTTACGCAGCGAAAAGGTTTCAGGCAGCCTATTTAATCCAGCTCGCGAATATCCAGCCAGCCTTTATTGGTTTGCACCAAAGTGGTTTGCGCGCTGACGGTTTGGTTTAAGCTGATCGGGGTTTCGCTGTCGGCGGCTTTGAGCAGTTTTTTCGCCCATTTGTGCAGCTCGTATTCTCCCTCATAAGCGACACGGCTGACGGTCAAACCGTTGTGCGCGGTCGGCTGCGAGAACCATTGGATTTTTTTGACGCGGGTGGTGCCGATACACAACTGCGGATTGGTCGCCGAACCAGTGAAATAGCCCTTGCCTTTATCGCTCAAGGTAAAAACCGCCACACGTGCTTTCGCGCTGCCCGCTTCGTCTTTTTGGCGGTCGTACACGCCTTCTTTTTCCAGCACTTCCATTTGTTTAAGCGCTTGTTTATTGATGGATTTACCGTTCAGATCAGCGCGCACGATGCGAATCGACGGATCGCCAAACACGCCGCCGCGAAAACCTTCGCCCATCGGCGACATCGGCAGACACAGCGGATGTGCTTGGTTGTAAGCGTCAATCGCGCTTTTGAGGTTGGCATCGCTGGCTTGTTGATTATCGGAACAGGCGGCAAGCAATAAAGCGGTGCAAGACAATAAAAACAGGCGTTTGATCATGATGTTCTCTCCAAATCCATGCGGCGTTAAAAACGCCATTATAAACGGTTCAATATACCACGCGCACGGCGGATACAACAGTATGAGACCTTTGCAAAAATCCGTCCTGCGGCGCATTTCTTTGGAGCGCGCTCCTCGAAAACTTGCCTATCTTAATGATATGTCTGCGCTTTCTGCGGTACTACTCCTGCGAACTGCATCCACATGACAGACTTTTGCAAAGGTCTCAGCATGACAAATTGATGTTATGACCGCACGGCTGGCGCAGCACAACGCTTTCGCTATACAATCGCTGCCTGAAAAATAATATCCAAGAAAGCACAAACCATGATTCAAGTTTTCGGCATTCCCAACTGCGGCAGCGTCAAAAAAGCGCGCACATGGTTGGAAGAACGCGGCGCGGCGTATGATTTTGTCGATTTCAAAAAATCACCCCCGAGCGCACAACACATCACCAATTGGCTGCACCACATCGGGCGCGAACGCTTAATCAACCGCAAAGGCACATCGTGGCGCGGACTGTCCGACGCGGACAAAGCTTTGGCAGACACCGACGCGGGCGCACAAACCTTAATCGCCGCCAACGCCAGCCTGATTAAACGCCCCTTAATCGCATGGCCGGACGGCGCACTCACCGTCGGCTTTGACGAAACCGTATTCGCCGAACATTGGAAAGGATAACCATGAACCGTACCGTATTGATTTCCGATATGCACTTGTCCGCCGACAGTGCCGATTTGAACGCTTTATTTCGCGCCCAATTGCAAAACTGGGCAGGGAAAATCGACGCACTGTATCTACTGGGCGATGTGTTTGACGCTTGGATTGGCGACGACGAACCGGACGCGACCTTGAACGACTTGATCGCGGCGATGCACGCCTTTTCACGGCACACGCCCTTATTTGTGATGCGCGGCAACCGCGATTTCCTGTTGGGCGCGGACTTTGCCCAACGCAGCGGCGCGACTTTGCTGGACGACCCTTACCTTGCCGATTTTTACGGCAAAAAATGGCTGCTGACCCACGGCGACGCAATGTGTACCGACGACGTGCCGTATCAACAATTCCGCGCCCAAAGCCGTAATCCTTTATGGCAAGCGGCGGTGCTGGCGAAACCCTTGGCCGAGCGCAAAATGCTGGCGGCGCAAATCCGCGCGGTATCGGAACACAAAAAAGGCGATGCCGATCAATACGAAATTTCCGACGTGACCGAAGCGGGCTTACAGGCCTTGCAAGCGCAATTGGGCGCAGACGCGCCGCAGGACGTAATTCACGGCCACACCCACCGCCCGCAAGAGCATCAACATCAATACAACGGACACCACTACCGCCGCTTTGTCTTGCAAGACTGGCACAACGGTCAAGGCGGCTGCCTGAACGTGTATGCGGACGGAAGCGTTAGCGCGGAACGGTTTTAAGCATACGAATCACCATAAAAAGGCTGCCTGAAACCTTTCAGGCAGCCTTTTTCTTAAATCCGGACAATAAACTTCTAACCGCTTGCCGCCACGGTCATTTCCTCGATCAAAATCGAGCCGATTTTATGCGTGCTGCGGCGCAAAGCATCGTCGGCAATATCCACGATCGCGGCAAACATTTGCGGCAAAGTCGAGGCAATCGTGATTTCGTCCACCGGACGGACAATCACCCCGTTTTCCACCCAAAAACCCGACGCGCCGCGCGAATAATCACCGGTGAGCACATTTACACCCTGCCCCATCAGCTCCGTGACCAACAGCCCCGTGCCCATGTGACGCAATAAATCTTCCTGCCGCGCCACCGTGGGCTGCATCATCAGATTATGAATGCCGCCCGCATTGGCCGTGGTTTTCATGCCCAGTTTGCGCGCGGAATAGCTGCTTAAAAAATAACCCTCGATCACGCCATTACGCACCACGGTGCGCGGTTGCGTCGCCACGCCTTCATCGTCGTAATACGCCGCCGCAAAAGTGCGCGGCAAATGCGGCTCTTCGCGCAATTGCACTTTATCCGCCAGAATTTTCTTACCCAAAGAGTCGCACAAAAAACTGCTGCGCCGATACAGCGAACCGCCGCTTAACGCGCCAATCAAATGCCCGATCAGGCTGCCTGCAACAGTGCGGTCAAACACCACAGGATACGTTCCCGTGTTCAGGCTGCCTGCGCCGAGTCGTGCCAAAGTGCGCTGCGCCGCAATGCGCCCGATTTCTTCAGGCTGCGCCAAATCAGCCGCCGAGCGCGCCGCGTCAAACCAATAATCACGCTGCATGCCGCGCGCATCACGCGCCACCGCCGTGCACGACATACTGTGGCGCGTGGCGCGGTCATACGCGGCAAAACCGTGCGTATTCGCATACACGCCGTGGCTGTGCCCGCTGTGCACGCTCGCGCCTTCGCTGTTATCGACGCGCTTATCATGCGACAGCGCAGCCTCTTCGCAACGCAAAGCCAAATCCTGCGCCGCCTGCGTGCTCAAATCCCACTCATGGTACAAGTCCAAGTCACCGATGTTTTTTGCCATCAATGCCTTATCCGCCAAACCGGCACAATCGTCCTCAGCGGTATAACGCGCGATATCCAAGGCTGCCTGCACGGTTTGCGCGATTGATTTTGCCGAAAAATCAGCCGTTGAGGCACTGCCTTTTTTATGCCCGACATACACCGTCACTTCCAGCGCGGTGTCTTGCTGATATTCGATGTGCTCGGTTTCATGCAAGCGCACGCTCACGCCCTGACCGAGCGACTCGTACACATCCGCCTCGGCAGCACTCGCCCCGCCGCGCCGCGCCAAGCGCAGCACTTCGTCGGCTAAATTCAATAATTGATCGCGTTGATAAATAAACATGGCATGGATTCTTGGCAAAACACGCGAATCATACTACAATCGCGCTTCTTTTCGGAAGCGTGGCAGAGCGGTTTAATGCAGCGGTCTTGAAAACCGTCGAGGGTGAGAGCCCTCCGTGAGTTCGAATCTCACCGCTTCCGCCAAATTTATTTCAGTAACTTTGTGCCCATTCATCGGCTCAATTCAAGAGAAGGACGACCTTCCCCCACTCCTTTTGGGAAATCTGTTCGGACGACCCAGCATGAAAGGAGTGTGCATCATGGTATGGGGAATGTTATTCATCGCAGGAATACTCGAAGTCGTTTGGGCTTATTACATGAAACAGTCGGCAGGTTTTACGCGGCTTATTCCGTCCCTTATCACTTTGGTCACGATGATTGCCAGTTTTACCCTGCTGGCATGGTCAATGAAAACCTTGCCGCTGGGTACGGTATATGTCATCTGGACGGGAATCGGCGCAGTTGGCACGTTTCTGGTCGGCATTATATTTCTTGGCGAATCGGCTGACGGGCTGCGGATTTTAGCGGTACTGCTAATTGTTAGCGGCTTGCTACTGATGAGAACAGCCGCTTCTTGATGAACAAGTAATGTGTCTTGCAATGCGAGAACTCTTTTGAAAAAATCTTCAGGCAGCCTGAAATTTACAGAACACAACACCATGCAGCACGCTTTTCAAGACGATTATGCGGCGCAGTTCAGCCATTGCTACGGTTGCGGTTACGGTAACGCGCACGGTTTGCAGTTGAAAAGTTATTGGGACGGCGAGGACACCGTGGCACGGTTTACCCCGAATGCACACTACAGCGGCGGGGTACCGCATCATGTTTACGGCGGTTTGATGGCGTCTTTGCTGGATTGCCACGGTACGGCCAGCGCGTATGCAGCGTATCGCCGTGCCATGCCGGAAAGCGAACAGGAAGCCGCACCGCGCTTTGTGACCGCGCAGCTGAATATCCGCTTCAGGCAGCCTGCGCCCATGGGCGCGGAATTGACCGTGCGCGCAAAAAATTTCCGCCTCGAAGGGCGGAAAGTGTGGTTGGATTTAAGTTTAAGCGCAAACGGTGCAGTGTGTGCCGAGGCGCAAATGCTGGCGGTGCTTTGGCAATCTGAGACCTTTGCAAAAGTCTGTAATGTGGATGCAGTTCGAAGGGATAGCACCGCAGAAAGCGCAGACATATCTTATAGATAGGCAAGACTTCGAGGAGCGCATTCCAAAGAAATGCGCCGCAGGACGGATTTTTGCAAAGGTCTCAGCCTGCCTGATAAGACCTTAATCTTCTTGCGCCTCATAGGCATCCACGATTTTTTGCACCAGCGGATGCCGCACCACGTCGGCCGAGGTAAAGGTGTGAAAATAAATGCCTTCGATGCCGTCCAGTTTGTCCCGCGCATCTTTCAAGCCGCTTTTGATGTGGCGCGGCAGGTCAATCTGGCTGATGTCGCCGGTGATCGCGGCTTTCGCGCCAAAACCGATACGGGTCAGAAACATTTTCATTTGTTCGGGCGTGGTGTTTTGCGCTTCGTCCAAAATCACATAGGCATTGTTCAGGGTACGTCCGCGCATATACGCCAGCGGCGCGATTTCGATCAAGCCTTTTTCCAGCAATTTACTCACGCGCTCAAAACCCATTAAATCAAATAATGCGTCGTACAAAGGGCGCAGATAAGGATCGACTTTTTGCGCCAAATCGCCGGGCAAAAAGCCGAGTTTTTCGCCCGCCTCCACCGCCGGACGCACCAGAATAATCCGTTCGACCACGTGCCGTTCCACCGCGTCCACTGCCGCCGCCACCGCCAGATAAGTTTTGCCCGTACCGGCAGGGCCGAGTCCGAAAACAATATCATGCTTGAGCAAAGCGCGGATATAGCCGTCCTGCCGCGGCGTGCGCCCGTGCAGCATACCGCGCCGCGTTTTGAAACCGCTGCCGACTTTGACCTGCGGCTGTTCCTCATGACGCGTGCGGGCGGCAACCGCCGCCAGTTGAATATCTTCGCTGTCGATATCGCGCTCTTCCGCCAGCAATGCCAATTGCTGCAAGGCACTCACGCCGGCGGCGGCAAGGCTGCCTGAAAGCGCGAAACTGTGATGACGGCGTTGGATGTGAATGTCCAAGGCGCGTCCGAGCAGAACCAAATTGTCGTCGAGCGCACCGCATAAGCGTTGCAAAGTTAAAGTGTCGGCGTCGGGTAAGTTTAAGTGTTGTTCAAGTGCCATAAAAAGGTTTACCAAATGGATTCGCAACGTATGGTGCGGCTGCGGCAGTCAGCCAAATCGTTGCGGTCGTTCGCGCAGTTTTCGTAAGCGCGGTTCTGGGCAATATCGATAAAATGTGCGCGGCCGATATAAGTAGTGCCGCGTAAATTCAGGCTGCATTGGTGGCGGTCATCGCCGCTGTCAATGCCGATCGCACCGTTATTGATCACGGTACGCGGACGGCGCGCGCCGTCGTAGTAACCGTCATAATAACCTTGGTGATAATCGCCGCGCGGAGTGCGAAAACGCGGCGGACGGTGCGGATAAGGGCGGTCGTCGTAATAACCGTCACCGCTGTCAAAATAAAAACCGATGCCGGTCGAGGTGCTGCCGCTGTCGCGCCCGATGGTGATGCCGCCGCCGTAGCGCGGGCCGCGCTCACGGTAATAATAGTCGTCGTAACCATACGTCGGGCGCACTTCGCCCACCGTCCATTGCGTGGCGGTGCCGGTATTGGAAAACACGCGAACTTCGCGATGCGAATAGCTCTCCGCTGCGGCAGGCAAAACGGAAAACGCCAGAGCAAGCATGATAAAAATACGTTGAATCATATTATTGTTCCTTATGAACTTTCAGGCAGCCTGAGACCTTTGCAAAAATCCATCCTGCGGCGCATTTCTTTGAGATGCGCTCCTCAGAATCTTGCCTATCTGCATGATATGTCTGCGCTTCCTGCGGTGCTATCTGAAGCGACTGCATCCACATTACGGACTTTTGCAAAGGTCTCAGCCTGAACACTATTATGACGAATCAATCTGCTGCAAGTTCGGCTTTGGGCAAAATCCGCCACAACAAACGCGCGCACAAATACGTCCACAACGGACACGCGAACACCAAAAGATAAATCATCGGCGACACCGCCGCATCGCCGCGCCCAAACAGCAAGATCGTCGCAAAGGCATAGCAGCTTTGCAGCGAATGCGACACCATGGCTGCGGTCAGCGAGCCGGTTTGCACGTACACCAGACCAAAGCCGATGCCGGAAATCAGATACGCCACGGCAAAACGATTCAGCAAAGAATCACCCAAATGCGGCAGGGCAAACAGCAGCGCTGAGAACAACACCGCCGCCACCGTCGCCGCCAACAGCGGTATTTTCCGCGCCAGAGCGTCATGTGCCGAGCGCAGAATAATGCCGCGATACAGCAATTCCTCACACACCGGCGCGCAAATCACCGACGCGAGCACCATCATCACGGCATAAAACGTGCCGTTTTCAAAGCCGAGTTCATTGAAATACTGCACCGCCTGCTGCCGTTGCTCGTCCGTGCTCATGCCCCACGACAAAAGCTGAAACACAGCATGGGTGACCACAAACACCGCCGCAATCCAGCCGATGTCATGCCAAGAAAGCGTGCGTTTTAATGCCAAATCCTCCACCGTCGGCCAGCGCCGCGCCGCCAAGCGGACGAACCACAACGCCAACACGGAAAATGCGATGAATTGCACAGGCGTGATCACCGCGCCAAACCATTGGGACAATAATGACAGCTGCGAACCGAGCACAAAAGCCAGCAGTGCCAAAACGAAATACCACGCTTTCCAGCCGCTGTTGCTTGCTGCCAAACGATTAGCGAATTTCATGCCATGTTTCCTGTTCAAAAGTTATTTTTAATGAATCTCTGAGACGAAGTTCTGCGCAGCTAAAAACGCGTTTCAGAGGCTTCTTTGCTGCAAAGCATTAAAACACACTGTACTCGGAAACAAAAGCAGCCTGCAAAATCAAAAATTACAGGCAGCCTGTCAGATTGACGGTTTCGTCATTAATGCGCCAACATCAAAAAATGAATACGGCTTTATTGTCCGCGCAGAATCTTGAGATTGTTGATGGCATTTTGATCCCCTTGCGCTGCCGCCTGCTGCAACCAGTATTCCGCTTGGCGTATATCTTGTTTGACGCCTTGTCCGTTGCTATACATCACCCCGAGGTTGTATTGTGCGGGGGCAAGTCCTTGCTGGGCGGCTTGCTCAAACAGAGCCTTGGCACGGGCATAGTCCTGTTTGACACCTTTTCCGGAGTAGTACATCACCCCGAGGTTGTATTGTGCATTGGCAAAGCCTTGCTGGGCGGCTTGCTCGTACAGAGCCTTGGCACGGGCATAGCTCTGTTTGACGCCTTGTCCGTTGTCATATAGAAGTCCGAGGTTGTATTGTGCCTCCGCATATCCTTGCTTGGCGGCTTGCTCGTACAGGGCCTTGGCACGGGCATAATCCTGTTTGACGCCTTGTCCGTTGGCATACAAAGCCCCAAGATTGTATTGCGCTTGGGCATCGCCTTGTTGTGCCAATGGTTCAATAATGCGTGCGGCAGTCGCATAGTCGCCTTGGTTATAAGCGGCGTAGGCTTGATTCAATTGTTGCTCCACCGTATCGGTTGCGACAGCCAGCGATGCACTGACGATGAGTGCCGCAGGCAAAATCCATGCGGCAAAAAGTCGGGTCAAACGGTGCGATGATTTCATGAGGACGATTCCTTAAACATAAGAAAAAAGAAATGCGGATACAGGCATCAAAGCGTTCAAACGCGTCATTGTAGCCAAATCGAGATTTTGCACCAAACGGCAAAACCGACAATGCCGCCAGAAAAAAGCACCGGTAAAAACCTGCGCTTTTTACTGTTGATTCTTGTGGTGACGACTTTGGCATGGCGTTTCAGGCAGCCTCAACCGCATCACTCAATCCCAAATGACGCAGCAAAGCATCGGCTTGCGGTTCGCGTCCGCGGAAGGCGCGGAACGATTCCGCCGCGCTGCGCGAGCCGCCGACCGACAGGATTTCCTGCCAAAAACGCTCGCCGGTGGCGGCGCGATCGTTTTCTTCTTCAAACGCGGCGTACACGTCTGCCGACAACACTTCCGCCCAGATGTAACTGTAATAACCCGCCGCATAACCGCCGGCGAAAATATGGGAAAAACTTTGCGCAAAACGGTTTTCGGGGATTTGCGGCACCACCGCGACTTCGGCGCGAATCTGCTGCAAAATGCCGCGCCAGTCGCACGGCTGCGTTTTCGCGCTGTAAATCGACACATCAAACAGCCCGAACTCCATTTGGCGCACGATGAACAGACCGGTTTGGAAGTTTTTCGCCGCCAGCATTTTGGCAAATAAGCTTTCAGGCAGCCTTGAACCGTCTTGTTTGTGGCGGCTCATCGCGGCGAGCACATCGTATTCCCACGCAAAATTTTCCATGAACTGGCTCGGCAGTTCCACCGCATCCCATTCCACGCCGTTGATGCCCGCCACGCCCAGTTCGTCAATGCGCGTGAGCAAATGGTGCAGACCGTGTCCGGTTTCGTGGAACAAGGTCAGAATTTCCTGATGCGACAACCATGCTTCGCCTTCGACCGGCGGCGCGAAATTGCACACCAAATAAGCCAGCGGCAACTGCACTTCACCATTCAGGCTGCCTGCAACTTGACGCCTGCGTCCGCAGTAATCATTCATCCACGCACCGCTTTTCTTGCCGCCACGCGCGTACAAATCCAGATAAACGCCGCCGATGACCGCGCCGTTTTTCTTCAAGGAAAAATACCGCACGTCCGGATGCCACAACGGACGCTCCTCGGCGACAAACTCCACCCCGTACAAATCATTGACCAAGGCAAACAAACCTTCCAGCACGCGTGACGCGGGGAAATACTGCTTCACTTCTTCTTCGGAAAACGCATAACGTGCCTCGCGCAATTTTTCGCTGTAATACGCAATGTCCCACGGCTGTAATGTTTCTTCGCCCAAGCTTTCCCGTGCAAAAGCGGTCAATTCCGCCAAATCACGCTCGGCAAAAGGTTTGGCGCGTGCCGCCATTTCGCGCAGAAAAGCCAATACCTGCTGCGGCGAATCCGCCATTTTGGTGACCAAGGACAATTCGGCATAATCGGCATAACCGAGCAGCTGCGCCTCCTCAGCGGCGATCGCCAAAATACGGTCGATGTTCGCACCGTTATCGCGCGCGGCATCGTCCAGTTCGCTGGCGCGCGCGGCATAAGCGCGGTAAAGTTTTTCGCGCAAAGCACGGTTGTCCGCAAACTGCACCACCGCCAGATAATGCGGCGCTTGCAGCCCGATTTTATAGCCCGATTTACCCTCGGCCTCGGCCGCCGCCGCAAACATCTGCAAAGCACTTTCAGGCAGCCCCGCCAATGCCGCAGCATCGTCAAAATACACGGCAAAGGCATCGGTGGCGTCCAATACGTTTTGCGAAAACGCCGCCGCCAACGCCGCGCCTTCGCTTTGCAACTCGGCAAAGCGCGCCTGCTCCTGCTGCGGCAACTCCGCGCCGGATAACACAAAATCGCGCAAATCGTTGTTCAATTTTTTCTGTTGCGCCGCACTCAATTGCCCGAACGCGTCCGCCGCACGAATCGCCTTAAAGCGCGCATACAAAGCTTCGTCTTGCGCGATTTCGGTGAAAAACAGCGTCACTTCGGGAATCAAAGCGTTATACGCCTCGCGCCACGCAGGCGTGTCCGCCACCGAATTGATGTGGGCAATCACCCCCCACACCCGCCCCACGCGCTCGGAAATATCGGTCAAAGCCTCAACCGTATTGTCCCATGTGGTTTCAGGCAGCTCTTTCAGTGCGGCAATCCGCGCCCGCGCCTCCGCCATCACCGTCTGCATCGCCGGCGCGATCTGCGCCGCATCCAAAGCATCAAACGCGGGAATGTCGGTTAAATTCAACAAAGCATTAGTGTGTGTCATGATGATTTTTTCTTAAGAAATAAAAGTTTAAGGTAAAATAAAGGCTGCCTGAAAGGATAAAACGGCAAGCGTCTGCCAAGCCAAGTCGGGGCAATCGGCGAAAACACAATCCGTAATACGGCAAAAACCTTTTCAGGCTGAGACCTTTGCAAAAATCCATCCTGCGGCGCATTTCTTTGAGATGCGCTCCTCGGAATCTTGCCTATCTGCATGATATGTCTGCGCTTCCTGCGGTGCTATCTCTTCGAACTGCATCCACATGACGGGCTTTTGCAAAGGTCTCAGGCTGCCTGAAGCCATGCCTTAAAGTAGGCACAATCCGACGGATTCACTATAATGCGGCTTTTGCCCGTCACCGCCCTCTTATGGATTTACTCGCGCCCGCGCCTTTGAGCGTCACCGCCTTAAACGCCCTTGCCAAAAACCTGCTCGAACAGGAATTGGTCGGGCTGTGGGTGACGGGTGAAATTTCCAATCTGACCCGCGCCGCCAGCGGGCATTATTATTTCGCGCTCAAAGACGCGCGCGCGCAGGTGCGTTGCGCCTTATTCAAAGGTTATGCCGACAAGCTCGATTTTGTGTTGCGCGAAGGCGAGGCGGTGGAAATCAGCGGCAAAATCACCTTATACGAAGCACGCGGCGAATACCAAATCGTGGTGACGCAAGTGCGCCAAACCGGCGCGGGACAATTGTACGCCGCTTACGAAGCCTTGAAACGCAAGCTCGCCGCCGAAGGTTTATTTGATGAAGCGCGTAAAAAAACGCTGCCTGAATACCCGCGCACCATCGGCATCATCACCAGTCCGGCAGCGGCGGCATTGCGCGATGTGGTGACGACTTTGCGCCGCCGCATGAGCAATATTGCGGTGATCGTGTACCCGACGGCGGTACAAGGCAAAGGCAGCGAACAAGACATCGCACGCGCCATCCATACCGCCAACGAACGCAACGAAGTCGATGTGTTGATTGTGTGTCGCGGCGGCGGCAGCATTGAAGATTTATGGGCGTTTAACGAAGAAGTCGCCGTGCGGGCGGTGGCAGCGTCACGTTTACCCGTGGTGTGCGGCGTCGGGCATGAAACCGACTTTACCCTGTGCGATTTTGCCGCCGACGTGCGTGCGCCCACCCCCACCGCCGCCGCCGAACTGACGAGTCCTGCGCGTGAGGCTTTGCTGGCGCAGGTCGAACGCAGCGCGCAACACCTTGTGCAAGCCCTGCGCCGTCAATATTTTAACGCCAGCCAGCATACGGACCGACTGGCGCGGCTGATCCGCCATCCGCGCGAAAAGCTGCCCCTGCAGCGCAAACGCATGGAAGAACTCAGCCGTCTGCTGCATGAGCGCACCGTGCAAAAACTGCACACGCTCAAACTGCGCCTGAACCATCTGCACGCCCAAACCGAAAACGCCCGCCCCGACCTCGCAACACATCACCGCCGTCTGCTCGCAGGCGAAACCGAGCTGCACAACGCCCGCCAACAACTCCTGCTGCGCGGCGAACAACACATCACCCGACTGGAAGATTTGCTCGAAGCGGTGTCGCCGCAAAAAATTCTGCAACGCGGTTTCAGCGTGGTCACCGACACCCGCGGCAAAATCGTCTCCGACAACCGCAAACTGCGCCTCGGCCAAAACCTGCACATCCGTTTTGCCGACGGTGAAACCGATGTGGTGGTGACGCAGGAAAATCAGCAGAAAGATTTGTTTGATTGAGCAATCATGTTTCAGGCAGCCTAAAGCATACTTTGACCAATTAAATAAAAGTAAGAAACAGCAAGATAAGCTGCCTTCAAAAAATTAGGGGCTATCCTGGATAACTAGGACAGCCCCTAAACTAAACAGGGTTTCTGCGAAGCCAATCGCCTCACACCTTACGATGTCTGCGATGCAGATAACGCGCCACCACTCCGCCTTGCACCGCAAACAGCAGTGACAGCACATACACCGCGCCGCAGGTCAGGATAATGGCGGGGCCGGACGGGATATTGACGTGATAAGACAAGAGCAGCCCGATCAGCGAACACGCGGCGGCGATCGCCACCGCTCCGCACAAAATACCGCCCATGCGCGAAAACCACAAACGCGCGCAAATCGCAGGCAGCATCATCAAACCCACCGACATTAAGGTGCCCAAAGCCTGAAAACCGGCCACCAGATTCACCACCACCAGCACCAGAAACGCCAAATGCCACAAGCCGCCGCGCCCGCCTACGGTTTTGAGAAAAGTCGGATCGACGCTCTCCAGCAATAAGGGGCGGTACAACACCGCCATCATCAGCAGGCTAAAGGTGGCCACCGCCGCAACCAAAGTCAGCGCGGGCACGTCCACCGCCAGCACCGAGCCGAACAGCAAATTGAGCAAATCCACATTGCTGCCGTGACGGCTGACCAAGACCACGCCCAAAGCCAGACAGCTTAAATAAAACGCGGCAAAGTTCGCATCTTCTTTCAAAATCGAAAAGCGGCTGGCCAAACCTGCGCCCAAGGCCATCAGCAAGCCCGCGACAAAACCGCCCAGACTCATGGCAGGCAGGCTTAACCCTGCCACCATATAACCGACCGCCGCACCGGGCAGCACCGCATGACTCATGGCATCGCCCATTAAGCTCATGCGCCGCATCACCAAAAACACCCCCGCCGGCGCGGCCGACAGCGATAAAAACAACACCGAGGCCAAGGCGTGACGCATAAAGGCAAATTCCGCAAACGGCTCAATCAGCCATTGATAAAGCTCATTCATGTCCGCCTGCCGTTTCTTCGCACCAGTCTTTTTCTTCAAAAATATCCTGCCGAAACATCGCCGCCCGCGCCAGATTGTCTTCGCTCAACACCTGCGCGCTTGCGCCTGCTGCGATTTTTTCACGCGCCAGCAGCAAGGTATGCGAAAAATGCGCACGCACTTGCGCGTCATCGTGCAACACCGCAATCACGCCTTGTCCCGCTTTCAGGCAGCCTGAAAGAATGGCCAATAAAGCATCGGTGGTACGGGCATCAATCGCGGTAAAAGGCTCGTCCAACAATAAAAATTTCGCGTTCTGCACCAACATACGCGCAAACAATACACGCTGAAATTGCCCGTTGGACAATTGTGCAATCAAACGCTGCGCGTAATCTTCCATGCCGACACGGCGTAAGGCTTCCTGTACGCGTGAGCGTTGCGCCGTATTCAAGCCGCCGAAACTGCCGATTTCGTACCACAGTCCAGTCGCCGCCAGCTCGAACACGCTGATCGGTTGCGAACGGTCGATTTCCGCCTGTTGCGGCAAATAGGCAATGTCGCGCCGTTCTAAACCGTCAAACACCACGTGCCCCGTATCGCATTTTTCCAAGCCCATGATCGATTTGAGCAGGGTCGATTTGCCCGCGCCGTTCGGCCCGCATATCGCCCACGCCTCACCCTCGCCAAACGTCACGCTCACGTGATGCACTGCGGGCAATTGGCCATAGCTGACGGTCAGATTTTCAACACGAATCGGCATCAGGCAGTCACCCAAAAATAAACCGCCCAAATCAGAATAATCGGCAATAAAACATACAGCAAACGCGTCGCCAGTGCGTCCAACAGTAAAGATTTCATGTATTTCCCCAAGCGAAAGCGGAATGTTACCGCATAATCTTTAAGCATCAAACAAGAAAGCGCAATGGTTGCCGTATCTTGCGCCGTACATGGCAGTCAGGCAGCCTATGGTATAAAATTCTTTCTTTCACCATGCGGGCGTGAATAAAGCTCTAGGCTGCCTGAAAGCCCGCACGGATAATCTGTTCAAACCATTATTTCTCATGAAAAAATACTCAACCCCCGTCCCGCCCATCGACAAAAAAATGGCAATGATGCTCGCTCTTTTGGTGTCGGTGATGCCGTTTTCGATTGACGCTTATTTACCGGCGATTCCGGCGATGGCGGTTGGTTTGAACTCCGATATTCATCATATCGAGCAGAGCATGAGCACTTTTGTGCTGGGCGTGGCGCTGGGGCAGTTGATCGGCGGCTCGCTCTCCGACATCAAAGGACGGCGCGTCGTGGCCTTGCTGGGGCTGATGATTTTTATGTTGTCCACCGCGGCTTTGGTGATGATTCAGTCCGTACCGCAATTATTGCTGCTGCGCCTGCTGCAGGCACTCGGCGGCGGCATGGCGACCGTGGTGGTGGGCGCGGTGGTGCGTGACCGCTACGACGGACGCGAAGCGGCGCGTATGTTTGCGATGATCGGTTTGATCACGATTGCCGCGCCCTTACTCGCGCCGCTGATTGGTGCGCTGTTGTTGCACGTCGGCGGCTGGCGGTTGATTTTCGCCTGTTTGTGCCTTTATGCGGCTTTGGTGTGGGTGATTCTGTACCGCCGTTTGCGTGTCGGCACGCAGCCTTTGCGCCGTTTTGACCGCGATTTTATTCCCGATATTTTTCGCCGTTATCACAATGTTTTCAGGCAGCCTCAGGCTTTGGGTTTTCTCTTTTTGCAGGCTTTGTGTTTTTCGTCGATGTTTGCCTTTATCACGGAATCTTCGTTTGTTTACATGGAGTTGTATCATTTGAGCGCGCAGCAGTACGCATGGGCGTTCGGCTGCAATATCGTGACCATGGCGTTTTTTAACCGCGTCACCGCTTGGCGTTTGCGCACCACCGATGCGCAGGATATTTTGCTGTGGGGCATCGGTATTCAATTGATCTGTAATCTGCTGATGTTCGGCGCGGTGTGGTTGTTCGAGCTGCCGCCGTTTGCGTTTTTGTTGATGCTGGCAATGTTTGCCATCGGTACGCAAGGTTTGATTGCGGCGAATACGCAGGCGTGTTACATGAGTTATTTCAAAGAAGGAGGCGGCAGCGCGAATGCAGTGCTGGGTTCGTTTCAATTTCTGATGGCGGCGGTAATCGGCACCATCACCACCATGCTGCATAACGGCACGGCTTTGGTGATGAGCGGCATGATGCTCGCTTCGACCTTGACGGGGATTGTGCTGTTGTGGACTTTTTCACGCCAAGCATGGTGGCGGTAAAGGTTCTAAGGAACCTCTGAGAAACTCGTGACGGCGGCTTTAATTACTCTTTCTTCGTCATACTGCGTCCCACATTTAGGGCAATAGAACCACTATTGCCCTAAATATGCTCCTTGTCTGCCAAAAAAATAGCAGCCAAATCCACTCGCCAGAGTTTTTCAGTGGCTCCTTAATCTTTCAGGCAGCCTGAAAGATTATCTTTTTCCCGTTTTATCGCAAAAAACTGCTGCAACAAAGCCTTGCTTTGCTCCGCACATACTCCGCCGCGTACTGATGTATGGTGATTCAGTCGCGGCTCGGCAAACACATTGATCACGCTGCCTGAAGCACCGCTTTTCGGCTCGTCCGCGGCAAAAATCAAACGCCGCACGCGCGATTGCATGATCGCACCGGCACACATTGTGCAGGGCTCCAAGGTCACGTACAGATCGCACTCGTCCAGCCGATAACTGCCTCGCACCCGCGCCGCTTCCGCCAAGGCGTTGAGCTCCGCATGATGCGCGATAAAACCATCCGCCACGCAGGTATTGTGCCCGCGTGCGATGATTTTCCCCTGCAACACCACCACCGCCCCCACCGGCACTTCGCCTTGCTGCGCGGCCAGTGCGGCTTCGGCTAAGGCTGCCTGCATATGCTCCGTCATTTCTTTTTCCGCAGGAAAAACGGTCAGCGGCGTGTGCTGTTTTAAGGCTGCCTGCAATGCGCGTTTACGCGCCTCGTCAATCGCCGCCAACGGCACATCACGCGCCAGCGCGTCCAATTGCCACAACACCGAGCGCGTCACCGTCAGCCCGTGCGCTTTAAGCAGCAAAAACGCTTGCGCCGCGCCGATGTGCGCCAACGCACGCGCATCGGCATAGCCCAAACGCGCCAACGCCGCCGTGACACTGGGCGCAAGACGGACGGATAAAGAGGTTTCGCGTGACATGGAAGTTTGATATCAAAATGAAAAAACGACTTTGCCCATGCAAAATCAATCTGAGGCCTTTGCAAAAGTCCGTCATGTGGATGCAGTTCGAAGAGATAGCACCGCAGGAAGCGCAGACATATCATGCAGATAGGCAAGATTCCGAGGAGCGCATCTCAAAGAAATGCGCCGCAGGATGGATTTTTGCAAAGGTCTCAGCCTGCGGATTTTAGCCTGTTCCTGCTTCACATACCATGTTTGGCGTTCAGGCAGCCTGAAAAATGTTTAATTTTCTGTAGCCGTGCACACGGTCATTTCATCTGTTTGCACTTTGTGGCAAACTCTCACCCCATGCAAACTTTAACTTTAATCGGGGTCGGGCTGATCGGCGGTTCGCTTGCGCTGGACTTAAAACGCGCCGGCAAAGTCTCGCACGTGTTCGGCGTGGATATTGATGCGGACAATCTGGAACGCGCGCTTGAACGGCGCGTGATTGACCATGCTTTGCCCGCTTTGACCGATGAAGCCGCCCGTGCCGATGTGGTGATGATTGCCACGCCGGTCGCCGCCATGCCGCAGGTGATGCGCACCCTCGCGCAGCACACCGACGCATCAACCGTGATCACCGACGTGGGCAGCACCAAGCAATTGACCGTGCGTGCCTTTCGCGATTATTTGCCGCAGCATTTTGCACGGTGCGTGGCAGCGCATCCGATTGCCGGCTCGGATCGCAGCGGTGCGACGGCGGCGCGTTTTGGTTTGTTTGAAGATAAAAAACTGGTTTTGTGTCCGCATGAGGCACAAGACGCCGCCGGTTTAGCACTGATTCGCAGCCTGTGGGAAACGGTTGGCGCGCAAGTGCACGTGATGAGCGCGGCGCAGCATGACCGTATTTTTTCTGCAGTCAGCCATTTGCCGCATTTGTTGGCGTATGCGTTTATGCACCAGATTGCACAGGACGGCGAACGTTCGGCGTTGCTGCATTTTGCCGCGTCGGGTTTTCGCGATTTCACCCGTATTGCCGCCAGCCACCCCGATATCTGGGCGGACGTGTGCGTGGCGAACCGTGAGGATATTCTGGCGCATTTGCAAGATTTTTACCGTGAACTGGACGTGTTGCGCGGCTGGCTGCAAAGCGGTGACCGTCAAGCATTGCATGACTTTTTTGCCGCCGCCAAAGAAGCCCGCGACCGCTGGCAGGAGCAGCAATCATGAGCACCGATGCCATGCGTTTGGATAAATGGCTGTGGGCGGCGCGCTTTTTCAAAACCCGCGCCCTCGCCCAAAAACACATCGAACTGGGACGGGTCACGGTCAATGGCGAACGCGCCAAAAACAGCAAAACCATCAGCGTGGGCGATGTGATCGACCTGCGCTTAAACAGTCTGCCCTACCGCCTGACGGTGCAAGGCTTGAACATGCAACGCCGCCCCGCCGTCGAGGCGCGCTTGCTGTACACGGAAGACGAGGCGACCGTTGCCCGCCGCGAAGCCATGCGCGAACTGAATCAAGCCGCGCAAATCCTCAGCGACTACCCCGAAGGCCGCCCCACCAAACGCGACCGCCGCGAACTGGATAGATTCAAACGCGGCTGGGAATGAGTTGTGATGTTCAGGCAGCCTGAGACCTTTGCAAAAGCCCGTCATGTGGATGCAGTTCGAAGAGATAGCACCGCAGGAAGCGCAGACATATCATGTAGATAGGCAAGATTCCGAGGAGCGCATCTCAAAGAAATGCGCCGCAGGATGGATTTTTGCAAAGGTCTCAGCCTGAAAACGACTTGTTTTCGATCACGCAGCCTTAATATGGTGGGAGCCTCTGCTGTTTGTCCCTTAAACCTTACCGCACGGCGCATTGACTCATCACATCAGGAGAACCTGCATGAAAAACCCCTCGTTGTTTCTGCCCTTGACCTTAATCATTATCGGCGCGATTTGGTTTTTGCGTTCCACCGATATTCTGCCGCCCACGGCCATCTTGCTCGCAGCGGCACTGGCGATCGGCGGCGTTGCCGTACTGGTGCTCGACGGCATCAACAAACAATCCGTCGTCTCCGGCCCGTTTTTGATTTATTGCGGGGTGGCGGTTTATTTGTACAGCCAAATGATGATGGGCGCATCACCGCTGATTGCCTTGGGCATGATGGTACTGGGCTTGCTGATGCTGCTCTCGCGCAGCAGTTTGATTCCTTCTAAAAAATACGAGCTGATCAATCCTGATGCTTGAGTTTCAGACACTGCATCTTGCGGTAAAAGACAACAAAAAAAGCGGACATTTGTCCGCTTTTTTACGTCATGCTTTAATGTGAAAATCAGCCTTTGCGTGCCGGCAGTTTTTCTTTAATACGCGCTGCCTTACCGGTCAAGCCACGCAGGTAGTACAGTTTGGCACGGCGCACGTCGCCGCGGCGTTTGACTTCGATTTTCGCTACGCTCGGCGCGTACAGTTGGAAAGTACGTTCCACGCCCACGCCGTTGGAGATTTTGCGCACGATGAACGAGCTGTTCAGGCCGCGGTTGCGACGTGCAATCACCACGCCTTCATACGCCTGCAAACGCTCACGCGTGCCCTCTTTAAATTTTACCCACACCGCAACGGTGTCGCCGGGGGCGAATTCGGGAATTTCTTTGCTCAAACGGGCGATTTCTTCCTGTTCGAGTTGTTCGATGATATTCATGTTTTTTCCTGTTCTGATATGGAATTGTCCTGTTGCTCCGACAAAATTTCTTGCAAGAGGCGGGACTCCTGTGGGGTTAAACTACGCCGTTCCCATAAATCGGGGCGGCGCGTACGGGTGCGTTGCAGCGATTGCTTTAATCGCCACTGCGCGATGGCGGCATGGTTGCCCGAAAGCAGCACTTCCGGTACGCCCAAACCGCAAAATTCGACCGGTCGCGTGTAGTGCGGACAGTCGAGTAAACCATTGCCAAACGAATCTTCCTGCGCGGAACGCTCATCACCCAACACCTGCGGGCGATGACGCAACACCGCATCGATCAACATCATGGCGGGTAATTCGCCGCCGGAAACCACAAAATCGCCGATGCAGATTTCCTGAATAGCGTTACGGGCAAATAATCGCTCGTCGATGCCTTCGTAACGTCCGCACAACACAATCAGGTTTTCCTGTTGCGCCAGCGCAACCGTCATGTCGTGCGTCAGCGGTTTGCCCTGCGGGCTGAGGTAAATCGTGACCGCGTTTTCTGCTTGCTGCCGCGCCGCGTCCAAGGCTGCCTGTAAAGGCGGAGCCTGCATAATCATGCCCGGCCCGCCGCCAAACGGACGGTCGTCGATGTAACCCAGTTTATTGTCGGCAAAACGGCGCGGATTCAAAGCGTCAAAACGCCACAATCCCTGCTTCAGTGCGCGGCCGGTCACACCATATTCGGTCAATGCGGCAAACATTTCCGGAAAAAGCGTGATCGCCTGTATGTACATCAGTAGTCGGCTTCCCAGTCGGCGGTGATCGTCTGCGTGTCACGGTTCACGTCTTGGATAAACCGCTCCACAAAGGGAATCAACAACGTGCCGTGCTCGCCTTCGACCACCAGCAAATCATGCGCACCGCTTTCGTTCAAGCCGCTGACCATACCCAGCCGAACACCGGCGGGATTGACCACGCTCATGCCGATCAAATCCACCCAGTAATATTCGTCTTCTTCCGGCTCGGCAAAATCGGCACGCGGCACGGCAATCGTCATGCCGCGCAAAGCTTCGGCGGCGGTGCGGTCATCAATGCCGACGAGTTTCGCCTGAAAACCGTCGGGGGTGACTTTCCCCTCGTGCGGGGCATATTCTTGCCACACTCCGTCTTGACCGAGAAACCAGCGCGGATAATCCAGCAGACCGTCCGCCAGCTCGGTATCGGCTTTGATTTTCAGCCAGCCTTTGATGCCGACGGCGGCACGGACATACGCCATCGGGATAAGATCCGGTTCGCTCGTCATATCAGGCTGCCTGAAAGGTTTTTAGGCGCGATTTAAGCAGCGACGCCGGCTTCTTTAACCAATTTGGCAACGGTTTCGCTCATCTGCGCGCCTTGGGCAACCCAGTGATTGAGGCGTTCGCTGTTGATGCGGATGCGCTCTTGTTTTTCGTTGGCAATCGGGTTATGAAAGCCGATGCGCTCGATAAAGCGACCGTCACGACGGTTGCGCGAATCAGCCACGACCACATTAAAAAACGGGCGTTTTTTGGAACCGCCGCGTGACAAACGGATAACTACCATGTTCTGTCCTTAAAATAAAATAACTTCTGAATTCGAGAAACCGACAATTGTAAGTTAAATATCTGTTTTTAAGCAAGAGGTTTGTGGAAATCTTTTCGTGCCACGGGCAAACTGCGGTACACTTTGATTTTTGCACACACAAGGAAAAAACCATGCTGCAACCGCAAGACGTAGAAAAGATGATCGCCGAAGTCATTCCCTGCACGCATTTACACGTTGAAGGCGACGGTCACCATTTTTTTGCCGAAATCGTGTCCGAACATTTCGCCGGTAAGAACCGTCTGGCGCGTCACCGTCTGGTTAAAGACGGATTAAAAGAACGCATCGCCAGCAACGAACTGCACGCCCTGTCGATCAATGTCGCCGCCACGCCCGAGGAATGGGCGGCGCGGCAATGAGTTATTGCCGTCACTGCGCCAAGCTGTCTGCCGACGACCCCAACGTGGCGTATCACGATACGGAATACGGCTTCCCGCAAACCGATGATGCGGTGCTGTTTGAACGTTTGGTGTTGGAAATCATGCAGGCAGGCTTAAGCTGGAGCTTGATTTTGCGCAAACGGCCAGCCTTTCAGGCAGCCTTTGACGGCTTTTGCATCGAAAAAGTCGCGGCTTATGACGAGACAAAAATCGCGCAGTTATTAGACAATGCCGCCATCATTCGCAACCGCCTGAAAATCCGTGCGGTGATCTTCAATGCCAATGTGCTGCTGCAATTGCAACAAGAATACGGTTCGTTTCATAACTGGCTGAACGCGCACCATCCGCGCGATTTGGCGGCGTGGCTTAAACTCTTCAAAAGCCGTTTTCGCTTTGTCGGCGGCGAGATCGTGCGCGAATTTCTCACGAGTACGGGTTATTTGGACGACGCACATGATACGGACTGTCCGATAGCGGCGCGGATTGCACATTTGCCTGAACGGACACACAACTGACTTTGATGGTTTCACCTACTCGCTCGATACCCCGTCAAATCAACGCATCAACCATTCAGGCAGCCTGAAACATCACGGTTTGGTCGGCATGGCCTCGATTGTTTTCTGCCATTCTTTCAAACCTTTTGATGCAGATTCAAAAGCCTGGGCTTTTTCATTTTCCGTTAACCCTTCATAAGGAAGCGACGGGGAGTAACCATAAGCCAAGCCCGTGCAGACCGCCGGATAAAAATAACAGCTGTTAATCCCCCATTTGTCTGCGCACTGTTGCATGGCTTTATTCTTCGCCTGCTTTGCGTCCGCATCGGTGGCAACAAAGTATTGCACCTTGCCTTTAACTTTGGCATAAGTCACTACACCGCAGGTGTCGGCAAAGGTTTGCAAAATACGGCATGAGCCTTGTTGCACTGTGCGGCAAGCATCCATGGCGACGCGCTCCGCCTCTTTGGGGCTGGTATAGATGCCGCTACGCGAGGTAAACGAAAACTTTTCCAAGCCGGCTTGCGCTCTGTACAGTTTGACCTGCTGGCGTTGCAGCATGGCGGTAATCAATGCCTCATCATTACCCGGCAACCAGCCGTGCCCGCCCGTGCCCGCTCCTCTGGTCACGCTGCCACGCGGTGCGGTGATCCAATAGACAATACTGCAACTTGAACTGCCGCATGTTCGTAACGCATTTTGTTCGGCATCTTCCATGGTTTCCGCCGTGGCCCAGGCACTGCGTCCGTTGCGCGCGTCCCATGCCAGTGCCAGCGCACCGCCGCTGACAGTGGCGACGATACTGCATTTGCCGAAAGGTTTGGCGGCTTCACATTCGGCGATGGCTTTGGGTTTGGTCGAAAACTGATGCGCGATGGCACCTGTGGCAACCCACGCACCATAAGCCATGCCGTATTCATCCATCGCCAGTGCGCCGTAGTAGTTGTAGGTCGGTTGATAAGGCGGGATGGCATTTGCACTGCCTTGTTGTGCCTTCCACTCGTTAAGGCGCTCTTGTTCCAAATACAAATTAATTCGGTCACCCTGAGATAAAGAGTTTGCTCCTAAAGTTGAAACGGTTAAAGTCGTAGACAGTAACAGTAACAATAAATGCAGTGGGTTTCTCATCATAAGCCTTTGATCGAATCGTTTGTTGATGCAGCTTGAGAGCCTCTGAGAAGCTCCCTTGGTGCGTCAACATGCCGCTTGGGGTAAAAGATTGACCACTTTGTCCGCGCCGTGCTTTCAGGCAGCGTTTGGTCTGTTTGAGTCAATATGCCAGATTATAACCAATCATCGCACCATAACAATGAATGATGACAAAAAAATGAGCCGGCAAACCGCCGACTCCAAGTCAGTAATGCGTCACACAGGAATGGTTTTCAGCACGCATGCTTAAGAACATCGGTCAGCTCAATTCGCGCCGCAATAATGCCAACTGCCGTCGGCTCACCGGCAAAACTTCCCCTCGATCCACCAAGCGCGCACCCCAGCGGGCATTTTCCTCACTTTCGCTTGCATCCAGCCGCACCAAACTGTGCAGAGCATGGCGCATCACCAGCGCATTGCGATGAATGCGCAAGGCTTTTTCGCCCAATATTTCTTCCCAATAAATCAAAGTCTTGGGCAATTCAAAAATACCACCATCATAAGTGTACAACCACACGACTTTCTGATCCGCCATGAGATAGGCCACTTTTTGCCACGGAATCTGCTGCATGCGCTCGCGGTTGATGACATTAAAACAGGCGAACTCTTCCTCTGTGTGCGTGATGCCGCGCGCCTGTCGAATCCGCGTCAAAGCATCGCGCAGACGGGCGATTTTGATCGGCTTTAACAAATAATCGGTCGCCGCCAGTTCAAACGCACGCAAGGCGTGTTCTTCATAAGCGGTGGTGAACACCAACGCCGGCATCGGGCCGGCGATGCGGGAAAGTTTATCCGCAAATTCCAAACCGTTGATTTCAGGCAGCCCGATATCGACAAACACCACGTCGGCCTGATGCAGCGCAAACCACTCCAAAGCATGCTGCGCGCGTGAAAAAGTCGCCAGCAATGTCACTTGGCAATCGTTCAACAATACGCGCAAACGTTCGGCTGCAGGAATTTCATCTTCCAAAATCACCGCACTTAACATGATGCTCCCTCCGTTTATATGAATTCATGCTGCCTGTAAATGATTCAATTATAAATCTTTATTCGCATCACGCAAGGGAGCCTCTGAAACAAAGTTCAGAGGCTCCCAAGGCGGAACGCTTCAATCTTACGCATAAAAAAACCGCCATAAACGACATGGCGGTTGATGAGGAGCGAATCGGAATGTTTATTGCGGCATGGCACTCGGCTGCGCTTCAGCAGGCGCGACACCTGTACTGCTGCTCACCGGAGTGACTTCCAGCGGCGACACCGTTGCCACTGAGTAATTGTATTGCGGGAATTCTTGCAGGATTTTCGCGCGTTCCTGCTCTTCATCGGCCGCAGTCGGCGTTTTTTGTACCGGCGCCGCCACAGCGACGCTTAAAGTGAAAAGGCTTAAGCCCAGGGCGGTCACGCCCATAATGGTTTTTTGCATTTTACTGTCTCCGTTAAATGGAAAAATCCTCGTCGAGGATAACTTTTTGTCCACGCGCAGGCATAAAAGTTCGTTGGAATTTTCAATGCTATTTATCTTTATAATCTATAACTTGCGTCACCATCAGTGATATCTTGGCGTACAAGCCGATCATTTTGCCGCATTCATTCACATGATTTTTGAGAAAACACCTGCTTTGTTGCAAGGTCTGCTTTATAATTTAACCTTTACTTTCCCCTTTTTCAGGCAGCCTAACATGACGCGAAGCAGCTTAAACTCACCCTACCTGTCCCATTTGCTGGAGTTCGAAAAGCAGATTTTGTCGCATCAAAGCCGTATCGAAGCATGGTTTCGCAGTCAATGGCATCAGCATCGCCCGCCGTTTTACGGCTCGGTGGACATGCGTAACGCCGCCTACAAAATTTCGCCGGTGGACATGAATCTCTTTCCCGGCGGCTTCAATAATCTGAATTCGCAGTTTATGTCTTCCGCCGTGCTGGCGGCGCAAGACGCGGTCGAGCGCACCTGCGCCGATGCGCAATCGGTGCTGTTGATTCCCGAAAACCATACCCGTAACACTTTTTATCTGCAAAACGTCTACGCATTGAGCAATATTTTGCGGCAGGCGGGTTTTGAAGTGCGCATTGGTTCGATGAATCCCGAAATCTCCACCGCCACCACCGTGCAAACCGCAGGCGGCGAAGATTTGCTGCTCGAGCCCTTAAAGCGCGACGGTGATCGCTTACGGCTGGCCGATGGTTTCAGCCCGTGTGTGGTGCTGCTCAATAACGATCTCTCCGGCGGCGTGCCCGATATTTTGCGCGGCGTGCAGCAAAACATTATTCCGCCTTTGCACGCCGGCTGGTACACCCGCCGCAAAACCGAACATTTTTCTGCGTTCAATCAAGTCATCGACCAATTTTCCGCCGTGGCGGAAATCGATCCGTGGTCGATTAATCCTTATTTTACGGCCTGCGGCGGTTTGAATTTTCAAGAACACGAAGGGGAAGAACGGCTGGCGGACGCGGTATCGGATTTACTGGGGAAAATCCAAACCAAATACAACGAAAAAGGCATTGCCGACACTCCGTTTGTGATCGTCAAAGCCGACGCGGGCACTTACGGCATGGGGGTGATGAGCGTGAAATCGCCCGATGAAGTACGCGGCTTAAACCGCAAAAACCGCAATAAAATGGCCACGGTCAAAGAAGGACTGGAAGTCACCGAAGTGATCGTACAAGAAGGCGTTTACACCTGCGAAACCGTGGGCGACGCCGTGGCCGAACCGGTGGTGTACATGATGGATCGCTTTGTGCTGGGCGGCTTTTACCGCGTCCACGAAGGGCGGCGCGCTGATGAGAACCTCAACGCCTCCGGCATGAAATTCATCCCGCTGACCGGCGAAATCCCGATGGACGAAGAAAGCGTGATGTTGCAATACGAGAAAAACCGCTGCTACGAGCAATGGGACGAAGCAGGACTGCTGCAAATCAACCAAGACGCCGACTGCGCCTGCAACCGTTTCTATGTTTACGGCGTGATCGCGCGCTTATCACTGCTCGCCGCCGCGATTGAACTGGAACAATTTCGCGATTAAATCCGAAAAAATATGCAGCCATTAAAAAGACCGCGTTCAAATTTTGAGCACGGTCTTTTTTTCAGGCTGCCTGCAATACGGTTACGCTTCAGTCGCCGTCTCTTTATCCTGCATTTGGCTTAAATCACGCGCCACCGCGCTTTCCAGCGAGGTGATGATGTCGGCGCGGGCTTCGTGATAGGCTTCCGCCAGCGCGTAAGTAAAGCCTTCGGCATCCGTGCCGCCGTGGCTTTTGACCACAATGCCGCGCAATCCCAGAAAAATCGCACCGTTAAAGCGGCGCGGATCAAGCCGCGTTTTGAATTTGCGCAGTACCGGCAGCGACCACAACGCCACCCATTTGGAATACAGCGAGCGTTTGAATTCTTCTTTGATGATGCCGCCGATAAACAGCACCGAGCCTTCGATGGTTTTGAGCACGATGTTGCCGACAAAGCCGTCACACACCACCACATCGACTTTTCCGCCGAAAATATCCGAACCTTCGATGTTGCCGACAAAGTTCAAGTGACTGTCGCGCAGCAGCGCATGGGCGGCTTTAACCGTTTCCGTGCCTTTGATGTTTTCCGTGCCGACGTTCAACAAACCGATGCGCGGCGAGGTTTTGTGCGGTTGCAAAGCGGCCACCAATTGCGCCCCCATCACCGCAAATTGCAATAATTGCTCGGGCGGGCAGTCAATGTTGGCACCCAAATCCAAAGCACACACAAGCTCGTTATTGTCGGCAGGAAGAAATTTGGCAATCGCGGGGCGATCAATGCCGGGCAGGGTTTTGAGCACAAAACGCGCGGTGGCCATCAGGGCGCCGGTATTACCCGCCGAAACCGCGGCGACCGCCTGACCGGACTTGACTTGATTGATCGCCACCCGCATGGAGGAGTCTTTTTTGTTTTTCAATGCCAGCTGCGGCGACTCGTCCATGCCGACAATTTCACTGCAGTGCACCACTTCGATGCGCTCCATCGGCGCGCGCGCCGCAGTCAGCGCATCGCGCACTGCGGCCTCGTCTCCGACCATCAACAGCCGCGTATCGGGATATTGACGCAAAAAAGCAACAGCACCGGGTACGGTAACGGGCAGACCAAAGTCTCCGCCCATGGCATCAACAGCAAGGGTAATCATGGTAAGCGATCACAATCCAATCAATCATGCACAAAGGCATATAAAGCTTTCAGGCAGCCTGTTCATCACAAGCGCAAAAAGCCAACACAAAAAGTCGGAAGATTGTGACACAATCAACCGACTCCTCAAACATCCCATCTCAAAAAAACGCTTTGAAACGGCAAAGCCTGCTCAAAGTTTAATCGTTTTTGGTTTTCACCACTTTACGACCACGGTACATACCGTTGGGCGAAATGTGATGCGGCAGGTGAACTTCACCGGTTTGTTGATCCACGCTCAAATGCGCTGCGCTCAAACCATCGTGCGAACGATGCATGCCGCGGCGGGAGGGGGATTTTTTGTTTTGTTGAACAGCCATGTCTGTACTCCTGAAAAATAATCGGTTTCAAATTTAACGTTTTGTCGGTGTAATGTCTCGCAACACCGAGAACGGATTGGTTTTGGGATCGGCGTAAGCACGCGGATCGTTGTCGCCGCAGTCGTCATGACTCGGGGCAAAGGGCAATGCCATCAGCAGTTGGTCTTCCACCCACTCGCGCACGTCCGCGCTGTCGGTCACCACCAGCACATCGGCTTCGTCTTCGCCATCCACGGCATCGGCGGCCGCTTCGTCGGTAAACAGCAACACGCGCACGGTTTCGTCCAAGACAAACGGTACGGCGTGTAGGCAGCGTTGGCAAATCAGCGCGAGCTCGGCGTGCAGGCGGACATCAATAAAATGCCGCTGCCATTTGTCCGTGCCGCCGTGTAAGGCTGCCTGAACCCGTGCCGAAGTGTCGGCAAAGTATTCATGCGCCGCCACCCGTTCGTCCAATTCGTGCAACGCAAAATCCCAGCTGCGTGATGCGCCCGAGGCGGCAAACGCCATCGGCTCAATCAAATTTGCGTTTAACATAAACCGTGCATGATATAATCTTGGCGGTTCGATTGTCAATCAAAGATCATGAATTTACCGCTGATTCTCGCTTCAACGTCCCGTTTTCGCCACGAATTATTGTCGCGCCTTGCCCTGCCTTTTCAGGCAGCCGCACCGCAATGCGACGAAACGCCTTTACCCGACGAAGCTCCGCAAGAACTTGCCCTACGTTTAGCCGAAGGCAAAGCCCATTCGCTGACCGCAGCTTTTCCGCAAGCTTTAATCATCGGCTCGGATCAAGTCGCGTTTGCGCTCAATCGCAGCTTCGGCAAACCGGGCACGCTTGAACAGGCTGCCTGTATGTTGCGCGAGCTTTCGGGGCAAACTTTGACCTTTTACACCGCGCTGGTTGTGCTCAACAGCGCGCACGATCGCATTCATCGCCACACCGACATCACCCGCGTCAAACTGCGCGTCTTGTCCGACGCGGTGATTGAGCGTTATCTGGAACGCGAGCCCGACGCGGTGCATTGCGCCGGCGGCGCAAAAAGCGAAAGCCTCGGCATGAGCTTGATCGAACGCATCGACAGCAGCGATCCGAACGCTTTAATCGGTCTGCCGATGTTGCGTTTGGTCGATTTTTTACTGGAAGAAGGCATCACCCCATGACCGGCACTTTGTATCTGCTGCCCACTCCGCTGGGCGAAACCGACACGCCGTGGCTGCTGCCGCACGACGCGGCAAAAATCCGCCCGATTCGCCATTTTGTGGTGGAGGCGGAAAAAACCGCACGACGACATTTGAAACTGCTCTCTTTGGACACGCCTTTGCAGCAATTGCATCTGTCCTTGCTGAACGAACACACCGCTGCCGACAGGCTGCCTGAAATGTTGCAACCCTTACTGGCAGGGCATGATGTCGCGCTGATGAGCGAGGCGGGTTGTCCTGCGGTGGCTGACCCGGGTGCGGCTTTAGTCGCGTTGGCACACCAACGAAACATTCCAGTGATGCCGCTGGTCGGCCCGTCTTCGCTGCTGCTGGCCTTAATGGCTTCGGGTGCCAACGGGCAAAGTTTTGCGTTCAAAGGCTATTTGCCCGCCGCCGGCGATGAGCGCAAACTTGCTTTACGCACCTTGGAAAAACGCATACAACACAGCGGCGAAAGCCAGATTTTTATCGAAACGCCCTACCGTAATCCGGCTTTACTCACCGATATGCTCGGCACCTTAAACGACCATACCCGTTTGTGCATCGCCGCCGATTTAACCTTACCCGACCAACTCATCGCCAGTCACAGCATCGCGGCATGGAAAAAACGCACCCTGCCCGATCTGAAAAAACGCCCGTGTATTTTTGTGTTGTTTTAATGTATTAGAGGCTGCCTGAAAGGTCTCAGCCTCTAAAGCCATACAGCTTCCATCAAAAATGACCTCGCCACGAGGTCATTTTTATGTTGTCAATATTACGCAAAATGCAGAATCGACTGCTGCTTATCGCCGTTTTTGATTTCGGTAACGTGCCAGTTGGAATTATCGTTCAGCGTCAACCAACGACGCTCTTCGGTGCGATAGAACCAGTCTTTATCGTTCTGGTAGAACACCTGAATATCGCGCGCTTCCAAAATATTCAAAATCTCATTGGAGTGCGAATGCGTATCGTCAAAGTCGGTCACTGCACGCTGCCCCATTTCACTGTACAGCGCATTCAACCTTAAAAGCAGATCATTGATTTCTTTATTCATTCTCACCACATTCAAACCGATGCGCTGTGCTTCGTTGATCAAAATCGGGTAATTGTGCGAGGGATATTTGGCGTTCAAAGTCTCGGCAATGCGGCGCACACGCTCTTTGTCGTCAATATGGTAAGACAGCAACTCTTCACACAGCATGATCGACAAGGATTCGGCGCGATCCACCGCACCGATCACCAACGGATGCACGTATTCAAACAAAGACTTATACGGATTTGAGCCGGCATCTTCGGTGTTTTTGCGCCACAGATTCACCACGCGGTTCAGTTCGTCCAAACTCACCGAGACACGGTCATTATCCCGATCCAGCGGCGACAAATCATGGGTGAGCGAAGTATCGACCGAGCTCAAGTACGCCATCGGCCCCATATGGATTTCGTCCGTACCCAGCGCCATCATGGTGGCGGCAGAAGCGCATTCCAACGGCACCAAGCTGATGAGGCGGCGACAATGCCCGCGAATCAAATTCACCATGCGCAGCGATTCTTTACCGTAGCCGCCGTCACTTTTGATAAAAAGATACGCCGTATCCACGTCTTGCAAGTGCTCGAGGATTTCATATAAAGCCAAAACGTCATTCGGGCAAATGCCGCCGCGATGGCTGTTCCAGTAGCACAGCAAGGGCGCATTCAAGCGCGATTCCAATTCGGCAATGATTTTTTGCGTGTCGTCAAACAGATGCGGCGGTTGTTTGTAAGGAGCTTCTTCTTGTTCACTCATGGATGAAAACCTTTATCGTCAAGTTAATCGGCAAACCAATAAAAAACGGAGAAAATCCATGCTGATTTTCTCCGTTATTGAGGCTGCCTGCAAGCGTTTTACTGCATGGGCAGATGGGTTCGCATTTTTTGCAGCGCTTTCACTTCGATTTGGCGGATGCGTTCGGCGGAAACACCGTATTTGCCTGCCAATTCATGCAAGGTTTTGCCCTCGCCTTGATCCACCAACCAACGGCTTTCCACAATATCGCGGCTGCGATCGTCCAATTGCGCCAAGGCGTGCTGCAAGCCTTCGGTTTGCAGAATATGCGCCGATTTCTTTTCCAACTGGTGTGACGGTTCGTATTCGCTGTCGGCCAGCCAATCAATCGGCGCGAAAGCTTCGTCGTCGTCATCGTTTTGCGCCATCAAAGCGATGTCGCGTCCGGTCATGCGCTGTTCCATTTCCAACACTTCTTCGAACTTGACGCCCAAATCGTCGGCAATGGTTTGCGCTTCTTCGTCCGAGAGCGCGTTCATGTTTTTCTTCATGCTGCGCAGATTGAAAAACAGTTTGCGTTGCGGTTTAGTCGTTGCCACGCGCACCAAACGCCAGTTGCGCAAGATAAATTCATGAATTTCGGCACGAATCCAATGCACCGCAAAAGAGAACAGGCGCACACCGCGTGTCGGATCAAAGCGTTTCACCGCTTTCATCAAGCCGATATTGCCTTCCTGAATCAAGTCCGCCTGATTTAAGCCGTAGCCGTCATAGCCGCGCGCAATCGAAACCACCACGCGCAGATGCGACAAAATCAGCTTTTTCGCAGCTTCCAAATCATCATGCGATACCAAACGTTGTGCATATTCCTGCTCTTCTTCAAGCGTAAGCAACGGAATGCTGTGTACCGTACTGATGTACTGCTCCAGCGAGCCGTGACCGGAAGGAATCGGTAAAGCAAAGGTCTGATTCATTGAAATTCCCTATAAAAATAACCAAGTTGGGGCGTGAATTATATCACCCGTCCGCATGAGCGCAAGTCTTGCGCACGGAATGTCTGACTGATTTACTCAAGATTAGTTCGGTTGCTGATGGGATTTTTCTACAGAACGGCTGAAAGATGCCGTGATGATGACGTGACGTATGGCAATTGTCTTTCAGGCTGAGACCTTTGCAAAAGTCTGTCATGTGGATGCAGTTCGAAGGAATAGCACCGCAGAAAGCGCAGACATATCTTATCGATAGGCAAGCTTTCGAGGAGCGCATTCCAAAGAAATGCGCCGCAGGACGGATTTTTACAAAGGTCTCAGGCTGCCTGAAGCCACGCCATGCCGAACGCTTCACTCTTCACTTGTTCCGTGGCGCGGTGGTACGGTCTCTTGTGCGCCGGCGGTGAAAAATGTGTCCAATATCGCCATGGCGGCAACTTGATCCAGCACCGGTTTTTGCTTTTTACCGAAAACCTGCGCTTCTTTTAAGCGTTGCTCGGCCGCCAGTGACGTCAGGCGTTCGTCCACCAAATGTACAGGCAGCCTGAAACGTCCTGCCAACCGCCGTGCAAACTTGCGCGCTGCCGCCGTCATTTCATGCGGTGTGCCGTCAAGGTGCACGGGCAAACCCACCACCAGCGCGGTCGGCCGCCATTCGTCAAGCAGCTTGGCAATGATTTGAAATTTTTCGGTATTGTTTTGTCCGCACACCGTCATCAGCGGGTGTGCAATCGCCATCATGCTGCTGCCCTGCGCCACGCCGATGCGTTCCAAACCGAAATCAAACGCCAGCAGGCTGCCTGAAGACTCAGGCATGACCCGCTCCGGGCGCAAGATTGACCGCACGAATGCCCAGCGTATCCAAAGCGGCATCGTAACGGCGATAGTAAGGTAAATCGAACAGAATATGCGGATCGGCAGGAATCACCAGCCAGTGGTTGTCGTTCAGTTCACGCTCCAGCTGACCGCCGCCCCAACCCGAATAGCCAATCGTGGCAAAGGTTTTGATCGCACTGTTTTCATCGGCACTCAAACCGCCGATGATGTCGCGCGAAGTGGTCACCGCGATGTCTTCATTCACGCGCAAGCTGCTTTGCCAACTACCCACCGGCGAATGCACCAGAAAACCGCGGTCAATCTGCACCGGCCCGCCCATCAGCACCCATTGCTCGGCAAAACGTTGCGGCACCGGCACTTCGGCGGCTTCAAACAGTTGATCCATGCGTACCGGCGAAGGTTTGTTGATGATCACCCCCATCGCACCGTCCGGCGTATGCTCGCACACATAAACCACGCTGTTGCCGAAAAATTGATCGGACAGCTGCGGCATGGCAATCAAAAAATGATTGCTCAGCGAGTGAAAGTCGGTTGCGGTATCGTGTGCCATGGCGTGATGAAGAAAAACGGATAACACATCCTAATATAGGGACAATGCAAAATTTGGCAAGACGACAAGTTTCCGTAACCTTAATCAGGCTGCCTGAAGATATTTTTCAGGCAGCCTTTTTATTTACTGCAATTGCCCGATGTCCGCCACCGCATTGAGTTGCTCGGACAAATCATGCAGCAGATACAGGCGATTATTGCGCAAGGTTTTGTCCTCTGCCATCACCATCACCTCGGCAAAGAAATCATCCACCGCCGGTTTGATGCTGGCCAAAGCGTTTAAGGCTGCCTGAAAGTCTTGCTGTTGCAAGGCTGCGGTCATCACGGGTTTCAACGCTTGGGTTTCCTTAAATAAAGCCTGCTCCGCCGCTTCTTGCAAAGACTCCTGACGCACCGTACCGCTGCCGATGTCGGCTTTTTTCAATAAATTCTGCACCCGTTTATTCGCCGCCGCCAGCACCGCCGCTTCAGGCAGCCGTTTGAATGCCAGCACCGCTTGCAAACGCGCTTCGGTGTCCGCCAGATAAGCAGGTCGTTGCGCCAGCACCGCCGCCACCGCGTCATGCGGATAATCCGCATTCAGCAGCACCGCCAGTCGCGCATAGGCAAAATCGCATACTTCCTCGGCGGTATTTTCCGCCAGTAATCCTGCAGGAAAAGCCGCACAGGCTGCCTGAATCGCTTTGGGCAAAGAAATAGGGCTTCGCATCAGCATACGCACCACGCCGAGCGCGGCACGGCGCAGGGCAAACGGGTCTTTATCGCCCGTCGGTTTCAGCCCGATGCCCCAAATACCGACCAACGTTTCCAGCTTATCCGCCAATGCCACCGCCGTGGCAACGGCATTTTCAGGCAGCGCATCACCGGCAAAACGCGGGCGGTAATGCTGTTCGATTGCCGTGGCGACGGTTTCGTTTTCACCGTCCAAAAGCGCGTAATAACGCCCCATCGTGCCTTGCAATTCGGGAAATTCACCCACCATTTCGGTCAGCAAATCCGCTTTGGCCAACAAGGCCGCGCGTTCAACCAAGGCGGCATCAGCCGATAAATCTTGCGCCAGCGCGGCGGCAATCGCCACCAAACGCGCCACGCGTTCGGCTTGCGAACCGATTTTATTGTGGTAAACCACCTGCGCCAGTTTAGGCAAACGACTGTCCAAACGCTGTTTTTGGTCTTGGGTATAGAAAAATTCCGCATCCGCCAAACGGGCGCGCAGGACTTTTTCATTGCCGTGAATAATCTGCTTGCCGCCATCGTCCGCCGCCATATTCGACACCAGCAAAAAGCGGTTCATCAACTTACCGGATGGGTTCAACAGCGGAAAATATTTTTGATTTTGCTGCATGGTCAAAATCAAACACTCCTGCGGCACACGTAAAAACGCCTCGTCAAAACCCGCCTCCAACACCACCGGATATTCCACCAAGGCAGTCACTTCATCAAGCAACGCATCATCGGCGGCAATGCTTGCCTGCAGCTTGCCTGCAGCCTGATTCAATCCTTGTTCAATCAAAGCCTTGCGCTCTGCAAAAGACACCACCACCTTGCCCTCGTCACGCAATTGCGCCGCATAGTCGTCCGCATGACGCAACACGATTTCGCCCTGCGACAAAAAACGATGCCCACGCGTGCGATTACCCGCGTCCAAACCAAGCAGCGACACCGGCACAATGGCTTCACCGTGCAACACGCTCAAAGCGTGTACCGGCCGCACAAATTGATGGGTCGAAGAACCCCAGCGCATGACTTTCGGAATCGGCAGCTTTTTCACCGCTTGCGCCAAAATCTCACCGAGCAAGGCCTCCAAAGGCTGCCCTTCTTGGGTCGAGGTGTAGGCAAACACCTCTTGCTTGCCGTCGTGCAGCGTTTCCAGTGCGGCAATGTCCACACCGCACGAACGCGCAAAGCCTTCCAACGCCTTGGTCGGCACGCCGTCTTTCATGCCCGCCGCCACGGACGGGCCTTTTTTGGTCACCGTGCGCTGCGGCTGCACCGCACGCACATCACGCACCGCTACCGCCAAACGGCGCGGCGTGGCATAAGCGGAAAAATCATCGGCAGCATCGGTCAAATCCGCCGCCTGCAAACCCAAAGCCACCTGCTCGGCAAAAGTATTGCCCAGCAGATTTAAGGCTTTCGGGGGAAGTTCTTCGGTGAGAAGTTCGATAAGAAGGGTTTTAACCATTTGGGTTACCTAATTCAATATGTTTAAAATCAATTTAAATCAATCTTATATCAAAAAAATGAGTGGTTTTATTATTTTTACTTATTTATTTCCATCATATAGATACCACTCAATATTTCATCATGAAATTAAAATTTCATCTATTATTGAAAGCACTCAATCAATAAACACCTTTTCACGATGGTATTTTAAAAAATCTAAATCGGGTTTCAACCTTTCAGGCAGCATAATGCTTTTCTTTTCATAAGGCTCAAACCACTGCTTAAAGCCTTGGGCATTTTTTATTTTCTGTGATAACAGTACAGTAAAATCATCAGCCAATGCAATCAATCCTCTATCAAATGCCTTATCATGCAGCGCATTGAGGCACAAACCATTTTGAGGATTCAACCTATTGCTTTCATCACTTTTCCAAGGCTTGATGTGACTGGCAATCAATAACTCAGGGATATTCAAACCGGTGATACAGCAGCGATTGTCATAAGCTGCCAATACTGAAGCACGGAAAAAAGATTGATTCACCCTTGTTTTAACCTGAGAAACTTTTTCAATTCCTTTTTTATCTTGCCACACCACTTTTTGTTCCGTTTGCCCAACGGCTTCATACGACTGTATTAAACGTTCACTTTCTTCTACCAATTTCTGCCACTGATGTTCAAATTCATTCCAAACCACAATATCTAATTTACTGCCATTTTTTAGACCTGATATATTTTGTGAACTCAGTGTTTTATCCAATCTTCCTAAGTTACCAATTTTCATATTCAACGCAGCTGGAGTTCTACCAAGCATTTGTGCATATTCAATGACTGTAGCATTGCGTGCAGATACCTGATTAAAAGGTATGATGTAATACAAATATAAGGCAATAATGATTTCATCTCTTGCCCAGTTTCTTCCGCCACGGCTCATTTTGTGTGCTTTATTTTATGTTCAGGCAGCCTGATGCAGCATATGCATGATCAGGCGAATCAGGGTTTCTTTTTGTTTCGGATCGGACTCGGCAACCAATAAAGTCAATGCTGCCAAGCCGGTATCGTTGATCACGGGGTGACCATCGGCGTTCAGCAATCTGCCGTTGCGGTGCAAAAAATCGACGAACAAAAACGCACCGCTGCGTTTATTGCCATCGGCAAACGGATGATTTTTTACCACAAAATACAGCAGATGCGCGGCTTTGCTTTCAATGCTCGGGTAAGCTTCTTCGCCAAAAACGCTTTGCGCCAGATTGCCCAAGAGTGCGTCCAAGCCGTCACCGCGTTCACGCGCAAAAAGTTCGGTCGCCTCACCACGCGCCATCAATTGCTGCTTCAACGCCGATAACGCTTCTCTGGCTTCATGGACTGCAGGCAAGCTGCCGCCGTTTTCGCCTTTGGGCTCGTTCAGCAAGCCTTCGTCATACTGCTGCAACCATAAAAAAGTTTGCGTGTAACGGCTGACAATATCCACCAAACCGCGCCCGCTTTCTACGGTCAGTTCCGGCGAAGCGGCAGTTTTTTGAATCAACGCCAAGGCCTGCTCCAGCTCGGCGGCATTTTGCTGCAAACGCTTGTGGTTTAAGGCGTAGCCTTGAAGCAGGTAATCTTTTAAGCGTTGGGTCGCCCAACGGCGAAAAACCACGCCTTGTGGCGATTTAATGCGATAACCAACGGAAATAATGGTTTCCAAATCATAAAAAGTCACAGGACGATCGGCAAAAGCAATTTGCATTTTTTGCAAATTGCTTTTTTCATCAATCTCACCTTCATCCAGCGCATTCCTAATATGTCTTGAAATAACAGACACATCACGCCCGAACAAGGTGACCATCTGCGCTTGCGACAACCACACCGTCTCTTGGTCAAACGCGACTTCTACTTGCGTTTGACCATCTGCACTTTGATAAATCTCAATCGCACTTGTCATAACATCTTTCAGGCAGCCTGAACCTTTTTATCCTTAATCAAAGGGAAGCCCAGTTTTTCACGGCTTTCGACAAAACGTTGCGCCACTCGGCGGCTCAATGTGCGCACGCGGCCGATGTAAGCGGCGCGTTCGGTGACGGAAATCGCGCCACGCGCGTCAAGCAGGTTAAACGTGTGGCCGGCTTTCAAAACCAATTCATACGCAGGCAAGGCCAGCGGTGCGGCTTCGTTATCCAGCAAACGTTGGGCTTGGGTTTCATAATCGTTAAATTGCGCCAGCAGCCATGCGGCATCGGAATATTCAAAATTATAAGTAGATTGCTCCACTTCATTTTGATGATAAACATCGCCGTAAGTCACGGTTTGCCCGTCAGCAGTTTTTGCCCACACCAAATCATAAACGTTTTCAACGCCTTGCAAATACATCGCCAAGCGTTCGATGCCGTAGGTGATTTCACCGAGCACGGGCGAGCAGTCGATACCGCCGACTTGTTGGAAATAGGTAAACTGCGTCACTTCCATGCCGTCCAACCACACTTCCCAACCCAAACCCCACGCGCCTAAGGTCGGGTTTTCCCAGTCGTCTTCGACAAAGCGGATATCGTGTTCGGTCAATGCAATGCCCAGTTTTTGCAGGCTGCCCAAATACAAATCTTGAATATTCTCCGGCGCAGGTTTCATCGCTACCTGAAACTGGTAGTAATGCTGCAAACGGTTAGGGTTATCGCCATAACGCCCGTCTTTGGGGCGGCGCGACGGTTGCACGTAAGCGGCAAACCACGGCTCGGGCCCGAGTGCGCGTAAACAGGTCGCAGGGTGGCTCGTGCCGGCACCCACTTCCAAATCAAAAGGTTGCAACACCACGCAGCCTTGCTGCGCCCAATAATTTTGCAGGGTAAAAACGATTTCTTGAAAAGTCGGCATGGCGTTCGGTCAAAACAATAAAAACGGCTATTCTACATGGATTGAGGGTGGGAAAAAAGCTGCGCCCAAACCGATCTCAAAAATCGACGGGTTCGGGCGCAGTGAATAGACACAAAGATAATTAAGGCTGTACCGGTTGCGGATTTTTCCAGTAATGCGGCGAGCGCGGACCATACAGCATGTCGCGGTTTCCGCCTGCTCCGAGCAAACGATAATCGGCGATGCCGGCAACATCATAAGATCGATCACCGACAGTATCGGCAATTTGATTGATCGCCGCACTGATTAATGCGCCCAAGATACCTTGATTTTGATTTTGCTGATTTTCTTGATTGGACGCGTTAGCCGTGCCGCGCCACAGTTCTCTACCGGTTCGAGCATCCAATAATCTGCCGCTGATTTTGACTTTGGTCACCGACTCAATCAAACGGTAGCTTGTCCCGTATTGCTCGATATTCAGATACAACACCGCATCCGCACCAAAAATATCCCGCAATTTATTCAAGGGAATCTTTTGAATATCATCTCCTTGCGTCATACCGTTACTGCGGAAAGTGGCATTCACCAAGGCTGCCGGAAAAACATAATAGCCGGATTCGGCTTGCGGACGGTGAGTTTGTGCCCATACGCCATATTCTGCTTGCGCTTCCGGCGACTCATTAGTCGGCATCAACACCAAAATCGAGCGCGGATCACTCTCCTTGAATGCACCGTAATCATACGGTTCGCTGTGGGTTGCACACGCACCCAGTGTGACAATCATCGCCAGCAACCCTAAACGTCGAATAATGTTCATGAGTTATTTTCCTTTCGCCTTTTTCAGCAAAAAATTCATGTATGCTTCCGACTCGGGAAACAAGGCTTTTTCTTGGGTAAACGCATCATGTGCTGCCTGACGTTTTCCGACTTGATCATACAGCATCCCTAAATAGGCATAGAATCCGGGCGGTAGGGGCAAATTAAGCGATGCTGCTTTTGCCTGATCTTTTTCTAGCGCGGCAATTTGCTCGTTCGGGTCATACTGCTCTTGTTTCATATTGAGGTACATGGATTTTTCGTAACTGCCCCAATAATATAAAGGCTTACTCCCACCTCCGGCGCACGCACTCAACAGTACCGCTACGGCACAGACCGATAAGATTTTCTTCATCATATTATCCTTTGTTGTTTAGGGTCGCCATGCGCCGTTGTCTACACCTTCAACCAAGTGATTAACCGCATCACGAATCGCCAGTTCCAGAACCTTGCCATTCAAGGTTGAGTCATAGCCCGCCGTGCCGCCAAAACCGATGACTTCACGATTAGAAAGACTGTATTCACCTGCACCTTGTGTCGAATACACGACTTGCGACGTTTGCACGTCCACCACATTCAAATTGACTTTAGCATAAGCAATCTGTTCTTTGCCGCGCCCCAAAATACCAAACAACTGATGATCACCCACCACTTTGCGCCCAAACTCGGTCACATCACCGGTAATGACATAGCTTGCACCTTTGATGGCTTGCTTGCTTTTTTTCAGACTGGCTTCCGTACGAATCGCCTGCATATTGGTTCGATCCAATACATTAAAGCGTCCGCTTTGCTGCAAGTGAGTTTGCAAAATGGTTTTGGCTTGATTGCCTAAGCGGTCTTCACCATCCGTAAAAATACCGCGTCCGAAGTCGGAACGGTTATCAAACTGCCCGATGGAAATATCGCTGCGTACCCCTTGATACGGTGTTTGGTACGATGCCACGGTTTGGGTCGGCATCACGCGTGAGCTTTCCGTTGCACAGGCACTTAACAATGCAACAATTCCGATAGTAAACATTTGTTTTATCATGATAAACCTTTCTAATAGGGTGAAAAACACAAAAAAACGAAGTGAAGAGTAAAAAACCAGATCAGAGTTTACGATGCATCGCAAAAAAATCCAACACGGTTTCAGGCAGCCATGACAATTTATCATGGCGGCGAGTATCCAGAAAGCCGACGTGTCCGCCTTGTGCCGGTTGCAGCAAAGTTACCGTGCGTGAAACTTCGTGCGCTCGCGGCAAAGCGGATGCGGGTAAAAACGGGTCGTTTTGTGCATTCAAAATCAAGGTCGGTACGGTGATTTCCGGCAGCAAGGGTTTGCTCGAAGCTCGGCGGTAGTAATCCTGCGCATCGGCAAAACCGTGCAGCGGCGCGGTGAACAGATTATCAAATTCGGTCAGTGACCGGCAATGCCGCAGTTTTTGTTCCAAAGCAGCATCGGTGCACAGCGCACGCGCTTTCGGCACCAAGGTGCGTAAAAAATAAGGGATATAAATGCGTCGCGAAACCGGATGACGTAATGCGATCGCCGCTGCAGGCAAATCCAGCGGTGCGCTGATCGAAGCTGCGGCGCTACAGGCTGCCTGAACCCCTTCTTCGCCCAAATATTTGGCCAGGGCATTGCCGCCCAAAGACACGCCGACCGCAAACAGTTCGGGATTATCCTGCTTTAATTGATTCAAAACAAAAGCAATTTCCGCCGAATCACCCGAATGGTAAAACACGGGTGAGGTGTTAGGCACGCCGCCGCAACTGCGAAAATGCACCACCACATAACGCCAACCGCGCTGCCTGACCGCATGCGCCAGCGCAATCGCATAATGGCTGCTGCTGCTGCCTTCCAAACCGTGAAACAACACCACCAACGGCGCATCGGCCGCACCATCGACAAAGTCATACGCCACCTGCGCCGTGCCGTGTGAATCGGCACGCAATTCACGGCGGTAATCGATCGTCGCTTGACGCACAAATTTCGGCACCACGGTTTGTGCGTGCCCGCCTTTGAGCCATGTCGGCGGCGCGTATTCCGCAGAAAAATCAGCATTTAAGCTCATAGTTTTCTCAATATCAAACCCATCATCGACAACAAAAAAGGCTGCCTGAAAAGCTTTTCAATATTCTTTTCAGGCAGCCTTAATAAGGTTATTCCGCTTCTTGCGCCGTGCTTTTCAGCAGTTGAAACAATGCGCGGTAAGCTTTGGGCGGTTTGTCGCTTTGCGCTTCTTTGCGTGCATTGCGAATCAAAGTACGCAATTCGCCGCTTGGCGCATCGGGATAAGCGTCCAGATAAGCGGTCAGCGCATCGTCTTCCGCCAACAGGCGGTTGCGCCATTGTTCGAGGCGCTGCATCTGTGCGTTGTGCGCAATGCTTTCGCCGTCAATCACCGCCAGATAATCGTGAATGCTTTGCACCTCATCATCACTGGCTTCGCGCATCAGCCGCCCGATGTATTGAGCTTGCCGTTTGAGTGCGCCGTTGGAACGGATTTTTCGATAATCCGCCACCGCCGCCACGATTTCTTCAGGCAGCCCTGCTTTGCGTAAGGTTTCGGGCGCAAGCTCGGTCAGGCGCAAACCCAAATCTTGCAAAGCGTTCATTTCTTTTTTGACTCGGGTTTTACTGGGTAAGTCGTCAAAATCGCTCATGGAAATTCTCAAAATAAAGAAACCGATCAACCCGTCAACAAGACGGGTTGATGCAAAACAGTTCAGGCTGCCTGCACACTCTCAACCACAGTTTGCAGGCAGCCTGAAATCAATCGATGCGAAGCACATGAAGTACGTATAGGCATTCATATGCTTAAGTCACGGCCAAACACCAACTTTCACGCGGGATCGGCGGCAGATTATTGCAATGCCGGCATCCCCATCACGCCCATCAGGAAATTGGTAAAGGCAGGGTTGGTCGGTTTATTCGCACCCATGGTCGGCCATGATTGATGCCACACCGACAGTGCGGTTTGAATCAGCTGTTTGGACTGTGCCGCAGAAATTTTCCCTGCCTGACTGTCCACCGCCGAACGCAGGTAAACCTGATACACATTGTCGTCCACAGGGTTATGTCCGACCAAGGCAATGCGGTAACGATCCAAATATTGCGCCGCCTGCACCTTGGTCATGGTGCCGTTGCCCACTTCGATGCTGAGGCGTTTGGCTTCTTCACGGATTTTGTCCACATCCGCCCAATGCTGCGGCGCAAGCTGATAAGCCGGCGTGGTGACGGGTTTGATTTCCGTACCGGGTAATTTACCGTAACGCGAAGCCTGAAAAGGAGAAGCACACCCCGCCAATAAAACGGCAGCGCAAGAAAAAGCAAGCAATGTTTTGATTTTCATAGTGGCAGTAAGATTAAGGTGTTGTGTAAAAATGAGGAGCCTCTGAAAAACTCTGGCGAGTGGATTTGACTGCTATTTTTTTGGCAGACAAGGAGCATATTTAGGGCAATAGTGGTTCTATTACCCTAAATGTGCGACGCAGTATGACGAAGAAAGAGTGGTAAAAGCCACCGGCATGAGTTTCTCAGAGGTTCCTGACATAAAGTCTACCGTAAGCCCGTTCTTTTGGCAAAACTTCCCGCCAATATTTCATGGGCAGTCATGGCAATATTCAACCTCGACCATCGGGTGATGCAAGTGCTCCATGTCCGCCAGCAAGGCTTTGTAATCGGACGGCGCGGCATCGCCGTGACACACCACTGCCGCCACCATCGTCCATGCACCTTGCCCCACCGACCAAATATGTAAATCGACAACATCTGTACCCGCAATCTGTTGTAAGCGCGCACCGATTTCGTCACGTAACGCGGTATCGGCTTCGCGATCCAGCAACACCGCTGCGGTTTGCCGCAACAAACCGACACCCCAGCGCAAAATCAACATCGATGCGGCCAGTGCCACCAGCGGATCAAGCCACCACCAACCTTTCCACCATGCCGCCGCGATGCCGACAATCGCCGCCACCGAGGTGACCGCATCCGCCATCACGTGCAATACCGCCGCCTGCAAATTCGCATCATGCCGTTCATGCTCATGGTGATGTCCGTGTTCATGATGATGTTCGTGATGAGAATGCTCATGGTCGTGGTGGTGATGCGAACCTGCCAACAACCATACCGAAATCATATTCACCACCAAACCGATGACCGCCACCGTCATCGCTTCGGCAGCATATAAGGTTTGCGGTTGCAGCAAACGTCCGACGGATTCCGCCACCAACCACGCCGTACTCAACAACAACAAGATCGACGCACTGTACGCCGCCAAATCGCTGATTTTACCGCTGCCCAAACTCAAACGGCGGTCATGCGCATAACGGCGCATCAAATAATACGCTGCCGCCGCCAAACCCAACGCCAACGCGTGTGTACCCATGTGAATACCGTCGGCCAGCAAAGCCATCGATCCCGTCATATAGCCCGCAACGATTTCCGCCACCATGGTCAGTGCGGTGAGCACCGTCACCCATAAAGTACGTTTTTCCGCCGCCGACACGCCGCCTTGACCGAAGTCGTGCCGATAAGCATTACGATAAGTTTGATGTACCGTATTCATCACAGAAAGATATTCCCATTGATTTTCATCCGCCCCGACACATTAAGGTATGATGCCGAACGCGCTGCCTAGAGTCCGAAACTTTACCATAAGTCAGCCTGACCGCAAGGTCGCCGCAACACCTTTCAGGCAGCCTGTCAACAAAACCTGCCTCTGACAGACCCTGCTTTTTACTGCGCTGCAACATGGTTGATGCACACAGATCGCTATCATACGCCGGTCAATTTTAGAGTGTTTTTGTCATCAAAGTGTAAAGAAGCAGCAAATCAAGGCAGTTAGGGAGTTATCCGCAAAACTTGTGGATAAGTTTGTGGATAAACGGCAACTCGCCTGCGCAAAGCCACAATAACACGGCATTTAGCTTAAATTGCCTAAATTTTACACAGGCAAAAAACAAACTTAAAATCATGAAGTTAAATCTTTGCTTAATTGAGAACACTGAGAACCATCGTCATTTTTGATGCTGGCTGAACGCAATTCATTAATTGTGGAAAAATCACCGACAAACTCCTTTTGTCAAGGATAAAAATGGCACAAATCGCATCACCACCGACGAACACCTTAAGCATTTGGATTTTTTGCCGCGTCATCGATAATTTTGGCGATGCCGGCGTGGCATGCCGTTTGGCAAATGTTTTACAGGCAGCCGATTGTTCGGTGCGGCTGTTTATTGACGACCTACCCACCTTGGCGGCATTGCAACCGCAGTTAAATCTTGACGCGGACGAACAACACCTAGACGGGGTGCAGATCTCGCGCTGGAGCGAAAGCTTAACGCTTGCCGACACATCGCCTGCACCCGATTGCATCATCGAGATGTTCGCCTGCGAGCTGCCTACCGAGGTGCGTAAGATTATTCAAAAAAACAATTCATTATGGCTGAACTGGGAGTACCTGACCGCAGAAGATTGGGCGGAAGAACTGCATCTGATGCCGTCACCGCAAGCGGACGGCACGCAAAAATACTTTTACTTCATGGGCTTTGGCGAAAAGAGCGGCGGTTTATTGCGTGAAACACATTTGCCAATGAACGCAAACCTTTCAGGCAGCCTGAAAACATTACGTTTATTCGCTTTCGGCTATGCCGCACCTTTATGGGCGGATTGGCTGCACTGCTGGGAGCGTCTGGATAAGCCGCTGACTTTAACCTTGGCGGGCGGACAAGTCGTACACAGCCTGCAACACACAGGGTTGTTGCCGCATGATGCGTTAAATCTTCCCGATGAAACATGGCACACGGGGAGCGTGGAGCTACGCCGTGCGCCGTTTGTCGCCCAAAGCGCGTTTGATGAGTTATTGCAGCGCGCCGACGTGCTGATGGTGCGCGGCGAAGACAGTTTCGTGCGCGCTCAATACGCCGCCAAGCCTTTTTTCTGGCACATTTACCCGCAAGCAGAGCAAGCTCATGTGGTGAAGCTGCACGCTTTTTGGGAGCGGGTTTATCCGTATTTTCCGCCGGCATTGATGGCCGCCCATCGCGCTTTATCGGACGAGCTTAACGGCGTACACACTTTAAGTGACACACAACGCTTGCGCTATTGGCAGGATGTGTTATGCGAATTACCTGCGTGGACACAAGCCATGCAAGCATGGCGCGAACATCTTTTCAGACAGCCTGCCGCCCAGACAAAACTGATTTCTCTAATCCGTGAAAAACGGTTAAAATAGCGTACTTTTTTATTCTTTATCTCCGAAACGGAAATTTAACTTATGAAAACCGCACAAGAATTACGCGCCGGCAACGTCTTTATGGTAGGCGACGATGCCATGGTGGTACAGAAATCCGAATACAATAAATCGGGCCGCAACGCCGCCGTGGTCAAAATGAAACTGAAAAATCTGCTCACCGGCAACGCCAGCGAAGTGGTGTACAAAGCCGACGAAAAATTCGACGTCATCGTACTCGAACGCAAACAATGCACTTATTCGTATTTTGCCGACCCGATGTACGTCTTTATGGACGAAGAGTACAACCAATACGAAATCGAAGCGGAAAACATGGGCGACGCGCTCACTTACATCGTGGACGGCATGGAAGACGTGTGCGAAGTGACCTTCTACAACGGCCGCGCCATTTCCGTGGAAATGCCCACCATGGTGGTGCGTGAAGTCGAATACACCGAACCGGCGGTCAAAGGCGACACCTCGGGCAAAGTGATGAAACCGGCACGCTTGGTCGGCGGCGGTGAAATTTCCGTACCGGCTTTCGTTGAAATCGGCGACAAAATCGAAATCGACACCCGCTCCAACGAATTTCGCAAACGCGCATAAAACCACCCTTTCAGGCTGCCTGAATACCTTTCAGGCAGCCTGAAAACCGAATTGATTGCAAGGAATAAACATGAGCTCCATTATTGATATTCTTGCCCGTGAGATTCTGGATTCACGCGGCAACCCCACGGTCGAATGCGACGTCTTGCTGGAATCGGGCGTCATGGGACGCGCCGCCGTACCCTCGGGCGCATCCACCGGCGAAAAAGAAGCGCTGGAATTGCGCGACGGCGACAAAAAACGCTATCTGGGCAAAGGCGTACTGCAAGCCGTAGAAAACATCAACAACGAAATCGCCCATGTTCTGCTCGGTACCGACGCCTCCGAACAAGCTTACATCGATCAACTGATGATCGATTTGGACGGCACGGACAATAAAGGTCGCTTGGGCGCGAACGCCATGCTCGCCGTTTCCATGGCGGTCGCACGCGCCGCCGCGGAAGATGCCGGTTTGCCGCTCTACCGCTACTTGGGCGGAGCAGGCCCGATGTCGATGCCGGTGCCGATGATGAACGTCATCAATGGCGGCGCGCACGCCAACAACTCCTTGGATATTCAAGAATTCATGATCATGCCCGTAGGCGCGGAATCGTTCCGCGAAGCCTTACGCTGCGGCGCAGAAATTTTCCATCATCTGAAAAAATTGTGTCACGACAAAGGGTACTCCACCTCAGTCGGCGACGAAGGCGGCTTTGCGCCGAATTTGGGCAGCCACGAAGAAGCGATCAAGCTGATTTTGGAAGCCGTGGATGCAGCCGGTTATGTTGCAGGGCAAGATGTGTTGTTGGCATTGGACTGCGCTTCCAGCGAATTTTATCGCGACGGTCAATACCATTTGACCGCCGAAGGGCTGGCTTTAAGCAGCGAGCAGTTTGCCGATTATCTGGAAAAACTGGTTGATGAATACCCGATTGTCTCCATTGAAGACGGCATGAGCGAACACGACTGGAACGGTTGGAAACTGCTGACCGAACGCTTGGGCAAAAAAGTACAACTCGTCGGCGACGATGTTTTCGTTACCAACCCCGACATTTTGGCACAAGGTATTGCCCAAGGCATCGGCAATGCGCTTTTGGTTAAAGTCAATCAAATCGGCACCTTAAGCGAAACCCTCAAAGCAGTCGACTTGGCCAAACGCCATCGTTACACTTGCGTGATGAGCCATCGTTCGGGCGAGACCGAAGATTCGACCATCGCCGACTTGGCGGTTGCCACCAACTGCATGCAAATCAAAACCGGCTCGCTCTCACGCTCCGACCGCATTGCCAAATACAATCAATTGTTGCGCATTGAAGAAGAGTTGGGCGATACCGCCGTTTACCCGGGCAAAAGTGCCTTTTACCAATTGAACTGATCATGAACCGCATCGCGCTGTTTTTACTTGCCGTCTTCGCCTTTCTGCAGTATGAACTGTGGTTAGGTGACGGCGGTTGGCGCGACAGGTGGTCGTTGGAACAGAAATTGGAACATCAAATCCGGCAAAACCGCCTGCAGGCAGCCCAAAACACCGCCATGCGCCTTGAAGTCGAAAACTTAAAGCAAGGCGGTGAAGCCTTAAACGAAGCCGTCCGCAACGATTTCGGTTATGTGCGCGACGGCGAAATCTTCTATCGCATCCCCACACAATAAGCCGATTGTTTGCGTTACATCATACAAACCGCGATTAAAGTGCCATTTCACCAATACTGTCTTGGCAAGCTTATCGTTTGTGCATTATGATTAAATTTCTAATCGCCAATCAAACAGGAAATACGGAATGAATGCAGGACTGCTGCGCGCACTGGTGCAGTACAAGTTGATCGACGCCGCCAAGGCAGACGCAGTTCAAAAAAAATATCAGGCAGACAGCCGCAAGGGTCTGCCTGCAGTGCTGTTCGCCGAAAAAGCGATTACGCCGAAAAAACTGGCGGAGTTTGTGTCATCACTGTTTGGTTATCCCTTATTCGATTTAAGTGCGTATAACTCTGACCTCTTGCTGCAAGGAATTTTGCCCGATAATGTGATGCAAGACCATCGTGTATTGCCACTGTTCAAACGCGGTAATCGCGCCTACCTTGCCGTCTCCGATCCCACCTTGCTGCCGGTGTATCAAAAACTGATGTTCAACACCGGATTGACGCCTGATCTGGTGATTGTACAGGACGATCAGCTCTCATCCGCACTGGAGCATTTGGGACAAAAATCCACCAGTATTTTTGACGATTTGGAAGATGACGAGCTCTTCGGCGCAGCCGCCAAAAAACAAATAGTCGAAGAAGAAGAGGAAGCCGACGGCCCGGTCGCACGATTTGTCCACAAAATGCTGCTGGACGCGATCAATGCCGGTGCATCGGATATTCACTTTGAATTTTATGAGTTTTATGCACGCATCCGCTTTCGTATTGACGGCGTGTTGCGTGAAGTGGTGCAGCCGCCACTGACAATTAAAGATCAGCTGGCATCCCGCATTAAAGTCATGAGCCGCTTGGATATTTCGGAAAAACGCATCCCGCAAGACGGGCGCATGAAGTTAAACGTCACCAAAACCAAAGCCATTGACTTTCGGGTCAGCACCCTGCCTACTTTGTTTGGCGAAAAAGTGGTGATGCGTATTTTGGACTCCTCCGCTGCCAGCCTGAATATTGATCAACTGGGCTATGAGCCTGAACAAAAAGCCATGCTGCTCGAAGCGGTTAACCGCCCCTACGGCATGGTGTTGGTCACAGGCCCCACCGGCTCGGGTAAAACCGTTTCGCTTTACACCTGCCTGAATATTCTCAATACCCCGGTGGTCAATATCTCCACTGCGGAAGATCCGGCCGAGATTAACCTCCCCGGTATCAATCAGGTCAACGTTAATGACAAACAAGGTCTAACCTTTGCCGCCGCATTGAAGTCGTTTCTGCGGCAAGACCCGGACATCATTATGGTGGGTGAGATCCGTGACTTGGAAACCGCCGATATTGCGATCAAGGCGGCACAAACCGGTCATATGGTGTTTTCCACCTTGCACACCAATAATGCGCCGGCCACACTGTCACGCTTGCTGAATATGGGGGTGGCACCGTTCAATATTGCCAGCTCGGTGAACCTGATCATGGCACAGCGTTTGTTGCGCCGCCTGTGCCCCGATTGCAAACAACCGATCAAACGTCCGCCTGATGAGGCCATGCTTGAGTCCGGTTTTACGCCGGAAGATTTGGCAAAAAACTGGAAAATGTACGGCCCGAACTTACAAGGCTGCGATACTTGTCGCGGGCGCGGTTATAAAGGACGTGCCGGTATTTACGAATTGATGCCGGTGACCGATGCGATTCAACGCGTTATCATGCAAAATGGTACCGCCGTGGACATTGCCGACATCGCCTATAAAGAAGGCATGGTCGATTTGCGCCGCGCCGGCTTGCTTAAAGTGATGCAAGGCATTACTTCCTTAGAAGAAGTCGTCGCAAAAACCAACGATTAAAATATTTATTGTAAATTGAAAGAAGGGATCGAACTTATGGCAACTGGAAGCGGCAAACCGGCAGCACGACGCCCTGCCCCCAAAAAAGAGTCCGGCAGTACCTTTGCCTTTGAAGGTTTAAACCGCTCAACCAAACAAGCGGTGAAAGGCGAAGTGATTGCGCGCAATGAGCAGGAAGCCCGCGATAAACTGATGCGTAAAGGCATTCAGGTCATCAGTGTCATCAAGGTCAAAAAAACGCGCCGCAAAAAAATCACCAAAGGTGACGTCACCGTATTTGCGCGTCAGCTCGCCACCATGATGAAGGCGGGCTTGCCCTTGCTGCAAGCTTTTGAAATCGTAGCCAAAGGCCATTCCAACCCCTCCATGACCGATCTACTGATGAATATTCGCGGCGACATTGAACAGGGTTCATCCATGTCACGCGCCTTTGCCAAACATCCGAAATACTTCGACAATCTGTTCTGTAACTTGGTAGCAGCAGGCGAATCGGGCGGTGTACTGGAAGACCTCTTGGACAAACTGGCCACCTATATGGAAAAAACCGAATCGATCAAGAAAAAGGTCAAAAGTGCTTTGACTTACCCCACCATGGTGATTGTGGTGGCGATTGCCTTGATTATTGTGATGATGATGTTTGTACTACCTTCGTTTAAGTCAGTTTACGATAGCATGGGTGCCAAACTGCCCGGATTAACTCAATGGTTAATGGATATGTCGGACTTTTTTATGGCCAGGCCATTATTTATTCCTAATGGGGTTTTGTTTATTTTCGGCATCGTTGGTTTAATCATCGGTTTGATGCAATGGCAAAAACGTTCGCCTGCTTTTCAGAAGCGGGTTGACGGCTGGATGTTAAAAGCACCGATTTTCGGTCCGATTGTGCAAAAAGCGGCGATCGCACGTTGGGGTCGCACCACAGCCACTTTATTCGGCGCAGGCGTACCCTTAGTGGAAGCATTGGAGTCTGTAGCGGGTGCTGCCGGTAATGTTTTATATGAAGAAGCCACTCATAAAATCCGCGCACAGGTCAGCCAAGGCGCTTCATTGACCGCCTGTATGCTCGGCACCGGCCTCTTCCCCAATATGTTTATGCAAATGGCCTCTATTGGTGAAGAGTCTGGTTCATTGGACGATATGCTCAATCGTGCTGCCGCCTATTTTGAAGAAGAGGTGGACACTGCTGTGGCCAATATCTCTTCCATGATGGAGCCGATTATTATGGTGGTTTTAGGCGGGATCGTCGGGGTGATCATGGTTGCGCTTTATCTGCCGCTGTTTAACTTGGGTAATGTGGTGGGTTAATGATCTTTTCACCCTTATTGTTAGCAGGCTTTTTCCTGTTCGGCTTGCTCTTCGGCAGCTTTTTGAATGTGGTGATTTACCGGCTGCCGTTGATGATGGAGCACGCTTGGCAGCAGCAGGCGCGGGAAGTCTTAAAAATCGGTGACGCGCAGGCATCATCTCGCCCGTTTGGCTTAGCGTATCCGCCTTCCCACTGTCCGTCTTGCCAAACGCCGATTAAACCGTGGTCGAACATTCCCATACTCAGCTTTCTGCTGCAAAAAGGACGGTGTGCGCACTGCCAAGCACCGATTTCTTGGCGTTACCCTTTAGTAGAGCTGTTGACCGGTTTGGCTTTTGCCGCGATTTATTGGCATTTCGGCTGGACATTGGCCGCGGCGGGGGCATTGGTGTTCACCGCGCTCGTCATTGCTATGATGTTTATTGATGCCCAGACGCAATTGCTGCCGGATATTTTGACCTTGTCTTTGCTGTGGTGCGGTTTACTCATCAACACCCAAGGCATTTTCACTTCTTTACCCAACGCCGTATGGGGTGCAGCCATCGGTTATTTAAGCCTGTGGTTGATTTTCCAACTGTTCAAACTCGTCACCGGCAAAGAAGGCATGGGTTTTGGCGACTTTAAGTTGCTCGCTGCCTTGGGCGCATGGTTCGGTGTCAGTGCGCTGCCCGTGATTGTGCTGCTCTCGTCGGTGGTAGGGCTGATTTTTGCCATGATTCTGCGCATCAAAAAAGGACAGGAAATGCCGTTCGGACCTTATCTGGCAGTGTCTGGCTGGTTGATTTTGATGTTTCAACAACCCATCATGCAAATGGTCGCATGGTGGATGAATAAGTCCGGTTTCACGCCATGACACATTGGGTCGGGATCACGGGCGGTATCGGCAGCGGCAAAAGCACCGCCACCGCTCTGTTTGCCGACCATGGCGTGCCGGTGATCGATACCGACATCATTGCCCGCGAACTGACGGTTTCCCATGGCGCAGCCATTCCTGCTTTGCGGCAAACGTTCGGCGATGCCTTGATTGATGATGCAGGCAGCCTGAAACGCCCCGAAATGCGCCGTCTGATGTTGGCCCATCCTACCGCTAAACAACAACTGGAAGCCGTGCTTCATCCACTGATTCGGGAAGAAACCTACCGTCAGCAAACGTTGTTTCAGGCAGCCTATGGTTTAATCGCCGTGCCGCTTTTGGCAGAAAGTCCGTATTTTCAAGCCTTGGTTGAACGGGTGTTGGTGATCGATTGCCCTGAAGACTTGCAAATCGCCCGCATTATCCAGCGTAACGGCTTAAGCGAAGCGGAAGCCCACGCCCTGCTGGCGGCGCAAACCACGCGTGCACATCGCCTGAGCATTGCCGATGACGTGATCGAAAACGATGCCGACTTAATACATTTGCAGCAGGAAGTTACACGGCTGCATCAATTTTACACGGAGCTTTTCTCTGATGGAACACACTGAGCAACGCATCGTGTGCGAGCACCCCGTGATCGAACGGGTACGCAGTTATCTGCGGCTTGAATCCTTATTCACCCGTTTCACCTGCACTTTGGCCAAAGAGGATGCGGAAGCGCATCGTTTATCCTTGAGCACTTTGTTCGAAATCATGGACTGCGCCTCACGCGCCGAATTGAAACTGGATATTTTGCAAGAGCTGGAGCGGCAAAAACAGCAAGCATCCAATCTTGGCGATGACGAATCCATCCATCAACTGCAAACCTGCATCGACGATCTGCACCGGATTCAGCACAAATTCGGACAGCACTTGCGGGAAAACGAATGGCTGATGGGCATCAAACAGCGCATGGCGGTTGCCGGCAGTTCCGGCCCGATTGACGCGCCATCTTTTTATTTCTGGCAAACCCTGCCTGCCGCTGACCGTCGTCATGATTTGGAACAATGGGCGCAAGCCCTGATGCCGACGGGTAATGCCGTTTCCCTGCTGCTGGCGATTTTGCGCGGCAACGCAGTCGGCAGCGAACACATCGCCTATGGCGGCAATCACCAACAGCCCGAGCTGGGGCGGCACGTGCATTTGCTGCGCATCGAAACCGAACACCGACTGGCGGTGCTGCCTGAGGTTTCCGCCAACAAATACATGATGCACCTGCGTTTTGTCGAAGTCGATTTCAGCCGCACCCGTGGCAAACAGGCGCAACGCGATATTCCGTTTCACATCTCCTTATGCAGCTTTGACAACACCATGGGACAAGCGCGATGAAACCCTTAATCGTCTCCTGCCCGACTTGCGCTCAAGAAGTCCGCTGGCTGCCTGAAAACCGTTACCGCCCGTTCTGTTCGGAGCGGTGCAAACTCATTGACTTAGGCGCATGGGCGGACGAACGCTACACTGTTGCCGCCACGGAAGACGAACCCTTATCCGACGATATTCGTCATTAAACACCCTAAGGGAGCCTCTGAAATGCAGTTCAGAGACTCCCTAAGCAACAACATTGAAGGCTGCCTAAAACGAAGTTTCTGCGAAGCTAAAACCCATCCAACTCTTTCAGGCAGCCTCAATCCATTTATTCAACCTGAGACCTTTGCAAAAATCTGTCATGTACGTGCGGTTCGCCTCAAACAGCACCGAATAAAACACATACATATCATAGAGATAAATATGCTTTTGAAAAATTCATCTCAACGCAATGCGCCGCAGAATAGATTTCGCAAAGCTCTCGGCCTAAAATCCCCCGACATCATTGATTTGTGCATTTCCTGTTTATGGCTCTGACCTTACATCAATCCAACCGCATCGAATATTTGGCCGAGGTCTTGGCGACGCTGGCGGCGATACCGCCGCGCGAAGTGTTTGCGCCGGAGGAAATATTGGTTGCGGCGGGCGGTATGCGCCGCTTTGTGGATTTGACCTTGGCACAAAAGCTCGGCGTGGCGGCGAATGTGCGCTATGGCAATGTGCCGGCCTTTTTCTGGCGCATCATGTTTGCCTGCCTGCCCGATATGCCGCAGGAAAACGTGTACGCGCCGCAGGTATTGCGCTGGCGTATGCTGGCGGCTTTGCAGCAAGCCGTCATTCCCGAAGTTCAGGCAGCTTTGGGTTCTTATCTGGGTGCGTACGACACGGCGGCTTATGAGCTGTCGCAGGAATTGGCGAATTTATTTGATCAATACTTGGTGTATCGCCCGCAATGGGTTGATGCTTGGTCACGCGGCGAATTGAACGGTTTAGGTGCGGACGAAGCATGGCAGGCGGCGTTGTGGCGGCATTTGCGTGCCGGTATCGATTCGCCGCACCGCGTGGCTTTGTGGCGCGAATTGCGGGCGTTTTTGACGCAGCCGCAACTGCCGCCATCGGTGAGGCTGCCTGAACGGGTGTTTGTGTTCGGCATCAGCACGCTGGCACCGGTGTATTTGGGTTTGCTGGAGGCTTTGGCGCAGCATTGCGATGTGCATATTCTGGCTTTGAATCCGTGTGCGGATTATTGGGGCGATGTGCGCTCGGCGGCGCAGTTTTTGCGCGATGCCGAATCCCCGCCTGAGTGCAGTAATCCGCTGCTGGCTTCTTTGGGCAAACAAGGGCGGGATTTTTTCGATATGCTCACCGAGCTCAATCCGCTTGCCGGAAAAATGCTGTTTGCCGACGAAACCACCACACCCGGCCTGTTGCAACGCCTGCAACACGACATTCAAACCTTACGCACACCGACGGCCGCCACCGCTCAAGCGAACGACGGTTCCGTCATGCTGGTGTCGGCGTACAGCACTTTGCGCGAGCTGCAAGCGCTCAAAGATGCCGTGATTCAATTTCTGGACGAACACCCCGACTGTACGCCTGACGATATTGCGGTGCTTTCGCCCGACATCGAAGCTTATGTGCCGTTTATCGAAGCGGTGTTCGGGCGCAGCGCAGCGGATGCGATCGCGCTGCCTTACAGCATTTCCGACACCAAAGTCAGCCGTGGCGAACCGTATTTGCAAGCATGGGAAATGCTGCTGACGCTTTTTGCCTCACGCTTTGAAATCGGCGCGGTGCTGCCTTTGGCGGACAACGAATGCGTGCTGCGCCGTTTTGATTTGACCCGCGAAGACGTGCCCTTATTACAACGCATCTTGCGCGAAACCTGCGTGCATTGGGCATGGGACGAAGCCGAGCGCAAACGCGTCGGCGGCACGGAAGCGGTGTTCACGTGGACACAAAGCATTGACCGCACGGTGGCGGGCTTGCTTTTGCCTGCCGCATCCACCTTATGGCAATCGCTCGCGCCGTTTGCCTGCGACATCGAACTTTTGCCGACGTTGTCACGCTGCATCGACTTGCTGGAAACCCTTGCCGCCGCGCGTGATGCGTGGCAAGACGCCGCCACACCGCAGGCGTGGGCGGAGCGCATTCGCCACATCGGGGCAAATTTACTCGATGCGGGCAACGCTTCCGCCGCCGTGACTTTTGCCGCGCAATTGGACGGCTGGCTGAACGAATGCGCCGCCGCCGACATGAATCACGCCCTGTCCGCCGCCACGGTGCAGGAACACATGCGCCGCTGGTTAAGCGCACCGGCCGACAGCGGATTTTTACGCGGCGGCATCACGTTCGGCAGTTTGATTCCGCTACGCAATCTGCCGTTTGCCTTTCTGGCGCTGCTGGGCATGAATGACGGCGCGTTTCCGCGTGCCAGCCGCCATACGCCGTTCGATTTGATGAACACTCATCCGCAGAAAGGCGACCGTTCGCGGCGCGACGATGACCGTTATTTGTTTTTGGAAAGCGTGATGAGTGCGCGGTGCGTCTTGTATTTGTCCTACATCGGGCGCGATATTCGCAACAACGAACCCTTAGCCCCGTCCGAACTGCTGTGCGAGCTGGGCGACACGCTCGCGCTGATGAGCGCAACGCATGGCGATTATCTGGCGCAACACACGCGGCAGCATCCGTTGCAACCCTTCTCGCCGCAATATTTTTCAGGCAGCCTGATAACGCATCGCAGCGATTATGCCGCCGCTTTGAACGCTCCACCGCAATCACCCGCAGCGTTTTTTGAAGCCGACGTAACCGCCGCCGCGTCGGAAGATTTCACCCGATTAACTTGGGAAGACTTTATCCGTTTCTGGAAAAACCCGCCACGCACTTGGTTGCAACGCACGCTGTCGTGGCGCAGCTTATACGAAGAACAAGCATGGGACGATGCCGAACCTTTCAGCGTCAATGACGAAGAAGCCGTCTATCTGGCGTACATGGACGCGCGCCGGACGCATACCGACTTCGATGCGGTCGATGGGCGTTTGCGCGCGCAAAGCCTGTATCCTGCGGCGTGTTTGGGCGAACTGGAGCGTGCCGCCTATCGTCAGGCCGTCGCCGCCATGGACAGCACTTGGTTCACAGCACAGCCCTTGCCGCCGCAGGTTTTTTGTGTGGATTTTGCCACCGAAACGCCCATACGGCTTTCAGGCAGCCTCAATCACCTCACCGCACACGGGCAGATTTTCCTGCGCGGCAAACCGTCCAACGCACCGCAGCAAGTCGCCGATTACCTGCAACACCTGATCGCCTGCGCCGCCCTGTCTGCGCCGCCCGTCACCGTGATTGCCTGTCCGCAAGCCACCGTGGTTTTGCCGGAGATCGCAGCGGACGAGGCGCGCGCGCGGCTGCATGAATGGTGTGCGGCGTATCTCGTCGGACAACAAGGCCCCCTGCCCTTTTTTGCCCGTACCGGACTGGCCGCCGCACGCGCCATGGTCGAGGGCAAAAACACCGAAGCCGTGATCACCGCCACCCGCGCCGCATGGTTTGGCAACCAAAAAAGCCTTGGGCAATGCGATTATCCCGAGGTCAAAGCGGTGTTTGCCCGTGACGAAATCCTGCCGATCGAGCAGCCCTTGTTTCACCATTACGTCACCACTTTACTGCTGCCTGCCGTGAACATCATCGGCGCGCAAGACAACGAAGAGCCTGCCGATGAAAACCTTTGACCCGTTCACGCTGCCTGCGAGCGGCACGTCTTTGATCGAAGCCTCCGCCGGCACGGGCAAAACCTTCGGCATCGCCGCCCTGTTCACGCGCTGGGTGTTGCTGGAGAAAAAATCGGTCACGCGGCTCTTGGTTTTGACCTTTACCAAAGCTGCCACCGCCGAACTGAAAACCCGTTTGCGCGCCCGTTTAAGCCAAATTCTGCGCTTGCTGTCCGCCCCGCAGCTGCCTGAAAACCAACAAGAAATCGCCGCCGATGCTTTTTTGCAGGATTTGTTCGCACGGCTGGCGGATGACGAAGAGCCGCCCGAACGGCTGCAATGGCGCGTGCGTGCCGCTTTGGACGAATTTGACGGCGCGGGCATTTACACCATTCACGGTTTTTGCCGCAGCGTATTGAATGACGAGGCTTTTTTGTGCGGCGTGCCATTCACGGTGGAGCAGGTGGAAAACCAAGACGCTGTGATCGAGCGGCTGCGTGATGATTTTTGGCGGCAAACCATTGCACATCACCCCGAACGCGCGCAATTGTGTTTTGCCGCACGGCTGACACCGCAGCAAGCTTTGAACGACATCAAGCCGTATCTTGCCAGCCCGTATCTGCACTACACCATTCCCCACGACAACTGGGCGGCGGCGCGTGATGCGACGACCGACGCATGGCAAGCGGCGTTGCCGCTGTTGCGCGCAACCATTGCCGCAGACGAGGCAAATGCCCTCTGCGATGATGTTTCAGGCAGCCTGAAAGATACGGTACGCGCCGCAGTTGAAACACCGTGGCGCACACGATTGGCAGTGCACGGCATGAGTGTTGCCGAGGCGGCGTTCTGGCGGATTTTTCCGCGTTTAAACCAAGCGACGTTCCGCGCCGCGACGTTTGAAAAACTGTTTGCCGCGCTGACCGCTGCCGCACAGGAAAACAGGCTGCCTGAAACCCCATCGGCAGCATTAGAAAAATTATCATTGTTGCAAGCCGATGTCTTACCGCAAAAAACCAAAAAAGGTCAGCAGCTGGAAGACGCGGAAATCGCCCTGTTCGCACCCTTGGCAAACTACGGCACGGCCTACGCAGCACAGGAAACCGCGCGTGACGATGCGCTGCTGGCGATCCGGTTTGAACTGCTGCGCTTTATCGACCACGGTTTGAACGCGGAAAAACGCCGCAGTAACCGCCGCAGTTTTAACGACTTGCTGCTGGACGTGCATCACGCCGTCACCGCCGCGCCGTATCGCGCCCGTCTGACCCAACGTTTGGCGGCATCGTGGGACGCGCTGATGGTGGACGAATTTCAAGATACCGACCCGATTCAATATGCGATTTTCAAAACCGCTTTTGCCGCACGCGGTGTGCCGCTATACTTGGTGGGCGATCCGAAGCAAGCGATTTACCGTTTTCGCGGTGCGGATATTTTCACTTATTTGCAGGCAGCCCAAGACGCGGGCGAACAACGCTACACCTTGGACACCAACTGGCGCAGCCATCATGATTTAGTCTCGGGCATTGCGGCATTGTTCGCGCGCGATTTGCCGTTTGTGCATGAGCATATCGATTATCCGCCCTTGCGTGCGGCACGCGAACGCAGCCAGCTGCAACCGTCCTTGCAAGCCTTAACCGTGTTTCGCCTCAACACCACCCAAGAAGAAACCTCGGCGGACGAACTGCGCGAACGGGCGGCGAATGCTTGCGCCGACCACATGGCGCAAGTGCTCAACCGTGCCGCAACAGGCAGCCTGAAACTGGGCGAACGCTCTTTCGGCGCAGGCGATATTGCGGTGCTGGTGCACAGCCACAGCCAAGCGCGCAAAATGATGAGCACCTTAAAAAAACGCGGCATCGTCGGGGTGTCGATGCAGCGCGAATCGGTGTTTTCCAGTGACGAAGCGCAGGCTTTGGCGGCTCTGTTGCGTTTTTGGCTGAATCCGCAGCAGACCGATTTGCTGCGTTTTGTGCTGGCGGGCGTGCTGTTTCAGTACACCGCGACCCAGCTGGACGCATTGAACCGCGACGATGCGGCGATGGCGCGTCATGTGGAAATGGCGCGCCGTGCCTTGACGCGTTGGCAGGAAGCAGGCATTTTTGCCGCCTATCAATATTTCAACCGCGAAACCGCTTTGGAGCAAAGCCTGATCCGCCGCCGCGCCGAACGCAGCCTGACCAATGTGTTTCAACTTTTGGAATTGCTCGCGGCGGCAGCGGCCGATTGTTTTGGCGAACGCGCTTTGGCCACATGGCTGGAAAAAGAGATTCAGGCAGCCTCCGAACAACGCAGCGACCACGCCCTGCTGCGGCTGGAAAACGACGAAGCCTTGGTCAAAATCATCACCATTCACGCCGCAAAAGGTTTGCAGTATCCGCTCGTGTATTGCCCGTTTGCCTACGCACCGCGCAATAATCAAAAAAAACCCATCGAGAAAATCCGCCGTGACGACCACACCGATTTGCTCGGTAAAAGCCAATGGCAAGAGGACGATCTCGACACCTTAAACGACGAACAACTGTCTGAAGAATTACGCCTGCTCTACGTCGCGCTGACCCGCGCCGGCGAAGCCTTGGTGCTGTGCAGCGCGGACAATGACTACGGCGGCAAAAGCAAGCACCCCGCGCACAAACTGCCGCTGGATTATCTGCTGCACCCCTACGGCGGCGGCAGCACATGGCAAGCGTGGCAAAACTGGGCGCAGCACACGGCGGTGAACGCGGTGGAATTAAGCGAAATCTTGCCCGACGCTTGCGCTTACGCCCCGCCAAGCGCGCCACGCATCACCTTTCAGGCAGCCTCCGCACCGCAACGCGGCTTTGACGCGCGCCGCCTCACCAGTTTCAGCGCATGGGCGCGATTAGTGGAAGAGGCCGCCGATACCGCGCAAGAAGAAATATTCAGCGTGGACCATGCCGAACAAAGCGACGACATGCTCACCGCAAACGACGGCGATCATCTGCACACGTTTCCCGGCGGCACGCAAGCCGGCTTGTGCTGGCACGAAATCCTCGAACATTTCGACTTTGCCCGCCCTGCCGCCGAACAAGCCGAACTCATCTCGCGCAAGCTGGATGCTTACGGTTTTGACGGTGCCTATTGGGGGGAAAAACTGTTCGCCGTGTTCGACCACACCCGTCTGGCACCGTTGAATCCGCACATCACGCTCGCCGCCTTGCCGCGCCGCCGCCGTTTGGCGGAGAACGGCTTTTTGCTCAACCGCCTGCGTTTTGATCCGCACACCGTAGATCGCATCATCGGCAACGCATTGCCTGCGGTGGTGCGTGATGCCTTGCAACAGGTTTCCGCTCACACCGTCAGCGGTTTTTTCAACGGTTTCATCGACATGACCGCGCAAGACGACGACGGCAAAATTTACCTGATCGACTACAAATCCAACCGCCTCGGCAGCGACAGCGACGCTTACACCCCCGACGCGCTGAACGCCGCCATGGCGCAACACCAATACGCCGCCCAAGCCGTGATTTACGCGCTGGCCACGCGCCGTTATTTGGCGGCACGCGGGATCACCCCGCCGCTTTTCTGCGTGCGTTATCTGTTTTTGCGCGGCGTGCAGGCGGACGGCGCGCGCGGCATCTGGTCATGGGACATCGACCCTGCGCAACTGGCGATGTTGGACGCTGCATTGGCATGGGATTAGATGCAAAGGTTTTTCAGGCTGAGACCTTTGCAAAAGTCCGTCATTTGGATGCAGTTCGAAGAGATAGCACCGCAGGAAGCGCAGACATATCATGCAGATAGGCAAGATTCCGAGGAGCGCATCTCAAAGAAATGCGCCGCAGGATGGATTTTTGCAAAGGTCTCAGGCTGCCTGAAAGGTTTTGACATCACCTCGTCAAATACCGCAGCGACAATCTGCATCAACAATGTGTCGCCGCAAAACAACACCCGATAAAATCCAAAGCTTCCTGATGCGTGCCCATCGCATAAGCGCGCATCGGATTGCCGTTCCATCCATTGCTTTAATCTTCATAATTCCCCTACAATAAGCGGTTTATTTTCCCTTTATCTTTTCACCCTGAGGAAGCCCGTTGCCATGACAGCAAACAAAACGAGCAATCACGACCGCCCCTACTTGCAAATTCAAGGTTTGGTCAAGCAGTTTGGCGATAATTACGCCGTGGACGATGTGGATTTGGACGTGTATCGCGGCGAGATTTTCGCGCTGCTGGGCAGTTCGGGCTGCGGCAAATCGACCTTGCTGCGTATGCTGGCAGGCATGGAAACCCCGACGCAGGGGAAAATCATTCTGGACGGGCAGGACATCACCAAACTGCAACCCTACGACCGCCCGATCAACATGATGTTTCAAAGCTACGCGCTTTTTCCCCACATGACGGTGGAACAAAACATCGCTTACGGTCTGAAGCAAGACAAATTGCCCAAAGACGAAATCATGGCGCGGGTGGAAGAAATGCTGAAACTCGTGCAAATGAGCAAATACGCCCAGCGCAAACCGCACCAGCTCTCCGGCGGTCAGCAGCAACGCATCGCCTTGGCACGCTCCTTGGCCAAACGCCCCAAACTGCTGCTGCTGGACGAACCCTTGGGCGCGCTGGACAAAAATCTGCGCAAGCAAACCCAGCTGGAGCTTGTGAATACGCTGGAGCAGGTCGGCGTGACCTGTGTCATGGTGACCCACGACCAAGAAGAAGCCATGACCATGGCGACCCGCATCGCGGTGATGTCCGACGGCCAACTGCAACAAGTGGGCACGCCGTTTGATATTTACGAATACCCCAACAGCCGTTTTACCGCAGAATTCCTAGGCGAAACCAATATCCTGCACGGGCAAGTGGTGCGCGAAGAGGCCAACGAAACCGAAATTGCCTGCGACGAAATGGTACGCAATATTTTGCTCAGCTACAGCTTGGGCCGTCCCGAAGGCATGGAAGTCTGGGTCAGCCTGCGCCCCGAAGACGTGAACATGTATAAAGAAAAACCGGCGCACTTCAAAGACGTGAACTGGGCGACCGGCATCATTGAAGAAATCGCCTATTTGGGCAGCGTGGCGGTGTACCACGTGCGGCTGGAAAGCGGTGCCATCATCAAAAGCACCATTCCGTCCTCGCGCTGGTATCTGGCGGGTGAAGAAGCACCGACGTGGGAAGAGCAGGTTTACATCGCGTGGCACGGCGACCAGCCGATTGCCCTGACCCATTGATGCGGGAGGCTTAACGTCATGACGCATTTTATTCAAGACTGGCTGCGCTTGCGCCTGCGCCCGACTTTCGGTTCGCGCATGGTGATCGGCGTGCCGTATTCATGGCTGCTGGTGCTGTTTTTGATCCCGTTTTTCATTGTGTTGAAAATCAGCTTTGCCGAGCAGGAAATCGCCATTCCGCCTTATTCGCCGCTGTGGTCATACGATGCCGACATGGCGCGTGCCACGGTGCATTTGAGCTTTGTCAATTATCAAGATATTTTCGTCAATTTCTGGCAAACCTTAAAAGGCGAATTCAATCCGTTCAATCTGTTGGTGAAAATCACCGGCTCAGGCAGCCTGAAAGAGACTTTCGCCTCGTGGGGCGTTTTGAGCGAAACCGGTAACAATATTTACCTCAAAACCTATATTTCCTCGTTTTTCATCGCAATCGTCACCACTTTGCTGTGTTTGCTGTTCGGTTATCCGATCGCTTACGCCATCGCACGCATGAACCCCAAATACCGCAACGGCGTGTTGCTGGCGATTATGTTGCCGTTTTGGACGTCATTTTTGCTGCGCGTGTACGCGTGGATGGGCTTGCTCAGTACCAACGGCATCATCAACAATTTCCTCGCCCGCTTCGGCATCGCGCCGCTGGATATGTATTACAACACCTTCTCGCTGCTATTGGTGATGGTGTACGCCTACCTGCCGTTTATGGTGCTGCCGCTTTACACGCAGTTGATCAAACTGGATTCGCGCCTGCTGGAAGCTTCGGCGGATTTGGGCGCGGGGCCGATCAAATCTTTCTGGACGATTACTTGGCCCTTATCGCGCGCCGGCATTATTGCCGGTTCGATGCTGGTGTTTATTCCCGCGGTCGGGGAGTTTGTGATTCCCGAACTCGTCGGCGGGCCGGAAAACCTGATGATCGGTAAAGTGTTATGGAATGCCTTCTTCGATCAAAACAACTGGCCGCAGGCTTCGGCCATCGCTGTCATCATGGTGATTTTGCTGGTGATCCCGATTGCCCTTTTTCACCGCTATGAAACGCGCGAACTGGAAGGAGAAGCGTCATGAACCACAACCGCATTTCATGGTTTCTCAAGGCTTCATTGGCGGCAGGTTTGTTGTTTTTGTACATCCCGCTGTTTATATTGATTATTTTCTCGTTTAATGCGTCCGCACTGGTGACGGTGTGGGGCGGTTTCTCCATGCGCTGGTACGGCGAATTGCTGCAAAACCAAGTGATTCTCAGCGCATTATGGCTGTCTTTGCGCATTGCATTGGTGTCGTCGTTCGCGGCGGTGATGCTTGGCACGCTCGCCGCTTATGCCTTGGCACGGATCAAACGTTTTCGCGGCAGCACGTTATTTGCCGGCATGGTGTCCGCACCGATGGTGATGCCCGAAGTCATCACCGGTTTGTCGATGCTGATGCTGATTTTCCAAGTGCAGATTTTTCTGCAAAACTCGGCATGGTTGGGCTTCCTGAATTTCGAGCGCGGCTTTTTTACGATTTGGCTGGGGCACACCACTTTGGTCATGGCTTATGTCACCGTGATTGTGCGCGCACGTTTGGGCGAATTGGACGAATCGCTGGAAGAAGCCGCCAAAGATTTGGGCGCGAAACCGCTGAAAATCTTCTTCACCATCACCCTGCCCTTAATCGCCCCCGCGCTGATTTCGGGCTTCCTGCTCGGCATTACCTTGTCACTGGACGATTTGGTGATCGCATCGTTCTTATCCGGCCCGGGTTCGTCCACTTTGCCGATGGTGATTTTCTCGAAAATCCGGCGCGGGCTTGATCCGCAAATGAACGTGCTGGCCACCATCATGATTGTGGTCATCAGCACGCTCGTGATCACCGGCAATTATTTCCTGATGAAAAAACAAAGCCGCCTTGACCGCGAAGCGCGGCAAGCCACCGAAGAAAACATCACGTCCGATTCAACCCTGCCATGACCGAGACCGAACACATCATCCGCAGCCGCCGCTCGATTCGCGCGTTCACCGACCAAGCCGTACCGCGTGAACTCTTGAACGAGCTCTTGCAAACCGCGGCCTACGCGCCTTCCGGCACCAACACCCAACCGTGGCGCGTGTACGTGGTCAGCGGCAACAAGCGCGCCGAAATCGTGCGCACCGTCACCGCCGCCGTCAATGCCGCGCGCGACAATCCCGAACAAGCGGCGCAATATAGCGAGACCTTTCCCTATTACCCGCGCGAATGGATTTCGCCCTACATTGACCGCCGCCGCGAAAACGGCTGGAGCTTGTACGGACTGCTGGGCATCGGCAAAGGCGACAAAGAAAAAATGCACGCGCAGCATTTGCGCAATTACTGCTTTTTCGATGCGCCCGTCGGCCTGTTTTTCACCTCCCACCGCGTGATGGGCGACGGCGCGAAAATGGACATCGCGATGCTGATGCAAAACCTAATGCTCGCCGCCCGCGCCCGTGGCTTGGACACCTGTGCGCAAGCCGCATGGAATGCCTACCACCGTTTGGTCTTGCCCTTATTGGGCGCCAGCGCGGATGAAGTTTTGATCGGCGCCATGGCATTGGGTTACGCCGACGGCGAACACATCGTCAATACCCTGCACCCGCCACGCGCCGGCACGGAAGACTTTACCGTGTGGCTGGATTAACACGGTTCAATCATGATGCTTCAGGCTGCCTGAATGATCTCGCTATGTTTCAGGCTACCTGAAACATCAATGCCGCTGCCGACCGCCCGTTTCCACCCGCCACAAAAAACCCGTTCACTAAAAAATGAACGGGTTTTTGCACAGTACCACGCGGATTTATTTGCGTTTTGCCATGGGCACAAACGGCAGGTCTTCGGGGCCGGTGTAGTTTGCGCTTGGGCGGATGATTTTACCGTCTTCGCGCTGCTCGATGATGTGCGCGCACCAGCCGCTGGTGCGGGAAATCACAAATAAAGGCGTGAACATCGCCGTGGGCACGCCCATTTTGTGGTAGGACACCGCGCTGAACCAGTCCAGATTCGGGAACATTTTTTTCTTGTCCCACATCAGGGTTTCCAGCCGTTCGGCGATGTTGAACAAGGTCATGTCGCCGCCGGTTTTGGAAAGGTTTTTCGCCACTTCTTTGATCACCACATTGCGCGGATCGGATACGGTATAGACCGGATGACCGAAGCCGATCACGATTTCTTTGCGCTCCAGCCGTTCGCTGATGTCCTGCGCGGCTTCTTCGGGCGTGCGGTAGCGGCTTTGAATATCGTAAGCCACTTCGTTCGCGCCGCCGTGTTTCGGGCCTTTTAAGGCGCCGATCGCGCCGCTGACTGCGGAATACACATCCGAACCCGTACCGGCGATCACGCGTGCGGTAAAGGTTGAAGCGTTAAATTCATGCTCGGCATACAAAATCAAGGAAACGTGCATCGCCTTGACCTGCTCCGCACTCGGGCGCGCACCGTGCAGCAAATGCAGGAAATGCCCGCCGATGCTGTTTTCTTCGCTTTCCAAATCAATCACTTTGCCGTTATGCGTGTATTGGTACCAATACAGCAACATACTGCCGAGCGAAGCCATCAGTTTGTCCGCGATATCGCGCGCTTCGGACACGGGGTGGCTTTCGCGTTCAGGCAGCGTACAACCCAAAGCGGAAACGCCGCTGCGCATCACGTCCATCGGGTGGGCGGCAGCAGGAATATTTTCCAATACCGCCAAGACATTGGCAGGCAGCAGGCGCAAAGCGCGCAGTTTGGTTTTGTACGCGCTTAATTCATGTTTATTCGGCAAATGACCGTGAATCAGCAAATGCGCGACTTCTTCAAATTCGCAATGCTTGGCCAAATCCAAAATATCGTAGCCGCGGTAACTCAAATCGTTACCGTGCCGACCCACGGTACACAAAGCCGTATTGCCGGCGGCAACGCCTGACAACGCAACCGATTTTTTGGGTTTGGGCGCGGTCACGGCCGGTGCGGCATCTTTGTTTTTCACGGGGGTTTTACGAGTGGTTGCCATATTTTTCTCCTTAAAAAAACGGGCAGTTGAGGTCAAAACTTTTTCACTATAGGCGTTAAGTTATCGGGCGTAAAGCGTTTTAGCCGCCACGGGCAAAGTTCAACAGCGAGGCGGCAATCGCCCACATCACGACAACAATCAAGCCGTCCAAAATACGCCATGTGAGCGGACGGCGAAACAGAGGCAGTAAAATGCGCGTACCGTATGCCAATGAAAAAAACCACACCGCCGAAGTCAATAAACCGCCTGCCAGAAACGCGGTTTTGTGCGCGGTGTTCAAAGTGGCACCAATGCCGCCGACAATCACCACAATATCGATGTACACATGCGGGTTCAGCAGAGTAACCGCCAAGGTCTGCGCGATCACGCGGCGGCGCGACGGTGCGGGCTGATCAGCTGCCGCCAGCACAAAACCCACCGGACGCAAAGCACGCCGCAGCGCGTTCCAGCCGTACCACAACAAAAACAGCGCACCGCCGATGGCAAGAGCTTTCACCGCCACGGGCGAACGCATCATCACCGAACCCATGCCGAAAACACCGAGCGTCGCCAGCACCACATCGCACAACAGGCAAATCGCAGCGACGGTGAACACATATTGTTTAAGCAAGCCTTGCTTGAGCACAAACGCATTTTGCGCGCCGATGGCAATAATCAAACTGCCCATCAGCAAAACACCTTGGATAAAAACAGCGGGCATGATTCAGTATTCCATCGAATTTATTGAGGCTGGTTGGATAAGGATTGCTCCGCCGCACGATAATCCTTATGCGCACGCTTGAGATGGCACAGCACTTCATAGGAAATCGTACCGGAGCGACGGGCAATTGCCGCCACGCTGATGTTTTCGCCCCACAGCTCGACCACGCTGCCGATGCCGTGTTCGGCGCGCGGCAGTTCCACCGTCATCATGTCCATCGACACCCGCCCGATGACGCGGCTCGGTACGCCGTCAATCAGCACCGGATTATCGTTCGACGGCACGCGCGGATAACCGTCGGCGTAACCGCAGGCGATCAAGCCCACGCGCATGGCACGCGGGGCACGGAAAATCGCACCGTAGCCGATGCTTTCGCCTGCCGCCAATTCGCGCACCCCGAAAACGCGCGTGCGCAGCGTCATCACCGCTTTCAGGCTGCCTGAAAGTGCTTGTGCTTCGGGCGATAAATCCGCCGTGTTGTTTTCAAACGGCGACACACCGTATAAAGCGATACCGCCCCGCCCCCAATCGCGCCGTGCGGCAGGGTGCGCCAACATCGCGGCAGAATTGGCCAAACTTTCCGCACCGGATAAAGCCTGACAACATTGGTCAAAGCATGCCAATTGCCGTGCGGTCATCTCGCTGCTCGGTTCATCGGCACACGCAAAGTGGGTGATTTTGACCACTTCGCGCACATGGTTGGCCGTGCTTAAAGCATGGTGCGCCGCCGCCAACTCATGCGGCAAAAAACCCGCGCGGCGCATACCCGAATCCAACTTCAACCACGGCGTGACCGGCGCGTGCCATGTGTGCGCCAAAAAATCGCGCAATTGCAGCGCATTTTGCACCACGGGGGATAATTGCAAGCGATCGCACTCGGCGTATTCCGCCGCTTCAAACACGCCTTCGAGCAGCACAATCGGCTGCGCGATGCCGGCCGCACGCAGTTCGCGCGCTTCGTCCAGATACGCCACCGCAAACCCGTCCGCCTCGCTCAAGGCGGCGGCACAAGCGACCGCGCCATGCCCGTAAGCATCGGCCTTCACCACCGCCAACAATCGCCCGCCGTGGGCTTTTTTCAGCAAACGGTAATTGTGACGCAAGTGCTCAAGATCAATGGTGGCGATTAAAGGGCGCATGATGAAATGCCGTGTCAAAGAGGTAAAGCCCGAATCTTAAGCCTTTTTCAGGCTGCCTGAAAGGTTTATAGGCATTTGCACCGCAATACGCTTTCAGGCAGCCTGTAAACTTGGCCGGCACGGCATATTCGCGCTAAACCTACGGAATCTGTTATGATTTTTGCCGAAAAAGATTAAGGAATAGAGCATGAACAGCATCAAAAACTGGGCGGAAGACGACCGTCCGCGCGAAAAACTGTTGCACAAAGGCGCGGCGGTATTGTCCGATGCCGAACTGCTGGCGATTTTATTGCGCAGCGGCACGCGCGGCATGAATGCGGTCGAGCTGGCGCGGCAGTTGCTGCGCGATTTCGGTTCGTTGCGTGCGGTATTTACCGCCACGCTGCCTGAATTGCAACGGCATAAGGGTTTGGGTTTGGCGGCGTACACCCAGTTTGCGACGGTGCGCGAAATCGGCAAACGTCTGCTGGCGGAGGAAATGACGCAACTGCCCAGCATCAGCGATCCGCAGGCAGTGGCGGAATATTTGCGCTTGGCCATCGGCTTTGAAACCGTGGAAGTCATGCTGGCATTGTTTCTTGATCGGCAAAACCGCATTGTCGCGGCAGAGGAATTGGGGCGCGGCACGCTCACCGAAAACACGGTGTACATCCGCGAGATTGCCAAAAAAGCCTTGGCACATCACGCTTCCGCTTTGATCATCGCGCATAATCACCCTGCCGGTTCGGCGTCGGCCTCCGATGCCGACCGCATGTTCACGGTACGCTTGCGTGCCGCCTTGAACCTGCTGGACATTAACCTGCTCGACCATGTGATCGTGACCGCGCAGGAAACGGTATCGTTTGCCGCACAGGGTTGGTTGCCGCGTTAAGGAGTCTCTGAAACGAAGTTCAGCGGAACCATGATGGTATCTGCAAGCTGAGCGTTTTATAGAAAACTTTAGACGGCTGCCTGAATAATGTCCGTAGAGTTCAGGCAGCCTGTATTGCTTTGCAGAGACTGTTTGCTTCGCGCTCTATCGCCGCGCGGCGACTTACTTTCTTTGCTTCGTCAAAGAAAGTAAGTAAAGAAAGACGACCCCACGGCGCAGGTTTGGCTGCGCCAAACTTCCCGTTAAACAAGCCGTTTGTGCGGCGGGCTTGAACTCGTGTCGGCTGCGCCGCCACTCAAACAGGCAAGCCCTTTCCCCCGCAAAAACGCCTTGTTTAACGGCTGCTTCAAGGGGGTGGCGACGGATGAAATAAAGGTTTCTTTTGATTGTGACGTTTTGGATTTGAGTGATGTTGAGAATACTCAAAATAAAATTCACATAAACGCTATCTAAACTTTCAGGCAGCCTAAAACACAGTTTAGCCACGAAGTTCTTGCGATTATTTTTCAGGCTTGGTATAAGATGCGACATCTTGATGGAAAGTGAATGCATATGGACATTACCGCTTATATTCGCGAACTGGCAGCGGCGGCGCGCGCTGCTTCTTTTTTGACCGCCGACGCAGACACCGCCCGCAAAAATCATGCGCTGCTGACGATTGCCGGCTTATTGCGCGCCCATGAAGCCGAACTGTTGGCGGCCAATGCGCGCGATATGGACGCGGCGCGCGCCAAGGGTTTGGAAGCGGCTTTACTGGATCGTTTACAATTGACCGCCGCCACGGTGGAATCCATGGCGGCGGGTTTGGAACAAGTCGCCGCGCTGCCTGATCCCGTGGGTGAAATGAGCGATTTCGCCTACCGTCCTTCGGGGATTCAAATCGGGAAAATGCGCGTACCGCTGGGCGTGATCGGCATTATTTACGAAGCGCGTCCGAACGTAACCGCCGACGCTGCGGCTTTATGCTTAAAATCGGGCAATGCCTGCGTGTTGCGCGGCGGCAGCGAGGCGTTGCACAGCAATACCGCGATTGCATGTTTGATTTATCAAGGTTTGGCGGCGGCAGGGCTGCCTGAAAGTGCGGTGCGTTTTGTGGAAAACACCGACCGTGCCGGCGTGAGCGCGATGTTGCGCCTGCCCGAATTCATCGACGTGATCGTGCCGCGCGGCGGCAAAGGTCTGGTGCAGCGCATCAGCGAAGAGGCGCGCGTGCCGGTGATCAAGCATCTGGACGGGGTGTGCCATGTCTACATCGACGAGGCCGCCGACCTTGCCAAAGCGCGGGCGATTGCGGTGAATGCCAAAACCTCGCGTTACGGCACGTGCAACACCATGGAAACCTTGCTCGTGCATCACGCCGTTGCCGCCGAAATCTTGCCGCTGCTGGCGCAGGATTACACCGCCAAAGGGGTGGAACTACGCGGCTGCGAACGCAGTTTGGCTTATTTGGGCGCGGCGGCGAAACCTGCCACCGAAGCCGATTGGCACGAAGAATACCTCGCGCCGATTTTGGCGGTGCGCGTGGTGGACGATCTGCCCGCCGCGATTACCCACATCAACCATTACGGCAGCCACCACACCGACAGCATCGTCACCGAAAACTACACCCGCGCCCGTCAATTTTTACGCCAAGTCGATTCCGCCAGTGTGATGGTGAATGCTTCCACCCGCTTTGCCGACGGTTTTGAATACGGGCTGGGCGCGGAAATCGGCATTTCCACCGATAAAATCCACGCCCGCGGCCCGGTCGGATTGGAAGGTTTAACCGGACAAAAATGGGTGGTGCTGGGCGACGGTCAAGTACGCACTTAAAACATGAGGCCTTTGCAAAAGTCTGTCATGCGGATGCAGTTCTAAGGAATAGCACCGCAGAAAGCGCAGACATATCTCACAGATAGGCAAGATTTCGAGGAGCGCATTCCAAAGAAATGCGCCGCAGGACGGATTGTTGCAATGGTCTCAGCATAAGGTTTCAGGCAACCTGAACGTTTGTCCGAAATCTCTTTTTGCCTGTTATTAAGCTCTTTCAGGCAGCCTGTACAGTATTTGAAGCAAAAGGAAAACCATGAATCGTAACCAAGAACTCTTTGAACAAGCCAGACAATTGATTCCCGGCGGCGTGAATTCGCCGGTGCGTGCTTTCGGCAGCGTCGGCGGCGTGCCGCGTTTTATCCGCCGTGCCAAAGGCGCGTGCGTGTGGGACGAAAACGACGACCGCTACATCGACTACGTGTGCTCGTGGGGGCCGGCGATTGTCGGTCATGCCCACCCCGAAGTGGTCAAAGCGGTGCAGGAAGTGGCGGAATCGGGCTTGTCGTTCGGCGCACCGACCGCAGGCGAAATCGACATCGCCGCCGCCATCAATCGTCTCGTGCCGTCCGTCGAGCAAGTGCGCCTGGTCAGCTCGGGCACGGAAGCAACCATGAGTGCGATCCGCCTTGCTCGCGGCTTTACCGGACGCGACACCATCATTAAATTTGAAGGCTGCTACCACGGCCATTCCGACAGCCTGCTGGTGAAAGCCGGTTCGGGCTTGCTCACCTTCGGCAACCCCAGCTCGGGCGGTGTGCCGGCCGATTTTTCGCGCCACACTTTGGTGCTGCGTTACAACGACACCGCCGCGCTGCAAGAAACCTTCGCCCGCATCGGCGACAGCATTGCCTGCGTCATCATCGAACCTTTCGCCGGCAATATGAATCTGGTCAAACCGAGCGCGGAATTCCTGCAAGCCTTGCGCGCGCTGACCGCCCGTCACGGTACGGTGTTGATTTACGACGAAGTGATGACCGGCTTCCGCGTGGCCTTGGGCGGTGCACAGTCGTTGCACGGTATCACGCCGGACTTGACCACCATGGGCAAAGTCATCGGCGGCGGTATGCCCTTGGCTGCGTTCGGCGGTCGCGCCGACATCATGGCGAAGATTTCGCCCTTGGGCGATGTGTATCAGGCAGGCACTTTGTCGGGCAATCCGCTCGCGGTCACCGCCGGTCTGAAAACCTTGGAAATCGTGCAGCGCGACGGTTTCTACGAACAATTAACCGCCCGCACCCGTCAATTATGCGAAGGTTTGCAAGCCGTCGCGACCCGCCACGGCGTGCTCTTGCTGACCGATTACGTCGGCGGCATGTTTGGCATGTATTTTGGCGCGGACAAACTGCCGCAAAGCTATGACGATATGCAGCACACCGATGCGGCATTGTTCAAACGCTTCTTCCACGCGATGCTGGACGAAGGCGTGGCGTTCGCGCCGTCTGCGTTTGAGGCAGGTTTCCTGTCGGCCGCGCACAGCGAAGATCTGGTCAATGCGACTTTAGATAAAGCGGATAAGGTTTTGGCGGCTTTGGCGGGGTAAAATTTGACCGGCGTTTGAGACGCCGCTTGGAGCGGGTGAGGGGAATCGAACCCCCGTATGCAGCTTGGGAAGCTGCCGTTCTGCCATTGAACTACACCCGCACGGGAAAGGGGTGCAATATAACGCTTTTTACCCGTTTGCGGCAACTTTTTTCAGGGAGCTTTCGATGATTATCGTGATGCGACACCGCGCCAGCAGCGAGGCGGTACAACGCGTGATTGCAGAAATCCGCGCCTGCGGACTGCAAGAACATTTATCCGAAGGGGTCGAGCGCACCATCATCGGCGTGGTCGGTGATGAACGGCGGTTTGAGGACGCACGCTTTGCCGCCTTGCCGGAAGTGGAGCGCGCGGTGCGGATTTTGCACGACTGGCAAATCATCAGCCGCGAAGCCCGCGCCGAAGACACCGTCATCACAGTGCGCGGCGTAAGCTTCGGCGGCACGGAAAAAGTCCGCCTGCTGGCGCGCCCGACGCAAGACTTCAGGCAGCCTGAACAGGCACAGGCGATTTTTCTCGACCCGTATTTCACCTCATCACGTCCGTACGAAGCCTTGCACGCGCCTTCGGAAAAAGAAAATGCCGCCGCAGCCAAACGCGCCATCGCCCATTGGCACGAGGCAGGACTGCCCGTGATGGTGCGCATTCGCGACACTCGCCACATCGAGCCGACCTTGGCGGCGGATGCCGATATGCTCTATCTGGGCGGGGAACTGCCCGACAATGCCGCGCTTGCCCGCGAAATCGGACGGCTGAACACGCCCTTGGTTTTGTGCAAAGACAAACACCATAACAGCACCGATTGGCTGCGCGCCGCCGAGCGTGTGGCCTTACACGGCAACCATCATTTGATTTTGGGCGATGCCGGCACTTTGAACCTTGACCAGACCATCACCACCCGTCTGGACTGCGAAGCCATCGCCATCGCACGCACCCTGTCCCACCTGCCGATCCTCGCCAACCTTACCGCGCTGAGCAACCCTTACCAAAACACCGCCATGCTCTCGGCCATGGCTTATGCAGCGGGTGCGAATGCATTGATTATGCGTGACGAGACGACTTAAAGCGTGCGCCAACGCTTCAGGCAGGCTGCCTGAAGCGCCCAACGCAGCGGCGACAAAGATAAAGAGACAAAAAATCACCCAAGCAGCTCTGCCATAAAAAACCGTTCCCATTGCTCAAAGCACCCGATTTCGCTTGACTTCGCAGCATTGTTTTTGAACACATATTGCTATGCATCAAAAAACCAATCTAAGGATTTCATCATGAATGATTGCCACGACTTTATCATCATCGGCTCGGGCGCAGGTGGCAGTGTGATGGCGCGCGAATTATGCACGCAAGGTGCGAAAGTGTTGCTGTTGGAAGCCGGTTCGCACTATCGCGGCAGCGATTACCCGCGCAACGAAATGCTCTCCGCCGCCAAACTGATGTGGGGCGGCGGTGCGGAAATGTCGGCTGATGCGTCCACCATCTTGCTACGCGGCAAAGCGGTGGGCGGCGGCACGGTGGTGAACCAGGCTTTACTCGATCGCTTTGACGACATTGCATGGCGCGACTTCAAAGCGGAAAGCGGCGTGTCTTTTTTCACCTCGGAAGCCATGGATCCGCATTACGATGCGGTGGAAGCACAGCTGGCGCTGCACACGTTTGATGACCGGCAGGAGTGGAACCGTAACGCCGTGTTGTATGTCGAGGCGCTCGAAAAACTCGGTTATCAATGGCAGCCTTTACGCCGCGCACAGGCAGGCTGCGACGGGCACGACTGCATCGTATGCTTAGGCGGCTGCCCGCGCGACGCCAAACAAAGCATGAACGTCACTTTTTTACAGGCAGCCTGTAACGACGGCTTGCGCATCGTCGCCGATGTGTTAGTGGGCGAAATTGTCGAGGGTAAAGATTGTGTTGCCGTGCATGCGCGGCAGCATGGGCAAAGCCGTGTGTTTTATGCGCGCCGCTGCATTCTGAGCGCCGGCGCACTGGGCACGAGCGAGCTTTTGTTGCGCAGCGGCTATGCGCGCCGCCTGCCTGCCTTGGGCAAGTATTTCTACTGTCATCCGCAGTGGATGAGTACCGCCATGTGTGATGAGATCGTCGATGCCCACAAAGGATCGTTTCAGGCAGCCAAGTCGGCCGACCCGCGCCTGCGCGACTGGCGGTTCAAACTGGAAAACGTATTTGCCGGCCCGATGTCGATCGCAATGCTCAATCACCATCATCTCGGGCGCGAACATCAACAGTATATGGCCGATTACCGGCGCATGATGTGCATCGAAGTTTCGTTGCGTGAACAAACACCGGGCGAAATCACCCTGACCAAACACGGTCGCCTGTCGGTCAAGAAGACCTTAAACCATGCCGATCTGGCACGCGCCGCCAAAGGACGGGAACTGGTGCACGAACTCTTTCTGGCCGCCGGCGCAAAAAACATCATGCACTCCGATATCCGCATCGGCTTGCACCTGATGGGCGGCGCGCGCCTCGGGCAAAATGCCGGCGATTCGGTGGTTGACGAAGGTTTCAGGCTGCATGGCAGTGATAAGCTTTACGTCGCCGACGGCGCGCTGTTTGCCAACGCACCCGGTATTAACCCCAGTTTGAGCATCATGGCTTTGGCACATCGTGCCGCCCGCACCATCATCGACAACTTGCCGCGTTAAATCATGGCCACCATAAGGAAAGCATCATGACTTCCGCCTTGTTTACCCGCCGTCAACTGCATGCGCTGCGCCGCATCGGCGATTTGCTGATTCCCGCCCATGCACCCTTCCCTGCCTTTTCCGCCTGCGGCGCATTGGATCAGGTCGATATCATCATGCGGCCGGCCCACCCGCGCGATCTGGCTGACTTCAAGCTGGCATTGAACGTGTTGTCGTTTCTACCCGATGCCGTCTTGATGTTTATTCTGCGCTGCGGCATGAATGCCCACGGCAAAAATCATTTGTTGGCCGTACCTTTCAGGCAGCTGGACATCGGCCTGCGCGGCATTATTTTCAGCCTGTACTATGCCAATCAGCATCGTGACGATAATCCGATATTCGACATCATCGGTTATCATGTCCACTGCGAACCCGACGAACCCCACCATAAGGAAAACCTGTCATGACCACACCGTCTTACCCTGAAACCGATGCCGCTGCCGTCGCCGATATTTACCTGCGCGCACGCCGTGCAGCCGAGCGTTTAGCCGAAACCAACCTGCGTGAACGCCTGCATGCCGTTGAAAAACTGATCGGCTACATCCGCGAACACAAAGAAGAAATCGTCACTGAACTGTGCGCCGCCACCCGCAAAACCCGTACCGACGGCATGGTGTCCGAAATCATGGGCGTGCTGGACAATTTCGAAAACCTGATCAAAACCGCACCCAAAATCCTTAAAGACCGCAAAGTCGCCACGCCGCTGGCCTTGCTCGGCAAAAAATCGCGGATTTATCACGAGCCGCTGGGGGTGGTGTTGGTGATTGCGCCGTGGAATTACCCGTTGCACATCGGCATGACTTCCATCATGGCGGGCTTTGTCACCGGCAACGCCGTGATCTTCAAACCTTCCGAAATCACCCCGATGACAGGCTTGTTTGAAAGAATTCTGGCAGCCTCACCCTTGATCGCCCAAAGTGCGTTCATCTGCTACGGTACGGGCGAAACGGCACAACGCTTAATCGCACAACGCCCCGCCAAAATTTTCTTCACCGGCAGTGCCCGCACCGGTAAACGCATTTTGGCACAAGCGGCGGAATTACTGATTCCGGTGGATTTGGAACTGGGCGGCAAAGACCCCGCCATCGTGTTTGCCGATGCCAATCTTGACCGCGCCGCCGCCGGTATTGCCTGGGGCGGACTGACCAACGCCGGACAATCCTGCTCCTCGGTCGAGCGCATTTATGTGCAAGAAAAAGTTTATGACGCGTTTTTGGTCAAACTCACGGCACACGTGGAAAGTCTGGTGTTGAATCACGGCGACTCGGGTAATGCCGACGTCGGCGGTATGACGGCTGATTTTCAACGGCAACTCGTTGCCGATCATGTGGCCGATGCGCGCGCCAAAGGCGCAACCGTCCACACCGGCGGCGAAGTACTGGCTGCCGACCCGCATATTTTCCAGCCCACGGTATTGTCCGGCATCACCCCCGACATGGCCTTGGCACAAAACGAAACCTTCGGCCCCTTACTGCCGGTAGAAAAATTCGGCAGCGAGGAAGAAGCCATCGCCTTGGCCAACAACACTCCGTTCGGCTTATCCGCCTCGGTCTGGGGCGGCGATGCGGCACAACTGGAACGCGTGGTGCGCCGCCTGCATTGCGGCGCGGTTTCGGTCAATAATGCCATGGTCACCGAAGGCAATCCCAACCTGACCTTCGGCGGCACCAAAGACAGCGGCTACGGTCGTCAGAAAGGCGAAGAAGGCCTGCTCGGCTACACCCGCAGCAAAGCCGTTATGTACGACAGCAACAGCAGTAAAATCGAAGCCAACTGGTACCCTTACACCCAGAAGAAATATGACCTGTTTATCCGCCTGATCGACGTATTGTTTACTCCCGCCGGCCTACCCGTCAAACTTGCCCGTTTAATCGGCATCGGCACCAAACTGGAAAGCGAAGCCAAAAAACCACGCGGCAGTTAAGACAAGGCTTGAAAAAAACATCGGCACAAATACTTGTGCCGATGTTTTTATGCAGAACGGATGATCTAAAAATAATAGCCGAGGTAACCTCGGCTAAATGAAGATTATTTTAATAAAAAATGGCAAGGCTTGGAAACCACAAAACAATCCGATGACGGACGCGGCAGAGAAAGAATAAACAGAATAATGTGGTGCCCGGAACCGGAATCGAACCGGTACGCCCGTTTTAGAGGCGACGGATTTTAAGTCCGTTGTGTCTACCTATTTCACCACCCGGGCATAGAGAAGTTGGGTGGAGGCGGGGGCGGGGATTCGAACCGCGCCTGTACGGTTTTGCACACCGTCGCATAACACTCTGCCACCCCGCCATTGAACTTCCCACGCGATGCGTGAAAAGAAAAATATGGAGGCGGAGGTCGGAATCGAACCGGCGTCCACGGCTTTGCAGGCCGCTGCATAACCACTTTGCTACTCCGCCATATTTCACGTTTGTGAAGTGTGGAGCGGGAAACGAGTCTCGAACTCGCGACCTCAACCTTGGCAAGGTTGCGCTCTACCAACTGAGCTATTCCCGCTTAGGGGTCTGTACAAACTTTAATGGAGCGGGAAACGAGTCTCGAACTCGCGACCTCAACCTTGGCAAGGTTGCGCT